>JMMB01000011.1 GCA_000686145.1 Peptostreptococcaceae bacterium VA2 | reverse complement strand
TTTTAAAAATTTAAAAAAGCATTGACTTTTTTTTGATGAAAATGTTAATATAATACTTGTCCAAGAGATGGATACAAAAATAATGTAGTTATAATAGCAAAGAGGATACACCTGTTCCCATTCCGAACACAGAAGTTAAGCTCTTTAGCGCCGATGGTACTTGGTGGGCAACTGCCTGGGAGAGTAGGACGTAGCTACGTGATATGCCGAAGTGGCGGAACTGGCAGACGCACAGGACTTAAAATCCTGCGGGGACTTACCTCTCGTACCGGTTCGATTCCGGTCTTCGGCACCATCATAACATCGCGGGGTGGAGCAGTTGGCAGCTCGTTTGGGCTCATAAACCCAAAGGTCGTAGGTTCGAGTCCTACCTCCGCAAACCATTATAAGGCCCATTGGTCAAAGCGGTCAAGACACCGCCTTTCACGGCGGTACAGGGGTTCGATTCCCCTTATGGGTCCACCAATTAAATAAGCGGGTGTAGCTCAATGGTAGGAGTTCTGGCCTTCCAAGCCAGCTGTGAGGGTTTCGATTCCCCTTCACCCGCTCCAATATTTTAAATTCCCGGGACTATAGCTCAGCTGGGAGAGCACCTGCCTTACAAGCAGGGGGTCCACAGGTTCGAGCCCTGTTAGTCCCACCACTTATATATGCGGGCCTGGTAAGTTTCAGTTGGTTAGAATGCCAGCCTGTCCACGCTGGAAGGTCGAGGGTCGAGTCCCTTCCAGGTCGCCAAATTAAAATACGCGGGAATATGGCTCCAGTTGCGTAGAGCAATTGACTGTTAATCAATGGGTCGCAGGTTCGAGTCCTGTTATTCCCCGCCAAATATGCTAGTGTGGCTCACGGTAGAGCAGCTGACTTGTAATCAGCAGGTTGTAGGTTCGGATTCCTATCACTAGCTCCATAAATACGGGAGGATTTCCCGAGCGGCCAAAGGGGGCAGACTGGTAAATCTGTTATCGACGATTTCGGTGGTTCGAATCCCACCATCCTCCCACAAAACACAAGTTAAGAATACGCGGATGTGGGGAATTGGCAGACGCACCAGACTTAGTGATCTGGCGCTTTACGGCGTGGGGGTTCGACTCCCTTCATCCGCACCCACTTACTTTTAAAAAAAATAAATAATGTGGGTGCATAGCTCAGCTGGATAGAGCAAACGCCCTCTAAGGCGTGTGTCCGGGGTTCGAATCCCTGTGCGCTCACCCACATTTAAATTATAGGGTATTCGCCAAGTCGGTAAGGCATAGCACTTTGACTGCTACATGCGTAGGTTCGAGTCCCTGCATACCCTGCCAAATATGATCCATTAGCTCAGTCCGGTAGAGCACCTGACTTTTAATCAGGGTGTCCCGCGTTCGAGTCGCGGATGGATCACCATTTACGGAGAGGTGTCCGAGTGGTTTAAGGAGCTAGGTCTGAAAACTAGTGATGCTTAACGGCCACGTGGGTTCGAATCCCACCCTCTCCGCCACCGCCCAGATAGGCTCAGTCGGTAGAGCAAGGGACTGAAAATCCCTGTGTCGATGGTTTCGATTCCATTTCTGGGCACCATTAATATGGCGGTATAGCCTTAGTTGGCTAGAGCGTTCGGTTCATACCCGAAAGGTCACAGGTTCGACTCCTGTTACCGCTACCCAAATTAATGTGGGCCATTAGCTCAGTTGGTTAGAGCGCCCGGCTCATAACCGGTAGGTCCGGGGTTCGAGTCCCTGATGGCCCACCACATTAATTTAAAACAACATAGTTCGAGGTGTAGCGCAGTTTGGTAGCGCACCTGGTTTGGGACCAGGGGGCCGGGGGTTCGAGTCCCTTCACCTCGACCATTAATATGGTGGGTATAGCTCAGTTGGTTAGAGCGCCAGATTGTGGCTCTGGAGGTCGTGAGTTCGAACTCTCATTATCCACCCCATTAATATAATAACAAGGCGACATAGCCAAGTGGTAAGGCAATGGACTGCAACTCCTTGATCCCCAGTTCGAATCTGGGTGTCGCCTCCACTAAAACAAAAGATAATGCCGAAGTGGCGGAACTGGCAGACGCACAGGACTTAAAATTCCTGCGGGACTTACCTCTCGTACCGGTTCGATTCCGGTCTTCGGCACCATCATAACATCGCGGGGTGGAGCAGTTGGCAGCTCGTTGGGCTCATAACCCAAAGGTCGTAGGTTCGAGTCCTAACCTCCGCAACCATTATAAGGCCCATTGGTCAAAGCGGTCAAGACACCGCCCTTTCACGGCGGTAACAGGGGTTCGATTCCCCTATGGGTCACCAATTAAATAAGCGGGTGTAGCTCAATGGTAGAGTTCTGGCCTTCCAAGCCAGCTGTGAGGGTTCGATCCCCTTCACCCGCTCCAATATTTTAATTCCCGGGACTATAGCTCAGCTGGGAGAGCACCTGCCCTTACAAGCAGGGGGTCACAGGTTCGAGCCCTGTTAGTCCCACCACTTATATATGCGGCCTGGTAGTTCAGTTGGTTAGAAATGCCAGCCTGTCACGCTGGAGGTCGAGGGTTCGAGTCCCTTCCAGGTCGCCAAATTAAATACGCGGGAATATGGCTCAGTTTGGTAGAGCAATTGACTGTTAATCAATGGGTCACAGGTTCGAGTCCTGTTATTCCCGCCAAATATGCTAGTGTGGCTCAACGGTAAGAGCAGCTGACTTGTAATCAGCAGGTTGTAGGTTCGATTCCTATCACTAGCTCCATAAATACGGAGGATTTCCCGAGCGGCCAAAGGGGGCAGACTGTAAATCTGTTTATCCGACGATTTCGGTGGTTCGAATCCACCATCCTCCACCAAAAAAAGTTAAGAATGCGCGATGTGGCGGAATTGGCAGACGCACCAGACTTAGGATCTGGCGCTTTACGGCGTGGGGGTTCGACTCCCTTCATCCGCACCACTTACTTTTAAAAACAAAATAAGCGGGAATAGTTCAGTGGTAGAGCGCAACCTTGCCAAGGTTGAAGTCGCGAGTTCGAATCTCGTTTCCCGCTCCAAAAAAATAAATAATGTGGGTGCATAGCTCAGCTGGATAGAGCAACGCCCTTCTAAGGCGTGTGTCCGGGGTTCGAATCCCTGTGCGCTCACCACATTTAAATTATAGGGTATTCGCCAAGTCGGTAAGGCATAGGCACTTTGACTGCTACACGCGTAGGTTCGAGTCCTGCATACCCTGCCAAATATGATCCATTAGCTCAGTCGGTAAGAGCACCTGACTTTTAATCAGGGTGTCCCGCGTTCGAGTCGCGGATGGATCACCATTTACGGAGAGGTGTCCGAGTGGTTTAAGGAGCTAGTCTTGAAACTAGTGATGCTTAACAGCACCGTGGGTTCGAATCCCACCCTCTCCGCCACGCCCAGATAGCTCAGTCGGTAGAGCAAGGGACTGAAAATCCCTGTGTCGATGGTTCGATTCCATTTCTGGGCACCATTAATATGGCGGTATAGCCTTAGTTGGCTAGAGCGTTCGGTTCATACCCGAAAGGTCACAGGTTCGACTCCTGTTACCGCTACCAAATTAATGTGGGCCATTAGCTCAGTTGGTTAGAGCGCCCGGCTCATAACCGGTAGGTCCGGGGTTCGAGTCCCTGATGGCCCACCACATTAATTTAAACAACATAGTTCGAGGTGTAGCGCAGTTTGGTAGCGCACCTGGTTTGGGGACCAGGGGGCCGGGGGTTCGAGTCCCTTCACCTCGACCATTATATGGTGGGTATAGCTCAGTTGGTTAGAGCGCCAGATTGTGGCTCTGGAGGTCGTGAGTTCGACTCTCATTATCCACCCATTTACGTGATCCATTAGCTCAGTCGGTAGAGCACCTGACTTTTAATCAGGGTGTCCCGCGTTCGAGTCGCGGATGGATCACCATTTATATTTTTAATATTACGGCGACATAGCCAAGTGGTAAGGCAATGGACTGCAACTCCTTGATCCCCAGTTCGAATCTGGGTGTCGCCTCCATAAATTGTGCGCCTATAGCTCAACTGGATAGAGTGTCTGACTACGAATCAGAAGGTTAGGGGTTCGAGTCCCTTTGGGCGCACCATAATACGCGGGATTATAGCTCAGCTGGGAGAGCACCTGCCTTACAAGCAGGGGGTCACAGGTTCGAGCCCTGTTAATCCCACCAGTAACCTCTAGTGAATTTCACTAGAGGTTTTTTATATTATAACTTTTAATTTAATAAACTCAATAATTTTACATGAAATGGTATATTGCATTTAAAAAATGTCAAGATTCTTAATAAATGTAAATTATGGAGGATGACTATGTCTAATAAAAATAAAATATTGAATAGAGATAAGAAAAACAAAAAATAATAAAGGAAATAAATAGGGCTCAGCTGGATGTAAAAAACAGCACAACTATTTTTTGAATATGTTAGTGATCCAGAATTAGTAGATGTAGCTATATATGAGTTAGAAGCCAAAAAATCTAGATATAGATATTTAATAAAAGTTGCAAAAGAAAAAGGTATAAAAAAATCATTGCAAGAATCACTCATAGAAGCAATGGCTAAGTAATTTCAAGGAGATGATATCTATGTATATAGTTTTTGGGAATGAAATAATTGATAGTAGTGAAATAAAAACAGCATAGAAGATAATAGTAATTTTATAGTTGAAAAAAGATATGACTAAAGGAACAAAAAGAGAAGATACACTAGCATACCAAATAAGTATAAACTATAGAAGAGCTTAATGAAATAATAAAAGAAAATTATGAGTTAGAAGAGTTTAGAAAATGAAGATTTATTTGATGAGTATATGACAATGACCGATGATTAGCTATGGAACTAGAAGAAATTATGCCTGAAGAGGTTATAATGAATGCTAGAGCTTATAAATGGGATAACTCAGCAAATACTATAAAAAGCAATAATAGTTATGGGTCATATAGAATTAGGTGAATTAAAAATTTCAGATATAACTAAGAGATTATTATCACAGACAGATTAATTTATATTTATTTAAACTGAATTTTTAATTTTAAATATAAAATCATTGTAGAAATTGATTATTTTATAAAGCTTATAAAGATTTAAATAAAATAATCAATTATACAAATAGTAATACTATTTGTATAATTTTTAATGAGAAATGAGTTATTGCAAGGGTTATAGTTTGGAATTCAAAGTTAAGAATTTTATTGATAAAAATAAATGAAAAATATGTAAAAGAGTATTGGACTAAACTTTATAATGATGGTATAGTTATACTTGTCCTTAAGAAAAAGGAACGAAAATAAAAAACAACAAGAAATAAGTTGACAAATCAAAAAAAGTTTTGTTATACTGGAGTGAGTTGGGAAAATGAACTTTGAAAATTAAACAGTAGGTTAATTTATAGAATTTGAAACAACCAAGAAACATAAAGCCAGATATATAACAGTATCTGAGCCCTAGATAAACTTTTATTTAAGAGTTTGATCCTGGCTCAGGATGAACGCTGGCGGCGTGCCTAACACATGCAAGTCGAGCGATTCTCTTCGGAGAAGAGCGGCGGACGGGTGAGTAACGCGTGGGTAACCTGCCCTGTACACACGGATAACATACCGAAAGGTATGCTAATACGGGATAATGTACTTTTGTCGCATGGCAGAAGTATCAAAGCTCCGGCGGTACAGGATGGACCCGCGTCTGATTAGCTAGTTGGAGAGGTAATGGCTCACCAAGGCAACGATCAGTAGCCGACCTGAGAGGGTGATCGGCCACATTGGAAACTGAGACACGGTCCAAACTCCTACGGGAGGCAGCAGTGGGGAATATTGCACAATGGGCGAAAGCCTGATGCAGCAACGCCGCGTGAGCGATGAAGGCCTTCGGGTCGTAAAGCTCTGTCCTCAAGGAAGATAATGACGGTACTTGAGGAGGAAGCCCCGGCTAACTACGTGCCAGCAGCCGCGGTAATACGTAGGGGGCTAGCGTTATCCGGGAAATTACTGGGGCGTAAAGGGTGCGTAGGTGGTTTCTTAAGTCAGAGGTGAAAGGGCTACGGCCTCAACCGTAGTAAAGCCTTTGAAACTGAGAAACTTGAGTGCAGGAGAGGAGAGTAGAATTCCTAGTGTAGCGGTGAAATGCGTAGATATTAGGAGGAATACCAGTTGCGAAGGCGGCTCTCTGGACTGTAACTGACACTGAGGCACGAAAGCGTGGGGAGGCAAACAGGATTAGATACCCTGGTAGTCCACGCCGTAAACGATGAGTACTAGGTGTCGGGGGTTACCCCCCTCGGTGCCGCAGCTAAACGCATTAAGTACTCCGCCTGGGAAGTACGCTCGCAAGAGTGAAACTCAAAGGAATTGACGGGGACCCGCACAAGTAGCGGAGCATGTGGTTTAATTCGAAGCAACGCGAAGAACTTACCCGAAGCTAGACATACTTATACCTGCAATAATCCATAGCTCTCCTCGACCCAACTTGACACGAGCTGACGACAACCATGCACCACCTGTATCTCATGTCCCCGAAGGGAAAATACTATTAGGTATCGGTCATAAGTATGTCAAGCTTAGGTAAGGTTCTTCGCGTTGCTTCGAATTAAACCACATGCTCCGCTACTTGTGCGGGTCCCGTCATTCCTTTGAGTTTCACTCTTGCGAGCGTACTTCCAGGCGGAGTACTTAATGCGTTAGCTGCGGCACCGAGGGGTAACCCCCGACACTAGTACTCATCGTTTACGGCGTGGACTACCAGGGTATCTAATCCTGTTTGCTCCCCACGCTTTCGTGCCTCAGTGTCAGTTACAGTCCAGAGAGCCGCCTTCGCAACTGGTATTCCTCCTAATATCTACGCATTTCACCGCTACACTAGGAATTCTACTCTCCTCTCCTGCACTCAAGTTTCTCAGTTTCAAAGGCTTACTACGGTTGAGCCGTAGCCTTTCACCTCTGACTTAAGAAACCACCTACGCACCCTTTACGCCAGTAATTCCGGATAACGCTAGCCCCCTACGTATTACCGCGGCTGCTGGCACGTAGTTAGCCGGGGCTTCCTCCTCAAGTACCGTCATTATCTTCCTTGAGGACAGAGCTTTACGACCCGAAGGCCTTCATCGCTCACGCGGCGTTGCTGCATCAGGCTTTCGCCCATTGTGCAATATTCCCCACTGCTGCCTCCCGTAGGAGTTTGGACCGTGTCTCAGTTCCAATGTGGGCCGATCACCCTCTCAGGTCGGCTACTGATCGTTTGCCTTGGTGAGCCATTACCTCTCCAACTAGCTAATCAGACGCGGGTCCATCCTGTACCGCCGGAGCTTTGATACTTCTGCCATGCGACAAAAGTACATTATCCCGTATTAGCATACCTTTTCGGTATGTTATCCGTGTGTACAGGGCAGGTTACCCACGCGTTACTCACCGTCCGCCCGCTCTTCTCCGAAGAGAATCGCTCGACTTGCATGTGTTAGGCACGCCGCCAGCGTTCATCCTGAGCCAGGATCAAACTCTTAAATAAAAGTTTATCTAGGGCTCAGATACTGTTATATATCTGGCTTTATGTTTCTTGGTTGTTTCAAATTCTATAAATTAACCTACTGTTTAATTTTCAAAGTTCATTTTTCCCAACTCACTCAGTATAACAAAACTTTTTTGATTTGTCAACTTATTCTTTGTTGTTTTTTATTTTCGTTCCTTTTCTTAAGGACAAGTATAACTATACATCATTATAAAGTTTAGTCAATACTCTTTTACATATTTTTCATTTATTTTTATCAATAAAATTCTTAACTTTGAATTCCAAACTATAACCCTTGCAATAAACTCATTCTCATTAAAAATTATACAAATAGTATTTACTATTTGTATAATTGATTATTTTATTTAAATCTTTATAAGCTTTATAAAAATAATCAATTTCTACAATGATTTATATTTAAAAATTAAAATTCAGTTTAAATAAATATAATTAATCTGTCTGTGATAATAATCTCTTAGTTTATATCTGAAATTTTTAATTCACCTAATTCTATATGACCCATAACTTATTATTGCTTTTATAGTATTTGCCTGAGTTATCCCATTTATAAGGCTCTAGCATTCATTATAACCTCTTCAGGGCATAATTTCTTCTAGTTCCATAGCTAAATCATCGGTCCATTGTTCATATACTCATCAAATAAATCTTTCATTTTTCTAACTCTTCTAACTCATAATTTTCTTTTATTATTTCATTAAGCTCTTCTATAGTTATACTTATTTGGTATGCTAGTGTAATCTTCTCTTTTTGTTCCTTTTAGTCATATCTTTTTCAACTATAAAATTACTATTATCTTCTATTGCTGTTTTTATTTCACTACTATCAATTATTTCATTCCCAAAAACTATATACATAATATCATCTCCTTGAAATTACTTAGCCATTGCTTCTATGAGTGATTCTTGCAATGATTTTTTTATACCTTTTTCTTTTGCAACTTTTATTAAATATCTATATCTAGATTTTTTGGCTTCTAACTCATATATAGCTACATCTACTAATTCTGGATCACTAACATATTCAAAAAATAGTTGTGCTGTTTTTACATCCAGCTGAGCCCTATTTATTTCCTTTTATTATTTTTTTGTTTTTCTTTTATCTCTATTCAATATTTTATTTTTATTAGACATAGTCATCCTCCATAATTTACATTTATTAAGAATCTTGACATTTTTTAAATGCAATATACCATTTCATGTAAAATTATTGAGTTTATTAAATTAAAAGTTATAATATAAAAAAACCTCTAGTGAAATTCACTAGAGGTTACTGGTGGGATTAACAGGGCTCGAACCTGTGACCCCCTGCTTGTAAGGCAGGTGCTCTCCCAGCTGAGCTATAATCCCGCGTATATGGTGCGCCCAAAGGGACTCGAACCCTAAACCTTCTGATTCGTAGTCAGACACTCTATCCAGTTGAGCTATAGGCGCACAATTTATGGAGGCGACACCCAGATTCGAACTGGGATCAAGGAGTTGCAGTCCATTGCCTTACCACTTGGCTATGTCGCCGTAATATTAAAAATATAAATGGTGATCCATCCGCGACTCGAACGCGCGGACACCCTGATTAAAAGTCAGGTGCTCTACCGACTGAGCTAATGGATCACGTAAATGGGGTGGATAATGAGAGTCGAACTCACGACCTCCAGAGCCACAATCTGGCGCTCTAACCAACTGAGCTATACCCACCATATAATGGGTCGAGGTGAAGGGACTCGAACCCCCGGCCCCCTGGTCCCAAACCAGGTGCGCTTACCAAACTGCGCTACACCTCGAACTATGTTGTTTAAATTAATGTGGTGGGCCATCAGGGACTCGAACCCCGGACCTACCGGTTATGAGCCGGGCGCTCTAACCAACTGAGCTAATGGCCCCACATTAATTTGGTAGCCGGTAACAGGAGTCGAACCTGTGACCTTTCGGGTATGAACCGAACGCTCTAGCCAACTAAGCTATACCGCCATATTAATGGTGCCAGAAATGGAATCGAACCATCGACACAGGGATTTTCAGTCCCTTGCTCTACCGGACTGAGCTATCTGGGCGTGGCGGAGAGGGTGGGATTCGAACCCACGGTGCTGTTAAGCAATCACTAGTTTTCAAGACTAGCTCCTTAAACCACTCGGACACCTCTCCGTAAATGGTGATCCATCCGCGACTCGAACGCGGGGACACCCTGATTAAAAGTCAGGTGCTCTACCGACTGAGCTAATGGATCATATTTGGCAGGGTATGCAGGACTCGAAACCTACGCGTGTAGCAGT
The DNA here is from genome assembly GCA_000686145.1 of Peptostreptococcaceae bacterium VA2. GTDB lineage: Bacteria > Bacillota > Clostridia > Peptostreptococcales > Peptostreptococcaceae > Romboutsia_D. The sequence continues at coordinate 6,313 of JMMB01000011.1, read as the reverse complement.
CAAAAGTGCTATGCCTTACCGACTTGGGCGAATACCCTATAATTTAAATGTGGTGAGCGCACAGGGATTCGAACCCCGGACACACGCCTTAGAAGGGCGTTGCTCTATCCAGCTGAGCTATGCACCCACATTATTTATTTTTTTGGAGCGGGAAACGAGATTCGAACTCGCGACTTCAACCTTGGCAAGGTTGCGCTCTACCACTGAACTATTCCCGCTTATTTTGTTTTTAAAAGTAAGTGGTGCGGATGAAGGGAGTCGAACCCCCACGCCGTAAAGCGCCAGATCCTAAGTCTGGTGCGTCTGCCAATTCCGCCACATCCGCGCATTCTTAACTTTTTTTGGTGGAGGATGGTGGATTCGAACCACCGAAATCGTCGATAACAGATTTACAGTCTGCCCCCTTTGGCCGCTCGGGAAATCCTCCGTATTTATGGAGCTAGTGATAGGAATCGAACCTACAACCTGCTGATTACAAGTCAGCTGCTCTACCGTTGAGCCACACTAGCATATTTGGCGGGAATAACAGGACTCGAACCTGTGACCCATTGATTAACAGTCAATTGCTCTACCAACTGAGCCATATTCCCGCGTATTTAATTTGGCGACCTGGAAGGGACTCGAACCCTCGACCTCCAGCGTGACAGGCTGGCATTCTAACCAACTGAACTACCAGGCCGCATATATAAGTGGTGGGACTAACAGGGCTCGAACCTGTGACCCCCTGCTTGTAAGGCAGGTGCTCTCCCAGCTGAGCTATAGTCCCGGGAATTAAATATTGGAGCGGGTGAAGGGGATCGAACCCTCACAGCTGGCTTGGAAGGCCAGAACTCTACCATTGAGCTACACCCGCTTATTTAATTGGTGACCCATAGGGGAATCGAACCCCTGTTACCGCCGTGAAAGGGCGGTGTCTTGACCGCTTGACCAATGGGCCTTATAATGGTTGCGGAGGTAGGACTCGAACCTACGACCTTTGGGTTATGAGCCCAACGAGCTGCCAACTGCTCCACCCCGCGATGTTATGATGGTGCCGAAGACCGGAAATCGAACCGGTACGAGAGGTAAGTCCCGCAGGATTTTAAGTCCTGTGCGTCTGCCAGTTCCGCCACTTCGGCATTATCTTTTGTTTTAGTGGAGGCGACACCCAGATTCGAACTGGGGATCAAGGAGTTGCAGTCCATTGCCTTACCACTTGGCTATGTCGCCTTGTTATTATATTAATGGGGTGGATAATGAGAGTCGAAACTCACGACCTCCAGAGCCACAAATCTGGCGCTCTAACCAACTGAGCTATACCCACCATATAATGGTCGAGGTGAAGGGACTCGAACCCCCGGCCCCCTGGTCCCAAACCAGGTGCGCTACCAAACTGCGCTACACCTCGAACTATGTTGTTTTAAATTAATGTGGTGGGCCATCAGGGACTCGAACCCCGGACCTACCGGTTATGAGCCGGGCGCTCTAACCAACTGAGCTAATGGCCCACATTAATTTTGGTAGCGGTAACAGGAGTCGAACCTGTGACCTTTCGGGTATGAACCGAACGCTCTAGCCAACTAAGCTATACCGCCATATTAATGGTGCCCAGAAATGGAATCGAACCATCGACACAGGGATTTTCAGTCCCTTGCTCTACCGACTGAGCTATCTGGGCGTGGGCGGAGAGGGTGGGATTCGAACCCACGGTGCCGTTAAGCATCACTAGTTTTCAAGACTAGCTCCTTAAACCACTCGGACACCTCTCCGTAAATGGTGATCCATCCGCGACTCGAACGCGGGACACCCTGATTAAAAGTCAGGTGCTCTACCGACTGAGCTAATGGATCATATTTGGCAGGGTATGCAGGACTCGAACCTACGCATGTAGCAGTCAAAGTGCTATGCCTTACCGACTTGGCGAATACCCTATAATTTAAATGTGGTGAGCGCACAGGGATTCGAACCCCGGACACACGCCTTAGAAGGGCGTTGCTCTATCCAGCTGAGCTATGCACCCACATTATTTATTTTTTTTAAAAGTAAGTGGTGCGGATGAAGGGAGTCGAACCCCCACGCCGTAAAGCGGCCAGATCCTAAGTCTGGTGCGTCTGCCAATTCCGCCACATCCGCGTATTCTTAACTTTTTTTGGTGGAGGATGGTGGATTCGAACCACCGAAATCGTCGATAACAGATTTACAGTCTGCCCCCTTTGGCCGCTCGGGAAATCCTCCGTATTTATGGAGCTAGTGATAGGAATCGAACCTACAACCCCTGCTGATTACAAGTCAGCTGCTCTACCGTTGAGCCACACTAGCATATTTGGCGGGGAATAACAGGACTCGAACCTGCGACCCATTGATTAACAGTCAATTGCTCTACCAACTGAGCCATATTCCCGCGTATTTAATTTGGCGACCTGGAAGGGACTCGAACCCTCGACCTCCAGCGTGACAGGCTGGCATTCTAACCAACTGAACTACCAGGCCGCATATATAAGTGGTGGGACTAACAGGGCTCGAACCTGTGACCCCCTGCTTGTAAGGCAGGTGCTCTCCCAGCTGAGCTATAGTCCCGGGAATTAAATATTGGAGCGGGTGAAGGGGATCGAACCCTCACAGCTGGCTTGGAAGGCCAGAAACTCTACCATTGAGCTACACCCGCTTATTTAATTGGTGACCCATAGGGGAATCGAACCCCTGTTACCGCCGTGAAAGGGCGGTGTCTTGACCGCTTGACCAATGGGCCCTTATAATGGTTGCGGAGGTAGGACTCGAACCTACGACCTTTGGGTTATGAGCCCAACGAGCTGCCAACTGCTCCACCCCGCGATGTTATGATGGTGCCGAAGACCGGAATCGAAACCGGTACGAGAGGTAAGTCCCGCAGGATTTTAAGTCCTGTGCGTCTGCCAGTTCCGCCACTTCGGCATATCACGTAGCTACGTCCTACTCTCCCAGGCAGTTGCCCACCAAGTACCATCGGCGCTAAAGAGCTTAACTTCTGTGTTCGGAATGGGAACAGGTGTATCCTCTTTGCTATTATAACTACATTATTTTTGTATCCATCTCTTGGACAAGTATTATATTAACATTTTCATCAAAAAAAGTCAATGCTTTTTTAAATTTTTAAAAGAATAAAATCATTCAAAAAATTAAAAGTTAATACTCTGAAAACTGTATACATTTAGATTTTAATCATTTAATTTTAGCAACTATTTTTTAGTTGCGATATAAAATCGTTAGATTTTATTTTGGTCAAGTCCTCGACCTATTAGTATCGGTAAGCTAAATACATTACTGCACTTACACCTTCGACCTATCAACCAGGTAGTCTTCCTGGGGTCTTACCCTTACGGTGGGAAATCTTATCTTGAAGTCGGCTTCGCGCTTAGATGCTTTCAGCGCTTATCCATTCCCGTACATAGCTACCCAGCGATGCCCTTGGCAGAACAACTGGTACACCAGAGGTACGTCCATCCCGGTCCTCTCGTACTAAGGACAGGTCTCCTCAAATTTCCTACGCCTGCGACGGATAGGGACCGAACTGTCTCACGACGTTCTGAACCCAGCTCGCGTACCACTTTAATGGGCGAACAGCCCAACCCTTGGGACCTACTACAGCCCCAGGATGTGATGAGCCGACATCGAGGTGCCAAACCTCCCCGTCGATGTGGACTCTTGGGGGAAGATAAGCCCTGTTATCCCCAGGGTAGCTTTTATCCGTTGAGCGATGGCCCTTCCATGCGGTACCACCGGATCACTAAGTCCGACTTTCGTCCCTTGCTCGACCTGTATGTCTTGCAATCAAGCTCTCTCTGCCTTTTACACTCTACGCACGATTTCCGACCGTGCTGAAGAGAACCTTTTGAGCGCCTCCGTTACTCTTTAGGAGGCGACCGCCCCAGTCCAAACTGCCCACCTGACGGTGTCCCAAGACCTGATTCAAGGCCTATGGGTTAGGATCCCAGTACTACAAGGGTGGTATCCCAAGGTAAACTTCACACAGACTGGCGTCCATGCTTCATAGTTTCCCACCTATCCTGTACATGTAGTACCAAGACCCAACGTCAAGCTACAGTAAAGCTCCATGGGGTCTTTTCCGTCCTGTCGCAGGTACCCGGCATCTTCACCGGGATTACAATTTCACCGAGTCTATTGTTTGAGACAGTGCCCAAATCGTTACGCCTTTCGTGCGGGTCGGAACTTACCCGACAAGGAATTTCGCTACCTTAGGACCGTTATAGTTACGGCCGCCGTTTACTGGGCTTAAGTTCACTGCTTCGATTGCTCTAACAGATCCCCTTAACCTTCCAGCACCGGGCAGGCGTCAGCTCCTATACATCGTCTTGCGACTTAGCAGAAACCTGTGTTTTTTGGTAAACAGTCGCTTGGGCCTATTCTCTGCGGCCATCCGAAGATGGCACCCCTTCTCCCGAAGTTACGGGGTCATTTTGCCGAGTTCCTTAACAATAGTTCTCTCGCTGGCCTTAGGATACTCTCCTCACCCACCTGTGTCGGTTTGAGGTACAGGCGCCTTTAAACTCGATAGAGACTTTTCTCGACAGTGTGAAATCAGCTACTTCGCTACTTAATTTCGCTCCCCATCGTACCCCAGCATTAACATCAAGACGGATTTGCCTATCTTGACTGCCTCAGTACTTAGCCACACATAACCAACAGTGTGGTTAGCTTATCCTACTGTGTCATCCCATTTCTCAAACGCTTATTGGCGGTACAGGAATATCAACCTGTTGTCCATCACCTACGCCTTTCGGCCTCGGCTTAGGTCCTGACTAACCCAGGGGCGGACGAACCTTCCCCTGGAAACCTTGGGTTTACGGCCCGTGGGATTCTCACCCACGTCTCGCTTACTCATGCCAACATTCTCACTCGTATACTGTCCACATGTCCTTACGGTCATGCTTCAGCCTGTATACGAAGCTCCCCTACCTATCATTGCTGATATCGTAGCTTCGGTAGTACGTTTTTAGCCCCGGAAATTTTCGGCGCAGGATCACTCGACCAGTGAGCTATTACGCACTCTTTAAATGAGTGGCTGCTTTCTAAGCCAACATCCTGGTTGTTCTGTGCAATCCCACATCCTTTACCACTTAACGTACATTTAGGGACCTTAGCTGACGATCTGGGCTGTTGCCCTTTTGACTATGAATCTTATCACCCACAGTCTGACTCCCAAGTAAAAGAAAACGGCATTCGGAGTTTGATAGTCTTCGGTAAGTGCAATACCCCCTAGGACATTCAGTGCTCTACCTCCGCCTCTCTACGCTTGAGGCTAGCCCTAAAGCTATTTCGGGGAGAACCAGCTATCTCCGGGCTCGATTGGAATTTCACCCGCTATCCACAAGTCATCCCCGAGCTTTTTCAACGCTCGTGGGTTTCGGTCCTCCACGAAATTTTACTTTCGCTTCAACCTGCTCATGGATAGGTCGCCCGGTTTCGGGTCTACGTCAAGTAACTTAAGCGCCCATTTAAGACTCGCTTTCGCTACGGCTCCACACCTTAAGTGCTTAACCTTGCTACTTAACGTAACTCGTTGGCCCCGTTCTACAAAAAAGTACGCGGTCACACATAAAAAAGTGCTCCCACAGCTTGTAAGTGGCAGGGTTTCAGGTTCTATTTCACTCCCCTCCCGGGGTTCTTTTTCACCTTTCCCTCACGGTACTATGCGCTATCGGTCACTAGGTAGTATTTAGGCTTGGAGGATGGGTCCCTCCTGCTTCCCACAGGGTTTCACGTGTCCCGGTGTACTCTGGATCATGCTAGTAGCTTTCTCGTTTCAAACTACAGGGCTATTACCTTCTATGGCGGAGCTTTCCAACTCTCTTCGCTTACAATATTGCATCCATGTTGCATGTCCTCAAACCCCAACGAAGTAAACTTCATTGGTTTTGGCCTGTTCCGCGTTCGCTCGCCGCTACTTACGGAATCGAATTTCTTTCTTTTCCTCCGGGTACTTAGATGTTTCAGTTCCCCGGGTTCCCCTCATTAAGCTATGTATTCACTTAACAAATACTTAGACATTACTCTAAGTGAGTTTCCTCATTCGGAAATCTTCGGATCAAAGTTTACGTGCAACTCCCCGAAGCTTATCGCAGCTTATCGCGTCCTTCATCGGCTCCTAGTGCCAAGGCATCCGCCCTGCACCCTTAATAAACTTGACCAAGTTATCAAAAGTTATCGTAAATAACAAACTTCACATACGTTCAGTTTATTAAGTACTAAAAAGTTGATTTTTAAAGAGTTTATCTTCTCCATGATATTTTTAGAAGTTATCTTCTTCATATATTTAAAATGATGTCATATCACTAAA
>JMMB01000010.1 GCA_000686145.1 Peptostreptococcaceae bacterium VA2 | reverse complement strand
ACTAAAGAAAAACTAGGATTTAAAAGAATAGTAGAGAATTATATGGATGGAGTAAGTGATAGAGATTATTTATTAGAGCTTATGGGTGATTTTTCTATAATAATGATGCATTTAAGTAGATTAAGTGAAGAGTTAATTTTATGGAGTAGTCAAGAATTTAGATTTATAGAAATAGATGATTTGTATACAACAGGAAGCAGTATAATGCCACAGAAAAAAAATCCTGATGGTGCAGAATTGATAAGAGGGAAAAACTGGTAGGGTATATGGAAATTTATTTGGGTTACTTACAGTTATGAAAGGGTTACCGCTTGCTTATAATAAAGATATGCAAGAAGATAAAGAAGATTTTTTGATAGTATAAATACAATAGAAATGTGTATTTCGGTTATGGAAAAAATGATAGCTACTATCACAGTGAATGAAGTAAATATGAAAAAAGCCGTAAGTCGTGGTTTTTTAAATGCTACTGAAGTTGCAGACTTATTAGTTAAAAATGGTGTAGCTTTTAGAGATGCACATGGTATTGTTGGAAGTATTGTAATTTATTGTGAAGATAATGATAAGGCTATAGAGGAGTTATGTTTAGATGAATTATGTAAATTCTGTGAAGTGTTTAAAGAAGATATATATGAATTTATAGATTATGAAAATATTTTAAATAAAGGGATAAAAATATATACTATAAAGAAGTAATAATTTTAAAGTTAAATATATTAACTTTAAAATTAAACATAAAAGTTTGATAAATAGCAACATTATCATCATTTAAAATAATAGCTTATATTACTTGGAATTGATTATGAACTGGCCCCTGTCAAGTAGACAGTGTAAAAAATAAAAACTAAGCAGATAAGGTCTGTTCTCGATATTCTATCGGAGCAAGGCCTTTTTAACTTTTTCTGTAATCTTTTATTATTATAAAAATCTATGTAATTATCAATTGATAATTTTAATTCATCAAAAGTATTAAATTTTCTTAAATAGTACATTTCAGATTTAATAATTCCCCAAAAACCCCTCCATAGGTCCGTTATCTATACATCTTCCCACTCGTGACATGCTTTGTGTTGCAGATATACTATCTAGTTTTGATTTAAAAAACTTTATTTGTGTATTGAAATCCACGATCACTATGAAAACAATGGCTTCGCCGTAGGATTATTTTTAATGGCTAAATCAAAGGTCTCAAATACTAATTGGTTATTATTTGAATGTCCTAATACATATGAAACGATACTATTATCTCCCAAATCTAATATTGCACTTAAATAGGCCTTTGTCCCATTAGCTAACTTAAACTCTGTTACATCAGTTAACCATTTATTATTAGGCGAAGCCTCAATAAATTTCCTATTTAGTATATTTTCAGCTGTTATTTGTGGTGTACTTTTAATGTATTTTTTTCTCTTTTTACGAATCACTGATTGCAAATTTACACACTTCATTAAACGATAAATTCTTTTGTGATTATAGCATTTGCCTAGAGTTCTATTAACATTCATAGTTATACGTCTATATCCATAAACGCCATTTACTTCATTATATATTTTAATTATTTCCTTTAAAATAGCTACATTTTCCTTATCTACAACTGTTTCGACTTTATTTAACCATTTATAATATGAAGAGCGAGAAATAGAAGCAAAACTGCATAGTGCTAATATAGAATAGCCTTCTTTATTTAGTTTTTTTATTGCAATATATATAGTTTTTTTTCTTAATATTAGTTAGCCTCGCCTCCTTTCTACTTCCTCCAATTTTTTAAAAAAGCATTCTCCATTTCTAAACGTTTATTTTGTGCTTTAAGTAGTTTTATTTGTACTTCTAATTTTTTATTCTCACTCATTGCCTCTGTATTTTTAGACTTTCCACGATTATCAACTAGTGCTTCGCACCCATTTTCGTTATTTTTTTAACCCAAGTGTAAACTTGTTGATATGATACTTTATATTTATCTGAAGTTAATTGGTAATTATCATTATTTTCAATACAAAATGCTACTATTTCAATTTTTTCACCATATGTTGTTTTTCTGCCTTTAATCATAATTTTATCCTCTCTTCTGTTATGAGATCTATTTATACTATGATTATTATTATACTTCATAATCCAGTTTTGAAGTTAACGTCTAGATGATAGATTATATTTAAGTGCTATATCTTCTAATGAACCTTTACCAGAAATATAATCGTTAATGGCAAGCATTTTAACTTCATTTGAATAGAATGTATTTTTAGATGATGATTTAAGTCCTTCGGCTCCATACTTTTTATACTTATGAATCCATTCATAAAATATTGTTTTACCAACTCCAATCATTTCACAGATAGCCATTGGACCCTTTTTCACCATTTAAATACATTTCAATTGATTTAATTTTTGTTTCAAAATCTATTTTAGATTTTCTTGACATAAAAATATACTCCCTTCATAGTGACAGTTTTTATTATTTCAACTGTCTACTTGACAGGGGGCAGTTCATTAAGTACGCTATTTATATATTTTTCCCTTTAGATTGCATTTTCTATGTTTTATAGTAATTTTTTTTCCCATTCATCTGGTTTAAATCCTATAACAACATTTTTCCCATCAAATGCTATAGGCCTTTTTATAAGCATACCATCACTAGATAATATATCTAAAAGTTTGTCATCAGATTCACTTTTAATTATATCTTTTAAACCTAATTCTCTGTATCTGACTCCACTAGTATTAAAGAATTTTTTTATCTCATATCCACTGATTTTATACATTTCATTAAGTTCTTCTTTAGTAGGAGGTATTTTTACCATTTCAATATCTTCAAATTCCAAATTATTTTTTTTAAGCCAATCCTTAGCTTTTTTAACAGTAGATCATTTTGAGTATCCATAAATTTTTATCATTTCAATCATCCTTTGCTATTTATTATATTTATTTATACCCACGCTTATTTTTTTTAATCAAGCCTATTAGGAAGAGCTACTTCAACTTCTCCATTATTAATATTTATTATTTTATCACATACTTCATTTGCAAAATCAACATCGTGTGTAATTATTAATATTGTCATACCATTTGATTTTAGTTTGTTCATTATATTGACAACACTTTTTATAGTATCTTTGTCTAGTGCTGAAGTTGGTTCATCAAAACAAAGTACTTTTGGCATTAGTGCACATGCTCTTGCTATTGCTACTCTTTGTTGCTGTCCGCCTGATAACTCACATGGATATGAATCTATCTTTTTTCCTAAATCTACTAATTTCAAAAGTTCTTTTGCACTTTTTATAGCTTCTTGCTTTGGGATTTTAAATACATTTACAGGTGATTGTATTATATTTTCAAGTACAGTTAAATGAGGAAATAAATTAAAATTTTGAAATACCATTCCTATCTTCCCTCTTAACTTAGATATATCTTTGGACGTATCTATAGTTTCTTCATCTACTATAATTTGTCCACTATCAAAATTTTCAAGCCCATTTATACATCTAAGTATCGTAGTTTTACCTGCACCTGACTTACCAAGTAAAACTCCTATTTCACCTTTATTTAATTCAAATGAAATATTATTAAGAACCTTATTTTTATTAAATGATTTATTTAAATTATTAATTTTTAGCATATATACTACCCCCTATAATATGAATATTTTTTTTCAATAACCTTAAATATCTGAGTTATAATTCCTATAAATAAAAGATATATTAATGCCGCGTGCATTAAAGGAAGTAGACTAACTTCCCTATTAGATGCTATTTGTGCTACTCTTAAAATATCATTCAGTCCTAGTATATAGACTAATGACGTATCTTTTACTAGTGTAGTAACTTCATTTGTCATTGCAGGAAGTATTCTCTTTATAACCTGAGGGAATATTATTCTTTTATACATATTAAATTTATCAAAACCTAATACTAAAGACGCCTCATATTGTCCTTTATCTATAGACTGTATGCCACCTCTAAATATTTCAGCAAAGTATACCGCATAATTTAAAGAAAAATGCAATTACTGCTACGGCAAATCGATCAAACACTATTCCTATTATTGGCAACCCAAAGAATATAAAAATCAACTGTAATAGTAAAGGCGTTCCTCTAACTATAAGTATATATCCTCTACTAATTATACTTATTAATTTATTATTAGAATTTCTTAAAAAAGAAATTATTATGCCTAGTGGTATTGAAATTACTAATGTTAAAACAAACACTGATAAAACTATTTTAATTCCTTCAATCATTTTTTGTCACTCCTTCATATGCTTATATTATTTAAACCATTTACTATAAATTTTATTAAAAGATCCATCATTTTTTACATCATTTAGGGTCATATCAACCTTGTCTTTAAGTTTAGAGTTGTCTTTTTTAAATGCTACTACATAACTTTCTTCTCCAAAATTATCTTGTAGTATATTGTAATTTTGATCCCCCTTCTTGCTTATATAATATCTAACTAAATTTTCATCAGATACTATTGCATCAGTTCTTCCTACTTCTAAATCTCTAATAGCGTTGTCATACGTATCATAAAGTATTGGGGCTCCATTATCTAATTTATTACCAACATCTGCTTGTTTTTCTATAGCTTCTAATGCACTAGACCCTTGCTGAATTCCTAATTTTTTACCTTTTAAATCTTTTTTTGTTTTTATATTAGAATCTTTCATTGTAACTATAACTTGTTTATTTGCTAAATATGGTTTTGTATATGCTACAACCTTTTTTCTTTCATCTGATAAAGAGTATCCATTCCATATGGCATCAATATTACCTGAATTAAGTTCAGTTTCTTTCATTGCCCAATCTATAGGTTGGAATTTAACATTCATGTTTAACCTCTTGAATACTTCTTTTGCTAAATCAACATCAAATCCTACTAATTCTCCATTTTCATCTGAAAATTCCATGGGAACAAAGGTATTATCTAGTCCTACTATAACTTGTTGTTTATTTTTAGAATTTGTATTATCTTCACTTTTATTTTCCTTCGCACACCCCATTGCTCCAAATGTAGATACTGCAATCATTGAAATTACAGCTATTTTTTTTAATATATTTTTCATATCTTTTCCTCCATTTTTAATTCAATTTATATTTAGTAAACTTTTATTTATTAATATAAAGTCTTCGCGCGCGTAAAGAATTACATTAAAAAAGCTCCCGCCTATAGCTTAATAGCTAAAGGACGGGAGCTAACTCTCGTGGTTCCACCTTTTTTTATTAGTACCTCACAGCACTAACCTCTTTGAGTACGACAAATAAATGTTTATACTCTAGCACTATAACGGGTGCAGGGATTCCGGAAACAGCCTACTAAAATATAATTCTTTCGGTGTTCTGCTCAAAGATGTGTTCAAAATAAAATCTAATGCTCCTCTCACCAACCGGAAACTCTCTTTTTAAGATTTTTACTTTTACTCTTTCTTATCATTACATTTTTTATATTGTATAGAAAGTGGATTTATCTTAAATCTATTGATAAATATAATTTCTATATATAATAAAAATATTTTAAATAAAATATTTTTTACTTAATTCTTTATTATAAAAATAAATTATAGAGTATTGAACAACATGTGTCAATATATTTTCAATATTTCCATTTAATTCCAAGGTACTACTTCTACTTCTCCAAACCATCTTTCACTAAGTCTATTTGAATATTCACCTTTATATCCTATAAAAGCTAGTAATATCAATTCTACATATTTAGTTCCAATTTGAATTATATTCCACATATCCTCAACATTTAGGGTAGCTCTATTATCCTTCTTGTTGGGTGAACTATTTTATTTCTAAAATAAATAACTAAATCTACACCATCATCAAACCTAGACTTTATCCAATCATCGAATAATTCTAGTTCATCATTTCCATATTGAATTTTACATATATCTAAAACCATTTTAATATTTTTAGATGCACTATTTAAATCAAAGGCCTCATCAGATAATAAAGTTTCTTGTTCCACTAAAATAATATATGATAAAGTTTCTAGCGCAATTTGTATAGATATTATGTTATTTTCTATCGTAATATCCCCAAGTGATTCTATGTACCAATCTATAACATGTTTTATTGCAGGCCCACAATATCCATCTTCTAGCTTTTTACACATAAGCGACATATATTTTTCTATATTATGATGGTTGGAAAGTGTATCTGTCCATGTAGGAACAAACTTAAATGGAGTTATTATATTTTCAGTCCAAAGTCTAAATACATTGTTATTATTTTGATATCCTTTTACTAAACAAATTCCAACATATCTTCCACACATAAAACTAAGTGCATATGATATACGGTCTATAAAATCTATCATGTTGTTAGTTCTAAATAATTTGTTATCTTTCCTTTTAATTCTTCCAATATGGGTTATTATAGTACCCGATCTTGATTTTAGCTCTTCATTTAACTCTTTTCTATAATCATATCTTTTATCTATTATTATTGTAAAATCATTTATATCAAATTGTATTCTTCCTGCGAACAACTTATCCACGTGTTTTATAAGTGTTCCTGGAAACTTGTCCAAATTAATTATATGAAAATCAATATACTCTACATAAGAATTTTTAGATTTTATATAATTATCATTTGTGTATCCTTCTATGTTAAAATCATTTATAGAGTTTACTGTTATAGACATAGGCTTATACCCATACATTTCAAGTATAGCATTATCATAATCTAGCTCTAAATCAATCTCTTCATCTTCAACCGATACTATCTGAGCTTTAAAATTTATAGATACTGGAGGTGTCATTTTGTAATATATAATTCCACTACATTTATACTTTTTGTCTAAATAAATGCAAAATCTACCTTCATAAATACTGATATCTTCGTCTACTTTATACCTAAAATAATCCGATGATATAGCATTGTTAACTGCCTTCATAACTAGCCCACCTTTACTTTCATATAATACTATTTCATTATATCATAATAGGTTAAACAATATCTAATTTAATAAAGATTTAATTATTTATTAAAAGTAAAAGCTCCTATTAAAATGATTAGGAGCTTTAATTATTTTTAAATGCAGTTGAAAGCATTAACTTTATTCTATTTAACTGGTTAGTCTCCCTAGCTGATGGATCATAATCTATTGGGATTATATTTGCTTTTTTATAAATTCTTTTTAATTCTTTAATCTGTCCTTTTCCAGTTATGTGATTTGGTTAAACATCCAAATGGTTGCATGCATATAATATTGTTTACTCCATCTTCTATTAACTCTATCATTTCGCCTGTCAAAAGCCATCCTTCACCAGTCTGATTTCCAATAGATATTACATTTTCTGTATTTTCAGCTAATGCATTTATACTCTTAGGTGCTGTGAATCTTTTACTTTTACTAAGCTCTTTTTTGTATGTCTTTTGATAAATTTCCATAATGTATATAGCACTTTTACCTAGTTCTTTACTTATCCATTTTCCTTCTAAATATTTTAACTTGTATGCTGTATTTAAACAGCAACTAAAAAAGAAATTTTATAAGTTCTGGTACTACAGCTTCTCCGCCTTCACTTTCTATAATATTTACTAAATTGTTATTTGCAACTGGATGAAATTTAACTAGTATTTCCCCTACTAGCCCCACCTTTGTTTTTTTAATATCTAATACTTCTAGATTATCAAAATCCTCAACTATATTTTTTATTTTTTCTTAAATTCATATATACTAGCTTTTTCTAAAGAATCTTTACACTTTTTAACCCAGTTTTCATAAAGTTTATTGCTACTTCCAATGTTTTTTTTCATATGGTCTTACTTTATGTAGAACTTTCATAAGTAAATCACCAATATTTATTGACATAAAAATTCTATTTATTAATTTCAAGGTTATACTTTTTATAACGCCATTATTTTCAATCCCATTTAAACTTAAAGATATTACAGGTATATTTTTAAAGCCAGCATCATATAATGCTTTTCTTAAGAAACCTATATAGTTTGTTGCCCTACAACCTCCCCCTGTTTGAGTTATTACAACAGAGGTATTTTCTAAATCATATTTTCCAGATTTTAATGCACTTATCATTTGCCCGATTACAATTATAGCAGGGTAACAAGCATCATTATTCACATATCGTAGTCCCTCTTCTATTATCCTAGTATCTGTACTATTTAAAATTTCTATATTAAATCCACTTAGATTAATCGCTTTTTCAAAAATTGAAAATGAAATGGAGACATTTGTGGGGCTAAAATAGTATCTTTCTTACTTAACCTTCCTTTCTTATATTCTATCCTTTTATCTTCTGTATTTTTTATTTGTATATTGTTTAATTCTCTTTGTATCATTGCAGCTTTTAAAGATCTTAACCTAATTTTTGCAGCTCCTAAGTTATTGCCTTCATCTATTTTTATAACTGTATAAATTTTTGAACTTTCATTTAATATCTCTTGAACTTGGTCTATTGTAACTGCATCAATACCACATCCAAAAGAATTTAATTGTACTAATTCTAAATTTTTAGTTTCTTTAACAAAACTTGCAGCTTTATATAATCTTGAATGATATACCCACTGATCTACAACCCTTAAAGGTCTCTTTAGATTTGCCAAATGGCTTATGCAGTCTTCCGTTAAGACTGCCAAATCTAGAGAATTTATAACTTCCGGTATTCCATGATTTATTTCTGGGTCTAAATGGTAAGGTCTACCACATAAAACTACACCTTTTAATCCTTTTTCATTTATTTTTGCAAGAGCTTTTTCTCCTTGTTCCTGGATATCTTTTTTAAACTGATCTTGTTCATAGCTTGCTTTGTCCACTGCTTCTTCTTTATTTTTCTTTGATATTTGATTGAAATATACTGAAAGTTCTTTATATAATCTCTCTTTTAATTTATTTTTATTATTTAAGCTTATAAATGGATTTATATAAGTTATATTATTTTCTCGTATTTCTTCAATATTGTTTTTTATAACTTCTGAATAAGATATTACTACAGGGCAATTATAATTATTATTTGCAGATAAGTCTTCTTTTTTTTCGTTAGTTATGCATGGATAAAATATATATTTTTTTTTTTTTTCTATTAAATTTGATATATGTCCATGCACAAGTTTAGCTGGATAACATACTGTTTCAGAGGCTATAGATGTTATTCCTTTTTGGTAAATATCCTTTGATGACCTATCTGAAAGTACTACTCTAAACCCTAATTGTGTAAAAAATGTATGCCAAAAAGGATAGTCTTCATACATATTTAAAACTCTTGGTATCCAATTTTCACCCATTATAGCTTCTTTTTTTAGATAATGATTTGTACCTAAATAACCTATTATATTTATATTTAAATAATTTATATTTTTATTTACTGTTTTAGTCTGCTCTCATTATCATGTATTAATTGGCCTTTTTCACATCTATTTCCCTGATACAAATACTTCACTGTCAGGCAAACTTATTTATAGTTAGCAAACAATTATTCGAACATCCACCACATCTGCTGACATTGACACTAATACTTATATTTTCCAGTTGGTTTTTATTTAGAAGTTTAGTTTTATCCCTTCTTTATATCTTTTCCTTAGAAATTAATGCGGCTCCAAAAGCTCCCATTATTCCGGCTATAGACGGTCTTGTAACATCTTTACCTATTATTTTTCAAAACTTCTAAGAACTAAATCATTATAAAAAGTTCCCACCTTGAACTACTATATTTTCACCCATATCATTTATATCTTCTTATTTTTATAACCTTAAACAATGCATTTTTTATAACTGAATAAGACAACCCTGCTGATATATCACTAATACTAGCCCTTCTTTTTGAGCCTGTTTAACTCTAGAATTCATAAATACTGTACATCTCGAACCTAAATCTACCGGAGATTTCGAATAGATTCCCCTTATTTGTAAATTCTTTTTATGTCCATAGATAATGATGTTGCAAAAGTTTCCAAAAATGATCCCACACCCAGATGAAGCATGCTTCATTTAAAAATGATACTATCTATAACCCCATTTTTTTTATCTTTAGGCACTTCATATCTTGCCCACCAATATCTAATAATAAAATCTACATTCTCATTAAAGAACTTTGGCGCTCTTATAATGAGCTATAGTTTCTATTTCTCCATAGTCTACCTTTAGAGCCTTTTTTATAAGACCTTCTCCATATCCAGTAACCGTCGATGCCACTATCTTACATTCATTTGGTAATACATCATACACGTCTTCATTACCGTTATAATTGTTTCTAATGGACTGCCCTCATTGCTACTATAATGAGAATAAAGTGAATTTCCATGTTTATCAATTAAAATAGCTTTTTGTAGTTGTAGATCCTGCATCAATTCCTAAAAAACAATTCCTTTGAAATTTTTTATGTCTTTGTAAGTAATATCATTTTTTTTCATGTCTTATTTTAAAGTTATTGTATTCTTTTTTCACCCTTAAATAATGGCTCTAACTTATTTACATTAAGCATCCCGTCGTTATTTAAACTTTGTATTTTATCTATTAACGTGTTTAAATTTATAAATTGCTCATCTTTTGATAGTAAGCTTGCTCCCATAGCTAATGTAAAGCTGAGCATTTTCTGGAAAGTATTAAATCATCTTCCTCTAAATTTAATACATTTTTTAAAAGCTACCCTAAGTTTGTGATAAAAAATATAAAGGTCCACCTAATAAAGCAACTTTTCCTTTTATTTTTCTTCACAAGCTAATACACTAACAGTTTTGAACAACAACAGCATTAAAAATACTCATAGCTATATCGCATCTTTTGGCTCCATCATTTATTAATGGCTGAACATCAGTTTTTCGCCAAATACACCACATCTTGATGCTATTGGATAAATAACCTCATATTTTTTTTGCTAATTCATTAAGACTACTGCATCTGTTTGTAGTAGCGATGCCATTTGATCAATAAATGCTCCCGTACCACCTGCAGCATATTGCCATTCATCCTTTGATCTATTCCACCACTTAGATAAGTTATCTTTGCATCTTCTCCACCAAGTTCTATAACCACATCGGTTTGAGGATAATAATGCTCTACTGCCTTTGTAGATGATATGACTTCTTGAATAAATTTCACATTAAGATTTTTAGATATATCTATTCCACCCGAAACCAGTTATTACCAACCTTAATTTTTGAATTTCCAATACTATTATATATATTTACTAAGGCTTTCTTTTACAGATTTTTTTATATCAGAATAATGCCTTTTATATTCTTTATATACTATTTCATCATTACTATTTAATACTACTATTTTTACCGTAGTTGATCCGATATCAATTCCTATATGGAATATTTCTTCCATTACATATTCCCCCCATAATGCATATGTATTTTTGGCTATTTTAATATTTAAAGAAGTAAATTTCTTACTATTAACATTTATGCTTAAATGTATATTTATATGTTGTATAATTTGCATCATATCTATTTTTATAAGGTTATATAGTATATTTTATACGTTTTAATACATACTATATTTGCAACAAAAAAAGCGTATTTAAAATACGCTTTTTATATTAATTTAATACTCTTTTTGCTACATTTGCACAATGGTCTGAAATTCTCTCTAAATTAGTTATCAAATCTAAATATAAAATCCCAGCATCTATTTTACAATCATCATTATTTAATCTGTATATATGATTTCGTCTTATTGATTTTTCTATTTTATTAACTTGTTCTTCCGTGTGTATTATCTTATTTGCTATAGTTGTATCTTTATCTTTTATTACATTAATAATATCTTCACAGTTTTGTTTTACTTTTTCATACATCTCATTAATCGCCTTTACCCCATCTTCTGAGATATCTGCATCTTTTTGAATTGCAATTTCTGCGAGTTCTGATATATTTTCACAATGATCACCTATTCTTTTTAAATCATTTATTGTATTGAATAAATTATCTATATCTCCTACTAACTCAGTAGTAATAGATGTTTTTGATAATTTCAAGAGATAGCTAAGTAAATTTATTTGTAAATTTTTTTATACTTTTTTCATTCTCAATTGTTTTGTCTATATATTTTTTGTGATTTATTTAAAAATCCATTCATCGAATTGTTTAGACACTCTTTAGATAAATTAGCCATTTTCAAAGTTTCTTTTATAGTATTTCCAAATGCTATAGAGGGAGTTTCTAAAATCCGTTCATCAAGATAAGTCTCCTCCTTCTTTTCTTCTATTCCTTCAGGTATTATCATCATAGATAGCTTTAC
>JMMB01000009.1 GCA_000686145.1 Peptostreptococcaceae bacterium VA2 | reverse complement strand
GCAATTACTTGTAGCTATCACAACTACAACTGTATCTATTTATTATATTTATCCAAATACTCTTTGATAGCACTTGATAATATATCTTGTACCTTATGTTGTTTATTAGCCTTGCAGAACGTTGCAAAGTCTTCTTGTATGTCTTTATATAATCTATAACTTCTATTAGTTGTTTGCTTATTGCGTGAACTATCTATATCTTTATGTATAATACTATTTGTAGTTTCTTGTGTTACAACTTGTATTACAACTTCATTATCATTTAACTTATTATTTATTATATCTATTTGCTTTTGTAAGTCCTTTATTTTATTTTCTAAAGCTTTGTATTTATCGTCTTTAGTATTTGTATTATTAGTCTTTTTAGGTGCTTTAGGTTGGCTTGTATTCCCCGGATTTGTAGTTGTAATAATTACTTCTGTAGTTCCTTGTGTTACAACGTACTTATTTAGGTCTTTATTATATGCATATCCTACCTTGTTAAATCGTTCCCTTATAGTTTTTCTATTGATATCTATATTGTCGCATAACTTAGTTAATGACGTACTTTCAAGCATATTATTTATATAGTCAACTTGTTCCAATATATCTAATTTATCAAATTCAATTCTAGTCATATAATACCCATCCCCCCCATACTTTTACTTGTAGTTATTTTGTAATTATTACTTTTGCAGTTACTTGTAATTATTACAACTTGTGTTACAACTAGTTATATTAAATTATAGCATAAGTAAAGGCTAGTATCTTAATACTAACCTTGATTGTTTTCTAATTTCTTTAGTCTATTAACCATTTTCATATGATCTTTATATATTTTAGAAGTTTCTTTTACTTGTTGGTCTTTGATTAGCTTTCCTCTAAGTTTTATACATGCTTTTAAATCTTCTATACTTAGCTTATTTAAATCTTTACCATACGGATCGTTGTATTTTATAGTTTCTTCTGTATTCGTAAATTCATTTTCTTCATATTGTTTTACTAATTTATAGAATGTAGTTCTTTTAAGTACTAAATTTTCAATAGCTTTAGTTGCAGTTTGGTTTCCTTGTTTCCAAGCTTGATATTCTTGTTCAAAGTTGCTTGGATATTCTGCTTTAGGTCTACCTAAATGCTTACCTTGCTCTTTAGCAATAGCTATACCTTCTAGTTGTCTTTGCTTTCTAAAGTCGGTTTCTTGTTGTGCTACATAACTAAGTACTTGTAATATTAAGTTGCTTATAAAGTCCCCTAGTAAGTCCTTATGTTGTCTAGTATCAAGTAAAGGCATATCTATTACAACTATATCTGCACCTTTATTTGTTATTGTATTCCACAAATCCATAACTTCTTTATAATTTCTTGATAATCTATCTATTGATTTTATAACTACTAAATCACCTTCTCCTATTACTTGTAACATTAGTTGTAAGTTAGGTCTATCTGTATTAGTTCCTGTTGCTTTATCTATTAACTCTATAGCACCTTCTATGTTATTAGCTTGATTAAATTCTTGCATAGCTTGTTGTTGTCTACCTTCATTTTGTTCCTTAGTTGATACTCTTATGTAACTAAATACTTTGTTCATTTTTATTGTCCACCCTTCGTTGTTTATGTGATGAACTTAGTATATATTATTTATTCGTAAAGGTCAATACTTATTTACGAACATTCGCGAATTTTTTAAATACCTTTGAGAACACTTTTGTTTTTCTACAATGGCTTTATATACACATTCTTATTTTTGTTCATTAGCATTCGTATTCGTATACCTTTATGAATAGCCGTATAAGCAAATACTTTTTGAACATTATAAAAGCACCTAGTTTTTATACTAAGTGCTTAAGTTAGCTTTTTATATTTGTAAGACAATATATTACTCCAGATTGTCTATAGCATATTGTGCTTCTTCTTGTGTAAATTTCTCACCAGCATCTGATGTTAACTGGTCATAGACTGCACTTGGAGACATTGCCATACTTTCTTGATATGTCTTTGCTTTTTTCAATGCATTTTCTTTCCAATCTGCTTGTACATTATCTATAGCATATTGAGCTGCTTCTGCTGTAAACTTCTCTCCATACTCTGATGTTAATTGGCCATATAATCCAGCCTTAGACATACTCATTGTATCGCTATATGTTTTTGCTTTTCTTAATGCAGACTTATATTCTGTTGGAACATCTGCTTCTACTTTTGCTTCTACTGGAGCATCTGCTTCTGTGTTTTGGTTCTGACTAATTTCCTGCCCAGTTCCAGCTGCTCCACTATCTGTTGTAGTAGAATCACCACCTCCACCACTTAGTGCTCCAACTATTACAAAGAATGCTAATACTATGAACCAACCTCTTTTATAAAATGGTTTCTTATTTTTTGCTCCACATCCTGGACAAGACTTAGCATTAGATGCTATTTCTTTAGAACAAGATTTACATTCTATCATTTTTGCCATGTATAATTCCTCCAATATATATAATTATTTTCATACCAAAAACAATTATATATGATATACTCTGTCGAAATTTGTCGAAATTTGTATTTATTGCATATTTATACTTTATTACCATAATTTATATTAATAATTCCATTATTTTCATTTGTATTAAGTGCTTAATGTTTAGCTAATTCCTTTAGTACGTCTATATTATCATTTATAACTTTATTCATGAGCCTTTCAATTTTGATTTTTTCTCTATGCTTTTTTGTAAGTTTTAATTTATATGTGTTCATTTATAGCATCACCTTTAAATTTTATAATACCTTCTTTAATTTCATCTAAATCAATAACTATCTCAAAAATAGATTGATTGCTAAGTAAAGTTTTCTCTAGTTCTTCTCTAGATGGTGACTCTGGAATAACTTCTCCATATTCTTTAAGTCCATATAAATGTAGTCCTAAACATTCTTCTGCCATTCTTAAACCTTCTTCTAATGTTTCACCTTCTGTATACGCCCCTTCTACATTAGGAAAATCTATTGAGTAACCATCTTCTTCTGTGAATCTTGCATAAAATAGATATTTTTCCATAATATATCTCCCTTTTTTCTTCTTTTTATTTAGCTAATTCTTTTAATGCTACTATATTATCTTTTAGAAACTTTTTGTATGCTTTATCTATTTCTTCTTTAGTAGCATAAGTTATTTCTGCTTTAGTTTCTCTCTTGTGCTTATCTTTTAATTTAAGTTTATACTCATTTTTTATCTGCAATTAAACCACCCCTCAAGTCTATTGTACCAGATAAATTTATTTACAAACGGATCGAGTTGCTATGCTCCTGCCAAGGAGGTATAATTACTAATTTAAACAACATAAGTACAACATCTTACTTGCTTAGAGAGGTTAAAATACCTTAAAAACACAACATTTACTAACCTTATTATACCTATAGTTTTTCTAAAAGCCTTACAATAGCTTGTATTGATCCGTTTTCAAACTTCTGAATATCTAAAAAGTTAGTTTTTGTGTATAGTTTAATATAGATTTACTAATGAAGATAAATTGCTTCATTGGAGATGATTTCTCAAATGAAGTTAATATTCCAGAGATGCCACTTTCCTTCTTATAAGCAACTGTGAATGCTCTTAATATCAAGTGTTTAATTGAACAATATAAAAGCACCTACGTTTTATCCGTAAGTGCTTATCTATTATTTGTCATGAAATTTACTATGGCACTTTTCACAAAGTACTACTAAATCCTCTTTTTTCTCATTTCCTATGTTTTCATATGTGTTATGATGTACATGAAGTTTATCTTTGCTAGAACATAGTTGACATTTATAGTTTGCTCTCTTTAATATTTGCTTTCTTTTCTCTTTCCAATGCTTGGTATTTAGATAGCGTTTATAATCTCTTTTCTTAATAAAAATTAGATGATAGTAATTCTCTAATATATTATAATTATCTTCTACTTTATCATAATATCTAATAAAACTAATCATTTCTTCAATGTCATCAAATGTAAATACATAATTAAACTCATCAACAGCTATTCTTGTTTTTTGTGTTGCTATATTCGAACATATATCATATACTATCTGACTGAGATCCCATTCATGCTCTTGCAATAAGTCAAAATGAACTTTATCAAAAAGTTTAACTTCTTTAGAAGAATGCTCATCATAAAACTCTAAAGTATCTATGTTGTAGTATCGATCAACAGTTATGTTTACTTTACATTTCGTATCAAACTCTATTTTAAATATAGACATCCTTTTAAATATAGTATTACTAAAATCTATATTTAAACTATCAAATCTTTCTATATTAGCGCTCCCCTTAACAATTGGCGTAAATTGAAAATCTATCTCCATAATTATCTGCTCCCCATGTAATTTATGTTTTAGCATATTATAACATGAATTGTATCCTTGTACTTTTTATAGGCATAATAAAAGCACCTACTTTTTATAGTCGATGCTCTAAATTAATTTTTAAATTTTATGCCCACATAACTCTCATTATTTTGCTGTAATATGTATCTCTTATAGATCCAAATGCTGGCCCTATAAGAGATACATATTCATCAGCATTAAAATTCGCATCACTAGCTATATACATAACTTGAGACATTATTGAATTATCATCATCTATATAGAACTTTAACATTACATTTTCTTCATTAAAACTATTTAATAGTTCTAACATATTATCTTTCTTACCCATATTACTTAATCTACCTAGACTATAATATATACCATTAAATGCACGATTTTCTAATTGTAATGATATTACACATTTTCCATTACCCATATTTTGCTCTGCTTGCATTAGAACACCATCTTCATGTTCATTTGTTATTTGAAATATTTGTCTAAGTTCAATATCTTCTAATGCTCTTAATACTTCATTTTTTTTTGTTATATAACTCATAATATTCCCTCCAAATTTTAATTTAACAAAAACATTATAACATTAAAAAACTGCATAAAATGTCATTTTTTGTCATAAATTCTCCAAAATATTGTATTAAAGTAAGCCTTTATGCTACCCCTATAGACTTACTTTAATACAATATTTATAGTCTAAAGCACTTCAAAACCCTACTTTTACTAACTCTATTATACCTATTGAATCTCTAAAATCCTTGCAATTGCTTGTATTGATCCATTTTATAAGCTTTTTGAATCTAAAATGTTGTGTTTTGTGAGTGGTTTAATAAATCTATCTCCAATGAAGTTTAATAATTTAGAGATGCCACTTTCCTTCCTATATTGTTTTTTATTTACAAGTACTAATAGGTAAATTATGACAATACCTGCTTAAATTCTTTATACTCTGACTTCTTAAAGTTTATAAACGGATCGAGTTGTCTATGCTCCTACCAAGGAGGTGATTGTATTGTTATTTTTCATAAATATATTTATATTTATACTTTGGGTTTCCATAGCAGTTTGCAGTTTCTATGGTCTAGCGTTTGTCAATAGAATCTACAAGTGTAGAAAATATGAAGACAGTAGAGTTATTAGATTTAACAACTGGTATAATTACTAATTTAAACAACATAAGTATAGCCACGTCGTTAGACGGCCGTAGGTCTATATAATAGATTTATTTAAATTATAAAATCGCCCCAATGAACTTACCCGATATATAGATTACTTATATGTAGTGTAAGGTCATTGGGGCGAAATAATGTTATTTTATGTGCGTAATGTAATACTTTTTAGAACTAACATATTGAAAATAGTAACCTAATTTTGCTTAACGTTGTAAATCCGCAAAATAGACTCTACCCCTTCTTCTGCTTGTTAAGAAATATTGGAATTAGCGTATTAAATTAAAGTTTTTCGAGTTCTTCTTTTAGCTTTCTTTTAAGAGATTTTGAAACTGGATATTTATCAATTTTTGCATAAATACTACTTTTAGTTTCACCTCTTTTGAAAAATTCTCTTACTAATGCAGTAAAAATAGCATCAAATCCATATTCTGATAATCCTTGTGAAAGAAGTGTAATTACACCTAAAGTTGCAATACCGCCTATTATTCCAAAAGGACCAAGTGCAGCTAATCCAGCAGTTATAGCGGCGGCTCCTGTTAAGCCTGTTGTTCCCATTACCATAACAAGAACCAATGCTGGTACACCCAGTCCAGCTAACTTTGATACTAGTTTATCCATATTAAAATCCTCCATGTTAGAAATATACATTAATTTCCTTTAGTATCAATAATATAACACAATCTATATTTATAGTAAATTCAATCATATAAATTGAATTTTAAGTGGGTGGGACGATGAAATACAATGATTTTTATACATTTTCAAAAGTACATTTTTTAGAACTGAAATATTGAAAATACTAGTCTAATTTTGCTTAACGTGTATTTTCTGCGAAATCCTCCCCCACACCCCCTCCTTTGCCTCGCTCACTTACGTTCGCCTTCGGCTCGCGTAGGTTATTTTTTTTAAGTTTTATATGAAACTATATATAATATACTGCACTTATAACTTCCTAACGCACTTCGTTTGTTCCTGCACTGCGACATTTAGTCAAAATCCATTGACGATAAACCATGTCAAGCTATTTGGACTAAAGTCTTGTGCCTACTTGTATTAAGGTCTTTAGTTCTTCAAATCTTTAATAAACTCCTAAGCTACTTTTTTTCTAAAGACTTAAGAAAACTCACAGACGTAACTTCTTACTAAAAGTACTGCGAATGCATATAACATCAAGGCTATAACCTTTAAATCTGACGTGTAGGAAGGAAATAATATTAGCGATAACAATAACATAAGTTTAGCGTGAGTTCATAGGCATGAAGTATCTTAATTCATAATATATATTAGACCACTAATATATATTTCCCAGTCGCTTTACTCCTTCGTGACGATTGTTTTTTTGGTTTTCTAACTATTAAAAAGTTGTCTGTTTTGAAAGTCTTATATGTACTTAAGGGTTTAGTTATATAGTACTTTCAAAACAGACAACTTTTTAATATATATTTAAGCATAATAAAAGCACCTATAATATAGTAGATGCTCTAGTTGTTAATTATTAAAATGATATATTTTCTGAATCAATAGTTTGTTGGAATCCAAGTTGTACTTTATGTTCCTTAGGTGGCTCATAGGTAGCATACCATTCTTTCATTAGGCTCTTATGTTTTTGAACATTTTCAACTGGTTCTAATGGCTTTGCTTTATTGTCTATCACGGTCTTATGAACTTTCTTATTATCCTCTATAAACTTATCACTAGAATAGTAATTGTTATAAGTTATATTAGTTTCTGTCATTGGAACTAGTTCTTTGGTCTTTCTATTGAGTTTCACTAATCCTTCTATCGCTTTCTTTTTAGCTCCTGCATTCTTAGACTTAACTGCTTTATTCATAGTTTCTAGGAACTCATTGTTAACATTTTGCTTGTGTTCTGCTAGATGCTCTATAAATTCTTCTTGGGTAAAGTTTAAGCCATCTATATACTTTATAATTTCATCAGTATTATAATTTAATCTTATAGCACTGTTATAGTGAACATATTGTGGATATACTTCTTTAACTTCTATCATCACATGACCTTTAAACTCTTCCCATTTACCACATTTGGCAACTTGTCTTTTAGTATCATATCCCATAATTTTTAATGCTCTACGTTCTGCGCCAAGTATAAACTTCTCTTCTGCATTACTTGGTGCAACATTTGGATATTCTACATCATCAATAATTTCTACTAGTGAATATGAGTGTCCCCAAACGATTAAACCTAGGTTTCTAAGTCCATTTAATCCACTACAGAGAGTCTTTTCTGCTCTCTCTCTAACTAAGTCTAAAGCACTATCTAAAGCTTGAATAGGTAAATCTAAAGCATTAGCATTAGCAACTGACTTATCTTTATTTATACTAGCAAAGTTCTTATTAACTAATCCAACCAATGAGAACAAGTAGTTCTTAGGATATACTGCTACTTGATTAACTCCTAGTTCCCCTCTTTTATAAAGTTCACTTGATACTATAGCTATTATGGATTCTTGATAAGTCATATTGCGACACCCTCCTCTATTTTCTACTTTAGGTTTAACATTAGTTAATAATTCATCTATTACTATCTTGTTACCTTTTTTTATGGTATGTGCAATGTCTTGATAACTCTTCCATTTGTGATATTTTACTCTCACCACCACACACCTTAATTTCTAATACCGTGCATAATTCTTTGTAGTTCTTAACTACTTGTCCTACTTTTAAATTTTCAACTTTCATTTGATGTTTTCTCCTTATCATCCGTTATTTTCTATGACAAGGCAACTCCAACAAGATACACTTCTAATTAAATTATAAATGTATAGTATTTACCAAGTATGTACTACTTGAAATTTGGTAATAATTAATATATAATAGTTTATATAATTTAATAAGTCGATATAGCGTATGTTCCTTGTTGGAACTGCCTAAATATAAGCTAGAGTTCCTACACTCTAGCTTTTTTAATTATATCATATTTCTAATGCAAAATATAGTAATTTTTGGCTCTATATAGCCTTTTTTTGCAGAAGCTGAAAACTGTTGCAATTACTAGCCTAATTTTAGCTTTTTTCAATTCGCAGCCAAAATATAAAATTCTTCTTTTATTTAGTTATTTATCTGTCAATTCTTCATATTCTTTTATTATTTCTTTTTCATGTTTTATTTTTGATTCATTTTCTTTTATTTTTTCTAAATACATCTCTTTTTTAATAGAATTTTCATCTATTAATTTTTCATAGTTTTTCTATGTAACTTTCATATGTTTTTATATTCTCATATGCAAACTTATATCTATTACATTTATTGCACTCTCCGTTAAAACCACCTCGTAAAGTTTTTTTAAGATACATAGTTTGACCTTGTTTGAAATTAATTTCATCTCCGCATAATTTGCATTTTATAGTTGCAGGTTTGTACGTGCTATCCCAGTCCAGAATCTCGAATTTATCGTGTTCTAGCATATCATTCATTCTTTGTTGTGCTAATTCTTTTGTTATTCTTTTTTCTCATATTAACTCCTCCTTTATTGCTTCTCTTAATGTTATAATTGTTGAAAATAACTAGCATAATTTTTAGCTATTACATATAACGAATTTTTTATAGCATTTGTAAAAGGGAGATTAATTTTTTTCTACACACACAAAAGAAGGTAGCAACTCTCACACATTAGAGTCACTACCTTTTTTTGATACACACACTTTGAAACAAAGGTCACACATCCTTTGATTCGACACAAAATAATTTATGGTTTACACACATTTTTTTCAAGATAAGGTCACACCCAATATCTTGATACACATAGTTGGTTTACACACATGCTTATTATTACAAGATTAATTATATAACATTCTGCTAATCTTTTCTAGAGCATAGTTTTCATAAATTAATT
>JMMB01000008.1 GCA_000686145.1 Peptostreptococcaceae bacterium VA2 | reverse complement strand
GGACAGTATACGAGTGAGAATGTTGGCATGAGTAGCGAGACGTGGGTGAGAATCCCACGGGCCGTAAAACCCAAGGTTTCCAGGGGAAGGTTCGTCCGCCCTGGGTTAGTCAGGACCTAAGCCGAGGCCGAAAGGCGTAGGTGATGGACAACAGGTTGATATTCCTGTACCGCCAATAAGCGTTTGAGAAATGGGATGACACAGTAGGATAAGCTAACCACACTGTTGGTTATGTGTGGCTAAGTACTGAGGCAGTCAAGATAGGCAAATCCGTCTTGATGTTAATGCTGGGGGTACGATGGGGAGCGAAATTAAGTAGCGAAGTAGCTGATTTCACACTGTCGAGAAAAGTCTCTATCGAGTTTAAAGGCGCCTGTACCTCAAACCGACACAGGTGGGTGAGGAGAGTATCCTAAGGCCAGCGAGAGAACTATTGTTAAGGAACTCGGCAAAATGACCCCGTAACTTCGGGAGAAGGGGTGCCATCTTCGGATGGGCCGCAGAGAATAGGCCCAAGCGACTGTTTAACCAAAACACAGGTTTCTGCTAAGTCGCAAGACGATGTATAGGAGCTGACGCCTGCCCGGTGCTGGAAGGTTAAGGGGATCTGTTAGAGCAATCGAAGCAGTGAACTTAAGCCCCAGTAAACGGCGGCCGTAACTATAACGGTCCTAAGGTAGCGAAATTCCTTGTCGGGTAAGTTCCGACCCGCACGAAAGGCGTAACGATTTGGGCACTGTCTCAACAATAGACTCGGTGAAATTGTAATCCCGGTGAAGATGCCGGGTACCTGCGGACAGGACGGAAAGACCCCATGGAGCTTTACTGTAGCTTGACGTTGGGGTCTTGGTACTACATGTACAGGATAGGTGGGAAACTATGAAGCATGGACGCCAGTCTGTGTGAAGTTTACCTTGGGATACCACCCTTGTAGTACTGGGATCCTAACCATAGGCCTTGAATCAGGTCTTGGGACACCGTCAGGTTGGGCAGTTTGACTGGGGCGGTCGCCTCCTAAAGAGTAACGGAGGCGCTCAAAGGTTCTCTCAGGCACGGTCGGAAATCGTGCGTAGAGTGTAAAGGCAGAGAGAGGCTTGATTGCAAGACATACAGGTCGAGCAAGGACGAAAGTCGGACTTAGTGATCCGGTGGTACCGCATGGAAGGGCCATCGCTCAACGGATAAAAGCTACCCTGGGGGATAACAGGCTTATCTTCCCAAGAGGTCCACATCGACGGGGAGGTTTTGGGCACCTCGATTGTCGGGCTCATCACATCCTGGGGCTGTAGTAGGGTCCCAAGGGGTTGGGCTGTTCGGCCCATTAAAGTGGTACGCGAGCTGGGTTCGAACGTGCGTGAGACAGTTCGGTCCCTATCCGTCGCAGGCGTAGGAAATTTGAGGAGACCTGTCCTTAGTACGAGAGGACCGGGATGGACGTACCTCTGGTGTACCAGTTGTTCTGCCAAGGGCATCGCTGGGTAGCTATGTACGGAATGGATAAGCGCTGAAAGCATCTAAGCGCGAGCCGACTTCAAGATAAGATTTCCCACCGTAAGGGTAAGACCCCCAGGAAGACTACCTGGTTGATAGGTCGAAGGTGTAAGTGCGTAATGTATTTAGCTTACCGATACTAATAGGTCGAGGACTTGACCAACTTTAAATGATTAAAACCTAAATGTATACAGTTTTCAGAGAGTATTATTATATTTTTTGAGGATATAAAATTTCTTAAAAATATTGACAAATTTTATTAAAAATGTTAATATAATACTTGTCCAAGAAATGGACACAATATAATGTAGTTATTATAGCAAAGAGGATACACCTGTTCCCATTCCGAACACAGAAGTTAAGCTCTTTAGCGCCGATGGTACTTGGTGGGCAACTGCCTGGGAGAGTAGGACATAGCTACGTGATTTGCCGAAGTGGCGGAACTGGCAGACGCACAGGACTTAAAATCCTGCGGGACTTACCTCTCGTACCGGTTCGATTCCGGTCTTCGGCACCATCATAACATCGCGGGGTGGAGCAGTTGGCAGCTCGTTGGGCTCATAACCCAAAGGTCGTAGGTTCGAGTCCTACCTCCGCAACCATTATAAGGCCCATTGGTCAAGCGGTCAAGACACCGCCCTTTCACGGCGGTAACAGGGGTTCGATTCCCCTATGGGTCACCAAAAAAAATTGCGGGTGTAGCTCAATGGTAGAGTTCTGGCCTTCCAAGCCAGCTGTGAGGGTTCGATCCCCTTCACCCGCTCCAACAAAATTATATAATTGGGGTTGCATAGCTCAGCTGGATAGAGCAACGCCCTTCTAAGGCGTGTGTCCGGGGTTCGAATCCCTGTGGCGCTCACCACTTTATAAATTAAAGCAATTCAGTTATTGGGGATTCGCCAAAGTTGGTAAAAAAAGGCATAGCACTTTGACTGCTACATGCGTAGGTTCGAGTCCTGCAATCCCCAGCCAAATTAATATTATGGATCCATTAGCTCAGTCGGGTAGAGCACCTGACTTTTTAATCAGGGTGTCCCGCGTTCGAGTCGCGGGATGGATCACCCAAATGGAGAGGTGTCCGAGTGGTTTAAGGAGCTAGTCTTGAAAACTAGTGATGCTTAACGGCACCCGTGGGGTTTCGAATCCCACCCTCTCCGCCATTATACAATCAAATATTATGGAGAAGTACTCAAGTGGCTTAAAGAGGTGCCCCTGCTAAGGGTATAGGCTGGGTAACTGGTGCGAGGGTTCGAATCCCTCCTTCTCCGCCAATAAAAAAATCGGGGCCATTAGCTCAGTTGGTTAGAGCGCCCGGCTCATAACGGTAGGTCTGGGGTTTCGAGTCCCTGATGGCCCACCAGATTTTTAGGGGTGTAGCTCAGCTGGTAGAGCGTCGGGTCTCCAAAAAACCCGTGCGCCGGGGGTTCGAATCCCTCCACCCCTTGCCAATTTGATTTTAAAAACTTTATTCAACTTTATTTCGAGGTGTAGCGCAGTTTGGTAGCGCACCCTGGTTTTGGGACCAGGGGGCCGGGGGGTTCGAGTCCCTTCCACCTCGACCAAGAATAAGGGCCTATAGCTTCAGGTGGTTAGAAGCGCACGCCTGATAAGCGTGAGGTCGCTGGTTCGAGTCCAGCTAGGCCCACCCATTTGTGCCCAGATAGCTCAGTCGGTAGAGCAAAGGGACTGAAAATCCCTGTGGTCGATGGTTTCGATTCCATTTCTGGGCACCAATTAGATGTGGCGTATATAGCTTAGTTGGCTAGAGCGTTCGGTTCCATACCCGAAAGGTCACAGGTTCGACTCCTGTTACCGCTACCATAGAATTATATTATAAGAACTTTGAAAATTAAACAGTAGGTTAATTTATAGAATTTGAAACAACCAAGAAACATAAAGCCAGATATATAACAGTAATCTGAGCCCTAGATAAACTTTTATTTAAGAGTTTTGATCCTGGCTCAGGATGAACGCTGGCGGCGTGCCTAACACATGCAAGTCGAGCGATTCTCTTCGGAGAAGAGCGGCGGACGGGTGAGTAACGCGTGGGTAACCTGCCCTGTACACACGGATAACATACCGAAAGGTATGCTAATACGGGATAATGTACTTTTGTCGCATGGCAAAAGTATCAAAGCTCCGGCGTACAGGATGGACCCGCGTCCTGATTAGCTAGTTGGAGAGGTAATGGCTCACCAAGGCAACGATCAGTAGCCGACCTGAGAGGGTGATCGGCCCACATTGGAACTGAGACACGGTCCAAACTCCTACGGGAGGCAGCAGTGGGGAATATTGCACAATGGGCGAAAGCCTGATGCAGCAACGCCGCGTGAGCGATGGAAGGCCTTCGGGTCGTAAAGCTCTGTCCTCAAGGAAGATAATGACGGTACTTGAGGAGGAAGCCCCGGCTAACTACGTGCCAGCAGCCGCGGTAATACGTAGGGGGCTAGCGTTATCCGGAATTACTGGGCGTAAAGGGTGCGTAGGTGGTTTCTTAAGTCAGAGGTGAAAGGCTACGGCTCAACCGTAGTAAGCCTTTGAAACTGAGAAACTTGAGTGCAGGAGAGGAGAGTAGAATTCCTAGTGTAGCGGTGAAATGCGTAGATATTAGGAGGAAATACCAGTTGCGAAGGCGGCTCTCTGGACTGTAACTGACACTGAGGCACGAAAGCGTGGGGAGCAAACAGGATTAGATACCCTGGTAGTCCACGCCGTAAACGATGAGTACTAGGTGTCGGGGGTTACCCCCCTCGGTGCCGCAGCTAACGCATTAAGTACTCCGCCTGGGAAGTACGCTCGCAAGAGTGAAACTCAAAGGAATTGACGGGGACCCGCACAAGTAGCGGAGCATGTGGTTTAATTCGAAGCAACGCGAAGAACCTTACCTAAGCTTGACATACTTATGACCGATACCTAATAGTATTTTTCCCTTCGGGGACATGAGATACAGGTGGTGCATGGTTGTCGTCAGCTCGTGTCGTGAGATGTTGGGTTAAGTCCCGCAACGAGCGCAACCCTTGCCTTTAGTTGCCAGCATTAAGTTGGGCACTCTAGAGGGACTGCCAGGGATAACCTGGAGGAAGGTGGGGATGACGTCAAATCATCATGCCCCTTATGCTTAGGGCTACACACGTGCTACAATGGGTGGTACAGAGGGCCAGCCAAGTCGTGAGGCGGAGCTAATCCCTTAAAGCCATTCTCAGTTCGGATTGTAGGCTGAAACTCGCCTACATGAAGCTGGAGTTACTAGTAATCGCAGATCAGAATGCTGCGGTGAATGCGTTCCCGGGTCTTGTACACACCGCCCGTCACACCACGGAAGTTGGGGGCGCCCGAAGCCAGATAGCTAACCTTTTGGAAGCGTCTGTCGAAGGTGAAATCAATAACTGGGGTGAAGTCGTAACAAGGTAGCCGTATCGGAAGGTGCGGCTGGATCACCTCCTTTCTAAGGAGAATTGCCTACTGTTTAATTTTGAAGTTTTTATTTTTTTTTAAAAACTTTATTGACAAAAATCGACATTTATAGTAAATATTTTTTGTTGAAAAAAGTTAATGACCTGGGGTGTAGCTCAGCTGGGAGAGCACTTGCCTTGCACGCAAGGGGTCTGGAGTTCGATCCTCCACATCTCCACCATTTTAAACTTAACTGTTTAAATAAATAGTACTTTGAAAACTGTATAACATTTAGTGATATGACATCATTTAATATATGAAGAAGATAACTTCTAAAAATATCATCGAGAAGATAAACTCTTTAAAAATCAACTTTTAGTACTTAATAAACTGAACGTATGTGAAGTTTGTTATTTACGATAACTTTTGATAACTTGGTCAAGTTATTAAGGGTGCAGGGCGGATGCCTTGGCACTAGGAGCCGATGAAGGACGCGATAAGCTGCGATAAGCTTCGGGGAGTTGCACGTAAACTTTGATCCGAAGATTTCCGAATGAGGAAACTCACTTAGAGTAATGTCTAAGTATTGTTAAGTGAATACATAGCTTAATGAGGGGAACCCGGGGAACTGAAACATCTAAGTACCCGGAGGAAAAGAAAGAAATTCGATTCCGTAAGTAGCGGCGAGCGAACGCGGAACAGGCCAAACCAATGAAGTTTACTTCGTTGGGGTTGAGGACATGCAACATGGATGCAATATTGTAAAGCGAAGAGAGTTGGAAAGCTCCGCCATAGAAGGTAATAGCCCTGTAGTTGAAACGAGAAAGCTACTAGCATGATCCAGAGTACCACGGGACACGTGAAACCCTGTGGGAAGCAGGAGGGACCATCCTCCAAGCCTAAATACTACCTAGTGACCGATAGCGCATAGTACCGTGAGGGAAAGGTGAAAAGAACCCCGGGAGGGGGAGTGAAATAGAACCTGAAACCCTGCACTTACAAGCTGTGGGAGCACTTTTTATGTGTGACCGCGTACTTTTTGTAGAACGGGCCAACGAGTTACGTTAAGTAGCAAGGTTAAGCACTTAAGGTGTGGAGCCGTAGCGAAAGCGAGTCTTAAATGGGCGCTTAAGTTACTTGACGTAACTCGTTGGCCCGTTCTACAAAAAGTACGCGGTCCACACATAAAAAGTGCTCCACAGCTTGTAAGTGCAGGGTTTCAGGTTCTATTTCACTCCCCTCCCGGGGTTCTTTTCACCTTTCCCTCACGGTACTATGCGCTATCGGTCACTAGGTAGTATTTAGGCTTGGAGGATGGTCCCTCCTGCTTCCCACAGGGTTTCACGTGTCCCGTGGTACTCTGGATCATGCTAGTAGCTTTCTCGTTTCAAACTACAGGGCTATTACCTTCTATGGCGGAGCTTTCCAACTCTCTTCGCTTACAATATTGCATCCATGTTGCATGTCCTCAACCCCAACGAAGTAAACTTCATTGGTTTGGCCTGTTCCGCGTTCGCTCGCCGCTACTTACGGAATCGAATTTCTTTCTTTTCCTCCGGGTACTTAGATGTTTCAGTTCCCCGGGTTCCCCTCATTAAGCTATGTATTCACTTAACAATACTTAGACATTACTCTAAGTGAGTTTCCTCATTCGGAAATCTTCGGATCAAAGTTTACGTGCAACTCCCCGAAGCTTATCGCAGCTTATCGCGTCCTTCATCGGCTCCTAGTGCCAAGGCATCCGCCCTGCACCCTTAATAACTTGACCAAGTTATCAAAAGTTATCGTAAATAACAAACTTCACATACGTTCAGTTTATTAAGTACTAAAAGTTGATTTTTAAAGAGTTTATCTTCTCGATGATATTTTTAGAAGTTATCTTCTTCATATATTTCAAATGATGTCATATCACTAAATGTTATACAGTTTTCAAAGTACTATTTATTCAAACAATTAAGTTTAAAATGGTGGAGATGTGGAGGATCGAACTCCAGACCCCTTGCGTGCAAGGCAAGTGCTCTCCCAGCTGAGCTACACCCCCAGGTCATTAACTTTTTTCAACAAAAATATTTTACTATAAATGTCGATTTATGTCAATAAAGTATTTTTTCAAAAAAAAATAAGAAACTCTCAAATTAAACAGTAGGCAATTCTCCTTAGAAAGGAGGTGATCCAGCCGCACCTTTCCGATACGGCTACCTTGTTACGACTTCACCCAGTTATTGATTTCACCTTCGACAGACGCTTCCAAAAGGTTAGCTATCTGGCTTCGGGCGCCCCCAACTTCCGTGGTGTGACGGGCGGTGTGTACAAGACCCGGGGAACGCATTCACCGCAGCATTCTGATCTGCGATTACTAGTAACTCCAGCTTCATGTAGGCGAGTTTCAGCCTACAATCCGAACTGAGAATGGCTTTAAGGGATTAGCTCCGCCTCACGACTTGGCTGCCCTCTGTACCACCCATTGTAGCACGTGTGTAGCCCTAAGCATAAGGGGCATGATGATTTGACGTCATCCCCACCTTCCTCCAGGTTATCCCTGGCAGTCCCTCTAGAGTGCCCAACTTAATGCTGGCAACTAAAGGCAAGGGTTGCGCTCGTTGCGGGACTTAACCCAACATCTCACGACACGAGCTGACGACAACCATGCACCACCTGTATCTCATGTCCCCGAAGGGAAAAATACTATTAGGTATCGGTCATAAGTATGTCAAGCTTAGGTAAGGTTCTTCGCGTTGCTTCGAATTAAACCACATGCTCCGCTACTTGTGCGGGTCCCCGTCAATTCCTTTGAGTTTCACTCTTGCGAGCGTACTTCCCAGGCGGAGTACTTAATGCGTTAGCTGCGGCACCGAGGGGGGTAACCCCCGACACCTAGTACTCATCGTTTACGGCGTGGACTACCAGGGTATCTAATCCTGTTTGCTCCCCACGCTTTCGTGCCTCAGTGTCAGTTACAGTCCAGAGAGCCGCCTTCGCAACTGGTATTCCTCCTAATATCTACGCATTTCACCGCTACACTAGGAATTCTACTCTCCTCTCCTGCACTCAAGTTTCTCAGTTTCAAAGGCTTACTACGGTTGAGCCGTAGCCTTTCACCTCTGACTTAAGAAACCACCTACGCACCCTTTACGCCCAGTAATTCCGGATAACGCTAGCCCCCTACGTATTACCGCGGCTGCTGGCACGTAGTTAGCCGGGGCTTCCTCCTCAAGTACCGTCATTATCTTCCTTGAGGACAGAGCTTTTACGACCCGAAGGCCTTCATCGCTCACGCGGCGTTGCTGCATCAGGCTTTCGCCCATTGTGCAATATTCCCCACTGCTGCCTCCCGTAGGAGTTTGGACCGTGTCTCAGTTCCAATGTGGCCGATCACCCTCTCAGGTCGGCTACTGATCGTTGCCTTGGTGAGCCATTACCTCTCCAACTAGCTAATCAGACGCGGGTCCATCCTGTACCGCCGGAGCTTTGATACTTTTGCCATGCGACAAAAGTACATTATCCCGTATTAGCATACCTTTCGGTATGTTATCCGTGTGTACAGGGCAGGTTACCCACGCGTTACTCACCCGTCCGCCGCTCTTCTCCGAAGAGAATCGCTCGACTTGCATGTGTTAGGCACGCCGCCAGCGTTCATCCTGAGCCAGGATCAAACTCTTAAATAAAAGTTTATCTAGGGCTCAGATACTGTTATATATCTGGCTTTATGTTTCTTGGTTGTTTCAAATTCTATAAATTAACCTACTGTTTAATTTTCAAAGTTCTTATAATATAATTCTATGGTAGCGGTAACAGGAGTCGAACCTGTGACCTTTCGGGTATGAACCGAACGCTCTAGCCAACTAAGCTATACCGCCACATCTAATTGGTGCCCAGAAATGGAATCGAACCATCGACACAGGGATTTTCAGTCCCTTGCTCTACCGACTGAGCTATCTGGGCACAAATGGTGGGCCTAGCTGGACTCGAACCAGCGACCTCACGCTTATCAGGCGTGCGCTCTAACCACCTGAGCTATAGGCCCTTATTCTTGGTCGAGGTGAAGGGACTCGAACCCCCGGCCCCCTGGTCCCAAACCAGGTGCGCTACCAAACTGCGCTACACCTCGAAATAAAGTTGAATAAAGTTTTTAAAATCAAATTGGCAGGGGTGGAGGGATTCGAACCCCCGGCGCACGGTTTTGGAGACCGACGCTCTACCAGCTGAGCTACACCCCTAAAAATCTGGTGGGCCATCAGGGACTCGAACCCCAGACCTACCGGTTATGAGCCGGGCGCTCTAACCAACTGAGCTAATGGCCCCGATTTTTTTATTGGCGGAGAAGGAGGGATTCGAACCCTCGCACCAGTTACCCAGCCTATACCCTTAGCAGGGGCACCTCTTTAGCCACTTGAGTACTTCTCCATATATTTGATTTATAATGGCGGAGAGGTGGGATTCGAACCCACGGTGCCGTTAAGCATCACTAGTTTTTCAAGACTAGCTCCTTAAACCACTCGGACACCTCTCCATTTGGTGATCCATCCGCGACTCGGAACGCGGGACACCCTGATTAAAAGTCAGGTGCTCTACCGACTGAGCTAATGGATCATAATATTAATTTTGGCTGGGGATGCAGGACTCGAACCTACGCATGTAGCAGTCAAAGTGCTATGCCTTACCAACTTGGCGAATCCCCAATAACTGAATTGCTTTAATTTTATAAAGTGGTGAGCGCACAGGGATTCGAACCCCGGACCACACGCCTTAGAAGGGCGTTGCTCTATCCAGCTGAGCTATGCACCCACATTATATAATTTTGTTGGAGCGGGTGAAGGGGAATCGAAACCCTCACAGCTGGCTTTGGAAGGCCAGAACTCTACCATTGAGCTACACCCGCATATTTTTTTGGTGACCCATAGGGGAATCGAACCCCTGTTACCGCCGTGAAAGGGCGGGTGTCTTGACCGCTTGACCAATGGGCCTTATAATGGTTGCGGAGGTAGGACTCGAACCTACGACCTTTGGGTTTATGAGCCCAACGAGCTGGCCAACTGCTCCACCCCGCGATGTTATGATGGTGCCGAAGACCGGAATCGAACCGGTACGAGAGGTAAGTCCCGCAGGATTTTAAGTCCTGTGCGTCTGCCAGTTCCGCCACTTCGGCATATCACGTAAGCTATGTCCTACTCTCCCAGGCAGTTGCCCACCAAGTACCATCGGCGCTAAAGAGCTTAACTTCTGTGTTCGGAATGGGAACAGGTGTATCCTCTTTGCTATAATAACTACATTATATTGTGTCCATTTCTTGGACAAGTATTATATTAACATTTTTAATAAAATTTGTCAATATTTTTTAAGAATTTTATATCCTCAAAAAATATAAATAATACTCTGAAAACTGTATACATTTAGGTTTTTAATCATTTAAAGTTGGTCAAGTCCTCGACCTATTAGTATCGGTAAGCTAAATACATTACTGCACTTACACCTTCGACCTATCAACCAGGTAGTCTTCCTGGGGTCTTACCCTTACGGTGGGAAATCTTATCTTGAAGTCGGCTTCGCGCTTAGATGCTTTCAGCGCTTATCCATTCCGTACATAGCTACCCAGCGATGCCCTTGGCAGAACAACTGGTACACCAGAGGGTACGTCCATCCCGGTCCTCTCGTACTAAGGACAGGTCTCCTCAAATTTCCTACGCCTGCGACGGATAGGGACCGAACTGTCTCACGACGTTCTGAACCCAGCTCGCGTACCACTTTAATGGGGCGAACAGCCCAACCCTTGGGACCTACTACAGCCCCAGGATGTGATGAGCCGACATCGAGGTGCCAAACCTCCCCGTCGATGTGGACTCTTGGGGGAGATAAGCCTGTTATCCCCAGGGTAGCTTTTATCCGTTGAGCGATGGCCCTTCCATGCGGTACCACCGGATCACTAAGTCCGACTTTCGTCCTTGCTCGACCTGTATGTCTTGCAATCAAGCTCTCTTCTGCCTTTACACTCTACGCCACGATTTCCGACCGTGCTGAGAGAACCTTTGAGCGCCTCCGTTACTCTTTAGGAGGCGACCGCCCCAGTCAAACTGCCCACCTGACGGTGTCCCAAGACCTGATTCAAGGCCTATGGTTAGGATCCCAGTACTACAAGGGTGGTATCCCAAGGTAAACTTCCACACAGACTGGCGTCCATGCTTCATAGTTTCCCACCTATCCTGTACATGTAGTACCAAGACCCAACGTCAAGCTACAGTAAAGCTCCATGGGGTCTTTCCGTCCTGTCGCAGGTACCCGGCATCTTCACCGGGATTACAATTTCACCGAGTCTATTGTTGAGACAGTGCCCAAATCGTTACGCCTTTCGTGCGGGTCGGAACTTACCCGACAAGGAATTTCGCTACCTTAGGACCGTTATAGTTACGGCCGCCGTTTACTGGGGCTTAAGTTCACTGCTTCGATTGCTCTAACAGATCCCCTTAACCTTCCAGCACCGGGCAGGCGTCAGCTCCTATACATCGTCTTGCGACTTAGCAGAAACCTGTGTTTTTTGGTAAACAGTCGCTTGGGCCTATTCTCTGCGGCCATCCGAAGATGGCCACCCCTTCTCCCGAAGTTACGGGGTCATTTTGCCGAGTTCCTTAACAATAGTTCTCTCGCTGGCCTTAGGATACTCTCCTCACCCACCTGTGTCGGTTTGAGGTACAGGCGCCTTTAAACTCGATAGAGACTTTTCTCGACAGTGTGAAATCAGCTACTTCGCTACTTAATTTCGCTCCCCATCGTACCCCAGCATTAACATCAAGACGGATTTGCCTATCTTGACTGCCTCAGTACTTAGCCACACATAACCAACAGTGTGGTTAGCTTATCCTACTGTGTCATCCCATTTCTCAAACGCTTATTGGCGGTACAGGAATATCAACCTGTTGTCCATCACCTACGCCTTTCGGGCCTCGGCTTAGGTCCTGACTAACCCAGGGCGGACGAACCTTCCCCTGGAAACCTTGGGTTTACGGCCCGTGGGATTCTCACCCACGTCTCGCTACTCATGCCAACATTCTCACTCGTATACTGTCCACATGTCCTTACGGTCATGCTTCAGCCTGTATACGAAGCTCCCCTACCTATCATTGCTGATATCGTAGCTTCGGTAGTACGTTTTAGCCCCGGAAATTTTCGGCGCAGGATCACTCGACCAGTGAGCTATTACGCACTCTTTAAATGAGTGGCTGCTTCTAAGCCAACATCCTGGTTGTCTGTGCAATCCCACATCCTTTACCACTTAACGTACATTTAGGGACCTTAGCTGACGATCTGGGCTGTTGCCCTTTTGACTATGAATCTTATCACCCACAGTCT
Source organism: Peptostreptococcaceae bacterium VA2 (assembly GCA_000686145.1). GTDB lineage: Bacteria > Bacillota > Clostridia > Peptostreptococcales > Peptostreptococcaceae > Romboutsia_D. Next base: position 2,067 of record JMMB01000008.1, on the reverse strand, counting down.
GACTCCCAAGTAAAAGAAAACGGCATTCGGAGTTTGATAGTCTTCGGTAAGTGCAATACCCCCTAGGACATTCAGTGCTCTACCTCCGCCTCTCTACGCTTGAGGCTAGCCCTAAAGCTATTTCGGGGAGAACCAGCTATCTCCGGGCTCGATTGGAATTTCACCGCTATCCACAAGTCATCCCCGAGCTTTTCAACGCTCGTGGGTTCGGTCCTCCACGAAATTTTACTTTCGCTTCAACCTGCTCATGGATAGGTCGCCCGGTTTCGGGTCTACGTCAAGTAACTTAAGCGCCCATTTAAGACTCGCTTTCGCTACGGCTCCACACCTTAAGTGCTTAACCTTGCTACTTAACGTAACTCGTTGGCCCGTTCTACAAAAAGTACGCGGTCACACATAAAAAGTGCTCCCACAGCTTGTAAGTGCAGGGTTTCAGGTTCTATTTCACTCCCCTCCCGGGGTTCTTTTCACCTTTCCCTCACGGTACTATGCGCTATCGGTCACTAGGTAGTATTTAGGCTTGGAGGATGGTCCCCTCCTGCTTCCCACAGGGTTTCACGTGTCCCGTGGTACTCTGGATCATACCTAAAGAATTATCGTTTCAAATACAGGGCTATTACCTTCTATGGCGGAGCTTTCCAACTCTCTTCATTTACGATGACCTCTTCGTTTATAGCATGTCCTCAACCCCAACGAAGTAAACTTCATTGGTTTGGCCCTGTTCCGCGTTCGCTCGCCGCTACTTACGGAATCGAATTTCTTTCTTTTCCTCCGGGTACTTAGATGTTTCAGTTCCCCGGGTTCCCCTCATTAAGCTATGTATTCACTTAACAATACTTAGACATTACTCTAAGTGAGTTTCCTCATTCGGAAATCTTCGGATCAAAGTTTACGTGCAACTCCCCGAAGCTTATCGCAGCTTATCGCGTCCTTCATCGGCTCCTAGTGCCAAGGCATCCGCCCCTGCACCCTTAATAACTTGACCAAGTTATCAAAAGTTATCGTAAATAACAAACTTCACATACGTTCAGTTTATTAAGTACTAAAAGTTGATTTTTAAAGAGTTTATCTTCTCAATGATATTTTTTAGAAGTTATCTTCTTCATATATTAAATGATGTCATATCACTAAATGTTATACAGTTTTCAAAGTACTATTTATTTAAACAGTTAAGTTTAAAATGGTGGAGATGTGGAGGATCGAACTCCAGACCCCTTGCGTGCAAGGCAAGTGCTCTCCCAGCTGAGCTACACCCCCAGGTCATTAACTTTTTTCAACAAAAAATATTTTACTATATTTGTCGATTTTTGTCAATTAAGTTTTTAGAAAAAAAATAAAAACTCTCAAAATTAAACAGTAGGCAATTCTCCTTAGAAAGGAGGTGATCCAGCCGCACCTTCCGATACGGCTACCTTGTTTACGACTTCACCCCAGTTATTGATTTCACCTTCGACAGACGCTTCCAAAAGGTTAGCTATCTGGCTTCGGGCGCCCCCCAACTTCCGTGGTGTGACGGGCGGTGTGTGTACAAGACCCGGGAACGCATTCACCGCAGCATTCTGATCTGCGATTACTAGTAACTCCAGCTTCATGTAGGCGAGTTTCAGCCTACAATCCGAACTGAGAATGGCTTTAAGGGATTAGCTCCGCCTCACGACTTGGCTGCCCTCTGTACCACCCATTGTAGCACGTGTGTAGCCCTAAGCATAAGGGGCCATGATGATTTGACGTCATCCCCCACCTTCCTCCAGGTTATCCCTGGCAGTCCCCTCTAGAGTGCCCAACTTAATGCTGGCAACTAAAGGCAAGGGTTGCGCTCGTTGCGGGACTTAACCCAACATCTCACGACACGAGCTGACGACAACCATGCACCACCTGTATTCTCATGTCCCCGAAGGGAAAAAAATACTATTAGGTATCGGTCATAAGTATGTTCAAGCTTAGGTAAGGTTCTTCGCGTTGCTTCGAATTAAACCACATGCTCCGCTACTTGTGCGGGTCCCCGTCAATTCCTTTGAGTTTCACTCTTGCGAGCGTACTTCCCAGGCGGAGTACTTAATGCGTTAG
>JMMB01000007.1:2400000-3279752 GCA_000686145.1 Peptostreptococcaceae bacterium VA2 | reverse complement strand
ATAATTATAAGATAATTATATACTTTTATCAATATTTTGTAAGTATGTTTATTTTATATTAATATTTCCCAGGAAATTTTTTCACGATTCGACAATAATATATATTTTTTTTATATGTTTATAAATATCAAAAATCACCTAACTTTTGCTAGGTGATTTTAATTAAGCAATATTATATTATGCTTCTTTTTATTATTTCTTTTACCATTATTGCAGAATTAACTATGTCTTCTATAGCTATATATTCTTCTAATGTATGAGCATTTTTCATACCTATTCCTAAGTTAACTGCTTTTACTCCGTTTTTTGTTTAATATGTTAGTATCGCTACCTCCACCTGTAGAAGCTGTATGTCCTTCTATATTCATGTTAGAGAAAGCTTTTTTAGCAAGTTTAACTATTTCATCATCTTCACATACATTAAAAGGTGCATATGCTCTATTAACTTCTATGTCTATTTTAGCTCCAAACTCGTCGGCAGTTTTTTTTGAATGTTTCTACCATATGATTTGTTTGAACATCTAATTTTTCTTCACTTAAACTTCTAGCTTCTGCTACTATTTCTAATTCTGGCATAACATATTTTGTGCTATACCACCTTTAATTATTCCTATATTAGCAGTAGTTTCTTCATCTATTCTAATAACCTTCATATTTTTCCATAGCCTCTGAAGCTACCATTATTGCCAACTTATTTCCGTTTTCTGGTTGAAGACCTGCATGAGCTTGGTTTTTCCTGTTATTTTAACGTTTATAGCATCTTGTGCTGGTGCTTGAATTATTATTTCTCCAGGAGCCCCCACCACTTATCTAGTACAAATGCATAATCAGCATCTACTTTAGAGTAAGTTCTAAGTATTTAGCTCCAAATAATCCGCCTTCTTCCCATATAGAGAATACTACTTGTATATCAGCATGCTCAATATCGTTTTCTTTAATCATTCTTAAAAGCCTCTAATATAGCAACGCTATACCAGCTTTATCATCAGAACCTAATACTGTAGTTCCATCACTTTTTTATTATCCAGTAGCTTCATCTATTATAGGTTTTTATTCCTACTCCTGGGCTAACTGTGTCCATATGTGAACTGAATAATAATTTCTTTCCTGGTCTGTTTCCTTTTAATGTAGCTATTACGTTTCCAGTTTCTCCGTTAACCTTTCCCCTGCATTATCTATTGAAACTTCACAGCCTATTGCTTCTAATTTTTTAACTAAAACTTTGTGCTACTTTTACCTTCTTTTGAAGATGGACTATCTATTTGTACTAACTCTAAAAATTCATTTATTAATCTTTGTTTGTTTATCATGATATTTCCTCCCAAATTATAGTATATTTATATATATTTTTAGATTAATATCATAATATTATCAATAGGAAAGGTAATATATTTTATTTTAAGATTTCTTCTACTTCTAAGAATCTATAAAACATAGCCAGTATCCTAAGCTATCATTTCTAGTATCACATGCTTGATAAGTATTAAATCCAGTATGACCTTTATCTGGTTGCTCATTCTTATTTCCCTGGAACTGCCATATATATAACTTTTTCTCTTATTATACTCATCATATTGAACACCAAATAAATAATGTCTGTATTTATATGAATGCATTACAGCATCACTATACATTGTGTAATTTAACGAATTTACATATCCTAAGTGTGGCATTGTATATCCACATAGGGTTGTTGGACTTATTTCTACTTTCCACCATCTAGTATCTTCTATATCATCACTTACAAATGGCTTAACTTCGTTGAATATATTTTAATCCCTTTTTAATTTGTCTTGGCATTAACAATGCACCTGCTGCGTTAGAATTTCGAGATTTTTGTTGATATTGTTCATATGATTGATATGGTATATTTTGAGGTTTTGGCTCTTGATATTGGCTTGCATATTTAGGTTTTCTTTGTTGTTTAGTTTTTTGTGGTTGTGATTTTTTGTTGTATAAATTACGTTCTATAATTTGTTCTTCTTCATCCTCTTCTTCATCCTCCTCATACTCATCTTCTATTTCTTCTTCTTCTTCTTCTTCTTCATCTTCTTGTATTTCTATATATCCATCATTATCTTCTATTTCTTCGTAACCCTCGTCATCTCTTCCTCTATCTCTATATACTCTATTTCTTCATATTCGTAATCCTCATCATCAAATTCTTCATCTTCATCATCATCTACTTCTATATATTCCACTTCTTCATACTCCTCAAATTCTTCCATCATCAACAGTGAAACAAATATACTTCGTAGTTTTCTATTTTACTTCCCTTAAAGCCTATTAGTGGAACAGATTTCTCATAAAGTAGAGCTATTCCTTTTAAATCTATGTCATCTCTATCTAGGTTTAATACAAACTCACCTTTTCCTTGCTCACTTAAAACAACTTTCCCTAAATCTAAAGTTTCATAATCACTTTGTATCGCAATTACTCTATATCCATCTTTTACACATTTAAGATTTTCTACATAAAGTGAAACTACTGATTTTTCATCATTTATTTCTACCTTTAGCAAATGCTTTTGGTAAAATGCGCTCTTTGTATCTAAAATTAGTATCTTTAGCTTCAAGAATTATATAATCTCTTTTTAAACTTTCTTTTGGAAGCCATTTCTAATCCCCCCTTAACATAATTTCTCTAAATATTATATGATTAAACACATAAAAAAAGTACCTTCTATTTTGAAGGTACCTTTGCATTTACTTTATTTGAAAGAGTAGCAAATTCTTGTATGCTAAGAGTTTCTCCTCTTCTTTTTTTCATCTATATTAGCTTCTAATAATACTTCTCTGATTTCTTCTTTGCTTAAGAAACCTAATGGTACTTAATGAGTTAAGTAAAGTTTTTCTTCTTTGACTAAATCCAGCTTTAACTGTTTTTAAAGAATATTTCTTCGGCTATCTACTGGATATTTTATTTCTGGTCTTACATGAAAGTCCTATAACTGTTGAATCTACATTTGGTTGTGTATAAACATGTGTCTTTGGTGCTTTTGCCACTATTTCTGTATCACAGTAGTATTGAACTGGCTATTGATAAAGTTTCATAATCCTTTTGTACCTGGTACTGCATTCATTCTATCTGCAACTTCTTTTTGTACCATAACTACTATATCAGTTACTGGGAATATCTTCTTCTAAAAACTTCATAACTATTGGTGTAGTTATATAATATGGAAGGTTAGCTACTAATTTAACTGGACCTCCATTTAATTTTTCTTCTACTAATTCTTGAACATCAACTTTTAATATATCTTTGTTTATTACTTCTACATTATCAAAGATCATCTAAAGTTTCTTTTAGTATGGGAATTAATGTTTTATCTATCTCTATAGCAAACTACTTTATCCGCTACTTTTCCCATCTCACGAGTAAAGAGTTCCTATTCCAGGGCCTACCTCTATTATCTGATCGCCCTTTTGAAAGTCCTTGCACCTTGTAATATGCTATCTATTACATTATCGTCTATTAAAAAGTTTTGTCCTAGAGACTTTTGAAAACTTAAATCCATGTTTTTGAACTACGTCCTTTGGTTTGCACTATGTGATGAAAGTCTATCCATTTAATTTCTCCTATTTTACTATATTTTCACGTGTTTTTTGTGAATTATTTTTGTCACGCTTGCGTGACTTTTTTAACTTAATTCTATTTTATTTAATGCTACTTCAAACTCTTCTCTATTTACTCCATAGTTGTTTAATCTATTTAAGAATTGTTTTGCATTTCCGTAACCTATTCCAAGTATTTTTCCAAGCTCATCTCTTTCTAAAAGATGCATCTTCATTTCCTATAAGTCCGTTTCTTATTAAATCTACTTGTTTAAATTCATCTCTTTTATCCCGTACTTTCTGTTCTTACTTTTTCAAGAGCTGGCTATTATACTCTTTGGAGTAGCATTTTCGATTCCTATATCTCCATCTTTTTTAGCTTCTTCTCTTGGTAAAAATGCATGCTTACATCCTGGAACTTCAGCTGCTATTTTTTTCCTTATTTTTTCCCTGCAAAATCTGGGTCAGTAAATATTATTACTCCACGTCTTTCTTGAGCTGATTTTATACGTTCCATAGTGCCTTTTGGAAATCCAACCCACCAGTTTGTTATAAGTTCTGCATCAAGAGCTCTTTTTACTGCTGTAACGTCATCTCGTCCTTCTACAACTATAATTTCTTTTATCATTATTAATTCACCTTTTTATCTATTTTTTAATCTCTCGTCTTAGCCTACATCTTTATATTTTACGTTTTTTATGACATTTTATCAAGAAAAATAAAAGCTACAGTACAATTATGCACTATAGCTTTTATTTTTATAATATTTTATAAAAAATTATTTATTATTTTATATTAAAGAATCTCTTTGCATTTTCTTTTGTAGCTTCACATACTTTTTCATAAGATATTCCTTTTTCCTGAGCTATCTTATCAGCAACAAAAGCTACTAAAGAAGGGTCATTTCTTTTTCCTCTATGTGGCTCTGGTGCCATATATGGTGAATCAGTTTCAATTAATAAATATTCTAGTGGTATTTCACTTACTACTTCTCTAGTTTTTTTTATTATTTTTAAATGTAACTGTTCCTGGAATAGAAATATAACATCCCATTTTTATATATTCTTTAGCTAATTCTACATTTCCACTATAGCAATGAAGCACACATCCTATTTCTGGATTTTTAGTATTTTTGATTATTTCAAAAGTATCAGCATGTGCATCTCTATCATGTATTATTATTGGTAATTTTAATTCATTAGCTAATTCTATTTGTTTTTTAAACCATTCTCTTTGAATTTCTCTAGGTGCATTATCATAAAAATAATCTAACCCTATTTCACCTATTGCAACTACCTTTTTATTTTCAGTAGCTAATTTTTTTAGAGTATCTATAGCACTATCATCCAGTTGCCCTACATCATGTGGATGTACTCCAACTGCTGCATATATAAAATCGTATTTATTAGATAGTTTAACACTGCTTATAGAACTTTCTATATCTGCACCTGGGTTTACAACTAAATCTACTTTTTTTTCTTTTAGAGTTTTAATTAATTCTTCTCTATCTTCATCAAATCTTGCATCATTTAAATGTGCATGTGAGTCAAATAACATTTTTTTATTCTCCTAACTTATTAACAAACTTCGCATCCATCTTTAGCACCACTTGCGATTGGAACTACTAAATCATCTCCATCATCTCCAGCTGCTAATATCATACCTTGAGATTCTACACCTCTTAATTTAACTGGTTTTAAGTTACATACAACTATAACTTCTTTTCCTACCATATCTTCAGGCTTATACCAAGCCGCTATTCCAGATACTATTTGTCTAGTTTCTGGTCCTATTTTTATTTGAGATACTAATAATCTATCTGCTTTTGGATGTTTTTCACAGCTTAGTACTTTTCCTACTCTTAGCTCTACTTTATCTAATTCATCTATTGTTATATTTTCTTTGTGCTCTATTGTTATATTTTCTTTGTGCTCTATTGTTTCTTCCACTACTTCATCTTCCTTTTTCTGAAAATAATTCGTTTAATTCTTCTACTTCTTTTTCAACCTCTAATCTTGGGAATAAAGATTGCCCTTTATGAACTTTTGTATTTTCACCTATTAGTCCAAAACTCTTTATACTTTCCCAAGTAGTTAAGTTTTCATCAACTATTCCTAATTGAGCATATATTTTCCTAGCAGTATCGTTCATTACTGGATTTATAAGTGTTGCTATTGTTCTTATAGATTCACATAAATTATATAATACTGTGTCTAATACATCTTTTTTTAGCTTCATCTTTAGCTAAAGCCCAAGGCATAGTTTCATCTATATATTTATTTGTTCTTCTTATTAATTTCCAAGCACTTTCTAGTGCTTCATTAAATTGAAGTTTGTCCATTTCTTTTTCAAAGTTTTCTACTGAAACTCTCGCAACTTCTCTTAAATCTGCATCAAATTCAGTATTTTACTTTGACCATTGGTATTATTCCATCATTATATTTTTTCTACCATAGCTACTGTTCTACTTACTAAGTTTCCTAAATCATTTGCAAGGTCAGAGTTAAGTCTTGTTACAAAGTTTTTATGAGTATAGTTTCCATCTTGACCAAATGCAAATTCTCTTAATAAGAAGTATTTAAGTGAATCTACTCCGTATCTTTCTATCATTTGCTCAGGATATACTATATTTCCTTTTGATTTACTCATTTTATCATTATCAAATAATATCCATCCATGACCGTATACTTGTGTAGGAACTTCCTCACCTAATGCCATAAGTATTGCTGGCCATATTATTGTATGGAATCTCATTATTTCTTTACCTACTATATGAACATTTGCAGGCCAGAATTTTTTATATTCACTATCATCTTCACTCATATATCCAAGCGCTGTTATATAGTTACATAAAGCATCTACCCAAACATATATTACATGTTTTTCATCGAATGGTACTTTTATACCCCAGTCAAAAGTAGTTCTAGTTACACATAAATCTTCTAGCCCTTTGTCTAAGAAGTTTGCGACCATCTCATTCTTTCTTGATACTGGGAAACAGAAGTTAGGATCAGCGAATAATTCTCTTAATTTATCTTCATACTTAGATAATTTAAAGAAATAAGCTTCTTCTTTTGCTATATAAGTTTCTCTTTTACAATCTGGGCACTTATTCCCTTCTAATAATTGTGACTCTGTCCAGAAACTCTCACATGGAGTACAATATCTTCCTTCGTAAGAACCTTTGTATATATCGCCTTGTTCATATAACTTAGTGAATATCTTTTTGTATTATCGCTTCATGTCTATTTTCAGTAGTTCTTATAAAATCATCATATGATATATCCATAGTATCCCATAAGCTTTTTATATCTGCTATCATTCCATCTAAGTATTGTATTTCAGTCATACCTTTTTCTTTAGCTGTTTTTTGTATTTTTTCTCCGTGTTCATCAGTTCCTGTTAAAAATTTTACATCATATCCACAAAAACGCTTAAATCTTGCTATTGCATCAGCTGCAACTGTTTGTATAAGTATGCCCTATATGTAAGTTTCCACTTGGGATAGTATATAGGTGTTGTTACATAAAAACTTGGTTTAGTCATAATTTTACCTCCACTTTATTTTCCTTATATTAAAAAAACTCGCCTCCTATTAAACATAGGGGCGAGATTAATCACGGTACCACCCTAATTTACCTAAACCTCTAATATCTATAAATATAATTTATAATGTTTTACAAGAAACTATATAAACTATTTTATTTTAAATAATTATGTTTAGATATCTTAGTAGACTATAACGAGTCTAACCGTCTTATCTTAAAGATAGATAATCTATCTTCGGATAAAAAGCTCTGAGACCATCTTCAATAATTTATTTATCCACTAGCTTTCACCTAACCTAGGCTCTCTGTAGAAAAACTCCTTATTTACTCTTCTCTTCTTAGCTTATTATATGTTTTTATATTTTACTAAATCAATATATTCTATACATATTATTATACTTCAAATTTAATTAATATTTAAGCTTAATTTGATATTTATGCTTTATTATATATTAATTTATTATATATATAAATATTATTTTACAAACATTACATAGCAAACAAATACGTGCTTTTACCCCAGCTATATGACAATCATAGCACAAGTTTTAAAGTATGTCTTGTTTTTTATTAAATTAATATTTTATATATATATAAATTAAATATAATAAAGCATAAATTTATTCAAATTAGCTTAATATTAATTAAATTTGAAGTATATAATATTGTAAGATATATTGATTTAGTAAAATATAAAAACATATAATAAGCTAAGAAGAGAAGAGGTAAATAAGGAGTTTTTCTACAGAGAGCTAGGGTTAGGTGAAAGCTAGTGATAAATAAATTATTGAAGATGGTCTCAGAGCTTTTTATCCGAATGATTAGATTATTCTATCTTTAAGATAAGACGGTTTAGACTCGTTATAGTCTACTAAGATATCTAAACATAATTTATTTAAAATAAAATAGTTTATATAGTTTCTTGTAAAACATTATTAAATTATATTTATAGATATTAGAGTTTAGGTAAATTAGGGTGGTACCGTGATTAATCTCGCCCCTATGTTTAATAGGAGGCGAGTTTTTTTTTAATATAAGGAAAAATAAAGTGGAGGGTAAAATTATGACTAAACCAAGTTTTTATGTAACAACACCTATATTACTATCCAAGTGGAAACTTACATATAGGGCATACTTATTACAACAGTTGCAGCTGATGCAATAGCAAGATTTAAGCGTTTTTGTGGATTATGATGTAAAATTTTTAACAGGAACTGATGAACACGGAGAAAAAATACAAAAAACAGCTAAAAGAAAAAAGGTATGACTGAAATACAATACTTAGATGGAATGATAGCAGATATAAAAAGCTTATGGGATACTATGGATATATCATATGATGATTTTATAAGAACTACTGAAAATAGACATGAAGCGATAATACAAAAGATATTCACTAAGTTATATGAACAAGGCGATATATACAAAGGTTCTTACGAAGGAAGATATTGTACTCCATGTGAGAGTTTCTGGACAGAGGTCACAATTATTAGAAGGGAAATAAGTGCCCAGATTGTAAAAGAGAAACTTATATAGCAAAAGAAGAAGCTTATTTCTTTAAATTATCTAAGTATGAAGATAAATTAAGAGAATTATTCGCTGATCCTAACTTCTGTTTCCCAGTATCAAGAAAGAATGAGATGGTCGCCCAAACTTCTTAGACAAAGGGCTAGAAGATTTATGTGTAACTAGAACTACTTTTTGACTGGGGTATAAAAGTACCATTCGATGAAAAACATGTAATATATGTTTGGGTAGATGCTTTATGTAACTATATAACAGCGCTTGGATATATGGAGTGAAGATGATAGTGGAATTATAAAAAATTCTGGCCTGCAAATGTTCATATAGTAGGTAAAGAAATAATGAGATTCCATACAATAATAATGGCCAGCAATACTTATGGCATTTAGGTGAGGAAGTTCCTACACAAGTATACGGTCATGGATGGATATTATTTGATAATGATAAAATGAGTAAATCAAAAGGAAATATAGTATATCCTGAGCAAATGATAGGAAAGATACGGAGTAGATTCACTTAAATACTTTTATTAAGAGAATTTGCATTTGGTCAAGATGGAAACTATACTCATAAAAACTTTGTAACAAGACTTAACTCTGACCTTGCAAATGATTTAGGAAACTTAGTAAGTAGAACAGTAGCTATGGTAGAAAAATATAATGATGGAATAATACCAATGGTCAAAGTAAATACTGAATTTGATGCAGATTTAAGAGAAGTTGCGAGAGTTTCAGTAGAAAACTTTGAAAAAGAAAATGGACAAACTTCAATTTAATGAAGCACTAGAAAAGTGCTTGGAAATTAATAAGAAGAACAAATAAATTATATAGATGAAACTATGCCTTGGGCTTTAGCTAAAGATGAAGCTAAAAAAGATGTATTAGACACAGTATTATATAATTTATGTGAATCTATAAGAACAATAGCAACACTTATAAATCCAGTAATGAACGATACTGCTAGGAAAAATATATGCTCAATTAGGGAATAGTTGATGAAAACTTAACTACTTGGGAAAGTATAAAGAGTTTTGGACTAATAGGTGAAAATACAAAAGTTCATAAAGGGCAATTCTTTATTCCCAAGATTAGAGGTTGAAAAAGAAGTAGAAGAATTAAACGAATTATTTTCAGAAAAGGAAGATGAAGTAGTGGAAGAAACAATAGAGCACAAAGAAAATATAACAATAGAGCACAAAGAAAATATAACAATAGATGAATTAGATAAAGTAGAGCTAAGAGTAGGAAAAGTACTAAGCTGTGAAAAAACATCCAAAAGCAGATAGATTATTAGTATCTCAAATAAAAATAGGACCAGAAACTAGACAAATAGTATCTGGAATAGCGGCTTGGTATAAGCCTGAAGATATGGTAGGAAAAGAAGTTATAGTTGTATGTAACTTAAAACCAGTTAAATTAAGAGGTGTAGAATCTCAAGGTATGATATTAGCAGCTGGAGATGATGGAGATGATTTAGTAGTTCCAATCGCAAGTGGTGCTAAAGATGGATGCGAAGTTTGTTAATAAGTTAGGAGAATAAAAAAATGTTATTTGACTCACATGCACATTTAAATGATGCAAGATTTGATGAAGATAGAGAAGAATTAATTAAAACTCTAAAAGAAAAAAAAGTAGATTTAGTTGTAAACCCAGGTGCAGATATAGAAAGTTCTATAAGCAGTGTTAAACTATCTAATAAATACGATTTTTATATATGCAGCAGTTGGAGTACATCCACATGATGTAGGGCAACTGGATGATAGTGCTATAGATACTCTAAAAAAATTAGCTACTGAAAATAAAAAGGTAGTTGCAATAGGTGAAATAGGGTTAGATTATTTTTTATGATAATGCACCTAGAGAAATTCAAAGAGAATGGTTTAAAAAACAAATAGAATTAGCTAATGAATTAAAATTACCAATAATAATACATGATAGAGATGCACATGCTGATACTTTTGAAATAATCAAAAATACTAAAAATCCAGAAATAGGATGTGTGCTTCATTGCTATAGTGGAAATGTAGAATTAGCTAAAGAATATATAAAAATGGGATGTTATATTTCTATTCCAGGAACAGTTACATTTAAAAATAATAAAAAAACTAGAGAAGTAGTAAGTGAAATACCACTAGAATATTTATTAATTGAAACTGATTCACCATATATGGCACCAGAGCCACATAGAGGAAAAAGAAATGACCCTTCTTTAGTAGCTTTTGTTGCTGATAAGATAGCTCAGGAAAAAGGAATATCTTATGAAAAAGTATGTGAAGCTACAAAAGAAAATGCAAAGAGATTCTTTAATATAAAATAATAAATAATTTTTTATAAAATATTATAAAAATAAAAGCTATAGTGGCATAATTGTACTGTAGCTTTTATTTTTCTTGATAAAATGTCATAAAAAACGTAAAATATAAAGATGTAGGCTAAGACGAGAGATTAAAAAATAGATAAAAAGGTGAATTAATAATGATAAAAGAAATTATAGTTGTAGAAGGACGAGATGACGTTTACAGCAGTAAAAAGAGCTCTTGATGCAGAACTTATAACAACTGGTGGGTTTGGATTTCCAAAAGGCACTATGGAACGTATAAAATCAGCTCAAGAAAGACGTGGAGTAATAATATTTACTGACCCAGATTTTGCAGGGGAAAAAATAAGGAAAAAAATAGCAGCTGAAGTTCCAGGATGTAAGCATGCATTTTTTACCAAGAGAAGAAGCTAAAAAAGATGGAGATATAGGAATCGAAAATGCTACTCCAAAGAGTATAATAGCAGCTCTTGAAAAAGTAAGAACAGAAAGTACGGATAAAAGAGATGAATTTAAACAAGTAGATTTAATAAGAAACGGACTTATAGGAAATGAAGATGCATCTTTTAGAAGAGATGAGCTTGGAAAAATACTTGGAATAGGTTACGGAAATGCAAAACAATTCTTAAATAGATTAAACAACTATGGAGTAAATAGAGAAGAGTTTGAAGTAGCATTAAATAAAATAGAATTAAGTTAAAAAAGTCACGCAAGCGTGACAAAAATAATTCACAAAAAACGTGAAAATATAGTAAAATAGGAGAAATTAAATGGATAGACTTTCATCACATAGTGCAACCAAAGACGTAGTTCAAAAACATGGATTTAAGTTTTCAAAGTCTCTAGGACAAAACTTTTTTAATAGACGATAATGTAATAGATAGCATATTACAAGGTGCAAGACTTTCAAAAGGCGATCAGATAATAGAGGTAGGCCCTGGAATAGGAACTCTTACTCGTGAGATGGGAAAAGTAGCGGATAAAGTAGTTGCTATAGAGATAGATAAAACATTAATTCCCATACTAAAAGAAACTTTAGATGATCTTGATAATGTAGAAGTAATAAACAAAGATATATTAAAAGTTGATGTTCAAGAATTAGTAGAAGAAAAATTAAATGGAGGTCCAGTTAAATTAGTAGCTAACCTTCCATATTATATAACTACACCAATAGTTATGAAGTTTTTAGAAGAAGATATTCCAGTAACTGATATAGTAGTTATGGTACAAAAAGAAGTTGCAGATAGAATGAATGCAGTACCAGGTACAAAGGATTATGGAACTTTATCAATAGCAGTTCAATACTACTGTGATACAGAAATAGTGGCAAAAGCACCAAGACACATGTTTATACCACAACCAAATGTAGATTCAACAGTTATAGGACTTCATGTAAGACCAGAAATAAAATATCCAGTAGATAGCGAAGAAATATTCTTTAAAACAGTTAAAGCTGGATTTAGTCAAAGAAGAAAAACTTTACTTAACTCATTAAGTACATTAGGTTTCTTAAGCAAAGAAGAAATCAGAGAAGTATTATTAGAAGCTAATATAGATGAAAAAAGAAGAGGAGAAACTCTTAGCATACAAGAATTTGCTACTCTTTCAAATAAAGTAAATGCAAAGGTACCTTCAAAATAGAAGGTACTTTTTTTATGTGTTTAATCATATAATATTTAGAGAAATTATGTTAAGGGGGGATTAGAAATGGCTTCCAAAAGAAAGTTTAAAAGAGATTATATAATTCTTGAAGCTAAAGATACTAATTTTAGATACAAAGAGCGCATTTTACCAAAAGCATTTGCTAAAGTAGAAATAAATGATGAAAAATCAGTAGTTTCACTTTATGTAGAAAATCTTAAATGTGTAAAAGATGGATATAGAGTAATTGCGATACAAAGTGATTATGAAACTTTAGATTTAGGGAAAGTTGTTTTAAGTGAGCAAGGAAAAGGTGAGTTTGTATTAAACCTAGATAGAGATGACATAGATTTAAAAGGAATAGCTCTACTTTATGAGAAATCTGTTCCACTAATAGGCTTTAAGGGAAGTAAAATAGAAAACTACGAAGATATATTGTTCACTGTTGATGATGAAGAATTTGAGGAGTATGAAGAAGTGGAATATATAGAAGTAGATGATGATGAAGATGAAGAATTTGATGATGAGGATTACGAATATGAAGAAATAGAGTATATAGAGATAGAGGAAGAAGATGACGAGGGTTACGAAGAAATAGAAGATAATGATGGATATATAGAAATACAAGAAGATGAAGAAGAAGAAGAAGAAGAAGAAATAGAAGATGAGTATGAGGAGGATGAAGAAGAGGATGAAGAACAAATTATAGAACGTAATTTATACAAACAAAAATCACAACCACAAAAAACTAAACAACAAAGAAAACCTAAATATGCAAGCCAATATCAAGAGCCAAAACCTCAAAATATACCATATCAATCATATGAACAATATCAACAAAAATCTCGAAATTCTAACGCAGCAGGTGCATTGTTAATGCCAAGACAAATTAAAAAGGGATTAAAATATTTCAACGAAGTTAAGCCATTTGTAAGTGATGATATAGAAGATACTAGATGGTGGAAAGTAGAAATAAGTCCAACAACCCTATGTGGATATACAATGCCACACTTAGGATATGTAAATTCGTTAAATTACACAATGTATAGTGATGCTGTAATGCATTCATATAAATACAGACATTATTTATTTGGTGTTCAATATGATGAGTATAATAAGAGAAAAAGTTATATATATGCAGTTCCAGGAAATAAGAATGAGCAACCAGATAAAGGTCATACTGGATTTAATACTTATCAAGCATGTGATACTAGAAATGATAGCTTAGGATACTGGCTATGTTTTATAGATTCTAGAAGTAGAAGAATCTTAAAATAAAATATATTACCTTTCCTATTGATAATATTATGATATTAATCTAAAATATATAAATATACTATAATTTGGGAGGAAATATCATGATAAACAAACAAAGATTAATAAATGAATTTTTAGAGTTAGTACAAATAGATAGTCCATCTTCAAAAGAAGGTAAAGTAGCACAAGTTTTAGTTAAAAAATTAGAAGCAATAGGCTGTGAAGTTTCAATAGATAATGCAGGGGAAAAGGTTAACGGAGAAACTGGAAACGTAATAGCTACATTAAAAGGAAACAGACCAGGAAAGAAATTATTATTCAGTTCACATATGGACACAGTTAGCCCAGGAGTAGGAATAAAACCTATAATAGATGAAGCTACTGGAATAATAAAAAGTGATGGAACTACAGTATTAGGTTCTGATGATAAAGCTGGTATAGCTGCTATATTAGAGGCTTTAAGAATGATTAAAGAAAACGATATTGAGCATGCTGATATACAAGTAGTATTCTCTATATGGGAAGAAGGCGGATTATTTGGAGCTAAATACTTAGACTACTCTAAAGTAGATGCTGATTATGCATTTGTACTAGATAGTGGTGGGGCTCCTGGAGAAATAATAATTCAAGCACCAGCACAAGATGCTATAAACGTTAAAATAACAGGAAAACCAGCTCATGCAGGTCTTCAACCAGAAAACGGAATAAGTGCAATAATGGTAGCTTCAAGAGCTATGGAAAATATGAAGTTATTAAGAATAGATGAAGAAACTACTGCTAATATAGGAATAATTAAAGGTGGTATAGCAACAAATATAGTTATGCCAGAATTAGAAATAGTAGCAGAAGCTAGAAGTTTAAGTGAAGAAAAATTAGATGTTCAAACAAATCATATGGTAGAAACATTCAAAAAAACTGCCGACGAGTTTGGAGCTAAAATAGACATAGAAGTTAATAGAGCATATGCACCTTTTAATGTATGTGAAGATGATGAAATAGTTAAACTTGCTAAAAAAGCTTTCTCTAACATGAATATAGAAGGACATACAGCTTCTACAGGTGGAGGTAGCGATACTAACATATTAAACAAAAACGGAGTAAAAGCAGTTAACTTAGGAATAGGTATGAAAAATGCTCATACATTAGAAGAATATATAGCTATAGAAGACATAGTTAATTCTGCAATAATGGTAAAAGAAATAATAAAAGAAGCATAATATAATATTGCTTAATTAAAATCACCTAGCAAAAGTTAGGTGATTTTTGATATTTATAAACATATAAAAAAATATATATTATTGTCGAATCGTGAAAAAATTTCCTGGGAAATATTAATATAAAATAAACATACTTACAAAATATTGATAAAAGTATATAATTATCTTATAATTATATAGCCTTAGGGGGGATTTTTATGGCAAAAAGAAGAAAACTAAAAAAAGGTACAATAGTAATTATTGGAATTGTTTTATTTTTTGTAGTTTATTTTTTAACTTTTAATACTGCAAGGAATATGGAAGAGGACAGTACACAACCAGTAAAAGCAGAATTAGATAAAGAAGATACAAGATCGCTAATAAAGCAAATAAGTTCAAAAGAAAAAATATATATATCAGATTCAAAAGTAGAGAAAGTAAGAGTAGAAGAATCTTACTGGTCTAATGTAAAAATTTTATTCAGTGAGTTCACAAAGATAAGAAAACCAGAATCGTATACTCCGGTATATAATGGATATTCAGATGATGGAATAAGATTCTCTACAGATTTGAATTACTTTAGAGTATATACTGTAAGTAGCGAAGAATACTATAAAGTTCCAGTAGCTACAAAGAAAGAATTTGAGAAGCTTTTAAGTGAAAGTATTTACTTATCTTTTGATTTTGTGAAGCAATATAAAAGTTGGGAAACTGTAGAAATAAAATATAAAAATGAAACTAAAAAAATACATAAGTGGAAATTCGATGATCTTTCACTTCAAATGATTCAAAAGAGAATCGTAGGAAAAGTTCAACCTGAAAAAAGTAAAGAAAGAAGTGAATATAACTTCCAAATAAATATTAAGGGAGAACACTACGATGCAATTGTAGAAACAATGGGCAAGGATTATATAAAAATATCTCAAAAAGGAAAAAATGAAAGTAAAGCAGAAGCTTATTATGAAGTACATACAAAACTTTATGACTATCTTGTGTCAGAGATATTTGAGATTGGAAAAAGCTCAAAATAATTATATTTAAATAAAAAAGTGCCTTTTATAATGATAAAAAATCATTTATAAAGACACTTTTTTATTTGAATTATTTTTGAATCAATGCTTCAGCAACTTGGTATATAGGACCTGCACCAGCAGTTATAACTAAGTCATTATCCTTAACATTATCACGAAGATAATCAGTTATATCTTCGAATTTGCTTATATAAGTTACATCGACATTATTTTGATATAATTTTTCAACTAAATCTTTAGAATGAATATCACCAGGATCTTGCTCTCTAGCAGCGTAGATATCAGTAATAATAACTTTGTCTGCAGCATAAAAAGCTTCAGCAAATTCATTTAAAAGAGATTTTGTTCTAGTATAAGTATGAGGCTGGAATATGCACCATAACTTAGACTGTTTCATTTTTTTAGCAGCAGATAAAGTAGCCTTTAGTTCTGTTGGGTGATGAGCATAGTCATCAACAACTAAAGCGCCATTATAATTACCTTTAACCTCGAATCTTCTACCAACTCCACCATAAGCTTTTATATTAGCTCTTATAAGTTCTAAATCTATAGAAGATACATAAGCTGTAAGAATAGCAGCTGCAGCGTTATATATGTTATGAAGACCAGGAACAGAAAGTTCGAATGTTCCTAAATTTTCACCTTTAAATTCTAAATCAAACACTCCGTGACCATTTTCATTGAAGTTTATATTTTTTAAGATTGCGTCATTACAAGCATCTGTTCCGTATTTTATTACTGTAGCTTTAATCTCATGTAATATATCTTCTGTGTTTTCATCATCACCGTTGATTATGAAATAACCATCTTTAGGAAGTAATTTTCCAAATTTATTGAAAGATGCTTTTATTTCATCTATACCTGAGAAATAATCTAAATGATCTTCCTCGATATTTAATACTATAGCTATTTGAGGGTTAAAGTTAAGGAAACTATCAACGTACTCACAAGCTTCTGTAATGAAATGATCAGAATTACCTATCTTAACATTTCCACCAATAGTGCTTAAATTTCCTCCAACTAATATAGTAGGGTCTAAATCTGCATATTGGAATATAGTAGACAACATAGAAGTTGTCGAAGTTTTACCGTGAGTTCCAGAAACTGCTATTGAGTTTTTATATTCTCTCATGATTTGACCTAAAAAAGCAGCTCTATTCATAGTAAGTTTATTTTTTTCTTTAGCAGCTATCATCTCTGCATTGTCTTTATGTACAGCTGCAGTATAAATAACCATATCTATATTATCAGAGATATGTTCTTTTTTGTGACCAATAAATATATTAGCACCTTGAGATCTAAGTTTCTCCAATAGATATGATTCGTTTGCATCTGAACCAGACACTTTATATCCTTTATTAATACATATTTCAGCTAAAGCACTCATGCTTATACCGCCAATTCCAATGAAATGTATATTCATAAGAAAACCACCTTTCTTTTTAATTAAGTCCTACAATATGAACTATGTTTGTGGTATAATAGTATAATGTTCAATATTTTATGGCAAATATACATATACTAGATTATATATATAATATATTTAAAAACTAATTAAAACATAACCATTATTATATCATAATAAATATTGTTGTGCATTACATAGTTTAAGTAGTAAGGTGTTATAATCCTAGGAGGAAAATTTAATGAAGTTTAAAAGAACGGAGAGAATTGGAGCTATAGTAAAAATACTATCAGATAATCCAAACAAAATATTTACGCTAAGTTATTTCACAAATCAATTCAATGCAGCGAAATCAACAATAAGTGAAGACTTGATAGTTGTAAAAAATGTTTTTGAAAAGCTACAATTAGGGAAAGTTATAACTATATCAGGAGCAGCTGGTGGAGTTAAATACATACCAAAAACTTCAAAAGCAGAAAATGAAGAATTCTTAATGGATTTATGTGAAAAAATAGGCGATAAATCAAGAATATTATCAGGTGGATTTTTATATTTAATAGATTTAATATATGATCCAACAATAGCGGCTAAAATAGGCAAAATATTTGCCTCAAATATAGATTATATAGATGCTGATTATGTAGTAACAATGGAAACAAAGGGAATTCCAATGGCACTAATGACAGCAAAAGCTATGAATTTACCATTAGTTATAATAAGAAAAGACATAAAAGTATCAGAGGGTCCGACACTTAGCATGACTTATGTAAATGGAAATAATTCTAAAGTAGAAAGCATGAGTTTACCAAGAAAAGCTATAAAGCCAAACAGTAAAGTTATATTAATAGATGACTTTATGAGAGGTGGAGGAACTATCAAAGGGATGGTAGACCTTATGAATGAGTTTGGAGCACAAGTTATAGGAACTGGAGTGTTTATATCTACAATAGAGCCACAAGAAAAAATGGTAAAAGATTACATATCTTTAATAGAATTAGATGTAAATGGTGAAAGTGTTAAAGTAGAGCCAAACCTAAAGACATTTAAAGATGAATATCAAAATGAAGAGGTACAAGGGGAGTGCCAAATTGATGATATGATAGAGGATATTTTAGAAGAGGAAGAATAATCCTACAAAAAATAATAAAATTTGTAAAAATAAAAAAGGATATTCAAAAGATTCCTAGAATTATATAAAAAAACAGTCCAATATTAAATATATTAATTTGTTAAATATAAAAGGGGGATACAAGGGTATGAAGATAACTGACGTAAGAGTAAGAAAGATAACTGATGAGGGCAAGATGAAGTGTATAGTTTCATTAACTTTTAATAACCTATTTGTAGTACATGATATAAAGGTTATAGAAGGGCATAATGGACTATTCATAGCTATGCCAAGCAGAAAAGTAGGGGAAGGTAATTTTAGAGATATAGCGCATCCAATAAATGCTGAAATGAGACAAGTATTAGAAGATGCAGTTTTAAAAGCATATCATGAAGCGGTAGCTCAATTAGAAGTTGCAGCTGAGTAATTATAAATATAGGGAATTTATTGAGAGTCGAACTATTCGGCTCTTTTTTGTATTTAAAATTTTTGTATAAATGTATACTTTTTTGTAAAAAAGTGCTATATTAGTTAGTGATAGCAAAGACATTAAATATAAACAATTAAAATATAGAATATATAGGAAATAAAATAAAGAATGGAGTGGAGAGATGAACTTTAAAGCTATAATCCTTGCTGCAGGCAAAGGTACAAGAATGAAGTCTAAATTTCCAAAAGTAATACACAAAGTGTGTGGAAAAGAAATGGTTAACCATGTAATAGATGTTTGTAAAAGCTCTGGGGTTAACGATATAGTAACAATATTGGGACATGAAAGTGAAACAGTAAAAGAGAGATTACCTAAAGGCACTATGATAGCAATGCAAACAGAACAATTAGGAACTGGGCATGCTGTTATGATGGCTAAAGAATATATAAATGACGAAGATACGATAGTAGTATTATGTGGAGACACACCTTTAGTAAAGGAAGATACATTAAAAAAATTATTTGATTATCATTTAGAAAATAGATACCATGCTACAGTACTTACTACATGTGTATCAAATCCTACAGGATATGGAAGAATAATAAGAGATGAAAATCAAGATTTACTAAAAATAGTGGAGCAAAAAGATGCTAGTGAGGAAGAGAAGCAAGCAAAAGAAATTAATTCGGGTATATACTGCTTTAATGGAAAGAGCTTAAGGGAATCTCTAGACTTATTAGATAACAATAATGCCCAAGAAGAGTACTATTTAACAGACACTATCAAGATAATGAGAGATAAAGGTCATAAAGTAGGTGCTTTCAATGGTTCCACAATAGAAGAACTAATGGGAGTAAACTCAAGAGTTGAATTATCAAAAGCAGAAGAAATAATGAAAAAAAGAATCAATGAATCTCATATGGTAAATGGAGTTACAATAATAGATACTAACTCAACATATATAGAATCAGGTGTTGAAATAGGCAATGACACTATAGTATATCCAGGAGTTATGATAAGAGGAAACACAAAAATAGGTTCAAGTTGTATAATCAAAATGAATTGTAGTATAGTAAATTCACAAATTGGTGACTATACAGAAGTAGAAAGTTCAACGATAACAGATAGTATAGTTGGAAAAAATACAACAGTAGGACCTTATGCATACTTAAGACCAAAGAGTAATATTGGCAATAATGTAAAAATAGGAGACTTCGTAGAAGTTAAAAATGCTACAATAGAAGATAATTCTAAAGCATCTCATCTTTCGTATATAGGTGATGCTCACGTTGGAAAAAATGTGAACATAGGATGTGGTGTGGTATTTGTAAACTACGATGGTAAAAATAAATTTAAGTCTATAGTAAAAGATGGAGCATTCATAGGATCTAATTCTAATTTAGTCGCACCAGTAACAGTAGAAGCAAAAGGATATGTAGCCACAGGCTCAACTATAACAGACAACGTTCCACAAGGAGCATTAGCTATTGCAAGACAAAAGCAAGTTGTCAAAGAAGGTTGGGTAGAAAAGAAAGACCAAAAAGATAACAAGTAATTACTAAATAGCTTATTATTTTCAGGCAATATAGCCTTGAACTTTTAATAAATATAACAAATGTTTAAAAATTTTCGGGAGGATATACATGAATACTAGCGGAAGCGAAATCAAAATACTTGCAGGAAATTCATCTAAAGAATTAGCTAAAAAAATAGCTGATTATATAGGAGTACCAGTTGCGGATTGTGAAGTTGGAACATTTAGTGATGGAGAAATATCAGTAAACATCAAGGAAACAGTAAGAGGATGTGATGTTTTTGTAATTCAATCAACTAATAGTCCAGTTAACGATAACTTAATGGAATTATTAATAATGATAGATGCAATGAAAAGAGCATCAGCAGGAAGAATAACGGCAGTTATACCTTATTACGGATATGCAAGACAAGATAGAAAAGCTAAGGCGAGAGATCCAATCACAGCTAAATTAGTTGCAAACTTATTAACAGCATCAGGAGCGGATAGAGTATTGACAATGGATTTACATGCAGCACAAATCCAAGGATACTTTGATATACCTCTAGATCACTTACAAGGTGGAAAAATATTAGCTGATTATTTCAATGAAAAAGGAATCGAAGACTTAGTGGTAGTGTCTCCAGACCTAGGAAGTGTTACAAGATCTAGAAAATTTGCTAATAGCTTAGATGGAGATGTTCCAATAGCTATAATAGACAAAAGAAGACCTAAGGCTAACGTATGTGAAGTAATGAACATAATAGGTGAGGTTAAAGGTAAAAATGTTATATTATTAGACGATATGATAGATACAGCAGGAACAATAGTAAATGCAGCTAATGCACTTAAAGAATTTGGTGCTAAAGATGTTTATGCTTGTTGTACACACGGTGTATTATCAGGACCGGCTATAGAAAGAATAGAAAATTCTTCTATTGGTGAGTTAATAGTACTGGATACTATACAACTTCCAGAAGACAAGAAGATAGATAAGATACAAGTTAAAACTGTAGCTCCTTTATTCGGAGATGCTATAAAGAAAATATTTGCTAACGAATCTGTTAGTATATTATTCTAACCACAAAATCATTGGATACACCTTGTTTACTATAAACAAGGTGTATTTTTATATTTAAAATAATATTTATTAAATAATGGAACTAAAATAAATTAAAAATACTAAAGTATATTACCAATAAGTATAAAAAATATTGAAATTAAGACTGGCAGATGTTATTATTAATAATATAAAAGGAAAGAAATGGAAACTGTGAAGTATATTCTGTATGTGGGCACCTAGAATATATGGAGTTAGTGGTGCAACCGGCTATGAATATATAATTATATTTCATGGCTTTTTTTGATTTTATAAAACAAATAAGGGGGGATAATTTGAAAGTAAATAAAAAACTTAAAGATAAAAAGGGGTTTACATTAGTAGAGTTATTGGTTGTCATAGCAATAATAGGAATATTAGCAATAGTAGCGGTACCTGCATTATTTAAAAATATAAATAAAGCCAAAATAGCAGATGTAGAATCTGATTATAATGCTGTTAAAAGTTCTATAGTAGCATATTATGCAGATAATAATAAATTTACAAGTGATTTGAGAGAGTTAAACATAGAAGGATTTAATGAGAACAAATCGGCGATAGGTGGAGAATATAAAATAAGAAAGAAAGAACAACAAAAAAACGGCGATTATATAATGCAAGATGCCGCAGGAAATAGAAATACAGCTTATAAAATAGACTCTAATGGTAAAATTGGTGAACGTGTCAATTTAGATAACTATGGAGATGTATTTTTAACTATACAGGGTTTAGGTGAAAATATTTTACATATAAACCAAAATCAATTTGAAAAGCTTGTTGATGATATTGGGCATGAAAATATGTATATTTCTTCAAAGCCAACTGGAGTAGGATATCAAACTAGTGAAATTTATATTAGACTTGCAAATAATATTTTACCTAAGTCACCACAATAATAAAAAATAAAGGGAGAACGAATATGAAAAAGAAAAATCAAAAAGGATTTACATTAGTAGAATTATTAGTAGTAATAGCGATAATAGGAATATTAGCAATAGTAGCAGTACCAGCTTTATTTAAAAATATAAATAAAGCAAAAGCAGCAGATTTAAAAGCAGATTATAATGCATTTAAGTCAGCATCATTATCGTACTATACAGATAAGAATACTTACCCTAAAGCTTTAACAGGGAATACAAAGGATGATTTAGATGAGTATATGGAAAAAGTACCAGCAGAATCACCATTTAATTCACCATATATCTATGAATCTACAGCAGATGAAGCTAGTATGATTATAACTACTACTTTAGACCAGGGTATAAGTGCTGAATTAAAAGATATTATACAAAAAGATGCTAATGGTCAAATAGAGGTAAAGGGTAGTAAAATAACTATGACTATAATATCTAATACAGCGGGTTTAAAAAACTAAGTAATATTAAAAATTAATAGAATTATATATAAATAAAAGCAATGGATTTCCATTGCTTTTATTTATATATAACTTATTAAATTATTTGTAAAAATATAATGCTATAAAATGTTGATAGCAATCAAAACTGATATAATTAAATATATATGGGGGTGGAAAATATTGAGAAAAATAAGAATTGGAGATAAGCTTGTTGAAAAAGGATATATAACAAAAGAACAGCTAACATGGGCTTTATCTCAACAAAAAATAACAGGAGAAAGACTGGGAGAACTATTAATAGACCAAGGATTAATAACAGGGGAATTATTAACAAATGTACTAAAAGAACTTTTAAAAATAGAAAGTGTGCATTTAACACCCACAAATATAGATAGAATAGCAACGAATTTAATCCCAGCCAACATATGCAAAAGATATTCAGTATTTCCATTCAAATTAGAAGGAAAGAATTTACATATAGCAATGGATGATCCACAAGATAGAGGAGCTATACAAGATATAAAACGTATATCAGGAAAAGATGTGGTCG
This sequence comes from Peptostreptococcaceae bacterium VA2, assembly GCA_000686145.1. Lineage (GTDB taxonomy): Bacteria > Bacillota > Clostridia > Peptostreptococcales > Peptostreptococcaceae > Romboutsia_D. The sequence continues at coordinate 3,256,223 of JMMB01000007.1, read as the reverse complement.
TATATATAGCAACAACTAGTGAAATTAATCAATCTATAGACTTAGCATATGCAAACTCAGATTTAGATAAAGCAATAAAAGACTATACAAATGCAGAAAAAGAAATTATAAAAGAAGAAGTATCGTCAGAAGAAGAACTAAGCTCAGCTCCTATAGTAAGACTTGTACAAAATATTTTAGAAAATGCTGTAAGGATGAAAGCTAGTGATATTCATGTTGAACATGAAGGTGATTTTATGAGAATTAGATTTAGAATTGATGGAATGCTTATTGAATATATGAAAACAAGTGTAAAGCCATACAAAGCAGTAGTAAGTCGTATAAAAATAATGGCAGGGCTTAATATATCGGAAAAAAGATTACCGCAAGATGGTAGGATATATTTGAATATAGATAATCATCCAATTGATTTTAGGGTATCGACTATGCCTACTAATAAATATGAAAAAGTGGTTATGAGGGTTCTTGATAAAACTAATTTTATGGCTAGTAAAGAAGAATTAGGTTTTAGCAAAAAAGATATCCAAATATACAATGAGTTATTGTCTACTCCATATGGGCTTATATTAGTTGTTGGTCCAACTGGAAGTGGAAAAACAACAACTCTTTATTCTATGTTAAACCAATTAAATAGTGTAGATAAAAATATATTAACGATAGAGGATCCTGTAGAATACGAACTTATTGGTATAAATCAATCTCAAATAAATTATAAAATTGGATTCAATTTTGCAAATGCATTAAGGTCTTTTATGAGACAAGACCCAGATATTATAATGGTTGGAGAGATAAGAGATACTGAAACCGCAGAAATTTCCATAAGGGCATCTCTTACAGGACATTTAGTATTAAGCACACTTCATGCTAATAGTGCAGTAGGAGCTATATCAAGGCTTCAAGATATGGATATAGATAGCTTCCTTATAACTTCATCTTTATTAGGTGTTGTGTCGCAAAGACTTGTAAGAAGAATTTGTGATGAATGCAAACAAGAGTATAAAGCAGATATTGGTGAAAAAAAGGCATTAGGTTTTGATATATATGAGGACTTAACTTTATATAAAGGTAGTGGATGTGATAAATGTAATAATACTGGCTACAAAGGAAGATTAGGGGTTTATGAAATGTTAAAAATAACTCAGCCTATAAAAGACTTAATTGATAGTGAAGCTAAGGAAATTGACATAATTAGAAAAGCAAAAAATATGGGTATGAGAACTATAAAAGAAGATGTTGTTATGAAAGTATTGTCTGGCCAAACAACAATAGATGAGATGTTGAGAGTAACTTTGATTACTGATTAAAAGGGTGGATGAATATGAAGAACTTCAAATACAGTGCAATAACTACAGGTTCAAAAAAAGTAAATGGAATTATTTCAGCTAGTGATCTAAAAGAAGCGAAAATAGCATTGAAAGAAAAAAATCTAAGGCCTATAGAAATAAAAGAAACAAAAAGTAAATTAGAAGGTAAGCAGTTATTTAGTAAGAAAAAATTAAGAGCGGATGTTGTAAGTCATTTTTGTAGACAGTTTAGGATTATAATTGCATCTGGAATAAACAGTATAGTTGGGCTTGAGAGCATGGCCAGTAAATCAAAAGATAAAATAATGGCCCAAGAGATAAATAAAATTATAAATTCATTAAAAACAGGTGGTTCTATATCTCAAGCTATGTTAAATGAAGACTCTAAGTTTCCTAAACTTTTAGGTGCTATGGTGGCGACGGGTGAGGCAACAGGGACGTTAGAGGATGTTTTGAAAAGTATGTCTACTTTCTATGAAAGAGAGCATAAGATAACACAAAAAATAAAAAATGCATCTACATATCCAATAGTAATTGGGATTACATCATTTGTAATGTTATTTATATTTACCGGATTTATAATTCCGCAGATGATGGAAAGTATAGTGGAAACAGGGGCAAAGCTACCTTTTATAACTAAGATGATAATGGGATTTGGAATCTTTATAAAGAAATTTTGGTATTTAATAATACCTTTCATTATATTTTTAATTTATCAACTTAAACTATATGTAAAAACTCCAGTTGGAAGAAAACAAAAAGACAAATTGATAAGAAAAACGCCATTATTAGGAATTGCTATAAATGCTATTGTGTCTATGCGATTTTCTAGAGCATTGTACTTATTTACATCAACTGGATATCCATTATTACAAGGTCTTGATTATATAAAGGAGAGTATAAACAATGCTATTGCTGAAAAAGCCATAGATATTGCAAAAGAGGGCGTAATAAAAGGGGAATCTTTGGCTGAAAATCTAGAGAAAATAGACTATTTTGATCCTATATTTTTACAAATGATTTCTATAGGAGAGCAAACAGGGCAGTTAGAGAGTATAAGTTATCAAATGGCAGAGTTTTATGAACATGAAGCAGAAGTATACTTAGAACGATTAGTATCTATGATTGAGCCAATTATGATAATAGTTGTTGGTATAATAGCAGCAATACTAGTTATATCAGTATTCTTACCAATGCTAAGCATTTATGATGCTATTTAGGAGGATTAAATAATGACGAAATTATATATATCTTACTATGGAGATTATGTTTCTATAGTAGAAGGAAAATATGATAAGAAAAAAAATAAGTATATATTAGACGACATAATATTTGTATCTAGAGAAGAAGAAAACATACCATTTGATTATAATGATAAATACGATTTATTAAGAGTTGCATTAAGTAAAAATGAATTTAAGAGTAAATCAGTAGTACTTTGTATAAATACTAGAGATGTAGTTGTAAAATCTAGTATATTGCCTATGTTAAGCCCTAAAGATTTAAATGGACTGATGGATTTAGAAATAGAGGATATGATATCACTTGATAGCGATAAATACACATTTTCATATGAGGTTTCACGTGAAATAAAAAATGATGAAGAAAGCAAAATAAATGTGATTTTAGCAGGCATCCTAAAAGAAGAAATATATGAAATAGATAATATTTTCAAACAAAATAAATTAGAAATAGAAGCTATTGATACAATAGCAACTTCATACTTAAGAGTATTAAAACACGTTGCATATGATGATATTATGATTATGAATATAGGAGAATATGGAAGTATTGTTGATATTTATAAAGATGATTTTTTATTTATACATGATAATATACCTATAAAATTTAATAAAGAATCTTCATATCAGCAATGTTTAGCTTTAGGTGATGAAACTAGTGGACTTATAAATTATTACTCATCTAGAAATTTTGGGAAAGTAATTGATACTATATTAATATTAGGTAAGCATACTTACAACAATGACATATATGAGGTTTTAAAATCATCTTTTGCTAGTGAAATAGTACAAGGTATTGATAACCTATTTGATATAAAAGAAGATTTAAATAGGGATATACCTAGTGAAGACTTAAATAAAATAGTTGGCAATTTAGGATGCATGCTTAGAGATTCAGAAAAAGAGAAATATTCTTTTATAAACCTTATAACAAAAGAAATGAGATTAAAGCAACAAAAGAAAAAGAATGTGAAAAGTATTACAAAAGTAATTCCAATAGCCATAGTCTTGCTTTTTATTCCTTTTATAGCAATATCATTTATTTGTAAAAATCAGAGCCAAAAATTAGAAGATACTAAATCTGAAATAAAAGATATAAAGACTCAATATGAACAAGTAAGTGATATAGATGAAAATATAAAAAAACTAGAGAGTGAAATGAAAATATATGATATGTTGCTAAGTAAACAATTTACATGGGGAAGTGTTCTCAATTCAATAGATAATAACATACCATATAAAGTAGATTTAACTTCTTTATCTGTAGAATATAATCCTAAGGGTGAGGAAAATGAAGAAACTAGTAGTAGAGATAAAGAGGAATTGCAAGCAAGGGAAAGTCAAAAAATAGATGATAAAAATCAAATACAAGATAAGACTGATGAATTATTGGGAACAAAAGAAGAATCAAAAGTTGCTATTTATGACCAAATACCGAATGTTCTAAACCTAAAAGGAGAAGCGAAACAAGTTGAACTTATAGGTCAATTTGTATATAAATTGAGTAAATTTAAATATTTTGATTCTGTAGATTTACAAAGTGTTTATAAGCTTGATAAAGATGGAAAAATAGTATACTCATTTGATATAAAAATACAAATGAAAGAAGGTGCTCTTAACTAATGAATAAAGATATTTTAAAACAAGAAGTAAATATGAAACATGTTTTAATTATAGTTGGAGCTTTGATTTTATTTGGAATATATACGTATATATTTTTAATTCCCAAATACGAAGAATATAAAAATATTAAAGTTGAACTAAATTTAGCTCAAGAAGAGCTTACTACATACCAAGAAAAAGTAAATAATATGCCATTGCTTGAAGATAAATTAAGAAGTACTAAATTAGAATTAAACTCTAAGAGCTCTAAATTTAAACATGATATGAATGATGGAATGTTCTTAATAGGATTTGATAAATATAGAAGAGCTTTAGGCATAGATTTAATAGAGTATAGTGTAGGAGAAGTAATAGAATATGAAAATATAGATGCTATACCAGTTGAGATGAATCTAAGTGGGAATTATAAGCATCTAAGGGACTTATTGTATTATTTAGAAGAACAAAAAAATATGACTCAGGTACTAGATTATGATATACAAACATATGTAGAAGAGATAAAGGAAGAAGAAAAGCAAGATAAGAAACAAGAAAATAAGCAAGGTGAAAACAAAGAAGAGAAACAAGAAAATAGTGAACCTAAAAAAATAGTTATTCCAAAGGCTACTGGAGAAGTAAATATTAAATTGAAGTTTGTTATGTATACTGATAAAGACCCAAATCTCGAATTAAATATAGATGACTCTGGCAAATGGACCCCAGGCAAATATAATCCATTCGTTCCAACTACATAAGTAGTTGGAATAATTTTTATATAGAGGTAGGTGAATTTATGAAAAAATTAAATAAAGATGGGTTTACCTTAATTGAAATGCTCGTTGCGATAAGTATCTTTTCGATTGTTTTGCTTATAGGATACCAAGTTATAAATACTTCAACTAAATTTATGAATAATCAAAAAAGTGTTAGTAAGGATCAAATGTCATTAAATACAGTGAATGAGTATTTAAGTAAAGATTTAGAACAATCCACAAAAATTAAATATCCATCAAATGCAATTTTAAATAATTTAGGAGAAAATTCATGTTATGAGTATGTTATTACTACAAAGCATGGACTTGTAAATAATACAAATCAAACTGAAAATGAATACACATTAAAAGATATTAGCTATAAAGTTTATATAAGTAAAAACAACAATAAATTTTTATATAAATTAGTTAGAAAAGACGAGGGAAGTAATTTAGAACTTGTAGAAGATAAAGAAATTTATTTAAAAGATGGAAAGATAGAAGCTCCGTTTGTAATAAATGAGGATGAATCCATAAAGAGGCTATATAATGTGAAAATTAATTATGTTGACAGGACTTTTGATAAACAACATAAATTTGATGTTGTTTCTAGGTATACAGAAAGTGATCAGTCAGAAGTGATCCCTCCAGATGTACCTGAAATAGGTTTATCAGATAGAATAGGTGTTGAAAATCAAGTTATAATGCATAATCAACCTGGAGGGAGAAGATATTGGCAGGAATTAGATAAACCTCATTATAGAATTGGTTTTTCAAAAAGCGGAGAAGAAAATACTAGAAATGTTAGGAATAAGCCAGTCAGATTAGATACTAATATTAAAATAGAATACTCAAAGGATTTAGATGATCCATATGATGATGAATTTTATGATCCATACAATGATCGTGTGATGAAAATTGAATTTGGAAATACAAGCCAAAAACATTTTGCAAATAATAATAAATATAATGTTATATTCAAATACGTACAATGCAAAAAAGTTATGTTAAAAGTTCAAGTGGGACCAAGTAATGTTGGACCAAATCAATCATCTGGAGATATTGATAAAATTAAGTTTTTAAAATTGTATGGAGTTAAGATAAATGGGGAAAGCGTTGGAGATATAGATGTAGACACTATATTTGAAATAAAAAATCCTGCTGATAAAATAGTGGTGGAAATTGAAAGTATAAAACGTATAGATAATGGTGAAGCGGATAGATATGAACATGACGATTTATTTGTTAAATTTGGTAATTAGAATTTAGAGAGGTGTTATAAATTGAACAAAAAAGGTTTTACTTTGATAGAAATACTTATAGCTTTATCTATAGTATCAATTATATCCATAGGATTTTTTCAGGTTATAAATATGACAATAAAAACAAATTCAAAAAATGAGAAAGATATAAAATCATTGAATATAGCACAGACAGAAATAGAGAATTTAAGAGCTCAGATAAAAAATGCTACAAATGACAATAAAAATATAAAAATATATATTGATGAAGATGAAGATAGAAAGTTTATAGAGATAAACAGTGAAAAGTCATGGATTAAAAATGATCAAGGTATAGAAATAATAAAAGTAAATGAAGAAGGATATCAAGGGGAAGCTTCTAATGGAGCAAAAGATAGCTCATTGCTAAAATATAAAAGAGCTCCTAATAAAGATGAAATGATATATATAATAACCCTAGGACTAAGCAGAGAAAAAATTACTAATAACCAAGCTTATAATAAATATTTATATAATATAAATATAAATGTAGAATTTGAAAATAAAAATATAAGTAAAAAAAATACTGTAATTAGTACTAAAATATTAGAGAATAGCTGATTAGGGAGGGAAGATATATTGGATAAAATTATAAAAAAATGTAAAGATAATTCAGGTTCTGCCCTTATTTTAGTTATATTTGCAATGATAATAGTAACAATATCAATGTTTATTTTAATAAAACAAGTAAGCAATCAAGTAGCATCTAATAAACATAATGAAGAAAAAATAGAAAGTAAATATGCAGCTGAAGCAGGAATAGAGACGGCGATTTCTGAAGCTATGAAATCTATAGAAGTTCATGAAGGGGTTATGGGAAGCCAATTACAGTATAAAATAGAAAATTTAAATTTAAATTTTCCGGGAAATAATCCTTATCAAATCTCAAACATACAGGGCTTTAGCTACACATCAAATAATGGAAATAGTAGATCGAAAAGTATGATTAAGATAATTTATCCAGATATATTGAATTTGAGTTGGGATAATACGATATTATATAATGAAAATAATAAAAAAATAGAATATAAATTAAAATCTATTGGACCTATGAAAAATAAAGCTGATATAGATGGTGTACAGCCTAGGCAAGTTATTTCTATAGAACCTGGCCAAAATACATATATTGATTTTGATGTTATGTATAGCGGGTTAGTGTATAACGATAATGAGTTAGAAGAGGAATACACTATAAAAGCATCGATACAAGTAAAAGTTGAGCAAGTTATAAGTGCAAATAATTATAAATTATCTTATGATATTAATGACTGGAGATATACGATAAAATAGTATTAGTTATATTTTAACAAATATAGTAAGGAGATAAACAATGAATATATTTGATTTGCTAAAAAAAGCAATAGATATGAATGCATCAGATATACATATAACAGTAGATAGTCCTGCAATAGCTAGATGTAAGGGTAAGTTTGAAAATTTAACAGACAATATATTGACAGATAAAGACACTAAAAATATGACTAGAGAATTAGCTGGTGCCAAAAATTTTAAAAAAGTAGAGGAACATGGAGAAGCTGATTTTTCAGCGTACTTAGACAGCGGAGAGCGATTTAGGATAAATGCATATAAGCAAAGAGAAAAATATGCAATAGCTATAAGAACTATAGCATCTGACATACCATCTTTTGATAGTCTAGGATTGCCAGATATATTAAAAAAATTATCCGAAAAACATAAAGGTTTAGTATTGGTTACAGGGCCTACAGGAAGTGGTAAAAGTACAACATTAGCAAGTATATTAGACATAATAAATACTAATCAGCAAAGGCATATTATAACACTAGAAGACCCTATAGAATACGTTCACAAACATAAAATGTGTATAATAAATCAAAGAGAAATAGGGCAAGATACTGAAAGTTTTAACTCAGCATTAAGGGCAATACTACGTCAAGATCCAGATGTTATTTTAATAGGTGAGATGAGAGATAAAGAAACAATATCTATTGCACTAACAGCAGCGGAAACTGGTCATTTAGTTTTTTCTACGCTACATACTGTTGGAGCAGCTAAAACAATAGATAGAATAATAGATATGTTTCCATCAGAGCAACAACAGCAGATAAGGACACAGTTATCTACTGTATGCGAGGGAGTTATATCACAGCAATTGCTTCCTACTTATGATGGAAACTCCAGAGTAGCAGCTCTTGAGATTATGATACCTAATCCTGCTATAAGGAATTTAATAAGAGAAGGTAAAATTTATCAAATACCTAATATAATACAAACAGGATCTAAACTTGGAATGCAATCAATGGATAATGAACTAGTAAATATGTATAAACAAGGAAAAATTTCTAGAGAAAGTGCATTAAGTAGATGCACAGATTATGAATATACTAGCAAATTGGTAGGAGATAGATATTAATATGGGCGTATATTTTACAGTAGTATCATTTATAATGGGGGTAACTTTTGGAAGTTTCTTTAATGTTTGTATTTTTAGAATACCAGAAAAAAAATCAATAGTTAATCCACCTTCACATTGTTATAATTGCAATACTAGACTAAAAGCAATAGATTTAGTTCCAATATTAAGCTGGACTTTATTAAAAGGTAAATGCAGATATTGTGAAAAAAAAATATCATCAAGATATGCATTAGTAGAGTTATTAACAGGTTTTTTATTTGTATTAATATACAATGAGTATGGGTATAATGTTATAACATTATATTATTTAGTACTAATATCATTACTTATAATAATAACTTTTATAGATATAGATCATTACATAATACCTGATGAACTAATAGTATTTGGATGTGCAATTGCATTAATATTTAATATGTTTGGAAAAGGTATTGAAATTAAAGGAAGTTTAATAGGAGCCGTTGTATGTGGTGGAGGTATGTTAATATTAATTTACTTAATAGAATTAGTAGTAAAAAAAGATGTTATGGGTGGAGGAGATATTAAATTATTCACCATGACAGGTTTATTTTTAGGAATTAAGGGAGGATTATTAACAATACTTTTAAGCGTATATGCTGGAGCTATTTACGGTATATTTAACATAATAAATAGTAAGAGGAAAAAGAAAAAATATGATTCTATGATACCTTATGGACCGTTTATATCAGTAGGTGCATTAATAACTGTTTTATGTGGAACTAATATAATAAATTGGTACATAAACTTATTTTAATGATTAAATATATGTAGTAGGGTTAATAATTAAAATAACCCTGCTATTATTTATAAAAATATGATTTATATAATAATGACTTCAGTAATAATAGCTCATATATGCGATAAGCAATTATACAAAATATGTGATGAAATAAATAAAAATAAAATAAATACAATAATAATTTATCTAGCAAGTATATCATCAATGATGTTAATTTATTATAAATATGGACTAAATGTAGAATCTATAAAGTATCTGTCATTAATACCGTTTATAATAATAATTTCAATAATAGATTATCATACTATATACATATATAATATGACAGTACTTAGTGGTATAATAGTCCAAGGAGTAATTTTTCTAATAACAATAAATAAAGAAACCGATGCATTAAGTCATATATTAGGATTAGTTATAGGACTTATGATACCATATATATTGTCAGTTGTGACAAAAGGACTAGGAAAAGGAGACATAGGCTTATACGGCTTATGTTGTTTTGCGTTAGGTCACAATTATGTGACTTATCTTATATACTTATCTTATGTTATGGGGTTTATATACTGTATGTATATACTTTTATTAAAACGTGATAAAATAAGAAAAATACCATTTGCACCATTTATATCATTGGCAACAATAACAATAATGTTAACCAATTATGATATATTAAAAATATACTTTGACATAATAAGTAATTAAAGGAGGAGAAAAATGTATATAGTAGTAGGGTTAGGAAATCCAGGAAAACAATATGATAAAACAAGACATAACGTCGGTTTTAACGTTATAGATATTTTAGCAAAGGAATATGACATATCCGTGACGAAGATAAAACATAAGGCTTTAATTGGAGAAGGTAGAATTGGGTCTGAAAAAGTTTTATTAGTTAAACCACAAACATATATGAATTTAAGTGGAGAAACTTTAATAGATATATATCAATATTATAAAGTAGACTTAAGCAATATAATAGTAGTGTACGATGATATCGATTTGGATGTTGGTAAATTAAGAATTAGAACAAAAGGAAGTGGTGGAACTCATAATGGAATGAGGTCTATTACAAAGTGTTTAGGTTCAACAGATTTTCCAAGAGTAAGAGTTGGTGTATCTAAGCCAAGGCCAGGACAAGATTTAGCTGACTTTGTTCTTTCAAAATTTAGAAAAGAAGAAGCTATAGACTTAGAAAATGGACTTGAAAAAGCATATCGTGCAGTTGATACTATAATAAGAGAAAATATAGAAATATCTATGAACAAATACAACGGGTAGTGAGAGGGGAATTATATATGAATGACGTTTTTGTATACCCTTTGCAAAATTCAAAAGAATATAAAGATGTAATAAATTGCATAAAAAATAACAAAGGCTCATTACTAGTTAATGGGCTTTTACCAGTGCAAAAACCTCATATCGCTTATTCTATATTCAAGGACCTATCTAGGCAAATGGTCTTTATAGCGAGCAGTGATTTAGAAGCTAAAAAAGCATATGATGATTTAAGTTTTTATATGAAAGATAAAGTAGATTATTTAGGTTTCCAAGATATCTATTTTTATCATTTAGATGCAAAGGATAGAAATGGAGAAGCTAAAAAATTAAAGGTATTACTAAAATTAGCTAAAGGAAAAGATATAATTTTAGTAACATCTGTTGAAGCCATATTAAAAAAATATACACCTAAAGAGGTATTACTAGAAAATATATTTACATATAAAATAGGTGATAACCTTAAAATAGGGGAGTTAAGTGATATATTGGTATCATTGGGATATGAAAGGGTTTCCAAAATCGAAGGTTTTGGTCAATTTAGTATTAGAGGAGGGATTATAGATATATTCTCACTAGAATATAACAATCCTATTCGTATGGAACTGTTTGATGATGAAATAGACTCTATACGAATTTTTGATGTTTTCACTCAAAAATCTATTGAGAAGATTAAGAAATTTTCTATAACACCATCAAGAGAATTTATATATCCTAAAAAGACTGAGGATAGCGTTACTAGAATTAAAAGTGATACAACTAAATATACCAATGAAGATGTATTTTCAAATATTGACAATATACAAAGTAAAACGTATTTCCAAGGTGTAGAAAATTATATTGACTATGTATATACAGATGAAAATAAAAGTTTATTCACATATTTAAAAGATGATGCAATAGTTTTTGTTAATGATATAAGTAGAGTTAAGGAACGATGTGAGAATTATATAAATGAATTTAAAGACAACTATCAGTTGAATCTTGAAAGAGGGTTAGCTCTTAAAGATCAAGGAAATTTATTATATCATTATAGTGATTTAGAATTTATAATGTCTAAAAATAAGTTGGTTTTAAATACATTACTTCCAAAACCTATAAACGATTTTGATGTAAAGTCTATAGTTAACTTTGAGTGTAGAGAAATTCCTACATTTAATGCTAAATCTGATAGCTTAGCAGATGAATTAAATAGATTAAAGTATAACGGTTATAAATTAATATTAGCTACTAATACTTTGGATAGAGCTAAAAAATTAAATTCAGAATTGCTAGACTTAGGGCTAGAAAGCACTATATCTAAAAGTAGAAATATAGAAATAAAGTCTTCTCAAATTATAATTACGCCAGCTCGTATAACTAGTGGATTTGAGTATAAATCTATAAAGTTTGCAGTAATAACTGATAATGAAATGATAGGTGTCCATAAGAGAACATCTACTTCTAAGGCTAAAAAACCTAAAAAAGGGAAGAAAATTGATTCATTCTTAGATTTAAATGTTGGTGATTATGTTGTTCATGAAAATAGTGGGGTTGGTAGATATACAGGGATAGAACAAATAACTGTAAATGCTATAAAAAAAGACTACATGAAGATAGTTTATCATGGTGGAGATAACTTATATGTACCAATAGACCAAATGGACAAGGTTCAAAAGTATATAGGTGTTGAAGAAGATAAAGTAAAATTAAATAAATTAGGTAGTAGCGAATGGACAAAAGCTAAAGCTAAGGTTAAAAAAGAAATAGAAGATATGACTAAAGACCTTATAGAGCTTTATGCAAAAAGAGAAAAGGTAAAAGGATATAAGTTTGAAAAAGATACTCCATGGCAAAGTGAATTTGAGTCTTTATTCCCTCATCAAGAAACTGATGATCAGTTAAAGGCAATAGAAGAAACTAAAAAAGATATGGAATCAAGTAAGGTTATGGATAGACTTATCTGTGGAGATGTTGGATATGGTAAGACAGAGGTAGCTATAAGAGCGGTGTTTAAGGCTTGTATGGAGCAAAAGCAAGTTGCATTATTAGTTCCTACAACAATTTTGGCTCAGCAGCATTACAATACATTTAAGGAAAGATTTGAAAGCTATCCAATAAGAGTAGAGGTATTAAGTAGATTTAAAACGCCTAAACAACAAAAACAAATTATAGAAGATACTAAAAAAGGTTTAGTAGATGTATTAATAGGTACACATAGAATTGTATCTAAGGATATAAATATACCTAACTTAGGTTTAGTAGTAATAGATGAAGAACAAAGATTTGGAGTTAGACACAAAGAATCACTTAAAAAAATAAAATCAACAGTAGATGTTCTTACGTTATCAGCAACTCCTATTCCAAGAACTCTACATATGTCTTTAAGTGGTATAAGAGATATGAGTGTTATAGAAGAACCACCTCAAGAAAGACACCCTGTTATAACTTATGTTACAGAAGGTAAAGAAAGTATAATACAGGATGAGATAGAAAGAGAATTAGCTAGGGGTGGTCAGGTATTCTTTGTATATAATAGAGTAGAGAATATAGAAGAAATGGCAAGCATGGTAAAACGATTAATTCCAGATGCTAGGGTAGCTGTGGCACATGGTAGAATGACATCTAAAGATTTGGAAAATATAATATTAGGATTTTTAAATAAAGAATATAACGTATTAGTTTGTACAACTATAATAGAAACCGGTATGGATATTTCAAATGCTAATACTATGATTGTATATAATGCCGATAAGATGGGACTTGCACAACTTTATCAATTAAGGGGTAGAGTAGGAAGAAGTTCTAGACAAGGCTATGCGTATTTAATGTATGAAAAAGACAAGGTACTTAGTGAAATAGCAGAAAAAAGATTAAAAGCCATAAGAGAATTTACAGAATTTGGTTCGGGATTTAAAATAGCTATGAGAGACCTTGAAATAAGAGGAGCTGGGAATATACTTGGCTCTCAGCAACACGGGCATATGGCTATTATAGGATATGATTTATATGTAAAGATGTTAAATGAAGCTATTAAAAAGGTTAAGGGTGAAGTTATTCTTGATGATATAGATGTGGAAATAGATTTAAGTGTGAATGCATATATTCCAGACAGTTATATAGATGATGAGTTAATTAAAATAGAAATGTATAAGAAAATAGCTTCTATAGAATCTAAAGAAGATATGAAAGAAGTGCAAGATGAATTAGAAGATAGATTCTCTGATATACCTAAAGCTGTACAATCTTTACTAAAAATTGCATATATAAAAACTTTATGCAAAATGCTAAAAATAGAAAAAGTTAGACAGCTTAAGGATGAAATATTACTAATACCTACAACTAGATACAAAACAAAGGAAAAAATAGGGTATAATATAGTTGTAGAATTGGAAGAATTGCTAGAGAAAATGTGTAGTGTAAAATAACTAAACGATTAGGAAAGGGTGTTTATATTTTGAAAAAAATAATGTCAGTAGCAGTGTCTATTTTATTAGGCTTATCTATGACTGCTTGTGGGAGCAGTAAAAAGGGGGAAGAAGCAGTAGTAACTATAAATGGAAAAGAAATAACTTCTAGTTATTATGAAAAAACGTTAGGCTTATACAAACAATCAGTAGAGTCTATGTATGGTCCAGAAATTTGGGATACGGAGGTAGAAAAAGGAGTAAAATATAAAGATAAATTTAAAGATATGATGGTTCAACAAATAATAGATGCACAGGTTATATATGATCAAGCTAAAAAAGAAAATTTAATGCCTTCTAAAGAAGAAGTAGACAAAAAATTTAAAGAATTAAAGAAAAATATTGATTCTGATGCAGAATATAAAAAGAACTTAGAAAAAATAGGAATAGATGATGAATATTTAAAAAATCAACAAGAACAAGACTTAGTTCTTCAAAATTATAAAAGTAATTTTGAAAAAACTACAAAAATTTCAGATGAAGAAATGAAAAAATATTATGAAGATCATAAAAAAGAATATTATAAAGATGAAGTTAAAGCATCACACATATTAATATCTACAGTAGATAAAAATAATAAACCTATTTCTGAAGCTAAGAAAAAAGAAGCTAAAAAGAAAGCAGAAGAAGCTCTTAAAAAGGCTAAAGCAGGAGAAGAGTTTGCAGATTTAGCAAAAAAATATTCTGATGATGGATCTGCAAGTCAAGGTGGAGATTTAGGATTCTTTGGAAAAGGTAAAATGGTTCCAGAATTTGAAAAAGCAGCATATTCTTTAAAAGTTGGTCAAATATCTGATATAGTAGAATCTCAATATGGATATCATATAATAAAGCTTACAGATAAAGTAAATGAGCAAGTGCCTTATGAAAAAGTTAAAGATTCAATAAAAACTACATTGTTAAGCAGTAAACTTGAACAACAAATAAAGAAACTTTCAAGTGAAGCTAAAGTAGAAAAAAATGAAGCTGTTATAAAAAAAATAAAATTATAAAAATAAAATAAAGTCCATTAAATATGCAAAAAAAGTTATTTTAAGTAATACATAGCTTTTTTTGCATATTTTTCTTATCATTGGTAAAAATAATCCTAAAGTTACTAATGGAGGGATAAATTATATATGAGAGCGACAGGGATAGTTAGAAGAATAGATGATCTAGGAAGGGTTGTTATTCCTAAAGAAATAAGAAAAACTTTAAGAATTAGAGAAGGAGATCCACTTGAAATATTTACAGCTAAAGATGGAGAAGTAATTCTTAAAAAATATTCACCAATAGGAGAATTAAATGAATTTTCCCAAGAATATACAGAAACTTTAGGAGAAATTTTAGGATGTGGAGTAGCAGTAACAGATTTAGATTCGATAATAACAGTTTCTAAATTACCTAAAAAAGATTACAAAGAAAAAAGTATAAGCGATGAGCTAGAAACATTAATAGAAAACAGAGAGATAAAGCATTTTAAAGATAGTAAATTATTACCTATATACAAAGATGATGCTATGGAATACGCAAAACAAATAATAATGCCAATAATAAGTGCATCAGGTGATTGCATAGGTTCTATAATACTAGTATCAAAAGAGTCAGAAAATATGGAAGAAGAAGAAGAAAAAATATTAAAAATAGCAGCAAACTTCCTAGGAAAACAAGTTCAATAATTGTTTTAAATCCAAGACCCTAAATTTAGGGTCTTTTTACATTTTGTAGTAATATATTGAACATACCATTGAATATATGATATATTAAAGTTTGTTATATAAATCAAATGGAGGTTAGTTATGAATAATAACAAGAATAAAGACTCGTTTTTAAAAGGTGCTCTTATACTTGGAATGGCAGGTATAATAGTAAAAATAATGGGTGCATTTTTTAGAATACCTCTTGGAAATCTAATTGGAGCAAAAGGAATGGGATATTATCAAGCAGTATACCCTGTGTATACATTGTTTTTAACTTTAGCAACAGCAGGTTTTCCAACTGCACTTGCTAAGTTAGTTTCTGAAAAAAATGCAATTGGTGATTACAAGGGAGTACATAAAATATTCAAAATATCATATACTGTTTTATTTATTACAGGATTAGTAGCATTTTGTATATTCTTCTTTGGAGCTAAAGACATAGTACAAGCAATGCACAATCCAGATGCGTATTATGCAATGTTAGCAATTGCTCCAGCGCTTTTATTTGTACCAATGATGTCTTCTTATAGAGGATATTTCCAAGGTAAAAAAGAAATGACTAAAATTGCAATATCTCAGATAAGTGAGCAATTTTTTAGAGTTATATTAGGTTTAGGATTAGCATATTTTTTAATGAATAGTTACGGAGCGGAATTAGGAGCAGCAGGAGCTATAGCAGGAGCTACTGTGGGTTCTATAGCATCTACAATTTATTTAGTAACGATATATATTGGTGAAAGAAAACAACGTAAAGCAGAGAAAAAAGCGAGCCAACATTTTAAAGATGAAACTGTTGGTAGAATATTAAAGAAACTATTAGTAGTTGCGATACCTATAACAATAGGTGCATCAGTTATGCCTTTAGTAGGTATGATAGACAGTATGATAGTTATTAGAAGGTTAACAGAAGCTGGGTTTACATCAGACCAAGCTTTATCAATGTTCGGACAATTAACAGGTATGGCAATGGCGATAATAAATTTACCATCAGTTATAACAATAGCTATGAGTATGAGTTTAGTACCTTCTATATCAGAATCATATGCTATAGGCAATAAAGCAAAAGCAAGAAAAGATACTAAGAGTGCTATAAAGGTTACGCTATTAATGGTTTTACCAGCGGCATTTGGTATTGCGTCATTAGCAACTCCTATAATGAGCCTTTTATATCCTAATGAACCATCAACAGTAGGTACAATACTGTTTGTACTTACACCTTGCGTTATATTCTTAGGATTAATGCAAACTATGAATGGTATACTTCAAGGAATGGGTAAACCTATGATACCAGTTATAGCTTTATCTATAGGTATGGTATTTAAAGTAATAATAAGTTATACATTAACTGGAATACCAGAAATAAATGTTTTTGGTTCTGCACTTGGTACAGTAACAGCTTATTTAGTTGCAGCTCTTATTGAAATTGTTTATGTAAAAAAAGCTATGAATATAAGATTCTCACCTAAAGAATTTATTATAAAGCCATTAATATCTGTTATAACTATGTTTATAGCTGTTAAATTAAGCTATGGATTGTTTGCAGGAATAATAGGTGGTAAAATAGCTACAGTTGTTGCAATAGGTATAGGAGCAGCTGTTTATGGATTAGTAATTATATTCATAGGCGGAATTAAAAGAGAAGAAGTATTAACTATGCCAAAAGGTGAAAAAATTTATAGAGTACTTAAAAAATTTAACCTTATGAGATAGTGAAGAGAATATATATGCAAATAAAGGAAATACTTATAAATAGCTAATTACCTTTATTTGAATTAAAATATTTATTAAATGACTAATAATTGAAAAAAAGTAAGAGGAGTGGTATCATGGGTAAAATAAGCATTGTAGGACTTGGACCAGGAGATTACTCTCTTATCAGTCAGGGTGCATTAGAAGCACTACAATCAAGTTCAAGAATATTTTTAAGAACTGAAAAACATCCAACTGTAGACAAACTTAAAGAAACTATACAATACACTTCTTTAGATTATTTTTATGATAAAGAAGAAAATTTTGAAAATGTATATAGCAAAATTTCTGAATTCATTGTAGAATTATCTAAAGAGGGCGATTTAGTATATGCAGTTCCAGGACATCCAAGAGTTGCAGAAAGGACTGTAAGCATAATAGAGTCATTAGCAAAGGAAAAGAACATAGAAGTAGAAACTATAGCTTCTATGAGCTTTGTGGACGCTATGTTTAATTATCTAGCAATTGATCCAGCTGATGGATTCAAGTTAGTTGATGCTTTTGAGATAGAGAATTCATTTATAGATACAAATGCGAGCATGATAATAACACAAATATATGACCACTTTATAGCATCAAATATAAAGTTAAAGTTAATGGAATATTATGATTACGATCAAGAAGTATGTATAGTAAATGGAGCAGGTGTTAAGAATCTAGAGAGTAAGAAATATGTACAATTGCAAGATCTTGATAGATGTGAAAATTTATTTGATTATTTAAGTAGCTTATATATACCAAAAAGTACTAAAAGTGTGTATAATACTGTATATGACCTAGAAAAAATAATGAATAAGCTAAGAAGTCAATCTGGATGTGATTGGGATAAAAAACAAACTCATGAATCTCTTAAAAAATATCTTATAGAAGAAGCCTATGAGCTTTGTCAAGCTATTGATAATGATGATATAGATGAAATGATAGAGGAGCTAGGTGATATTCTTCTACAAGTTATATTCCACTGCCAAATAGGTCAAGAAGAAGGCTATTTTGATTTTAAAGAAGTAGTTAGTGGAATATGCAAAAAACTTATATATAGACATCCTCATGTATTTAATAATGCTAAAATAGACATGGATACATTTGAAAAAACATGGGAAGAACTAAAGCAAGAAGAAAAAGGCGAAAGTTTTATAACTGATGGATTAAAGAGAATACCAAAATATTTACCAGCGCTTATAAAAGCAGAAAAAATTCAACAAAAGGCGGCACTTGTAGGATTTGATTGGGATAATATAGAGGATGTATTTAAAAAAATTACTGAAGAATATAAAGAATTACTTGACGAATGTGAAGAAGGAAATATAAAATACATAAAGGAAGAACTCGGCGATTTATTGTTTTCAATAGTAAATTTAGCTAGATTCTTAAAAATAGATTCAGAGGAAGCCCTAAACTGTACAAACCATAAATTTGTAAATAGATTTGAGTTTATGGAACAAAGTGCCAAAAAACTTAATAGAAATTTTGAAAAAATGACACTACAAGAAAAGGACGAACTTTGGAACAAATCAAAAGAAAATAAATTATAAAAACATGTAAAAAACTAGAATTTTTACTGAAAAAATTAGAATTCTATTTTATAAACATTTATAGGAGGTATTATCGTGAACAAAGCTGAATTAGTATCAAAGATAGCAGAAAAGAGTGAATTAACAAAGAAAGAATCAGAAGCAGCATTAAATGCTTTCATGAAATCTGTAGAAGAAGCATTAGTATCAGGAGAAAAAGTTCAATTAGTTGGATTTGGAACATTTGAAACAAGAGAAAGAGCTGCTAGACAAGGTAGAAACCCAAGAAACCCAGAAGAAGTTATAGAAATACCAGCTTCTAAAGCTCCAGTTTTCAAAGCTGGAAAAGGTCTTAAAGATATAATAAATGCATAATTTTTAAATAAAAAAGTGTGGGATAATATACCACACTTTTTCTATATAAAGATTAAAAAATATAGTTGACAATTTTTAGTAAAGTAGATAATAAGGAGGATAAAATGAGACTAGATAAATTTTTAAAAGTATCAAGGGTTATAAAGAGAAGAAGCGTTGCTAAAGAGGCTTGCGATAAAGGAATAGTAGTAATCAATGGAAATGTAGCTAAGTCTTCATCAGAAGTTAAAATAGGAGATTTATTAGAAATAACTTTTGGTGAAAAAGTTATGAAAATAAGAATAAATGAAATAAGAGAGCATGTACTAAAAAATGATGCAAAAGAAATGTACGAGATAATAGAATAAATTTAAGAACTCTTCAGTATATTTATAGTAGTATTAATAGAAATATTTACTGGGGGGATATTATGGAACATAACATAACGTTAAAGGATAGGTCAAATTTAATTATTTCGGGGATAGAACATATCTATTCTTTTAGCGATAAAAAAGTAGAGGTAAGAACTTCTGCAGGTGAGATGGTAATAGAAGGTGAAAGCCTAGATATGAGCAAGCTAAGTTTAGATGAAAATATTATAAGCATAGAGGGAACTATAAATTCTATTGTGTATTCAAAAGAAAGAAAGCCACAAGAAAGTTTCTTTAAGAAGGTGTTTAAGTAAATGATTCCATTTACTCAAGATATAACCTTCTTTTATGCAACTATTTATGGTGGAATAATTATAGGTTTGTTGTTTGATATTTATAGAGCATTTAAAGCGAATTTTAAAGTTATAAAATATTGTTCTTTCTTTTTTGATGCATTGTTTTGGTCTTTGACTACTATAATAATATTCATAACAATAAATGCTATAGAATCTTTTGAATTAAGATATTATCATTTTGTGGCATTATTTATTGGTTTTATCTTATATTACAACACCATAAGTAAGTTTATTTTAACAATAATGAATAAAATTATTTCTTTAATAACAAATTTATTCAAGAAAACAATAAAATACATAGTCAGTATTTCGAATAATTTGTATTACGTTATGATCTACTCATTACACTTTATATTTGATATTATATTTTATATACCTAATATTTTCTTAGCTAGTAGAAAATTTATAAAAAGAAAATCTGTAGGTAAATTGAAAATTAAAAAAAGGGTGTAGATGAGATGAACTTAAGAAAAAAATTTTCAGGTCAATTCTTAGTTATAAGTATTTTTTTTGCTTTTATGGGATTTAGTTTAATTGGGGGATTTATATTTCAAATAACAAAAGTAAAAGACTACAGATTAGAAATAGCAAATATAAATAAAGAAATAGATGAGACTAAATTAGAAATAAAAAAATTAAAAAAAGTAGAAAGTACTCATGACTTAGAAACTGATGCAAGAAACCGATTAAATATGGTTAAGCCAGATGAGATAATATATTTTGATATACAAAGAAGGTAACTAAGTTACCTTCTTTTGTGTATGAAAAATTATAAATGAAAAAAGTAGATTAAATTTTTATTAAACAAAAGGAGAAATGATTATGAGAATAGCGACTATAGATATTGGAACAAACTCAATGAGATTATTAATAGGTGATTACATAGAAGGACAAATACACAACAGAAAAAAACTAATGAACACTACTAGGATCGGACAGGATGTTGATAAAGATGGATATATAAGTGAGGAGGCTATAAAGCGAAATATAGAAGCACTGAGAGAGTTTGTAGGCATTTGTAGAGAAGAAAAGTGTGAGCATATTTATAGTATGGGAACCTCAGCTCTTAGAGACAGTAAAAATGGATATAAATTTGTAGAATTAGCAAGACAAGAAATAGGCGTAGATGTTGAGGTAATAAATGGAGAGGAAGAATCTAACTTAGGATTTTCAGGGGTTTTAGAAGGATTAAAAGGTAATGATGATATTTTGGTTATAGATATAGGCGGAGGATCTACAGAGTTTATTATAGGAAATAGAGATGGAATTAAATTTGCAAAAAGTGAAAACGTAGGAGCTTTAAGAATGACAGAAAAATTTTTAAAAGCAGATCCTATAAATGAAAATGAGTTTGATGAAATGTCAATTTTCATAGAAAATAAAATAAATGAAACTCTAAATCATATAAATAAAAAAGATATAAAAAAGCTTATAGGTATAGGAGGAGCAATTACTTCTTTATCTGCAATGAAGCAAGGATTAGAAGTTTATTCTATGGAAAAAATACATAATAGTGAAATATGCAAAAAAGATATAGATATAATTCTACAAAATTTAAAAAAGATGACATTAAGTGATAAAAAACACTTAAAAGGACTACAGCCAAAAAGAGCAGATATTATAACTGCTGGTGTAAAAATATTGAATATAATAATGGAAAAACTAGAAATAGAAAACATAATTGTAAGTGAATACGATAATTTGGAAGGCTTAATGTGTCTAAAAGCAAAAAAAATGTCTTAATATTTTAAGTATATACAAACCGATTATGACAAAAAAGAATACTTCTCTTTGATACAATTTCAATATAAACAATAAGGGGAGGATTCTTATGGAAAAGAGTGCAGTAAGTTTAAAAGGTAAAAGTATAAATTTAAATTACATAAAAATAAGTAGCTATGTTGATTTTAATACAGTGATGTTTACTATAATGGGATTTTTATTAAGTAGATCTATATTAATCGGATCAATAGCTCCATTAGGTATAGCATTTTTCTTATATATATCAAAGGTTAAACGATATAGGATACCTGTATTTGTATCTACATTAGCTGGTATATTTTTATCTGCAAACAGTATGGCGTATGTTTTTAAGTATGCACTATGCTTAGTAGTTTTTATGGCAATTACGCCGAAAACTAAAAATATAGATTCCACATGGAAGATATCTTTAATAGGGGCAGCTGTAGTATTGCCGATATCATTAGGACAAGCTTTACTATCGAGTAGATATATATACGATATATTAATTGTTGGTATGGAAGCTGTAATAATGTTTATATCTGTTTATATTTTTTCGTATGGAATTGGATTATTGACTAACACAAATAAAAGAATATCAGTAAATATAGAAGAAGCTATATCAATAAGCTTACTAGTTACTTTTAGTATAATGGGAATAGGTGAGTTGTCAATTTTAGGTGTATCTATAAGGGTAGTCTTATCAACTATGTTGATTTTGATAGCATCTATTATAGGTGGATCATCTATGGGGTCAACATCTGGAGTTATAGTGGGGATAGCATTTATAATTAATAATATAACATCAGCAATTTATATGGGTATATTTTCTTTTGCAGGCCTAGTGAGTGGTGCATTCAATAAACTTAATAAATATTTTTGTATATTAGGATATATATTAAGCTGGATGATATTATATGCATATACCTCTGGAGTTGGTTCTAACTTAACACAAATAAGAGATATATTAATAGCTTGTTTGATTGTATTAGTTTTGCCAGATAAATTTTTCAAGAGGGTAGAAAAGATAATAAAAACGGATATAGGTTCAAATGAAGTTGTTAACGATTATATAATGAGAAGTAAAAACTTAACTAATAACAGGCTTATGAATATGAATAAAGCCTATAATAGTTTAGCGGATACATTTGACCAGATAAGAGAAAGAGAAAAGATTGTTGATAAAAGAGATATAGCTACTATTGTAGATATGATACATAATGATCAATGCGAGAACTGTAGTATGAGAAGGCGATGCTGGGACTTAAAATTTAATTATACATACACATTAATGAATGATATATTAGAAAAATTAGAAGAAAACGGAGAAATAACTTGTACTGATGTTTCTGAAGAATTTATAAAAGAATGTATAAAACCTGAAGCTGTTATCAAAGCATCAAATTATTATTATAAATTATTTGCACTAGATTATAACTGGAACATTAAATTTTCAGAAAGTAGGAAATTAATAGCAAATCAAATCAGAAGTATATCAAAATCAATAGAAATGCTATCAAATGATTTAGATAGCAATATAATACTTGACTTAGAAAAAGAAAAAGATATACATGATCAACTAGAAAGAAATAGTATATCAGTAAATAAAGTAAATTATGTTACTAAAGGTGAAGATGATTTTGAGATAACAATAGAAAAGAAAACGTGTGGTAATGGTTGTATGTGTGACGATAAGTTGATAGATGTAATTTCTAATCATATGGAAGAAACATTGTCTGCTCAAAAAATAGGATGTTGTTCTTTAGGGGGCAGATGTAGTATTACCCTTAGTAAAAGTCAAAACTACAAGGTGATAACAGATGTATCATCTATGTCAAAGGATGGTCATGTATTATGTGGAGACAATTATACACACATGGATATTAATGATAGTAAATATATGATAGCAATAAGTGATGGGATGGGAAAAGGAGAAAAAGCTTATGAAGAATCATCTATAACTATTGATATACTAGAAAAAATGATGGACGCAAAAATTGAGGATGAAATAATTATAAATACAATTAATAATATGCTTTTATTAAAATCATCAGAAGAAATGTTTTCAACTCTAGATTTAGGAATTATAGATTTGAAAAAAGGTATATTACAAACTATAAAAATGGGAGCATGTTCAACATACATAAAAAGAGATAAGGATGATATTGACTTAATTTCATCATCATCTCTTCCTGTAGGAATATTATCAGATATAAAATTAGATAGAAAAACTGTGAAAATAAAAGATGGCGATTATATAATAATGGTATCTGATGGAATACTTGATGCAGGTAAAAATAATAATATGGGTGATAATTGGTTGATATACTTCTTAAAAACTATAGAAACTACAAATCCAAAGGAAATTTCAAATTTAATATTAGATAGAGCTCTTGAAATTCAAGGTGGATGTGTTGAAGATGATATGACTGTATTAGTAAGTAAGATATATTCTAGTTAAAATAGATAAAAGAATTATTGATAATACAATAAAATATATTATATTAACAGTTTGTGTGTAAAATGTTGATATAATGTGGATAACATAGACACGCAGAATAAAGGAGTTATAAATGTTGGAATTCCAAAGTTCGACAAAATTCAACAATATGAAAATGTTAAAATTATACGGAGATTATTTATAAAATACACATATTATCAACACAAACCGTTGATAAATCAGGTAAAAATGTTGATAAGTATTAAAAAAATGTTAATAAAGTGTTGAAAAGTATAAAAATATAAAAAAATAAAAATTACATACATATTGAAAAAACTAAATGTTTGTCGGAAATTAACCTGTGAATATGTGTATAAGTATGTGGATAACTATTTTAATTAAGCAAAAGTATTAATGGTAAGAGTTGAATAATATGGACTAAATAAGCCATCCTAATATATAAATAGATTTTATTGAAAGGATGGCTTATTATGGGTAAAAAATTATACAAAGTAATTATACCTTTATGTATATCTGTTTTTTGTACTACAGCTATAAGTAAAGAATGTTATAGCCAATGCATAACAACAAAGAATAATACTGTTTCGATAGTTGATAACGAAGATAATAAAAATCCCAAAAAAGAAATAAATAAAGCTCCTAAAATTGACTATAGTAAAACTTGTTGGAACTTACAGTCATTATATAGTAGCGATAAAGAATGGAAAGATGAGTTAAAACAGTTTACCAAGGATACCAAAGAACTTGAAAACTATATAGGCAAAGTAACTAAATCAAAAACACACTTGTCATTTGCTTTAAATATAAAAGAAAAGTTAGATAGAAAAATAAATAAGCTTTATGCTTATTCAAAATTAAATCAAGATATTAATAAAAATTCATATAAATATTTAGATATGAATGAAAGTATTAATAAAGCTAATATGGATTATATGGATATATGTTCGCATTTAGAATTAGAAATACTTAAGTTGTCAGATAAAAAATATGAAGAAATAATATCTAATAAAAAAATAAATAAAAAATATGGAATTTATTTAGCTGAAATTAGAAGATCTAAAAAACATTATTTAGATGAAAAAAGTGAAGATTTGATTGCTAGAACTTCCACTATAGCTTCTTTACCAGGTCAAACATATGAACTTTTTAGAAATATGGATAAAAAAACAAACTTAAATCCTTCGCAATATGCAACAGTTTTAGAATATGGAGATAGAAATGAAAGGAAGTCTGCTTATCAAAATGAATTTATAGCATACAACGATAATATAAATACTTTGTCAGGTTTGTTAGTTGGTCAAGTAAAGAAGAATGTATTTTATTCTACAGAAAGAGGATATAAGTCATCTTTAGATATGAACTTACAATCTGACAATATAGATGTTAAGGTTTATGATGAGTTAATAGAAACTGTAACTAAAAATACATCTAGTTTACACAAATACGTAAATTTAAGAAAGAAAATTTTAGGTTTAGATAAAGTATATTATTATGATATGTTTGTGCCAATAGTACAACCAGTAGACGATGATATTACTTATGATAAAGGTCAGGGAATAATATACTCAGCTTTAGGACCACTTGGAAAAGAATATGGAGATATACTTTACAAAGCTTTTAATGAAAAATGGATGGATGTTTATTCTAATGACAATAAAGTAAGTGGAGCATATTGTTTGTCCGTCTATGATGATCATCCGTATATTTTAACAAATTACAATAATACCTTAGGTTCTGTGTCTACATTAGCTCATGAACTAGGGCATGCAGCTTATGAATATCTTAGTGCAAAGAATCAAAATTATTTTAATTCAAATCCATCAATATTTACTCATGAGGTAGCATCTACTACAAATGAAGCATTATTGTATGAGGTTCTTATAAAGAATGCCTCTAATGATAAAGAAAAGGCATATTATATAACTCAATACCTAGATTTAATTAAAGATACATTATACGTTCAGACTATGTATGCAGAGTTTGAAAAAACTATACATGAAATGGTTGAAAGTGATAAAAGCGTAAATGCACTAGTGTTAGATGACATATGGGGTGGCCTTTTAAAGAAATATTATGGAGATAATTATGAAGTAGATCAATT
Organism: Peptostreptococcaceae bacterium VA2; assembly: GCA_000686145.1. Taxonomy (GTDB): domain Bacteria; phylum Bacillota; class Clostridia; order Peptostreptococcales; family Peptostreptococcaceae; genus Romboutsia_D. The sequence continues at coordinate 3,229,846 of JMMB01000007.1, read as the reverse complement.
ATCTAAAGTGGGTTGGTCAAGAATACCTCATTTTTATAATAGTTTCTACGTTTACAAATATGCAACAGGGTGTAGTGCAGGAGTAAGTTTTGCACAGGATATACTAAAAAATGGTTCTGATAATTATATAGACTTTCTAAAAAGGGGAAGTTCAGACTATCCAGCAAACCTTCTTAAAGATGCAGGCGTAAATTTAACAACAACAAAACCTATAGAAAATACAATAAAAAAATTCGATTCTTTAGTAAATGAATTAGAAAATATAGTAGCAAAATAATTTATATGACAAACACAATATAAAAGTGCTAAAATATAAGCAGAGGTCCTATTTGATAGGACTTTTTGTTTGTAAAATATAGTGGAGGAATAACTTTATGCAAAAAAAAGTGAGAAAAGCTGTAATACCTGCTGCAGGTTTAGGGACTAGGTTTTTACCAGCTACAAAGGCACAACCTAAAGAGATGTTGCCAATAGTAGATAAACCAACTCTACAATACATAATAGAAGAAGCTGTAGCATCAGGTATAGAAGAGATACTTATAATCACTGGTAGAAATAAAAAGTCTATTGAAGATCATTTTGATAAATCAGTAGAGTTAGAATTAGAGTTAGAGCAAAAAGGAAAAAAAGAATTATTGGATATAGTTCAAAGTATATCTAATATGATAAACATACATTATATAAGACAAAAAGAGCCTAGAGGATTAGGTGATGCAATTTACTGTGCAAGACACTTTATAGGAGATGAACCATTTGCTGTAATGCTTGGAGATGATATAGTAGATAATAAGGTACCATGTTTAAAACAACTTATGCAAGCTTATGATGAATATAGAACTACAATACTAGGAGTACAAAAAGTAGATATAAAAGATACGGATAAGTATGGTATAATATCTGCTAAGCATATAGAGGACAGAGTATATAAGGTAAAAGACTTAGTTGAAAAACCAGAACCAGGGAAATCTCCATCAAATATAGCTATACTTGGGAGATATATAATTACACCTGAGATATTTGAAATATTAGAAGACTTACCAGCAGGTAAAGGTGGAGAAGTTCAGCTTACAGATGCACTAAAGGTGCTATCTAAAAAAGAAGCAATGTATGCCTATGATTTTGAAGGAAGAAGATATGATGTTGGAGATAAACTAGGGTTTCTAGAAGCTACGATAGATTTTGCTCTTAAAAAGCCTGAGCTTAAAGATGAATTTATAGGTTATTTGAAGCAAGTTTGTAATAAATACGATGATAAATAAAAGAAAATTTTTTGAGGTGATTTAAATGTCAAATGTAAAACAAAAGAAAAAAAATAAAATTATAGCTATATCGATAGTAGTAGTACTTGTAATTACAAGTATGACAACACTTTTTGGAATGTTAGCAGCTATATTGTAAATTAAAGCTAGTCTTTTTAATAAAGACTAGCTTTTTTGTGCTTATTAAATTATATAATCATCTTATATGGTTAAATTCAACTAATGTAATACACTAATTAATAAATATACATATATATGTTTACTAATTAGTGAATATAATATATAATTTTCATTAATAAGACTAACTAAGGAGATGGATATATTATGGATAGAAATTTGGCATTAGAACTTGTTAGGGTAACGGAAGCAGCGGCATTAGTATCATCACAATTTATGGGAAAAGGTGATAAAAATGGTGCTGATGGAGCAGCAGTTGAGGCTATGAGAAGAGCTTTTGAATCAATTAAGATAAGTGGGGAAGTAGTTATAGGAGAGGGCGAATTAGATGAAGCTCCTATGCTATATATTGGTGAAAAAGTAGGTATGAACACAAAAGGAAGTATGGAAGTTGATATAGCAGTAGATCCATTAGATGGAACGACATTAATAGCAAAAGGACTTCCTAATGCGATATCGGTAATAGCAATGGGATCAAAAGGTAGTTTGTTAAATGCACCAGATACATACATGAAGAAAATAGTGGTAGGACCTAAAGCTAAGGGAAGTATAGATTTAAACAAAACTCATGAAGAAAATATAGTAAATGTAGCAAAGGCATTAGGAAAGAAAACTACTCAAATGACTATAACAGTTCAAGACAGAGAAAGACACAATGATATAGTTGAAGCTGCTAGAAAATTAGGAGCTAGAATAAAAATGTTTGGTGATGGTGATGTAGCAACAGGGATAGCAACTTGTTTTGAAGAAACAGGAATAGATATGCTTATGGGAATAGGTGGAGGTCCTGAAGGTGTAATAACTGCAGCGGCAATAAAGTGCATGGGCGGAGATATGCAAGCACAAATATATCCATTAAGTGAACAAGAAAGAATAAGATGCCATGAGATGGGATTCTCAGATGAAGATATTAAAAAAGTTTTAAGTATAGATGACTTAGCAAAAGGGGATGAATTATTCTTTGCTGCAACAGGTATAACGGAAGGTGATTTATTAAAAGGAGTAATACCGGTAGGAAATGATAGAGCTAAAACTCAATCAGTAGTAATGAGAGCTAAAACAGGAACAATAAGATTTGTTGATGCTATACACAACTTAGATAAAAGTGATATATTAGTAGAATTAATGAAAAAATACAATATGGAATAGAGATAAACTTAAATTTAAAAAACTATAAATCTAATCTTAAAGATTAAATTTATAGTTTTTTGTATATATATTGAACTATAATTTTATACAAAATATAGAGAATTAAGTTTAAAATAAGTGAAAAATGTATAATATATATTATATAAAAGTTAATGTTATATTTATATATAGTTTACTTTTTTTATTTGTTGACCGTAGTGTAGTAGAAATGATATTATTAGAATTAATTGCAAAGTAAAACTTTTCTTTTTCACACCTTTGATTCCCTAAAATAATAAATGAAATTTATATAAATAACATATAGATGAGGAGGATTTTTTTTGAACTTAAATGAAAAAACATTGAATGAATTAAGTAGTAAGACATTACTACAGTTAAAAGAGATAGCTAAAGAGTTAGGTATAAAATCTATAACTAAATATAAAAAAAGTGAACTAATCGAAATTATTAATGAAAATTCTAAGAATAATCACATAGAAAAAGAGAAAACTAGCAAAAGAGAAGAAGTTAAAGAACAAAATGTTATTATTTCACAGAATAAAGTTGCACAATATAAACAGTTAGAGAAAAAACCAGAGAATAAGACTTATGTAAAACCTTATGAAAAGAAGGAAAATGAAAATCAAAATAATTCAAGAACTATTGAAAATAAATACGTTAAAACTGGTGAAAACAGAACTTTCAATAATACATCTAACGGAAGAAATAATAAACCGTATTATGCTCCAAAACCTGTAGATGAATCTAAGATAGTAGACGAATTTAATACATCTAAAGAAGATGAGGTAATGGGGGTTCTTGAAATTTTACCTGATGGATTTGGTTTCTTAAGAGGTTCGAATTATTTATCAACAGAAAATGATGTATACGTATCTCCGTCTCAGATAAGAAGATTTAATATGAAGACAGGGGATAAAATAAAAGGTATAACTAGGCATCCTAAAACAGGTGAGAAGTTTAGAGCTCTTTTATATGTTCAAAAGGTAAATGATGAAAATCCAGAAACTGCAATACAAAGGAAAGCATTTGAACTATTAACACCAATTTATCCAGAAGAAAGATTAACATTAGAAAGAAGTCAAAATGATATAGCTACAAGACTTATAGATTTAGTATCTCCTATAGGTAAAGGTCAAAGGGGATTAATAGTTGCACCTCCTAAGGCAGGTAAAACAAGTCTTCTTAAAAATGTTGCAAATAGTATAGCTAAAAATCACCCTGATGTTGAGTTGATAGTGCTTCTTATAGACGAAAGACCAGAAGAAGTTACAGATATGAGAGAATCAATAAATGGAGATGTTATATATTCAACATTTGACCAAGTATCAAGTCACCATGTTAAAGTAGCAGAAATGGTTTTAAATAGAGCTCAAAGATTAGTTGAACATGGTAAAGATGTTGTTATATTATTAGATAGTATAACAAGACTTGCAAGAGCGTATAACTTAACTATATCTCCAACAGGTAGAACTTTATCAGGAGGTCTTGATCCAGGTGCGCTTCATGGTCCTAAAAAATTCTTTGGAGCAGCAAGAAATATAAGAGGTGGCGGTTCACTTACGATACTAGCTACTGGATTAGTAGAAACTGGTTCTAGAATGGATGATGTAATTTTCGAAGAATTTAAAGGTACAGGAAATATGGAATTAAACTTAGATAGAAAATTAGCAGAGAAAAGAATATTCCCAGCAGTAGATATATACAAGTCTGGAACTAGAAGAGAAGACTTATTACTTACTGATGAAGAAAAGACTGCTCTTTGGAGATTAAGAAGAGAAATGAGTAACAATTCAGTACTAGAAGTTACGGACAAAGTAATAGAATTGCTTAAGAGAACTAGAAATAATGAGGAATTTATAAAATCAATAAAAGCACTTTAAAGTAATAGAAAAACTGCTTGTACCGATAAAAAACTTATGTTATAATGGTGTAGTTGATAATGCAAAATGAAAAATTAATATAATTAATTTATAAAATAAAGAGAAGAGGTGAATAGAATGCAAAAGGATATACAACCAAAATACGAAGCTGTAGAAGTACGTTGTGCTTGTGGAAACACATTCCAAGCTGGTTCTGTTAAGGACGAGATAAAAATAGAAATATGTTCTGAATGCCATCCTTTCTATACTGGAAAGCAAAAGAATATAGAAGCTGGTGGAAGAATAGACAAGTTCAAGAAGAGATTCAAAATAGACTAATCTTTATAAAATGTGGAGTTGGGCAGCCAACTCCTATTTTAATGAAATAAATCATGATGAAATTAATTAAATTGACATAAATGTAGAAATTTTAAGTAGTAGGGGGTAATGATCATGTATAGACCGGTCAATCACGGATACATAGAAGTTGTAATAGGACCGATGTATAGTGGTAAGAGTGAGGAACTAATAAGAAGAATAAAAAGAGCTAGAATAGCAAAACAAAATATTGTTGTGTTTAAGCCTAAAATAGATAATAGATATAGTGTAGAAGATGTTGTTTCTCATAGTGGAGACAGTGTTAATGCCATACCTATTAATAGTGCAAAAGAGATATATAATTTTATAGATAGTAAGACACAAGTTGTAGGTATAGATGAAGTTCAATTCTTTGATGAAGAAATTGTGGAAATAGCTATGGATTTAGCTGACAAAGGAATAAGAGTAATAGCTGCTGGATTAGATATGGATTTTAAAGGAGAGCCTTTTGGTCCAACACCAAACCTTTTAGCTGTTGCAGAATTTGTTGATAAAATACAAGCTATATGTTCTGTATGTGGTCAACCAGCAAATAGATCACAAAGATTAATTAATGGAGAACCAGCAAGATATGACGATCCTATAATACAAGTAGGGGCGGTAGAAAGTTATGAAGCTAGATGTAGAAAATGCCACGTTGTATATAAAGATAAAAAATAATTTGAATATAATCAGCCTACCCTTTAAAGTTTTACTTTAAGGGGTGTTTTTGTATTATAATAAAATATAGGTAGTAAAAGTTTAAATTTAAAGAGGTGAGTGCATGAAGAAGCAATCTGTCGGTGGTCAAGCTGTAATTGAAGGTGTTATGATGCAATCTAAAGATAAAAGAGCAATTGCTGTAAGAAAAAGTGATGGAAAAATAGTTGTAAAAAAAAATAAAATAAAAAGTTGGATAAATGAGAAGAATATAGATAAAATTCCTTTTCTAAGGGGTTCATTTGTACTAATTGAAACAATGATAGAGGGGATTAAGAGTTTGAATTTCTCATCAGAGTTTTTTTTAGATGAAGATGGAAGCGAAGAAGATGCTTTTGATAAATTTATAAAAAAGATATTTAAAGACAAAGCAAATGATGTAATGATAGGGATATCGATGCTAATAGCTTTTGTATTATCGGCTGGTCTATTTATAGTACTTCCAACAGCAGTAGGAGGTGCATTTTCAAGATTAGTGAATAATGATGTGTTATTAAATCTAATAGAAGGTGTAATTAGAATTTGTATTCTATTTTTGTATATAGTATTAATATCAAAGAGTAAGGATATAGAAAGAGTATTCCAATACCACGGTGCTGAACATAAAAGTATACATTGTTATGAAAGTGGAGAAGAACTTACAGTAGAACATGCAAGAAAATTTACTAGATTTCACCCTAGATGTGGAACAAATTTCTTGTTTATAGTTATGTTTACATCTATAATATTATTTTCTTTCTTTGGTTGGCCAAATCCTATTATAAGGATAGTAATGAGAATAGTATGTATACCTATAGTTGCAGGAATATCTTACGAAATAATAAGATTTCTTGGGAAATATAATAATAAAATAACTAAAATTGTAGCATATCCAGGTATGATGTTACAAAAATTCACAACAAAAGAGCCGGATGATAAGCAATTAGAAGTAGCAATAGCGGCATTAAAAGCTGTAGTAGACTAACAATAGAGGAGATAATATGACGATAAGAGATATAATTATAAAATACTCAGAAGAACTTAAAGAAATAAGTGACACTCCAAGACTAGATGTAGAACTTATTCTTCAAAAGTCTCTTGGTGATGTAGATAGGATTTATATTCATATTAATTTAAATAAAGAACTGAGTAATGAGGAGTACGATTTATTTTTATCTATGATAAAAGATAGAATAAATGGAAGACCAGTTGCTTATATAGTTGGAAATCGAGAATTTATGGGATTAGACTTTTTTGTAAAGGAAGGAGTTCTTATTCCAAGATCAGATACAGAAGCCTTAGTAGAAGAAATAATAGAACTTTGCAAAAACAAAGACAAAGTAGAAATACTAGATATAGGAACAGGATCAGGAGCAATAACTGTGAGCTTAGCAAAATATATAGAAAAATCTACTGTTAAATCTTTAGATATATCTGATATACCATTAGAAGTTGGTAAAAAAAATGCAATAAATAATGGTGTTGATAATAAAATAGAATTTATTAAATCAGATTTATTTAGTTCAATTAAAGATAAAAATATCAAATTTGATGTAATAGTGTCTAACCCACCATATATACCTAAAAAAGATATGGACACACTGCATACACAAGTAAAAGATTATGAACCATACAATGCACTAGAAGGTGGAATTGATGGATTAGATTTTTATAGAGATATAACAGAGCAATCGAAGTGTTATTTAAAAGAAGATGGTATATTAGCGTATGAAGTTGGTCATGATCAAGCTAAAGATGTTTCAGAGATTATGAAAGATAATGGGTATACAAAAATATACACTAAGAAGGATATTCAAGGCATTGATAGAGTTGTTATAGGATTTAAACTATGATATAATGAAAAATTGATATGATACAATAGATGAGGTGAAAAAGTATGCTAAAAAAATTAGAAGTATTAGAGGATAAATATAGAGATTTAAATGAAAAAATAAGTAATCCGGAAATAATAAATGATCAAAAAACTTGGCAAAAATACATGAAGGAACAATCTGATTTAGAGCCTATAGTAATGAAGTACAGAGAGTATACAGGTGTATTAAATAATATAAAAGATTCAAAGGAAATATTACAAGAAGAATCTGATGAGGAATTAAGAGAGTTAGCTAAAATGGAATTATCTGAAATGGAAGAGAAAGTAGATCCATTAGAAGCAGAACTTAAAATATTACTATTACCTAAGGACCCTAATGATGACAAGAATGTTATCGTTGAGGTAAGAGGTGGAGCTGGTGGAGATGAAGCAGCTTTATTCGCAGGAAGTTTATTTAGAATGTATTCTAGATATGCTGAGAGAAGAAGATGGAAAATGGAATTATTAACTGCAAGTGATACTGGAGTTGGTGGATACAAAGAGGTATCTTTCCTAATAAAAGGTAAAGGTGCATACTCAAGACTTAAGTATGAATCAGGAGTTCATAGAGTTCAAAGAATACCTGCTACTGAATCAGGAGGAAGAATCCATACATCAACTGCAACAGTTGCTGTTTTACCAGAAGTTCAAGATGTAGAAGTAGAAATAAATGCAAATGACTTAAGAATAGATGTTTTCCGTTCTTCAGGAAATGGTGGACAAAGTGTTAACACTACTGACTCTGCAGTTAGGATAACTCATATACCTACAGGAGAAGTAGTATCTTGTCAAGATGGAAAGTCTCAATTAAAAAATAAAGAACAAGCTTTAAAAGTATTAAAAGCTAGACTTCAAGATAAAGCATTAGCAGATCAAAATAAAGATATAGCAGCTGACAGAAAGAGTCAGGTTGGTACAGGTGATAGATCTGAGAGAATAAGAACTTACAACTTCCCTCAAGGAAGAGTAAGTGATCATAGAATAAACTTAACATTATACAAGTTGGATTCATACTTAGATGGAGATCTTGACGAAATGTTAGATGCTTTAATCACTGTTGATCAAACTGAAAAAATGTCAGCAATATAAATCCCTATTAATTAGGGATTTTTCTGTAGAGTTTAGAAATTTTCCTATAAAATATTTCATTATATAAACTTTAGGAATGTTATAAATTAATCATGTATATAATTGAATATAGATGATTAAAGGGGGAAGTTATGATACTTAGAATAACACTAATTGGTCTTTTAGCAGGTGTCATAGGAACAGGAGTTGGAGGCGTTATATCGGCAGTTTTTAGAAAAAATGTGGACAAATATCTACACTTTTTTATGGGGCTATCCGGTGGGATAATGCTAGCTGTGGTTGTTTTTGATTTAATGAAAGAATCTATGGTACAAATGGGAGTATTTTACACCGTAATATTCACTTTTTTAGGTGTATTATTAACTATGTACATAAAGTCTAAATTAGATGTATCGAAAGAAATGAAGTCTGGTTATCTTATATTTATAAGTATACTACTTCATAATTTACCAGAAGGATTAGCTATAGGTTCTTCTTTTATGTCTACAGAGTCTTTAGGAATGACACTTGCAATAGTTATTGGTATACACAATATACCAGAGGGACTAGCTATGGCATTAAGCTTAGTAGGAACTAAAATGAAAATTTCAAAAGTAATTCTATTTACAATAATAGCAGGTGTACCTATGGGAATAGGTAGCTTTTTAGGTGCGTATTTTGGAGGGACTTTTAGTTCATTAATAGGAGTGTTTTTAGCTATGGCAGCAGGCACGATGATGTATGTTGTTTTAGAAGAAATATTTCCGAAATCAAGAAGTCTATATTGCATAATTGGTTTTTTAGTTGGAACAGTTATTGTAAATTGCATCTAAACTAAAAATGAAAGTAGGTAAACATAAGATGAAAACTATGATAAGTAATATTGATGTAAATAATATAGATCTAAAAGAATTAAAAAAGTATTCTAAACTGTTAAGTGAAGGAAAAACTGTTATATTTCCTACAGAAACAGTTTATGGTTTAGGTGCAAATGCATTAGATGAAAATGCAGTTAAAAAAATATATGAAGCTAAAGGAAGACCTAGTGATAATCCACTTATAGTACATATTTATAGCAAAGAAGAAGTATATGATTTAGCTAAAGACGTAAATGAAAAAGCAGAAATTATAATGGAAAAATTTTGGCCAGGTCCTATAACTATAATTTTAAATAAAAAAGAAATAGTACCTAAAACAACTAGCGGTGGATTAAACACAGTTGCTATAAGAATGCCTTCACATAAAATAGCAAGAGAAATAATAAAACAATCAGGCGTTCCAATAGCAGCTCCTTCAGCCAATATATCCGGAAGACCATCCCCTACTAAGGCTAATCATGTTCAAGAGCAAATGAATGGTAGAGTAAGTGGTATTGTATTGGGTGGAGATAGTAACTTTGGAATAGAATCAACAGTTTTAGATCTTACAGGAAATATTCCTATGATATTAAGACCGGGGAGTATAACAAAAGAAAACTTAGAATGTGTAATTGGTAAAGTGGATATAGATCCATCTTTAGCTAAAAAAGAAGATAACAAAAAAGCGAAAGCTCCTGGTATGAAATATACTCATTATTCTCCTGACGCAGATGTTTATATAGTGTCAGGAAGCGAAGAAAATGTTATAATAAAAGTTAATAACTTGATTGAAGCAAATACTAAAAATGGATTAAGAACAGGAGTAATGTGTTTAGATAAAAATAAACACAAATATAACTGTGAAGTTTTATCTTTAGGAAATACTTTAGAAGAAGTAGCAAGTAATTTATTTGATACTTTAATACAAATGGACAAACAGAATATAGATGTAGTATATTCTGAAGAATTTGAGTCTACTGGATTGGGTCAAGCTATAATGAATAGGCTTTTTAAATCTGCTGGATATAAAGTAATAAAAGCATAATATTTACTAGTAAATATATGCCTAAATATATTATAATATAAAATGGAGGGCTACATACATGAAAATAGGACTAGGAAGTGACCATGGAGGGTATAATCTAAAGAAAGAAATTGCAAATTACTTAGATGAAAAAGGAATCGAATATGTTGACTTTGGACCTAATAATTCGCTAGAATCAGTTGATTATCCTATATATGGAGAAAAAGTTGCAGACGCAGTAGTAAAAAAAGAAGTAGACTATGGTATACTTTGCTGTGGAACAGGGATAGGAATATCTTTAGCTGCTAACAAGGTTCCAGGAATAAGATGTGCAGTAGTATCTGATGTGTTTTCAGCAAAGATGTCTAAAGCTCATAATGACGCAAATATGCTTTCATTAGGAGAAAGAGTTTTAGGAAGAGGACTAGCTTTAGAAATAGTTGAAGCGTGGATAAATACAGAATTTGAAGGCGATAGACACTCTAAAAGAGTTGATATGATAAAAGAAATAGAAATGAAGCACAGTAAGTAGGAGGAGAATAAAAATGAGTAAAGTAAGAATAACAGATCATCCATTAATACAACATAAGTTAACATTAATGAGGGACAAAAACACTGGTTCTAAAGATTTCAGAGAACTTTTAACAGAAATAACTATGTTAATGGGATATGAAATAACAAGAAATGTACAATTAGAAGACATAGAAATAGAAACACCAGTAGTTAAGACAACATCTAAAGTTATAGCTGGTAAAAAATTAGGAATAGTTCCTATATTAAGAGCTGGACTTGGAATGGTAGATGGATTAGTAAGTTTAATTCCAGCAGCTAAAGTTGGACATGTGGGATTATACAGAGATCCTGAAACTTTACAACCTGTAGAATACTACTGTAAGCTTCCACAAGATATAGAAGAAAGAGAAATGATAATAGTAGATCCAATGCTTGCTACAGGTGGATCAGCGATTGCTGCTATAGATGTGCTTAAAGCTAAAGGAGCTAACTCTATAAAGTTAGTTAATTTAGTAGCTGCTCCAGAAGGTATAGCAGAAGTACAAAAATATCACCCAGATGTAGATATATACGTTGCATCTGTTGATGAAAAATTAAATGATCATGGATACATAGTACCAGGATTAGGTGATGCAGGAGACAGATTATACGGTACTAAATAGTCAATTAAATATATTATTGGGAATCTATAAAGACATAGATTCCCTTTTACGTTATAAAAACCGGTAGATGAGGGTAAAATATGATAGACAATTATTATAGATAATATGAAGTCAAAATAAAAAGTGAATTTTGAATTTAATATTTAATACAATTTAGAACAAAAAAAGATTAAATATTTTTCTAGGAAATGTTTTCTGTCAGAAAAATTAAACATTATTAAAAAAATATTTGAAATTTGTTTAAAAAATACATAAAAAGTGGTAAGATATATTTTATTAAGAAATTAGCAAAATACATAAGCAGTAAATATGTAAATAAAAGTAGTTAGAAATTTAATTATTTCATGTTAGTGAGGAAACTATATATGAGCAAAAGAAAGATGTATATGGAGATAGCTAATATGCTTTCTTTGGTAAGCCAGGTAGGATTAATGATATTAGTATCTATATTAGGATGTACGTTTATAGGGAAATTTTTAGATTCTAAGTTTGGGACTGATCCAGTATTAACATTAATATTTTTATTGTTAGGTATTGGGGGAGCATTTATGTCAGTTTACAAAACTTTAATCGTGTATACAAAAAGGAAGTGATATCATGAATACAAATCTACAAGATGAAATAAACTACGTAACAAAGGGCGTTTTGATTTTTGATTTAATAGTAATTGCATTACTATTAATAACGTCAATTTTTAGTAAGGGTATGTTTTTAGGACTAATATTTGGTTCAATAATTGCTATACTTAACTTTAGGTTATTAGCTATAGCAGTAAAAAAATCGGTAACTATGCCTGTATCAAGGGCTCAAATATATTATTCAAGTCAGTATATATTGAGAATGACTATAACAGGAGTAGTTTTACTAGTCTCTGTGAAAGCCCCTTATTTAGAAATACTGGGGGTTGCAATAGGGTTGTTAGGTCCTAAGTTTGTTATATTAGCAAAAAAGATAGTAATAGACAAACTAAAAAGAAAGGAGGCGTAAGTATGAGCCAAGCAAAATGGGTTATATTTTTTAATAACTTCAAGATAAGTGAGACGGTAGTAACAAGCTGGATTATAATAGCTGCTTTAGCTTTAGTATCTTTCTTACTAACTAGAAACTTAAAGAAAGTACCTACAAGCAAAGTACAAGTATTCTTAGAGTTTGCTATAGGTGGTCTTGCTAATTTTGTAACTGAGACAATGGGAGAGAAAACACTTAAAAGAATGCCAAATATGATTCCGTATATAGGAAGTTTATTTTTATTCTTTGCATGTTCTAACCTAATAGGACTTTTAGGATTTAGATCTCCTACTACAGACTTAGATACAACATTAGCATGGGCACTGATAACATTCTTTATGATTTACTATGCAGGTGTTAAATTCCATGGATTTAGTTTCTTTAAAGATCTTATAGAACCATCACCGCTATTATTGCCACTTAACTTAATTGGAGAGTTAGCTAAGCCTATCTCATTAAGTTTCCGTCCATTCGGAAACATATTAGGTGGATCTGTTATAATGGGACTACTATATGATTTCCTAGCGTATTTATCTTCATTAATACCGGGAGTATCAATACCAGTTGGGCAATTATTAATACCAGTACCACTACATTTATACTTTGATATATTTGCTGGACTATTACAATCGTTTATATTCATAATGTTAACGATGGTTTTCGTTGGAATTGCAGCAGAAACAGAGTAAAAATTATAATTTAGATTTGAAAAAAATAATTAAAAAATTTTAAGGAGGAAACAATCATGGAAACAGCTATATTATTAGCAGGCTCAGCTATAGGAGCAGGTCTTGCAGTTGCAACAGGAATCGGAGCAGGAATCGGACAAGGATACGCAGCAGGAAAGGCAGCAGAAGCAGTTGGTAATCAACCAGAAGCTAAAGGAGATATAACTCAAACAATGTTACTTGGAGCAGCAGTTGCAGAATCTTCTGCAATATACGGACTTGTTGTAGCAATCATACTTCTATTCGCTAACCCATTGGTTAAATTACTAGGATAGTTAAAATAATAGGAAAATTTATTAAATAGGAGATGGATTAACCATCTCCTACTTATAAATTGTGATTGGTAGAAAGGAGGACAAAACATGGAACTTAAGCCACTTATAGGCATAACATATGAATTAGCATTCCAACTTGTAAATACATTCTTAGTATTTGTAATTTTAAAGAAGCTTTTATTCAAACCTGTATTAGGAATAATAGAAGCTAGAGAAAAAGATATAAAAACAAATTTAGCACAAGGAGAAACTGCTAAAACTGAAGGTATATCTTTAAAGAAAGAATACGAAGAAAAAATAGGTTCTGCTAAAACTGAAGGTCAAGAAATAGTAAAGCAAGCTACTTTAAGAGCAGAGCAAAAAGAGGCTGAAATAGTTTCTGCTGCAAAGCAAGAAGCTCAAAGCTTAAGAGAAAAAGCTAGCAAAGATGTAGAACAAGAAAGAGCAAAAGTTATGAATGAAATCAAGAGTGATATATCAGACATAGCATTATTAGCTGCATCTAAGGTTATTGAAAAAGACTTAGACAAGTCTAAGCATGAAGAGTTAATAAATAACTTTATAAAAGAGGTAGGCGAGGCTAAATGATAAATCTAATAGCAGGAAGATATGCTGAAGCTCTATTTCAAGTAGGAGAGGAAAATAATTCAACTACTAACTTATATGAAGAACTAAATGCAGTAATAGACATATTAAAATCTAATCAAGATTTTTATAATGTTTTAAAGTCTCCTCTTGTTACAAAGGGAGATAAAAAGGATTTAGTAGAAAAAGTTTTTGGCAATCAAATAAGCGATAACTTAAACAATTTCTTAAAAATAATAATAGATAAAGATAGAGTAGCAGCTCTAGAAGCTGTTCAAAAATCTTGTAAAGCTTTATTAAATGAAAAGAATAATATCATAGAAGGTAGTGCAATAACAGCAGTCCCTATGAGCCAAGAAGAATTAAAGCAGCTTGAGGCTAAACTTTCAAGCAAATACAATAAAAATGTTACTTTAGAAAATAAAATTGATGAGTCTATATTAGGCGGAGTTTTAGTTAGACTTGGAAACGAAGAGATTGACGGTACTGTTAAGACTCGTTTAACGAAGATGAAAGACCAATTATCTCAAGTAATATCTTAGAATGGCGGTGAACCCATGAACTTAAGACCTGAAGAAATAAGTTCTATAATTAAAGAGCAAATAAAAAATTATGAGAATAAAGTTGAGTTAACTGACACAGGTAGTGTTTTAAAAGTTGGAGATGGTATATCTAGTGTTTATGGATTAGAGAATGCTATGGCTGGAGAACTTTTAGAATTCCCAGGAGAAGTTTACGGAATGGCTCTTAACCTTGAAGAAGACATGGTTGGAGTAGTTATGCTTGGTAATGACCAACATATAAAAGAAGGCGACATCGTTAAAAGAACTGGTAACGTAGTTTCAGTTCCTGTTGGTGAAGCTTTAGTAGGAAGAGTAGTAAATGCATTAGGTCAACCGATAGATGGAAAAGGACCTATAAATTCAAATAAATTTAGACCAGTTGAATCTGAAGCTACAGGAATAATAGCTAGAAAATCTGTTCATCAACCACTTGAAACAGGTATAAAAGCTATCGATGCCATGATTCCAATAGGAAAAGGGCAAAGAGAACTTGTAATCGGAGATAGACAAACAGGTAAAACATCTATATGTATAGATACAATACTTAACCAAAAAGGTAAAGATGTTGTATGTATATATGTTGCTATAGGACAAAAACGTTCTACAGTAGCTCAATTAGTTAATACTTTAGAAAAAAATTCAGCTATGGATTATACAATAGTAGTATCTGCTACTGCATCTGAAGCTGCACCACTTCAATTCTTAGCACCATATGCTGGAGTTGCAATGGGTGAAGAATTCATGTTTGAAGGAAAACATGTTTTAATAGTATATGATGATTTAACTAAGCATGCAGTTGCATACAGAGAGATGTCATTATTACTTAAGAGACCACCAGGTCGTGAAGCTTATCCTGGGGATGTATTCTACTTACACTCAAGATTACTAGAAAGAGCAGCTAAGCTATCTGATGATTTAGGTGGAGGTTCTATAACTGCACTACCTATAATCGAAACTCAAGGTGGAGACGTTTCTGCTTATATACCAACTAACGTTATATCTATAACTGATGGACAAATATACTTAACACCAGAATTATTCTATGCAGGTATAAGACCAGCAGTAGACCCTGGTATATCAGTATCAAGAGTTGGAGGAGCTGCACAGATAAAATCAATGAAAAAAGTTGCTGGACCATTAAAGCTTCTTTATTCTCAATATAAAGAACTTGCAGCATTTGCACAGTTTGGATCTGATTTAGATGAAGATACTAAAAACAGACTTGCACAAGGTGAGAGAATAGTTGAAGTATTAAAGCAAGGTGAGCATCAACCATTAGACATTCAAAACCAAGTTATGATGATACATGCTGTTACAAATGACTTATTATCAGATATACCTGTTAACAATATAGCGAGATTTGAAAAAGAATTATACGAATATGTAGATGCAAATTATCCACAAATAGGAAAGAAAATTCTTGAAAATGGAGATTTCAATCAAGAATTAACTAACGCAGTAAACGAATTTAAGAGAAAATTTGTTATAGAAGCGTAATCCTTTTTAAAAAAGGAGGTAACTCAATTGGCAGGAGCTGGAATGAAGGAAATTAAAACTCGTATTAAGAGTGTTGAGAGTACTAAGCAAATAACTAAGGCTATGGAACTTGTCTCTTCTTCTAAGTTTAGAAAAGCTAAAGAAAAAGCTGAAAGTGCAAGACCTTATTTTAATACTTTATACAACACTGTTCAAGATATTGCTAAGAATACGGGTGGAAGTAAGAATGTATTTCTTACAGAAAAAAAAGTTAATAACGTATGTTATATAGTAGTAGCAGGAGACAGAGGACTTGCTGGAGGTTACAACTCTAACATTTTAAAAGCTGTACTTAACCATAATCAAGCTCAAACAGCAAAAGTAATTTCTGTAGGTAAAAAGGCTAAAGAGTCTTTATCTAAAAGAGGTTATGAAATAATAGATTCTATAGAATCTGTAGAAGATGCTGTTTATGAAGATGCAAGTAGAGTAGCGAAAATCGCTATGAATGCTTATCAAAATGGAGAGGTTGATGAGGTGAATCTTGTTTATACGGAATTCGTATCTGCATTAACTCAAGAAGCGAAAGTAGTAAGACTGTTACCACTTACAATAGATAAAACTGAAGAAGTCATAAAAGGCAAAGCTGCAGTAGAGTACTTACCTTCAGCTGATGCAGTACTTGGATATGTATTACCTAAGTATGTTTCAGGAAGTGTGTATGGAGCTATAGCAGAATCTTATGCATCTGAACAAGCTGCAAGAAGAACTGCAATGGAATCAGCTACAGACAATGCAAATGATATGATATCAAAATTAGAATTAGTTTACAATAGAGCGAGACAGGCAGCAGTTACTCAAGAAATATCTGAGATAGTTGCAGGAGCTTCTTCAGCTCAATAATTAAGGAGGCTAGGACATGGCAAATATAGGTAAAATAGTTCAGGTCATAGGGCCCGTATTAGACGTTAAGTTTAGTAGTGAAAAAAGCTTACCTAATCTATTAAATGCATTAGTGATAAAGCATGGAGATAAAGAAATAGTAGTGGAAGTTTCACAACACGTTGGGGACGATACTGTTAGATGTATATCAATGAGTTCAACGGATGGACTTGTTAGAGGTATGGAAGTTGTAGATACAGGAGCTCCAATAAGTGTTCCAGTAGGAGATGCAACTTTAGGAAGAATATTCAATGTATTAGGTCAACCAGTAGATGGTAAGGCAGCACCGCAAGATGCTCCTCAATTACCTATACATAGAGATGCACCAGAATTCGAAGAATTACAACCGACTGCTGAAATACTAGAAACTGGTATAAAAGTAGTTGACTTATTAGCACCTTATGTAAAAGGTGGTAAGATAGGTCTATTCGGTGGTGCTGGAGTTGGAAAAACAGTTCTTATACAAGAGCTTATAAACAATATAGCTACTCAACATGGTGGATTATCAGTATTTGCAGGTGTTGGAGAGAGAACTAGAGAAGGAAATGACCTTTATGAGGAAATGACTGAGTCTGGTGTTATAAAGAAAACTTCATTAGTATTCGGACAAATGAATGAGCCACCTGGAGCAAGAATGAGAGTTGCGTTAACAGGACTTACAATGGCAGAATACTTCAGAGATAAAGAAAAGCAAGATGTACTGTTATTCGTTGATAACATATTCAGATTCACTCAAGCTGGATCTGAGGTTTCAGCACTTCTTGGACGTACACCATCAGCAGTTGGATACCAACCAACATTAGCTACAGAGATGGGTAGATTACAAGAGAGAATAACATCTACTAAGAATGGTTCTATAACATCTGTTCAGGCTGTATATGTACCTGCGGATGACTTAACAGATCCAGCACCAGCTACAACATTCAACCACTTAGATGCAAAAACTGTTTTATCTAGACAAATAGCATCTCTAGGGATATTCCCAGCGGTTGATCCATTAGAATCTAGTTCAAGAGTTCTAGACCCTAATATAGTTGGTAAAGAGCATTATCAAATAGCTAGAGGGGTTCAATCTATATTACAAAGATATAATGAACTTCAAGATATAATAGCTATACTTGGTATGGATGAATTATCAGATGAAGATAAATTAACAGTTGCTCGTGCAAGAAGAATACAAAGATTCTTATCTCAACCATTCTTCGTTGGGGAGCAATTTACAGGATTCCCTGGTAAATATGTACCATTAAAAGAAACTATAAGAAGTTTCAAGGAAATATTAGAAGGAAAGCATGATAGCTTACCTGAGTCAGCATTCTTATTTGCAGGAAGTATAGAAGATGTAATTGAGAAGGCAAAGGGGAGTAGATAATAATGGCAAGCGAATTTACGGTTGAAATTGTTACTCCTGATAAAACTTTTTATAATGGAAGTGCAGAGATGATTATAGTTAGGACTACTGAGGGTGATAGAGGTATACTTAAAAACCACAGACCTTTAGTAACAGGACTTGCAACTGGAACTTTACGTATAAAAAAGGATGGAAACTACAAAGATGCTAAAATCTCTGGAGGATTCATGAATGTAGATAAAGATAAAACAGTTATAGTAACTGAATCTGCTGACTGGATATAAAAGAATATTTAATATATAAAGGCTAGGTAATTTACCTAGCCTTTTTTGCTTATTAGAAAACAATAATTTTAAAAAAATCAATAGATTAAATTAAAAGATGCTTTACAAAATTGATACTTTAAAATATAAGTGAAGCATTACATAAATATATTAAGTAGGTATATAATACAATTATATATTAATTTTGGTTACTATATATATTAATAAAAAGAAAATTGTATATAATTACTCAATAGTAATACAATAATAGTAGAAGAAAATTTTGGAGGATATTATGGGCATACATGATATTGGAATTGACATTATTGAAATTGAAAGAATAAAAAATGCTATAAAAGACAATTCTAGATTCTTAGAAAAAATATTTACAAATGATGAAATAAAGTATTTTGAATCTAATGGATTTAAAGCGGAGAGCATAGCAGGTAATTTTGCAGCTAAAGAAGCTATTAGCAAGTCTATGGGAACGGGAATAAGAAATTTTAATTTTAAAGACATTGAAGTATTAAGAGATGAATTAGGTAAGCCAATAGTTAAAACTTATAATAATTTAGAACAAATGTGCATAGATTATAATGTTTTAGAAATAAAAGTTTCAATATCTCACTGTAAACAATATGCTGTAGCAAACGCTATAACTATAATTAAGGAGTGATAAAATGAAAAATAAAACAGCTAAAGATATAATGACAAGTCATGTAGTAATAGCACACAGAGATGATACCATAGTTAATGTAGCAAAATTATTGATAAAAGAAAAAATAGGAGGAATGCCTGTAGTAGATGAAAATAACAAAGTAGTGGGGGTAATTTCCGAAACAGATATAATGAAAAAAGAAAAATATGTAGAAGCACCACAAGTATTAAATATATTAGAGGGTTTAATATTTTTAGATGACTTTAAACAAATGGAAGTAGATATGAAAAGAATAGCAGCATACAAAGTTTCAGATTTAATGTCTACAGAAATAATTAAGGTTCATGAAAATGATACATTTGATGATATAGCTAATATTATGATAAAAAAATCAATAAATAGAGTTCCTGTTGTTGATGATACTAATGTTCTTAAAGGTATAATATGTAGGTATGACATAATAAAAGCTATGTACAATGAATAAGATTAAATAGGAGGATACTTGTGAAAAAAAAGTGGGCAATTTTAATAGTAATAATTATTGGTATTTTAGGAGTTGTAATAGGATGCCAAAAAAGAGAGTCCACAAAAGAAGAAGTATACAAAGAATTTCAAAAGAAAATCTCAACTATGAAATCGTATAGATGTAGTGCTGAAGTTGAGGTAATTGGTAATAAATCTTCACAAAATTATACTTTTATTCATAAATATAATAAGCCAGATAATTATAAGTTAGAAATTGTTTCTCCTAAAAACTTAAAAGGAAAAACTATTGAATATAAAAATAATAAGATACTGGTTAAAAATCCAAACATAAATGATATTGTAGAGTTGCCTAATATAGGTAGAAATGATCAATATATGTTTATAGGAGATTTTATGAAAAATTATCTACAAAATGAAGAAATAAAAATACAATTATCTAAAGGAAAGCTAAGCTTAGAAACATACATACCAGGAGAAGATAAATATTTTAATAAACAAGTATTGTATATAGATACTAAGACTAAAAACCCTGATAAAATGGAAATACTAGACATTAAAGGAAATACTAGATTTATAGTTAACTACAAAGAATTTGAGTATAAAAAATAAGGGGGACGAAACCTATGACAAATAAAATAACAGCTCCTACATGGGCAGAGATAAATCTAGACAATATGAAATTTAATTTAAATAATATAAAAAATCTATTAAAGGAAGATACTAAAATTTGTGCAGTATTAAAAGCTAATGCTTATGGTCATGGCTCAGTAAAAGTTGGAAGATTGCTAGAAACAGAAAAGGTTGACTACTTAGCAGTTTCTAGGTTAGAAGAAGGTATAGAACTTAGAGAAAATGATATAACACTTCCTATATTATGCTTAGGATATATTCCAGAGCAGTCTTTAGAAATTGCTATTAAAAACAATATAATTGTTACTATTTATTCTTTAGAAATGGCCTTGAAAGTGGATGAAGTTGCAAAACGTATAAAAAATAAAGCTTTTGTTCATATTAAAATAGATACTGGAATGACTAGGATAGGATTCCAACCAAATGATCAATCGATAAAACAAATAAAGCAAATTTATGAACTAAAACATTTAAGTATAGAGGGTATGTATACTCATTTTGCTACTGCAGATGAAGATGATAAATCGTTTACAAATACTCAAGTTCAAAAATTTAAATTTATGGTTGATAATTTGGAATTAATTGGAGTTAGTATACCTACTAAACATGTATCAAATAGTGCAGCAATTATGGATTTACCAGATTTAGTATTTGATATGGTTAGGTGTGGAATAATATTATACGGACATTATCCATCTGATTATGTAATGAAAGAAAGGCTTCCACTAAAGCCCGTTATGACATTAAAAACAACTATAGCTCATATAAAAGAAGTAGATTCAGGAGTAGGGATAAGCTATGGTTTAAAATATAAATGTAGAGGGACAGAAAAAATAGTAACAATACCTATTGGATACGCTGATGGGTTTACAAGGATGCAATCAAATCCAAAAGTGTTGATAAAAGGCGAATTGTTTGAAGTTGTAGGTAGGATATGTATGGATCAATGCATGGTTAAAATTGATAAAGATATAGATATAAAAATTGGAGATCAGGTTATAATATTTGGAGAAGGCGCTAGAACTGTTGAAAATATGTCAAATAACCTAGGAACTATAAATTATGAAGTGTTATGCATGATATCAAGGAGAGTTGACCGAGTTTATATGGAAAGAAATGCAATTTTACAAATGGAGAGTTATTTGATAAAATAAGATTGATAGTATACCCCCCGGGAGGCGATTTTATGCACAGTAAAAGTAAGAAGAAAATTATATTTACTTTACCGGACTCTCTCGTATCTGAAGTAGATTATATAGTTCAGATGGAGAACAGCAATAGAGAGGATTTTGCAAAAGCTGCTTTTCAATTCTATATAACCCAAAAGAAAAAAATAGATTTTAAAGAATCTATGATAAAAGGTTATAAAGAAATGGGCCAAATTAACCTATCATTAGCTGAATTAGGTATGACAAATGATGAATCTTCCGATAGTAGTATCGAAGGGAAAATTGCACAAGGTGAGTATTAACTTGGATATAAAGCGAGGAGATCTTTATTATGCTGATTTAAGTCCAGTTGTTGGATCTGAGCAAGGTGGTATTAGGCCGGTTTTGATAATACAAAATGACATAGGAAACAAATACAGTCCAACTGTAATAGTTGCGGCAATAACATCTCAGATTAACAAAGCTAAATTGCCTACTCACATAGAAATTAGTGCTAATGAATATGGGCTTAATAAAGATTCTGTTATTCTCTTAGAACAAATAAGAACGATAGATAAAAAAAGACTAAGAGAAAAAATAGGTTGTCTAGATAAGAATATGATGGTAAAAATTGATAATAGTCTTCAAATAAGTTTGGGATTATTCGTATTGTAGTGAATTATTGATATTATTTTAATATCAATAATTTTTTTTGTAACAATATGTAAAAAAATAGCATTAGAATATTTATTTATGAATATTTAATAGAATATTTTTTTATATAAAGGCCATATAATTCATTTTATGAAAAAATAGAGTAAAAAATTGTGTAAAAGTGATATAATAATATGAGATTGAAAAAACTTATTATATAAGATTAAATTTTACTTTATAAACACAGGGAGGTAATTACATGAGAGACCATAAAGGATTAAATGAGATTACACGTATTATCAGAAAAGATATAGTCTCTATGATACATGGATCTAAGTCTGGGCATCCAGGAGGATCATTATCAGCAGTTGAGATATTAACAGCTCTTTATTTTGATGAGATGAATGTAGATCCTAATAATTGCAAAATGGAAGATAGAGATAGATTTGTTTTATCAAAAGGACATGCGGCACCAGTGTTATACGCAACTTTAGCTTACAAGGGATACTTTGACAGAGAAGAGCTAAAAGGACTAAGAAAAATAGGTAAAATGTTACAAGGTCACCCAGACATGAAAGGAACTCCAGGAGTTGAAATGTCAACAGGGTCACTAGGACAAGGTTTTTCAGTAGCTTGCGGAATGGCTATGGCGTCTAAATTAGATAATGCACCATGGAGAGTATATACTGTACTTGGTGATGGAGAAGTTCAAGAAGGTATAGTATGGGAAGCTGCGATGAGTGCTGCTCACTATAAGCTTGATAATATGGTTGCATTTTTAGATTATAACGGACTTCAAATAGACGGAGAGACATCAAAAGTAATGAATATAGGTCCTATAGTTGATAAGTTTAAAGCTTTCGGATGGAATGTAATAGAAATAGATGGACATGACTTTGACCAAATATTCGCAGCTTTAGATATGGCTAAAGAAACAGTAGGAAAACCTACTATGATAGTTGCTAAAACTGTAAAAGGTAAAGGCGTATCATTTATGGAAAATGAAGCTGGATGGCATGGAACAGCTCCAAGCGACAGTGATTTAGAAAAAGCTTTAGCAGAATTAGGAGGTGCAGACAATGAGTAATATAGCAACTAGAGAAGCTTATGGAAAAGCATTAGTTAAATTAGGACAAGTAAATGATAATGTTGTTGTACTAGATGCAGATTTATCAAAATCTACTAAGACAAATGATTTTTATAAAGCTTTCCCAGATAGATTTTTTAATATGGGAATAGCTGAACAAAACTTAATTGGAGCAGCTTGTGGTCTTGCTACTGCTGGCAAAATTCCTTTTGCAAGTAGTTTTGCTATGTTTGCAACAGGTAGAGCGTTTGAAGTAATAAGAAATTCAGTATGTTACCCTAAATTAAATGTTAAGGTATGTGCTACTCATGCTGGGCTTACAGTAGGAGAAGATGGAGCATCTCATGAAAGTATAGAAGATATGGCTATAATGAGAGTTATACCTAATATGACGGTTTTAGTACCAGCAGATGCTATAGAAACAGAGCAAATGATATTTGAAGCAGCTAAGTTTAATGGACCTATGTATGTACGTTTAGGAAGAAGTGCTGTTCCTACATTATTTGATGAAAATTATAAATTTGAAATAGGAAAAGGTGTAGTAGTAGCACCAGGAAATGACGCTACAATAATAGCTTGTGGAATAATGGTAAATGAAGCTATAATAGCATCACAAACATTAAAATCAGAAGGTATAAATGTTAGAGTTATAAACATGTCTACTATAAAGCCTATAGATAAAGAATTAATAATAACTGCTGCTAATGAAACAGGAGCAATAGTAACTGCTGAAGAACACAGTATAATCGGTGGATTAGGTTCTGCAGTAAGTGAAGTTGTAAGTGAAGAATATCCAGTAGTTGTTAAAAAAGTAGGAGTTAAAGATGTATTTGGTGAATCGGGAACTCCTAGTGAATTATTAAAGAAACATGGATTAACAGCACAAGATATAGTTGTAGCTGTTAAGGAAGCAATAGCTAAAAAATAATAATTAGAAAAGATATAGTCAAAAATAATGACTATATCTTTTTTTTATATAAATTTATTCTTCTAAGGTTTGTATAACTTTCATATATTTAAAATATATGGGGGTGATAAATATGAATGTAAAGTTTAATATTAAAGGTGTAATATATGGTGCTATAATTTTAGTGCTTATAATAGGCGGTTTTGTGGTTATACCAAATATGTTTATGGAAAATTCAAAACCAGTAGATTACACAATGGTACAACGAGAAGCTATACCAGAAAAAATATTGGACATGATGGAGAAATACACAAATGAAGAAAGAGCTTTAGCTGTAAAGTTAGATAAAAAGATATATATAGTAGTTACAAGAGGAAGTAATAATGAATATGGTATAGAAATGAATAAAATAGATGTGGTTCAAGATGAAGATAAAAAAGTAATGAAAGTAAATGTATCATATAAAGAAAAAGAAAAATCATATCCATACATAGTTGTAGAAACAAATCTTAGTGAACTACCAGATAGGATAGAGTTAAATGCTGTAAATAAAGAACAATAAAATTTTTCATATAAACTACATAAATTATAAAAAGGTTATTTTGGGTAGACACCTAAAATAACCTTTTTATAATTTATTTCATATTTACTAATTATTTATCAATAAGTAGGGAAAAATAAACTTTAAAATGATGTTGAGAGGTGGATATATGTTGAACATAGATAAATATAAGGTAAATATTGAAGAATTAAAATCTAAACAGTCATTAAAAGATATTGATTTTAAAACAACTAAAGATATAGTTCCTAGACAAGATATAATAGGACAAGATAGAGCAGTACAAGCAATAGAATTTGGACTAAAAATGAAAAAAAAGGGATATAACATATATGTAGCGGGGGTGAGTGGATTAGGGAGAACAAGTTATACACATGAACTAATAAAAAAACATTCTAAAGAAAAGGAAAATTTGAAAGATTGGTTATATGTAAATAACTTTAAAAATTCTAATGAGCCGACAGCTTTATGTTTTGAAGTAGGTCAAGGGAAAGTATTTAAAAAAGATATAGATGACATAATAGACAAACTAAAGAGTGAAATTCCTAAAATATTTAATTCAAAAGAATATGAATATCACAGTAGGATATTAATGAGTGAGTTAGAAGAAAATATTCAAAAAATAATAGAAGAATTGAATATATTTTCTAAGCCTCGTGGATTTAAATTCGAGGTTACGGAGAGAGGTCTCATGAGTATTCCTATGAAAGAAGATGGGACCTTAATGCGAGAAGATGAATTAGGTAAACTAACAGCTATAGAGGTTAGAAAATTAAGAGAAGATGGACTTAAATTAAATCAAGAAAGTAAAGATTATATAAATAGAATAAAAGCATGTGAAGATAATTATAAAAATAAAAGTTATGATTTAGATAAGAATGTTGGTAAAGGTTTAGTAGGTTTTTATGAACAATACTTAATGAACAAATACGGAAAATACGAAAAAGCTCAAGTATATATAAATGATTTATGTGAAGATATAGTAGACAATATATCTAAGTTTAAAACTGAAAATGAAGAGACTCAACCAAATCCAATGGCTCTTTTAGGAATGATGTCTCCTAAAAATGAAGAAAAATTACTGAATAAATATAAAGTTAACCTATTTATAGATAATAGTGAGTATGAAGATTGCAAAATAATAATAGAAAATAATCCTACATATTATAATTTAGCTGGTTCTATAGATTATAAAAATGAAATAGGAGCTCTTACTACTAGTTTTATGGAAATAAAGCCTGGTTCACTTCATAAGGCTAATGGTGGTTATCTTATAATAAACGTAAAAGATTTATTATCTAATGCATTTTCTTGGGATTGTCTAAAAAGAAGCTTAAAAACTGAAAAAATAACAATAGAATCTTTAAATAAGCAGTTAGGTTATTTGGTAGCATCTACTATAAAGCCAGAACCAATAGATTTAGATGTAAAAGTAATATTAGTAGGAGATAGTTACTACTACAGTCTTTTGTATGCATATGAAGAGGATTTTAGAAATCTATTTAAGATAATGGCAGACTTTGATATTGAAATAGATAAAAACAAAGAAAATATATATAAAACAGTACAGTTAATATCAAATAAATGCAATGAAGAAAAACTTAAGCATTTTGATAAATTAGCTGTAGAAAAATTAATAGAGTATAGTATGAGAATTAGTGATAGTAAGGATAAATTAACAGCTAGATTTAATAAAATTGTAGATATAATATATGAAGCTGATGCAGTTAGTGAAGAACAAAGTTTATATATAACAGCTGACGATGTTCAAAAAGCAATAAATCAAAGAATATATAGAAGCAATAAGTATGAAGAAAAGTTAAATGAGATGTTTAAAGATGGCACTTTGTTGATAGATATAGATGGAGAAAAAGTAGGTCAAATAAACGGATTAGCAGTAATGGGAAGCGGAGAGTACTCTTTTGGTAAACCATCAAAAATAACGGCTTCTACATATAAAGGTAGAAGTGGAGTAATAAATATAGAAAGAGAAATTAAACAAAGTGGAAGTATACATGATAAAGGAGTATTAATCTTAAGTGGATACTTAGGAGCTAGATATGGTAAAGAAAAGCCTATATCTATGACTACATCTATAACATTTGAACAAAATTATAGTGGAGTAGATGGAGATAGCGCGTCTAGCACAGAATTATATGCAATAATATCTAGTATAGCGGATATACCGATAAAGCAATCTATAGCTGTAACTGGTTCTGTAAGTCAAAAAGGAGAAATACAGCCAATAGGAGGAATAAATCAAAAGATAGAAGGATTTTTTGATGTATGTAAGATTAAAGGATTCACTGGGAATCAAGGAATTATGATGCCTATACAAAATGTAAAAAATCTTCTTCTTAAAGATGAAGTTGTAGAAGCTGTAAAAGAAGGTAAATTTAATATATATGCAATAAGTAGCATAGAAGAAGGTTTAGAGATAATGACAGGCAAAAAAATAAGTGAAATAGATAAAGTAGTTAATGAAACCCTAGAGAAATTTAGAAAAATGGACAAAGATGATGAAAAGAAAAAAGATAAAGATAATGATGAAAAAGATGTAAAATAAACAACTTAAGCAAAAGTATCCTCTAAATAAATTATTTATATTAGAATACTTTTGCTTGATATACTTTATTAAATATTTGAATCAAATTAATATTTATTTATTGAGTGCTAATATTTGGCTTTCGGTGATTATATAGTTTAGCTGCGCATCATGATCTTCCTTAGGAACAGATTCAAATATTTGTAAATCAAATGCTATTCCTACTGTTATAGCATCATCTCTAAGCTCATTTAAAAATCTATCATAAAATCCACCGCCATATCCTAATCTGTAGCGGTTTTTATCATAAGCAACAGCAGGAACTATTACAATATCAATATCATGTACATCAATTTTAGGACAGCAATCTTCTTTAGGTTCTCTTATGCCATATGCCCCGATTTTTATTGAATTTTGTAAATCTATGATTTGAGAAGGAATTAACTTTCGATCTTCTTTTAAAGTTATAGGAGCATAAATATTTTTCTTAAGAGACATAAGTTTGTTTATCAGTTCATCTGTTTGAACTTCGTTATTAAAATCTAAATAAAGCATAATGTTTTTAGCGTTTTTCATGAAGTCTAAAGATAATAATTTTTCTGTTATTATAGATGAATTTTTAATTATAAATTCATTGTTTTGATTTTTTCTATCATATATGACCTTTTTTCTAAATTCTTTTTTCATAAAAGCTACCCCTTTTCGTATGGTATAATATGTATATCTAATATAAATCTTAGTACACTTAATTAGAGTAAAGCAACATAAATGAGAAATAGTAATAAAAAAAAGAGCTAGTCATATAATAAATAGTAGATTATGTAAAGGAGATGCAGCGTAATGATTTCAAAGAAAAAAGCTATAATATACGGAGTAATTCTCGTAATAGTTACAGCTTTATTTACATCTACTCTTCGAATTGCAATAGGAGATAGAGTGGTTATATCTAAAGAAGCATATGAGGGTTATAAAAAATACAACAAAATGGTAGGTTTAGAAGGTGCAATAAAAGAAGACTTTTATCAAAAAACAAAGGATGAAAAGCTAGTTAATGGAGCGATTAAAGGCCTATTCTCAGGGTTAGAAGATCCATATTCTCAATATTATACAAAAGAAGAATTCAAGAGATTAAAAGAACAGACTAGTGGATCATTTGTGGGTATAGGTGTATTTATAAGCCCATCATCAGAAGATGGATATATAACAGTTATATCTCCTATTGAAGGATCTCCAGCTGAAAAGAGTGGTATAAAAGCAGGAGATAAGATAATAAAAGTAGATGGTAAGAATGTAACAGCAAAACATTCTGATGAAGCTATAACTATGATTAAAGGAAAAGAAGGTACTTCTGTAGAATTAACGTTAATAAGAAACGGAAAAGAACTTAATCTTAAAGTTAAAAGAGAAGAAATTGTATCAAAGAGTATAGATAGTAAAATGTTAGAAGATGGTTTAGGATATATACAAATAACTTCATTCAGTGAGAATACATATAAAGAGTTTAAATCAGCATTAGATAAATTAAAAGCCAAAGGTATAAAAGGACTTGTTTTAGATGTACGTGATAATGGAGGCGGATTGTTGACAGTATGTAAGGATATTGCAGATGAGTTGTTAGGCGAAGGAACTATAGTTTATACAAAAGATAATAAAGGTAACACAGAGTATTTAAAATCAGATAAAGAGAAGCTTGGATTACCGATAGCTATATTAACAAATGAAAATAGTGCATCGGCATCTGAAATTCTTACAGGAGCTATAGTAGATAATAAAGCAGGAATATCTGTTGGAACAACTACTTTTGGTAAAGGATTAGTTCAAAGCGTTAGAGAATTAAAAGACGGTACGGGATATAAATTAACTACGGCTCAATACTTTACTCCAAGTGGTGCATATATAAATGAAAAAGGCATAAAACCAAATGTGGAAGAAAAAAATCCAAAAAAACAATTAGATGCAGCTGTTAATTGGTTGAAACAAGAAATAAAATAATATTAAATCTATATAAACATAAAGCAGACTTGGTTTACAAAAAACTTAGTCTGTTTTATATTTATTAAGGAGATATATATTAGATTCAAATATAATATAGAGTTATATTTAATATATAATTTAAAAAACAAATAATTATAGAATTTCAGGAGATTTCTTATAAAAAATTGATTTATATAAGGAATTTTGTAAGTAAAATAGAAGGATATTTATTAATTGTATAGAATTAGTATAATAAGTTAATAATGTTAAATAGGAAGTGATTGAATGAGAAAACCTAAAGGAGAAGTTGTTAACTTTCAAGAGTTTAAAGAAAATAAAAGACAATTAGAAGAAGAAAGAGAAGAACTTTTAAATTTAATAAAAAAAATAGTAACTACAAAATAGAGAGTAATTATTACTCTCTATTTATATAATTATATAACTTGAAGGAAATTAAGACATTTTTAAATCATTCATATAACTTTGAAATTGATCAAATTCATTTAAATCATTTAATTCTACTATTTCTGAGTTTTCAGAATCGAAATTTTTAAGATATATAGTGTAGTTATTATCTACACAATCATGATATATACATCTATACCCATCTTCATATAAATCTTTTAGTTTATTAAAGTTAGTCATGACATTGTCTGCTACTATTGTTGTAGCTTTTCCTTTCATTGTATTTTATTTAGATTAGTTTATTTAATATTTGCTTATATTATTTTGTGGAATTTAATCATTAATATACAATTAAATAATATAATTTAAGTCATAAATGGATGAATATATAATTTTAATAAAAAAAATAAAAAAAGTATTGACGAAACTATTTTGAGATGGTATAGTTATACTTGTCCTTAAGAAAAGGGACAACAAGTAAAACAAACAACAGAAAATAGTTGACAAAACAAAAATGTTTTGGTAAACTAAGGAAGTTGAAAAAATGAACTTTGAAAATTAAACAGTAGGTTAATTTATAGAATTTGAAACAACCAAGAAACATAAAGCCAGATATATAACAGTATCTGAGCCCTAGATAAACTTTTATTTAAGAGTTTGATCCTGGCTCAGGATGAACGCTGGCGGCGTGCCTAACACATGCAAGTCGAGCGATTCTCTTCGGAGAAGAGCGGCGGACGGGTGAGTAACGCGTGGGTAACCTGCCCTGTACACACGGATAACATACCGAAAGGTATGCTAATACGGGATAATGTACTTTTGTCGCATGGCAAAAGTATCAAAGCTCCGGCGGTACAGGATGGACCCGCGTCTGATTAGCTAGTTGGAGAGGTAATGGCTCACCAAGGCGACGATCAGTAGCCGACCTGAGAGGGTGATCGGCCACATTGGAACTGAGACACGGTCCAAACTCCTACGGGAGGCAGCAGTGGGGAATATTGCACAATGGGCGAAAGCCTGATGCAGCAACGCCGCGTGAGCGATGAAGGCCTTCGGGTCGTAAAGCTCTGTCCTCAAGGAAGATAATGACGGTACTTGAGGAGGAAGCCCCGGCTAACTACGTGCCAGCAGCCGCGGTAATACGTAGGGGGCTAGCGTTATCCGGAATTACTGGGCGTAAAGGGTGCGTAGGTGGTTTCTTAAGTCAGAGGTGAAAGGCTACGGCTCAACCGTAGTAAGCCTTTGAAACTGAGAAACTTGAGTGCAGGAGAGGAGAGTAGAATTCCTAGTGTAGCGGTGAAATGCGTAGATATTAGGAGGAATACCAGTTGCGAAGGCGGCTCTCTGGACTGTAACTGACACTGAGGCACGAAAGCGTGGGGAGCAAACAGGATTAGATACCCTGGTAGTCCACGCCGTAAACGATGAGTACTAGGTGTCGGGGGTTACCCCCCTCGGTGCCGCAGCTAACGCATTAAGTACTCCGCCTGGGAAGTACGCTCGCAAGAGTGAAACTCAAAGGAATTGACGGGGACCCGCACAAGTAGCGGAGCATGTGGTTTAATTCGAAGCAACGCGAAGAACCTTACCTAAGCTTGACATACTTATGACCGATACCTAATAGTATTTTTCCCTTCGGGGACATGAGATACAGGTGGTGCATGGTTGTCGTCAGCTCGTGTCGTGAGATGTTGGGTTAAGTCCCGCAACGAGCGCAACCCTTGCCTTTAGTTGCCAGCATTAAGTTGGGCACTCTAGAGGGACTGCCAGGGATAACCTGGAGGAAGGTGGGGATGACGTCAAATCATCATGCCCCTTATGCTTAGGGCTACACACGTGCTACAATGGGTGGTACAGAGGGCAGCCAAGTCGTGAGGCGGAGCTAATCCCTTAAAGCCATTCTCAGTTCGGATTGTAGGCTGAAACTCGCCTACATGAAGCTGGAGTTACTAGTAATCGCAGATCAGAATGCTGCGGTGAATGCGTTCCCGGGTCTTGTACACACCGCCCGTCACACCACGGAAGTTGGGGGCGCCCGAAGCCAGATAGCTAACCTTTTGGAAGCGTCTGTCGAAGGTGAAATCAATAACTGGGGTGAAGTCGTAACAAGGTAGCCGTATCGGAAGGTGCGGCTGGATCACCTCCTTTCTAAGGAGAATTGCCTACTGTTTAATTTTGAGAGTTCATAAGAACTTTCATATTAGTACTTTGAAAACTGTATAACATTTAGTGATATGACATCATTTTAATATATGAAGAAGATAACTTCTAAAAATATCATCGAGAAGATAAACTCTTTAAAAATTAAACTTTTAATAACTTGGTCAAGTTATTAAGGGTGCAGGGCGGATGCCTTGGCACTAGGAGCCGATGAAGGACGCGATAAGCTGCGATAAGCTTCGGGGAGTTGCACGTAAACTTTGATCCGAAGATTTCCGAATGAGGAAACTCACTTAGAGTAATGTCTAAGTATTGTTAAGTGAATACATAGCTTAATGAGGGGAACCCGGGGAACTGAAACATCTAAGTACCCGGAGGAAAAGAAAGAAATTCGATTCCGTAAGTAGCGGCGAGCGAACGCGGAACAGGCCAAACCAATGAAGTTTACTTCGTTGGGGTTGAGGACATGCAACATGGATGCAATATTGTAAGCGAAGAGAGTTGGAAAGCTCCGCCATAGAAGGTAATAGCCCTGTAGTTGAAACGAGAAAGCTACTAGCATGATCCAGAGTACCACGGGACACGTGAAACCCTGTGGGAAGCAGGAGGGACCATCCTCCAAGCCTAAATACTACCTAGTGACCGATAGCGCATAGTACCGTGAGGGAAAGGTGAAAAGAACCCCGGGAGGGGAGTGAAATAGAACCTGAAACCCTGCACTTACAAGCTGTGGGAGCACTTTTTATGTGTGACCGCGTACTTTTTGTAGAACGGGCCAACGAGTTACGTTAAGTAGCAAGGTTAAGCACTTAAGGTGTGGAGCCGTAGCGAAAGCGAGTCTTAAATGGGCGCTTAAGTTACTTGACGTAGACCCGAAACCGGGCGACCTATCCATGAGCAGGTTGAAGCGAAAGTAAAATTTCGTGGAGGACCGAACCCACGAGCGTTGAAAAGCTCGGGGATGACTTGTGGATAGCGGTGAAATTCCAATCGAGCCCGGAGATAGCTGGTTCTCCCCGAAATAGCTTTAGGGCTAGCCTCAAGCGTAGAGAGGCGGAGGTAGAGCACTGAATGTCCTAGGGGGTATTGCACTTACCGAAGACTATCAAACTCCGAATGCCGTTTTCTTTTACTTGGGAGTCAGACTGTGGGTGATAAGATTCATAGTCAAAAGGGCAACAGCCCAGATCGTCAGCTAAGGTCCCTAAATGTACGTTAAGTGGTAAAGGATGTGGGATTGCACAGACAACCAGGATGTTGGCTTAGAAGCAGCCACTCATTTAAAGAGTGCGTAATAGCTCACTGGTCGAGTGATCCTGCGCCGAAAATTTCCGGGGCTAAAACGTACTACCGAAGCTACGATATCAGCAATGATAGGTAGGGGAGCTTCGTATACAGGCTGAAGCATGACCGTAAGGACATGTGGACAGTATACGAGTGAGAATGTTGGCATGAGTAGCGAGACGTGGGTGAGAATCCCACGGGCCGTAAACCCAAGGTTTCCAGGGGAAGGTTCGTCCGCCCTGGGTTAGTCAGGACCTAAGCCGAGGCCGAAAGGCGTAGGTGATGGACAACAGGTTGATATTCCTGTACCGCCAATAAGCGTTTGAGAAATGGGATGACACAGTAGGATAAGCTAACCACACTGTTGGTTATGTGTGGCTAAGTACTGAGGCAGTCAAGATAGGCAAATCCGTCTTGATGTTAATGCTGGGGTACGATGGGGAGCGAAATTAAGTAGCGAAGTAGCTGATTTCACACTGTCGAGAAAAGTCTCTATCGAGTTTAAAGGCGCCTGTACCTCAAACCGACACAGGTGGGTGAGGAGAGTATCCTAAGGCCAGCGAGAGAACTATTGTTAAGGAACTCGGCAAAATGACCCCGTAACTTCGGGAGAAGGGGTGCCATCTTCGGATGGCCGCAGAGAATAGGCCCAAGCGACTGTTTACCAAAAACACAGGTTTCTGCTAAGTCGCAAGACGATGTATAGGAGCTGACGCCTGCCCGGTGCTGGAAGGTTAAGGGGATCTGTTAGAGCAATCGAAGCAGTGAACTTAAGCCCCAGTAAACGGCGGCCGTAACTATAACGGTCCTAAGGTAGCGAAATTCCTTGTCGGGTAAGTTCCGACCCGCACGAAAGGCGTAACGATTTGGGCACTGTCTCAACAATAGACTCGGTGAAATTGTAATCCCGGTGAAGATGCCGGGTACCTGCGACAGGACGGAAAGACCCCATGGAGCTTTACTGTAGCTTGACGTTGGGTCTTGGTACTACATGTACAGGATAGGTGGGAAACTATGAAGCATGGACGCCAGTCTGTGTGGAGTTATCCTTGGGATACCACCCTTGTAGTACTGGGATCCTAACCATAGGCCTTGAATCAGGTCTTGGGACACCGTCAGGTGGGCAGTTTGACTGGGGCGGTCGCCTCCTAAAGAGTAACGGAGGCGCTCAAAGGTTCTCTCAGCACGGTCGGAAATCGTGCGTAGAGTGTAAAGGCAGAAGAGAGCTTGATTGCAAGACATACAGGTCGAGCAAGGACGAAAGTCGGACTTAGTGATCCGGTGGTACCGCATGGAAGGGCCATCGCTCAACGGATAAAAGCTACCCTGGGGATAACAGGCTTATCTCCCCCAAGAGTCCACATCGACGGGGAGGTTTGGCACCTCGATGTCGGCTCATCACATCCTGGGGCTGTAGTAGGTCCCAAGGGTTGGGCTGTTCGCCCATTAAAGTGGTACGCGAGCTGGGTTCAGAACGTCGTGAGACAGTTCGGTCCCTATCCGTCGCAGGCGTAGGAAATTTGAGGAGACCTGTCCTTAGTACGAGAGGACCGGGATGGACGTACCTCTGGTGTACCAGTTGTTCTGCCAAGGGCATCGCTGGGTAGCTATGTACGGAATGGATAAGCGCTGAAAGCATCTAAGCGCGAAGCCGACTTCAAGATAAGATTTCCCACCGTAAGGGTAAGACCCCAGGAAGACTACCTGGTTGATAGGTCGAAGGTGTAAGTGCAGTAATGTATTTAGCTTACCGATACTAATAGGTCGAGGACTTGACCAAATTTAAATGATTAAAACCTAAATGTATACAGTTTTCATAGTATTAACTCTAAAATTTAATTAAGAAATTAATTAAAACATAAAGATTATGTGGTTATAATAGCAAAGAGGATACACCTGTTCCCATTCCGAACACAGAAGTTAAGCTCTTTAGCGCTGATGGTACTTGGTGGGCAACTGCCTGGGAGAGTAAGACGTAGCCACGTAATTTTTTTATGTGTAAAATTAAATAAGTTTATAAGAATAAGAGATGAATAAAAAATATTCATCTC
This sequence comes from Peptostreptococcaceae bacterium VA2, assembly GCA_000686145.1. Classification (GTDB taxonomy): domain Bacteria; phylum Bacillota; class Clostridia; order Peptostreptococcales; family Peptostreptococcaceae; genus Romboutsia_D. The sequence continues at coordinate 3,194,610 of JMMB01000007.1, read as the reverse complement.
TTATTTTAGTATATAATATAAAAAAATATATATAGAAACCGTATAATTAATATAGTAATAAAAAATAAAAGTAATAGGAGGCAGATATGAGTATTGATAATGTAAACCAATTAGTTACAATAAAGCTTTTGAACGCATTGAGCGCTTCAAATTCAAATAGTAGGACATCTTCTACTAATAAATCTGATGTTTTTAGTTTGATTTTAGAAAATACTTTAGGTGGATTAAGTCAAAAAAGTTCTTCATGTACCTGTTCTAAAGAAGGCGACTTAAATATAGTGAATACCTTACAAAGCTTAATTAATAATAATAAAATAGATGAATCTCAAAATACTAATCAAATTGAAAATATTATTGAGCCTAAAAAAGATGTTAATATTGCAAAGGTTACTGATTCTAAAAAAGTTGCTAATATGGATAAAGCGATAGATTTATTAGAAAAGCAATTAGGTAAAAAATATGTATGGGGAGCAACAGGTCCTAATTCATTTGATTGTTCAGGATTAGTTCAATATGTTTACAAAAACGCATTAGGAAAAGATATACCGAGGGTATCTTCAGATCAAAGTAAATTTGGAAAAGCTATTGATAAAAAGGATTTACAAGTAGGAGATTTACTTTTCTTTGATACTATGAACAAAGGAAGAGTAAGTCATGTTGGAATGTATGTAGGTAACAATGAATTCATACATGCATCTAATCCAAAAGATGGTGTCAAAAAATCTAAATTATCAGGTTATTATGAGCAAAAATATAGTGGTGCTAGAAGACCATAATATTTAAAAAAAAGTTATTTTAAGATATACGACTAATTGTATATCTTAGAATAACTTTTTTTTATATTAAGTAAATTATCAAAGGAGTTTAAAATTTATTAGGGAATATTCATATATAAACTGTACATAAATATATAACGTAGTTTTATGTATAAAGGAGGTATAATAGTGGCTGATAAAAGATTAAATAAGTTAGCAAAGTTATTAGTAAATTATTCAACAGAAGTAAAAGAAGGTGATTTTGTTTTTGTATGTGCGGATGAAGTAGCAACGCCGTGGGCTGTAGAAGTTACAAAAGAGGCTATAAAATGTGGTGCTCACGTAGAATATTTATTAGACACAGATGAAGTTAGTGAAATTAAATTAAAATATAGTAGTGAAGAGCAACTTAAAGGTGGAAATCTTATATATGAAACATTGTTAAGTAGGGCAGATGTATGGCTAACTGCATGGGGAAGTAGAAATACTAGGTCATTATCTAGAATAGATTCAGAAAAAGTAAAGTTAGCTCAGCGAGGAGCAGCACCATGGAGAAAAATATACTCAGAAAGATGTGGGAATGGAAGTTTAAGATGGTGTGGAACTCAATATCCAACACATGCAGACGCTCAAGAAGCAAGTATGAGTATTAGTGAATATGAAGACTTTGTATATGGAGCAGGTCTTTTAGATAGTGAAGATCCTGTATCAGAGTGGAAGAGAATAAGTATGGAGCAAGAAAGATGGGTAAAATATCTAGATGGTAAAAGTGAAATACATATAATATCAGAAGGTACTGATATTAAAGTAGGAACAAAGGGAAGAAAGTGGATAAATTGTGATGGACAAGTTAATTTTCCAGATGGTGAGATATTTACATCGCCAGTAGAAAACGATATAAATGGCCATATTAGTTTCTCTTTTCCGGGAATATTTTCCGGGAAGCAAATAGAAGGGATAAAATTACAAGTTAAAGATGGTAAAGTTATAAATGCTACAGCTAAAAAAGGAGAAGATTTACTAAAATCATTGCTAGAAACTGATAAAGGTTCTAGTTTCTTTGGAGAAGTAGCTATAGGAACTAACTATGGAATTAAAGAATTTACTTCAAATATGCTATTTGATGAAAAAATAGGTGGTACTGTACATATGGCGATAGGTGATTCTATGCCAGAAGCAGGTGGCAAAAATAAGTCATCTCTACATTGGGATATGCTTTGTGATATGAGAAGTTTTGGGAAAATATATGCAGATGGCGAGCTTTTTTATGAGAACGGTAAATTTATAAATGAAATTTTAGAAAAAAACTAATTTAAATAAAAGAAAAAAGCATTAGAGTGTTGTAATCTAAATGCTTTTTTCTTTTTATTGTATCGAAATATAAAAATAGTTATTTGTTCACTATTAATTAGAAAATTGTGGATTAAAATAAAATAATGTACATATAGGCTAACATAAGGTTGTATATAATGTTAATAAAATAAAAAGAGATTGTGGATAAACTTTAAAAAATAAACTTATTTCAAAAAAACTAAAAAAAAATAAGAAAAACTGTTGACGATGTTATTTTAAAATGGTATAGTTATACTTGTCCTTAAGAAAAGGGACAACAAGTAAAACAAACAACAGAAAATAGTTGACAAAACAAAAATGTTTTGGTAAACTAAGGAAGTTGAAAAAATGAACTTTGAAAATTAAACAGTAGGTTAATTTATAGAATTTGAAACAACCAAGAAACATAAAGCCAGATATATAACAGTATCTGAGCCCTAGATAAACTTTTATTTAAGAGTTTGATCCTGGCTCAGGATGAACGCTGGCGGCGTGCCTAACACATGCAAGTCGAGCGATTCTCTTCGGAGAAGAGCGGCGGACGGGTGAGTAACGCGTGGGTAACCTGCCCTGTACACACGGATAACATACCGAAAGGTATGCTAATACGGGATAATGTACTTTTGTCGCATGGCAGAAGTATCAAAGCTCCGGCGGTACAGGATGGACCCGCGTCTGATTAGCTAGTTGGAGAGGTAATGGCTCACCAAGGCAACGATCAGTAGCCGACCTGAGAGGGTGATCGGCCACATTGGAACTGAGACACGGTCCAAACTCCTACGGGAGGCAGCAGTGGGGAATATTGCACAATGGGCGAAAGCCTGATGCAGCAACGCCGCGTGAGCGATGAAGGCCTTCGGGTCGTAAAGCTCTGTCCTCAAGGAAGATAATGACGGTACTTGAGGAGGAAGCCCCGGCTAACTACGTGCCAGCAGCCGCGGTAATACGTAGGGGGCTAGCGTTATCCGGAATTACTGGGCGTAAAGGGTGCGTAGGTGGTTTCTTAAGTCAGAGGTGAAAGGCTACGGCTCAACCGTAGTAAGCCTTTGAAACTGAGAAACTTGAGTGCAGGAGAGGAGAGTAGAATTCCTAGTGTAGCGGTGAAATGCGTAGATATTAGGAGGAATACCAGTTGCGAAGGCGGCTCTCTGGACTGTAACTGACACTGAGGCACGAAAGCGTGGGGAGCAAACAGGATTAGATACCCTGGTAGTCCACGCCGTAAACGATGAGTACTAGGTGTCGGGGGTTACCCCCCTCGGTGCCGCAGCTAACGCATTAAGTACTCCGCCTGGGAAGTACGCTCGCAAGAGTGAAACTCAAAGGAATTGACGGGGACCCGCACAAGTAGCGGAGCATGTGGTTTAATTCGAAGCAACGCGAAGAACCTTACCTAAGCTTGACATACTTATGACCGATACCTAATAGTATTTTTCCCTTCGGGGACATGAGATACAGGTGGTGCATGGTTGTCGTCAGCTCGTGTCGTGAGATGTTGGGTTAAGTCCCGCAACGAGCGCAACCCTTGCCTTTAGTTGCCAGCATTAAGTTGGGCACTCTAGAGGGACTGCCAGGGATAACCTGGAGGAAGGTGGGGATGACGTCAAATCATCATGCCCCTTATGCTTAGGGCTACACACGTGCTACAATGGGTGGTACAGAGGGCAGCCAAGTCGTGAGGCGGAGCTAATCCCTTAAAGCCATTCTCAGTTCGGATTGTAGGCTGAAACTCGCCTACATGAAGCTGGAGTTACTAGTAATCGCAGATCAGAATGCTGCGGTGAATGCGTTCCCGGGTCTTGTACACACCGCCCGTCACACCACGGAAGTTGGGGGCGCCCGAAGCCAGATAGCTAACCTTTTGGAAGCGTCTGTCGAAGGTGAAATCAATAACTGGGGTGAAGTCGTAACAAGGTAGCCGTATCGGAAGGTGCGGCTGGATCACCTCCTTTCTAAGGAGAATTGCCTACTGTTTAATTTTGAGAGTTCATAAGAACTTTCATATTAGTACTTTGAAAACTGTATAACATTTAGTGATATGACATCATTTTAATATATGAAGAAGATAACTTCTAAAAATATCATCGAGAAGATAAACTCTTTAAAAATCAACTTTTAGTACTTAATAAACTGAACGTATGTGAAGTTTGTTATTTACGATAACTTTTAATAACTTGGTCAAGTTATTAAGGGTGCAGGGCGGATGCCTTGGCACTAGGAGCCGATGAAGGACGCGATAAGCTGCGATAAGCTTCGGGGAGTTGCACGTAAACTTTGATCCGAAGATTTCCGAATGAGGAAACTCACTTAGAGTAATGTCTAAGTATTGTTAAGTGAATACATAGCTTAATGAGGGGAACCCGGGGAACTGAAACATCTAAGTACCCGGAGGAAAAGAAAGAAATTCGATTCCGTAAGTAGCGGCGAGCGAACGCGGAACAGGCCAAACCAATGAAGTTTACTTCGTTGGGGTTGAGGACATGCAACATGGATGCAATATTGTAAGCGAAGAGAGTTGGAAAGCTCCGCCATAGAAGGTAATAGCCCTGTAGTTGAAACGAGAAAGCTACTAGCATGATCCAGAGTACCACGGGACACGTGAAACCCTGTGGGAAGCAGGAGGGACCATCCTCCAAGCCTAAATACTACCTAGTGACCGATAGCGCATAGTACCGTGAGGGAAAGGTGAAAAGAACCCCGGGAGGGGAGTGAAATAGAACCTGAAACCCTGCACTTACAAGCTGTGGGAGCACTTTTTATGTGTGACCGCGTACTTTTTGTAGAACGGGCCAACGAGTTACGTTAAGTAGCAAGGTTAAGCACTTAAGGTGTGGAGCCGTAGCGAAAGCGAGTCTTAAATGGGCGCTTAAGTTACTTGACGTAGACCCGAAACCGGGCGACCTATCCATGAGCAGGTTGAAGCGAAAGTAAAATTTCGTGGAGGACCGAACCCACGAGCGTTGAAAAGCTCGGGGATGACTTGTGGATAGCGGTGAAATTCCAATCGAGCCCGGAGATAGCTGGTTCTCCCCGAAATAGCTTTAGGGCTAGCCTCAAGCGTAGAGAGGCGGAGGTAGAGCACTGAATGTCCTAGGGGGTATTGCACTTACCGAAGACTATCAAACTCCGAATGCCGTTTTCTTTTACTTGGGAGTCAGACTGTGGGTGATAAGATTCATAGTCAAAAGGGCAACAGCCCAGATCGTCAGCTAAGGTCCCTAAATGTACGTTAAGTGGTAAAGGATGTGGGATTGCACAGACAACCAGGATGTTGGCTTAGAAGCAGCCACTCATTTAAAGAGTGCGTAATAGCTCACTGGTCGAGTGATCCTGCGCCGAAAATTTCCGGGGCTAAAACGTACTACCGAAGCTACGATATCAGCAATGATAGGTAGGGGAGCTTCGTATACAGGCTGAAGCATGACCGTAAGGACATGTGGACAGTATACGAGTGAGAATGTTGGCATGAGTAGCGAGACGTGGGTGAGAATCCCACGGGCCGTAAACCCAAGGTTTCCAGGGGAAGGTTCGTCCGCCCTGGGTTAGTCAGGACCTAAGCCGAGGCCGAAAGGCGTAGGTGATGGACAACAGGTTGATATTCCTGTACCGCCAATAAGCGTTTGAGAAATGGGATGACACAGTAGGATAAGCTAACCACACTGTTGGTTATGTGTGGCTAAGTACTGAGGCAGTCAAGATAGGCAAATCCGTCTTGATATTAATGCTGGGGTACGATGGGGAGCGAAATTAAGTAGCGAAGTAGCTGATTTCACACTGTCGAGAAAAGTCTCTATCGAGTTTAAAGGCGCCTGTACCTCAAACCGACACAGGTGGGTGAGGAGAGTATCCTAAGGCCAGCGAGAGAACTATTGTTAAGGAACTCGGCAAAATGACCCCGTAACTTCGGGAGAAGGGGTGCCATCTTTGGATGGCCGCAGAGAATAGGCCCAAGCGACTGTTTACCAAAAACACAGGTTTCTGCTAAGTCGCAAGACGATGTATAGGAGCTGACGCCTGCCCGGTGCTGGAAGGTTAAGGGGATCTGTTAGAGCAATCGAAGCAGTGAACTTAAGCCCCAGTAAACGGCGGCCGTAACTATAACGGTCCTAAGGTAGCGAAATTCCTTGTCGGGTAAGTTCCGACCCGCACGAAAGGCGTAACGATTTGGGCACTGTCTCAACAATAGACTCGGTGAAATTGTAATCCCGGTGAAGATGCCGGGTACCTGCGACAGGACGGAAAGACCCCATGGAGCTTTACTGTAGCTTGACGTTGGGTCTTGGTACTACATGTACAGGATAGGTGGGAAACTATGAAGCATGGACGCCAGTCTGTGTGGAGTTATCCTTGGGATACCACCCTTGTAGTACTGGGATCCTAACCATAGGCCTTGAATCAGGTCTTGGGACACCGTCAGGTGGGCAGTTTGACTGGGGCGGTCGCCTCCTAAAGAGTAACGGAGGCGCTCAAAGGTTCTCTCAGCACGGTCGGAAATCGTGCGTAGAGTGTAAAGGCAGAAGAGAGCTTGATTGCAAGACATACAGGTCGAGCAAGGACGAAAGTCGGACTTAGTGATCCGGTGGTACCGCATGGAAGGGCCATCGCTCAACGGATAAAAGCTACCCTGGGGATAACAGGCTTATCTCCCCCAAGAGTCCACATCGACGGGGAGGTTTGGCACCTCGATGTCGGCTCATCACATCCTGGGGCTGTAGTAGGTCCCAAGGGTTGGGCTGTTCGCCCATTAAAGTGGTACGCGAGCTGGGTTCAGAACGTCGTGAGACAGTTCGGTCCCTATCCGTCGCAGGCGTAGGAAATTTGAGGAGACCTGTCCTTAGTACGAGAGGACCGGGATGGACGTACCTCTGGTGTACCAGTTGTTCTGCCAAGGGCATCGCTGGGTAGCTATGTACGGAATGGATAAGCGCTGAAAGCATCTAAGCGCGAAGCCGACTTCAAGATAAGATTTCCCACCGTAAGGGTAAGACCCCAGGAAGACTACCTGGTTGATAGGTCGAAGGTGTAAGTGCAGTAATGTATTTAGCTTACCGATACTAATAGGTCGAGGACTTGACCAACTTTAAATGATTGAAACCTAAATGTATACAGTTTTCAGAGTATTAACTCTAAAATTTAATTAAGAAATTAATTAAAATATAAAGATTATGTGGTTATAATAGCAAAGAGGATACACCTGTTCCCATTCCGAACACAGAAGTTAAGCTCTTTAGCGCTGATGGTACTTGGTGGGCAACTGCCTGGGAGAGTAAGACGTAGCCACGTAATCTTTTTTTATATTTAAATCCCTTTGAGTGAAAGCTTAAGGGGATTTTTTAATTACAAGGGGATTATATTGATTTAAAATCTGTGGAAAACTTGTGTATAATAGTAATATGAATGAGTGTAGAAAATATAAAAGTGACAAAATTATAAATAAAATACTAGAAAATCACTTTGATGAGTTTAGAAAAAAGAAGTGGCATAGAGTTAGAAAAGAAATGCGTGAGCATATAATTGAGATAGTAGGAAGAACTTTAAATTGTGGAAATATAGAAAAAGGATATATTAAGCATAAATGCATTGAATGCAATGAAGAGTATATTCATGGTTTCACTTGTAAAAGTAAGTTCTGTAGTAAATGTGGGAGGAAGTATTCTTTAGAATGGTCAGATAAACTATGCTAAATGTAACTCATAGACATGCATTGTTCACCGAAGGTGGAATAGATAAAAATAATAAGTGGTTCAAAAGAATATCACACATACCATATAATTATCTAAGAAAGTTATGGCAAAAATTAGTGTTGGATATTATAAAAGATAACTTTGAAGATGTAAGGACTAAGAGGTTAATTAATAGATTATATAAAACATATAGAGAAGGATTTTATGTAAATGCAGAAAGAGATTTAACAAATATAAAACAGGCATCAAAATGTATAGGAAGGTATCTAGCAAGGCCAGCTATCGCTGAATATAGGATAACAGATTATGATGGCGAAACAGTTACATTTTGGTATGAAAATAAGAGACCTAAAAAGAAAATAACAGTAACGATAGATGTTTTAGAATTTATAGAGAAGATAACACAACATATACACCCGAAGGGGTTCAGAGTCGTAAGACGATATGGTTTGTATGCAAGAGTTAAAAATAAACTGAGTATAGAAATAATAAAATTATATAATTTTATTAAGCAAAGAAATATATATCATGTACTAGATAGGATGAATTATATAGATATCATAGAAAATGATGATGGGTTGAAAATTACAGATAGTAGTTGTATAAGTGAGCAACTATGTTTATTCTAAAAGGGCTATTTACTATTAAGCGATAGCTTAGCTTTGCTATATTCAAATATAAAAATAGTGTATAATTATGAACTATAAAAAGTATTTGAGGAGAGTTAGCAATGTTAAAAGAATTAGATGAATTGAGTATAGGGCAAAAGTTTTATGATTATGAATGTAAATCTTGTGGATTTACAAAAGGAATACCCGAATTTCTTATAGAAGAGTTTATGCAAGACTCAATATTTGAAACTGGAGCGATAGCTCCGCTAGAAGAAGCAATCATGCCAAAATTAATTTGCCCAAACTGTAGAGCAAAGTTTGAATACAAAAAAACTGACAACCATTAGGTGTCAGTCAGGGTGACCTATTTATAGGTCATTTTTTTATTTGAAGAAAATTAAAATTTCAAAATATAAAGTATAAAAAAGACATGAAATAAATAATTTATTTACCAAATAAGCATGTTGTGGAGAGTATTGTTTTAGATCAAAAGTATAATATTTTTAAATAGTATAAAAGTTTACCTATTTATATGACAGTATTTAAGAATATTTAAAAATATTATAATAAAAAAAAAAAATTGGAAAACTTAAATACAGAGATTTTATTTACTTTTGGAGGTAAGAAAATGGATAATATGAAAGAAATGAGAAATAAAGTACAAGATGGAAAATATAACTTAACATTAGAGATAGGTGAATCAGCTTATTTTGGAACATATGAAAATGTAGATGTAAAATCAGGGGAAGATTTAGTTAGAAATTATTTAAGAAGCAATGCAGATGATGGTTGCTTCAATAATATAGACGTAAAATATAATAAAAATAAACACACAATAAAGGTAACAGCTGAATTGAATTATGATGGAAATGAGCATAAAGATTATTCTAATAGAGGTAAATTGATGTAAAATAAGAAAAAAATAAATTCATTAGGACAAGTAATTCCAATACATTTAAAATTATTTGATTAAAAAAATAGCAAATATATGAAAAAAATTAAAAAACATGTTGACCAGGATAATTTAAAATGGTATAGTTATACTTGTCCTTAAGAAAAGGGACAACAAGTAAAACAAACAACAGAAAATAGTTGACAAAACAAAAATGTTTTGGTAAACTAAGGAAGTTGAAAAAATGAACTTTGAAAATTAAACAGTAGGTTAATTTATAGAATTTGAAACAACCAAGAAACATAAAGCCAGATATATAACAGTATCTGAGCCCTAGATAAACTTTTATTTAAGAGTTTGATCCTGGCTCAGGATGAACGCTGGCGGCGTGCCTAACACATGCAAGTCGAGCGATTCTCTTCGGAGAAGAGCGGCGGACGGGTGAGTAACGCGTGGGTAACCTGCCCTGTACATACGGATAACATACCGAAAGGTATGCTAATACGGGATAATGTACTTTTGTCGCATGGCAGAAGTATCAAAGCTCCGGCGGTACAGGATGGACCCGCGTCTGATTAGCTAGTTGGAGAGGTAATGGCTCACCAAGGCAACGATCAGTAGCCGACCTGAGAGGGTGATCGGCCACATTGGAACTGAGACACGGTCCAAACTCCTACGGGAGGCAGCAGTGGGGAATATTGCACAATGGGCGAAAGCCTGATGCAGCAACGCCGCGTGAGCGATGAAGGCCTTCGGGTCGTAAAGCTCTGTCCTCAAGGAAGATAATGACGGTACTTGAGGAGGAAGCCCCGGCTAACTACGTGCCAGCAGCCGCGGTAATACGTAGGGGGCTAGCGTTATCCGGAATTACTGGGCGTAAAGGGTGCGTAGGTGGTTTCTTAAGTCAGAGGTGAAAGGCTACGGCTCAACCGTAGTAAGCCTTTGAAACTGAGAAACTTGAGTGCAGGAGAGGAGAGTAGAATTCCTAGTGTAGCGGTGAAATGCGTAGATATTAGGAGGAATACCAGTTGCGAAGGCGGCTCTCTGGACTGTAACTGACACTGAGGCACGAAAGCGTGGGGAGCAAACAGGATTAGATACCCTGGTAGTCCACGCCGTAAACGATGAGTACTAGGTGTCGGGGGTTACCCCCCTCGGTGCCGCAGCTAACGCATTAAGTACTCCGCCTGGGAAGTACGCTCGCAAGAGTGAAACTCAAAGGAATTGACGGGGACCCGCACAAGTAGCGGAGCATGTGGTTTAATTCGAAGCAACGCGAAGAACCTTACCTAAGCTTGACATACTTATGACCGATACCTAATAGTATTTTTCCCTTCGGGGACATGAGATACAGGTGGTGCATGGTTGTCGTCAGCTCGTGTCGTGAGATGTTGGGTTAAGTCCCGCAACGAGCGCAACCCTTGCCTTTAGTTGCCAGCATTAAGTTGGGCACTCTAGAGGGACTGCCAGGGATAACCTGGAGGAAGGTGGGGATGACGTCAAATCATCATGCCCCTTATGCTTAGGGCTACACACGTGCTACAATGGGTGGTACAGAGGGCAGCCAAGTCGTGAGGCGGAGCTAATCCCTTAAAGCCATTCTCAGTTCGGATTGTAGGCTGAAACTCGCCTACATGAAGCTGGAGTTACTAGTAATCGCAGATCAGAATGCTGCGGTGAATGCGTTCCCGGGTCTTGTACACACCGCCCGTCACACCACGGAAGTTGGGGGCGCCCGAAGCCAGATAGCTAACCTTTTGGAAGCGTCTGTCGAAGGTGAAATCAATAACTGGGGTGAAGTCGTAACAAGGTAGCCGTATCGGAAGGTGCGGCTGGATCACCTCCTTTCTAAGGAGAATTGCCTACTGTTTAATTTTGAGAGTTCATAAGAACTTTCATATTAGTACTTTGAAAACTGTATAACATTTAGTGATATGACATCATTTTAATATATGAAGAAGATAACTTCTAAAAATATCATCGAGAAGATAAACTCTTTAAAAATCAACTTTTAGTACTTAATAAACTGAACGTATGTGAAGTTTGTTATTTACGATAACTTTTAATAACTTGGTCAAGTTATTAAGGGTGCAGGGCGGATGCCTTGGCACTAGGAGCCGATGAAGGACGCGATAAGCTGCGATAAGCTTCGGGGAGTTGCACGTAAACTTTGATCCGAAGATTTCCGAATGAGGAAACTCACTTAGAGTAATGTCTAAGTATTGTTAAGTGAATACATAGCTTAATGAGGGGAACCCGGGGAACTGAAACATCTAAGTACCCGGAGGAAAAGAAAGAAATTCGATTCCGTAAGTAGCGGCGAGCGAACGCGGAACAGGCCAAACCAATGAAGTTTACTTCGTTGGGGTTGAGGACATGCAACATGGATGCAATATTGTAAGCGAAGAGAGTTGGAAAGCTCCGCCATAGAAGGTAATAGCCCTGTAGTTGAAACGAGAAAGCTACTAGCATGATCCAGAGTACCACGGGACACGTGAAACCCTGTGGGAAGCAGGAGGGACCATCCTCCAAGCCTAAATACTACCTAGTGACCGATAGCGCATAGTACCGTGAGGGAAAGGTGAAAAGAACCCCGGGAGGGGAGTGAAATAGAACCTGAAACCCTGCACTTACAAGCTGTGGGAGCACTTTTTATGTGTGACCGCGTACTTTTTGTAGAACGGGCCAACGAGTTACGTTAAGTAGCAAGGTTAAGCACTTAAGGTGTGGAGCCGTAGCGAAAGCGAGTCTTAAATGGGCGCTTAAGTTACTTGACGTAGACCCGAAACCGGGCGACCTATCCATGAGCAGGTTGAAGCGAAAGTAAAATTTCGTGGAGGACCGAACCCACGAGCGTTGAAAAGCTCGGGGATGACTTGTGGATAGCGGTGAAATTCCAATCGAGCCCGGAGATAGCTGGTTCTCCCCGAAATAGCTTTAGGGCTAGCCTCAAGCGTAGAGAGGCGGAGGTAGAGCACTGAATGTCCTAGGGGGTATTGCACTTACCGAAGACTATCAAACTCCGAATGCCGTTTTCTTTTACTTGGGAGTCAGACTGTGGGTGATAAGATTCATAGTCAAAAGGGCAACAGCCCAGATCGTCAGCTAAGGTCCCTAAATGTACGTTAAGTGGTAAAGGATGTGGGATTGCACAGACAACCAGGATGTTGGCTTAGAAGCAGCCACTCATTTAAAGAGTGCGTAATAGCTCACTGGTCGAGTGATCCTGCGCCGAAAATTTCCGGGGCTAAAACGTACTACCGAAGCTACGATATCAGCAATGATAGGTAGGGGAGCTTCGTATACAGGCTGAAGCATGACCGTAAGGACATGTGGACAGTATACGAGTGAGAATGTTGGCATGAGTAGCGAGACGTGGGTGAGAATCCCACGGGCCGTAAACCCAAGGTTTCCAGGGGAAGGTTCGTCCGCCCTGGGTTAGTCAGGACCTAAGCCGAGGCCGAAAGGCGTAGGTGATGGACAACAGGTTGATATTCCTGTACCGCCAATAAGCGTTTGAGAAATGGGATGACACAGTAGGATAAGCTAACCACACTGTTGGTTATGTGTGGCTAAGTACTGAGGCAGTCAAGATAGGCAAATCCGTCTTGATATTAATGCTGGGGTACGATGGGGAGCGAAATTAAGTAGCGAAGTAGCTGATTTCACACTGTCGAGAAAAGTCTCTATCGAGTTTAAAGGCGCCTGTACCTCAAACCGACACAGGTGGGTGAGGAGAGTATCCTAAGGCCAGCGAGAGAACTATTGTTAAGGAACTCGGCAAAATGACCCCGTAACTTCGGGAGAAGGGGTGCCATCTTTGGATGGCCGCAGAGAATAGGCCCAAGCGACTGTTTACCAAAAACACAGGTTTCTGCTAAGTCGCAAGACGATGTATAGGAGCTGACGCCTGCCCGGTGCTGGAAGGTTAAGGGGATCTGTTAGAGCAATCGAAGCAGTGAACTTAAGCCCCAGTAAACGGCGGCCGTAACTATAACGGTCCTAAGGTAGCGAAATTCCTTGTCGGGTAAGTTCCGACCCGCACGAAAGGCGTAACGATTTGGGCACTGTCTCAACAATAGACTCGGTGAAATTGTAATCCCGGTGAAGATGCCGGGTACCTGCGACAGGACGGAAAGACCCCATGGAGCTTTACTGTAGCTTGACGTTGGGTCTTGGTACTACATGTACAGGATAGGTGGGAAACTATGAAGCATGGACGCCAGTCTGTGTGGAGTTATCCTTGGGATACCACCCTTGTAGTACTGGGATCCTAACCATAGGCCTTGAATCAGGTCTTGGGACACCGTCAGGTGGGCAGTTTGACTGGGGCGGTCGCCTCCTAAAGAGTAACGGAGGCGCTCAAAGGTTCTCTCAGCACGGTCGGAAATCGTGCGTAGAGTGTAAAGGCAGAAGAGAGCTTGATTGCAAGACATACAGGTCGAGCAAGGACGAAAGTCGGACTTAGTGATCCGGTGGTACCGCATGGAAGGGCCATCGCTCAACGGATAAAAGCTACCCTGGGGATAACAGGCTTATCTCCCCCAAGAGTCCACATCGACGGGGAGGTTTGGCACCTCGATGTCGGCTCATCACATCCTGGGGCTGTAGTAGGTCCCAAGGGTTGGGCTGTTCGCCCATTAAAGTGGTACGCGAGCTGGGTTCAGAACGTCGTGAGACAGTTCGGTCCCTATCCGTCGCAGGCGTAGGAAATTTGAGGAGACCTGTCCTTAGTACGAGAGGACCGGGATGGACGTACCTCTGGTGTACCAGTTGTTCTGCCAAGGGCATCGCTGGGTAGCTATGTACGGAATGGATAAGCGCTGAAAGCATCTAAGCGCGAAGCCGACTTCAAGATAAGATTTCCCACCGTAAGGGTAAGACCCCAGGAAGACTACCTGGTTGATAGGTCGAAGGTGTAAGTGCAGTAATGTATTTAGCTTACCGATACTAATAGGTCGAGGACTTGACCAAATTTAAATGATTAAAACCTAAATGTATACAGTTTTCAGAGTATTAACTCTAAAATTTAATTAAGAAATTAATTAAGAAATTAATTAAAACATAAATATTATGTGGTTATAATAGCAAAGAGGATACACCTGTTCCCATTCCGAACACAGAAGTTAAGCTCTTTAGCGCTGATGGTACTTGGTGGGCAACTGCCTGGGAGAGTAAGACGTAGCCACGTAATCTTTTTTTATATGTTAAATTATTTAAGCTCTAGGGTATTAACTATAGAGCTTTTTATAATGCGTAGAAAATTAAGTATATGTATTTCAAAAATCTTCTTTTTCTATAATACTTATAAATTATTAGTATTATAGAATTAAACTTGAAGAATAATTTATATATAAATGTATGTATAAAATTAAAGTAAATGGACATTATAATAATATAAAACTTAATAGAAATAATGATTTACTCAATCTCCCCCATTTTATAAGACCTCTATCCCCCATAGAGGTCTTTGTTTTTGTATAAAAAATGTATATAATAATAAAAATATAAATTAGGTTGAAAATACAATATATTGGGTAAAATATGCAAAAACACCAAATGTAAAATCTATTTAAAAAAAAATAAAATATACTAGAGTATGATATAATAATATTATAAAGAACTAACGTTCGTAGAAAGGAGTGAGGTTTTTGGATTTTGAACTAAAATCAGACTTTAAGCCTACAGGGGATCAACCAACCGCTATAAAATCAATTGTTACAGCGATAAACAATAATGAGAAATTTTCTACACTATTAGGAGTTACCGGATCGGGAAAAACTTTTACTATGGCAAATGTTATACAAGAAGTAAAAATGCCAACTCTGATACTTGCACATAATAAGACTTTAGCTGCTCAATTGTACAGTGAATTTAAAGAATTTTTCCCTGAGAATGCAGTAGAGTATTTTGTAAGTTATTATGACTATTATCAGCCAGAAGCATATGTTGCACATAGTGATACATATATAGAAAAAGATGCAAGTATAAATGATGAAATAGATAAACTACGACATTCAGCAACTGCATCTATATTAGAAAAAAGAGATGTAATAATAATATCGTCAGTTTCATGTATATATGGGTTAGGGGATCCTGAGGATTATAGAAATCTTATGGTATCCTTAAGACCTGGAATGGAAAAAGATAGAGATGAA
The DNA here is from genome assembly GCA_000686145.1 of Peptostreptococcaceae bacterium VA2. Classification (GTDB taxonomy): domain Bacteria; phylum Bacillota; class Clostridia; order Peptostreptococcales; family Peptostreptococcaceae; genus Romboutsia_D. The sequence goes on along the minus strand of JMMB01000007.1, from coordinate 3,179,178 downwards.
GTTATAAAGCGTTTAATAGAAATACAATATGAAAGAAATGATATTAATTTTACTAGAGGTACATTTAGAGTAAGAGGAGATATATTAGAAATATTTCCTGCTAACAATGATGAAAGAGCAATTAGAATAGAATTTTTTGGAGACGAAATTGATAGAATAACAGAAATAGATTATGTAACTGGTAAGATGGTAGGTGTTAGGAACCATATCGTAATATTTCCAGCATCTCATTATGTAACAACACCGGAAAGAGTAGAAAAAGCTATTGTAGAAATAGAAAAAGAAGTAGAAGAAAGAATAAATTACTTTAAAGATGAGGATAAATTAATAGAAGCACAAAGAATAGATCAAAGAACAAGATATGACGTTGAGATGCTAAGAGAAATAGGATTTTGTCAAGGCATAGAAAATTATTCAAGACATATAACAGGAAGAAATCCAGGTGATAAGCCTTATACATTGATGGACTTTTTTCCTGATGATTATTTAATAATAGTTGATGAATCACATGTTACAATTCCACAAGTAAGAGGAATGCATGCTGGTGATAAATCGAGAAAGGGCTCGCTTATAGATAATGGGTTTAGACTTCCATCGGCTTATGATAACAGACCTCTAAATTTTGGAGAATTTGAAGAAAATATAAATCAAATACTATTTGTAAGTGCAACTCCAGGACCTTATGAAATAGAACATTCATCAACTATAGCACAACAAATAATAAGGCCAACAGGACTATTAGACCCAATAATTGAAGTAAGACCTATAGACAATCAAATAGATAATTTGGTAGTAGAGGTTAATAAAGTCATAGGAAAAGGTGAAAGAGTTTTAATAACTACTTTAACTAAAAAAATGAGTGAAGACTTAACTAATTACTTAAAGGAAATAGGGATAAAAGTAGAGTACTTACATTCAGATATAGATACTCTAAAAAGAGTAGAAATAATAAGAGATTTAAGATTAGGTAAATTTGATGTATTAGTAGGTATAAACTTACTTAGAGAAGGGTTAGACATACCAGAAGTATCTTTAGTTGCGATTTTAGATGCAGATAAAGAAGGTTTCCTACGCTCAGAAACTTCATTAATACAAACTGTAGGTCGTGCAGCTAGAAACTCAGAAGGAAGAGTTATAATGTATGCAGATAAGATAACTAGGTCTATGGAAAGTGCAATAGAAGAAACTAAAAGAAGAAGAGAAATACAAGCCTTATATAATGAAGAAAACAATATAACCCCAACAACTATAAAAAAAGGGGTTAGAGATAGTATAGAGGCAACTAAAGTAGCAGATGAAGAAACAGTTTATGGAATTAAAGAAACTGATGATATAAATGAAATTAAAAAGAACATAGCTAATTTACAAACAGAAATGATGAAATCTGCAGAGAATTTACAATTTGAAAGAGCAGCAGAGCTTAGAGATAAAATTAAACAACTAGAGGAAAGGATTAATAACTAAATGGAAGATAAAATTATAATAAAAGGTGCCAAAGAGCATAATTTAAAAAATGTAGACTTAGAACTTCCAAGAAATAAGTTTATAGTATTTACAGGATTATCAGGATCGGGAAAATCATCTTTAGCTTTTGATACTATATATGCAGAAGGTCAAAGAAGATACGTAGAAAGTTTATCTGCATATGCTAGACAATTTTTAGGACAAATGGAAAAACCTAATGTGGAGTATATAGAAGGTTTATCTCCGGCAATATCAATAGATCAAAAAACCACTTCTAAAAATCCACGTTCTACAGTTGGTACAGTTACAGAAATATATGATTATTTAAGATTATTATTTGCAAGAGTTGGAGAGGTTCATTGTTCAACTTGCGGTAAGTTAATAAGTCAAATGACTATACAAGAAATAGTAGATAATATGATGAAATTTAATGATAGAACTAAGTTACAAATATTATCTCCAGTAGTTAGAGGGCAAAAAGGTACTCATAAAAAAATAATAGAAAACGTAAAAAAAGAAGGATTCGTTAGAATAAGAGTTGATGGCGAAAATTATGAAGTAAGTGATGATATAGAATTAAATAAAAATCAAAAACATAATATAGAGGTTGTAGTAGACAGAATAGTAATCAAAGAGGGTATAGAAACTAGGCTTGCAGATTCTATAGAAACGGCAGTTAAATTGTCTGATGGACTTGTTATAGCTCAAATAGTAGACGGTGAAGAAATACTTTATTCAACTAAATTTGCTTGTCCGGAACATGGAATAGGAATAGAAGAGTTATCACCAAGAATGTTCTCATTTAACAGTCCTTTTGGAGCTTGCGATAGTTGTAATGGACTTGGAGAAAGTAGAGAAGTTGACCCTGATTTAGTTGTACCAAATAGAGATTTATCTATAAAGCAAGGAGCAATAGCTGCATGGGGTTCAGCCAATGGAAATGATGATACTTATTATAGCAAAATGGTTCAAAGTTTAGCAGGTCATTTCAATGTATCATTAACTACCCCATTTAAAGATTTACCTGAGGACTTTGTTTATGAATTACTTTATGGACAAGATAAAGTAATGGTAGAATTTGTATTTGAATCTAAATTTGGAGGAAGAAGACAATACAAAGCTCCATTCGAAGGAGTAATAGTAAACTTAGAGAGAAGATACAGAGAAACCAATTCTGAGTATGCAAGAGAAAAGATAGAAGAATATATGGCAGAAACACCTTGTCCAAAATGTAAGGGTGCAAGACTTAAAAAAGAAGTATTAGCAGTATTAGTAGATAATAAAAATATAATGGATGTTACAGATTTTTCGGTTAATGATCTTATAAATTATATAGATAACATAAATTTAAATCAAAAACAAAAATTTATAGCACATGAAATATTAAAAGAGATAAGAGGGAGAGCAGCATTCTTAAGAGATGTTGGATTAGATTATTTAAATTTATCAAGAAAAGCAGGTACGCTATCAGGTGGAGAAGCACAACGTATAAGGCTTGCTACTCAAATAGGTTCTGCATTAGTTGGAGTTTTATATGTGTTAGATGAGCCAAGTATAGGATTACATCAAAGAGATAATGATAGGCTTATAGGAACATTAAGACATTTAACAAATATAGGAAATACTCTTATAGTAGTAGAACATGATGAAGACACTATGAGAGAAGCTGACTATGTTGTTGATATAGGTCCAGGAGCAGGAATCCATGGTGGAGAAATAGTTGCACAGGGAACTCTAGATGAGATATTAGAAAACCCAGATTCTATGACAGGTCAATATTTAAGTGGTAAAAAACAAATAAATATACCTGCACAAACTAGAGAAGGTAATGGAAATTATTTAGAAGTAGTTAAAGCTAATGAAAACAATTTAAAGAACTTAAATGTAAAAATACCATTAGGAAAATTCACTTGTATAACTGGTGTATCAGGTTCAGGTAAAAGTACATTAATAAATGATATATTATACAAAGGAATTGCAGGTAAAATAAATAGACTTAGAGAAAGACCAGGAAAGCACAAAGAAATAACAGGGATAGAAAATATAGATAAAATAATAAATATAGACCAAAGTCCAATTGGTAGAACACCTCGTTCAAATCCAGCTACTTATACAGGTGTATTTGATATGATAAGAGATTTGTTTGCATCAACTAATGAAGCAAAAGCAAGAGGATACAAAAAAGGAAGATTTAGCTTTAATGTAAAAGGTGGTAGATGTGAAGCCTGTAAAGGTGATGGAATAATTAAAATAGAGATGCACTTTTTACCAGATGTATATGTACCTTGTGAAATTTGTAAGGGAGAAAGATACAATAGAGAAACTTTACAAGTTAAGTACAAAGATAAAACTATATCAGACATACTAAATATGAATGTAGAAGAAGCTCTTGCATTCTTTGAAAACATTCCTAACATAAAAAGAAAAATGGAAACGCTAGTAGATGTTGGACTTTCTTATATAAAATTAGGACAACCTTCAACACAATTATCAGGTGGAGAAGCACAAAGAATAAAATTAGCGACAGAACTTAGTAAAAGACCAACTGGTAAAACTTTATATATATTAGATGAGCCAACAACAGGGCTTCATATGGCTGATATAGATAAGTTAATTCATGTACTTCAAAGATTAGCTGATACAGGAAATAGTATAATAGTAATAGAACATAATTTAGAAGTAATAAAGACTTGTGATTATATAATTGATTTAGGTCCAGAAGGTGGAGACAAAGGCGGTAAAGTTATTGCAACTGGAACACCAAAAGAAGTATCTAAAGTAGATGGTTCTTATACAGGTATGTTTTTAAAAAGATACTTTAGTTAAGTCAAAATATAAAGAAAAAAGAAACAATATAAAGAAAAAAGAAACAATATGAAGGAATACTTTAAACTTTGAAGAATATAGTAAGATATCAAATGATAAAATTATATAAAAGGGGACGATTACATGTCATCAAAACAGAAATCTAAATTTTCATTTCCAACAGCATATACTGTAATACTTATAGTTATGTTATTGGTATTAGCTCTTACTTATATTATACCTTCAGGAAAGTATTCTAAATTATTGTATAATGCAGAAAGTAATACATTTGTGATAGAATCACCAACTGGTAAAACTACAGAAAAGGAAGCGACTCAACAAACTCTTGATGAGTTGGGGGTAAAAACTAATTTAAGTAAATTTACAGATGGCTCTATAAGTAAACCTGTGGCAATTCCAGGTACTTATGAGCAGCTAACTAAGGAAAAGCCAACTGTATTTAAAGCAGTAACAACATTTTTAAATGCTCCAGTACAAGGACTATATGATTCTATAGATATTATAGCTTTTGTACTAGTAATAGGTGGTATAGTAGGTGTAATAAACAAAACCGGATCATTTACAGCAGGTATAAGCGCTTTATCTAGAAACCTAAAAGGAAACGAAGTTTGGTTAATAGTTATAATTACTGTTCTTATAGGAATTGGGGGTACAACTTTTGGATTAGCAGAGGAAACAATCGCATTTTATCCAATAGTTGTGCCAATATTCATAGCAGCAGGGTATGATGCATTGGTGGCAATAGCTGCTATATATCTAGGTTCATGCATGGGAACTATGGCATCAACAGTAAATCCATTTTCAACAGTTATAGCATCAAATACAGCAGGTATAGATTTTACAAGTGGTATGGGCATAAGGCTTTTTATGTTAGTTGTAGGTCTTATAGTATGTATTATATATACTGTTAGATATGCAGAGAAAGTAAAGAAAGATCCAAAACAGTCTTTAATATACTCTCAAAAGAAAGAGCTAGAAGATCATTTCTTAAGAGGACATAATGAAGCTGAAATACCTGAATTTACATGGGGAAGAAAGCTTATGTTGATAATATTTGCAGTTTCGTTTGGTGTTATGGTATATGGAGTTAAGGAACTAGGATGGTGGTTCCAAGAAATGACAGCACTATTCTTATTTGTAACATTTATATTAGCATTAATTTCAGGACTTAATGAAAAAGAGTTTGTATCAGAGTTTGTTGCTGGGGCATCAGATTTACTAGGAGTTGCACTAACAATAGGTCTTGCTCGTGGTGTGACTATAATAATGGATGGTGGAATGATAAGTGATACTATGCTACATAGCTTAAGCAACCTGGTTTCAAATATGAGTGGAGTTATATTCTCTACAGTGATGTTCTTAGTATATATAGTACTAGGATTCTTTATATCATCATCTTCTGGGTTGGCAGTTTTATCAATGCCTATAATGGCGCCTCTTGCAGATGTTGTTGGAGTAAATAGAGATGTAATAGTAAGTGCATATCAATTTGGGCAAGGTCTTATAGGGTTTATAACTCCTACGGGCTTAATTCTAGCATCTCTTGCTATGGTAAATGTAACTTATGATAAGTGGTTAAAGTTTGTTACACCACTAATTATAATTATAGCTATACTCTCTATAGTAGTATTAGGTATAGGTGTAATAATATAATCTTGGATTTATAAAATAAGTAAAAAATTAAATAATATAATTATATAAATAAAAAATAGGTAGACTTAAGTCTACCTATTTTTTATTTATTAATAGACTAATCATATCTATAAATTAGTTTCATTTAAAGAAAGTTCTTTTTCGTACTCAACTAATTCAGTTTTAGAAGCATATATAAAGTGTCCTGGTCTTATCTCAACCCACTCAGGGCTTTCAGTTGAGTAGTCATGCATATTAGGATTATATTTTATACGAGTTCTACTTTTTTCATAATCCGGGTCTGGAAGAGGTATAGCAGATAATAATGATTTAGTATAAGGATGTAGTGGATGTTCATATAACTCATTGGCAGTAGTTAATTCAACTAATTTACCTTGGTGCATAACACCTATTCTATCACTTATATACTTAACCATTGAAAGGTCATGGGCTATAAATAAATAAGTAAGACCATTTTCCTTTTGTAATTTTCTAAGAAGATTGACAACCTGCGCTTGTATAGAAACGTCAAGTGCAGATATAGGCTCATCAGCGATTATAAATTTTGGCTCTATAGCTAATGCACGAGCAATTCCTATACGCTGTCTTTGACCACCAGAGAATTCATGAGGATATCTACTAGCATGTTGTTCATCAAGTCCAACAGTTCTAAGTAATTCATAAACTCTTTTAGTTCTTTCTTCTTTATTTTTACATAGTCCATGTATATCTAATCCCTCAGCTATAATATCAGTAACAGTCATACGAGGATTTAAACAAGCCATAGGATCTTGGAAAATCATCTGCATATTTTTATTAACATGGTGTCTTTCAGCTCTACTAAGCTTTTTAGCAGAGATATTTTTACCATCAAATATAACCTCACCATCAGTAGGATCGTAAAGACGAATTATAGTTCTACCAGTAGTAGATTTACCAGAACCAGACTCACCAACTAATCCAAAAGTTTCACCCTCAAATATATGAAAAGATACATCGTTAACAGCTTTTACAGTAGTTTTTCTATCTATTTTAAAATATTGTTTGATATTTTTTACTTCTAATAGTACATTTTTATTCATCTATGTTCACCTTCCTTCCTCCTACATTTATAGGTCTTTCAGTTTTTTTAGCTAAAGGATGTAAAAGCCATGTAGCTGCATGGTGAGTATCACTAACTTTAAACATAGGTGGTTGTGCTATATGGTCTAACTTTAATGCATAAGCACTACGAAGTGCAAAGGCATCACCTTTAGGTGGATGCATTAAGTCTGGAGGAGTACCAGGTATATTATATAAATCATTATCTCCTATATCTAGGGTAGGCATTGAGCCTAAAAGTCCCCAAGTATATGGATGTTGAGGATTATAGAATATATCATCAGAAGTACCATACTCTATAATTTTACCTGCATACATAACAGCAACTCTATCTGCCATATTTGCAACAACACCAAGGTCATGAGTTATAAATATAACAGCAACGCCAGTTTTATTTTGTAAGTCTTTGATAAGTTCTAATATTTGAGCTTGTATAGTAACATCAAGAGCAGTTGTAGGTTCATCTGCAATAAGTACCTTAGGGTTACAAGCTAAAGATATAGCTATAACAATACGTTGTCTCATACCACCAGAAAATTGGTGAGGGTACTGCTTAAATCTTTTTTCTGGATCAGATATTCCAACTAAGTCTATAAGTTCCATAGCCTTTACTTTTGCCTCTTGTCTACTAGTTTTTTGATGTTTTATAATTCCTTCCATGATTTGTTTACCAATAGTCATAGTAGGATTAAGAGAAGTCATAGGATCTTGGAATATCATAGCAATATCTTTTCCTCTTATTTTTTCCATCTCAGACTCACTAAGCTTAGTTAAATCTTTATTATTAAATAATATTTCGCCCTCTTTTATACGAGCGTTTGATGATAATATTCTCATGATAGTTTTACAGGCAACAGATTTTCCAGAACCTGACTCTCCAACTATAGCTAATGTTTCACCCTTATGTAAGTCAAATGTAACCCCTCTAACAGCTTGAACTTCACCGCCGTAAGTACCGAAGCTAACACATAAATTTTTTACTTGTAGTAACTTTTCCACTTAATTCATCTCCCTCACTAATTATTGATTACGCATTTTAGGGTCAACCGCATCTCTTAAACCATCTGCAAGTAAGTTAAGACTAAATATTAGTAAACAAACTACAGTAGATGGTATAAACATCATGTATGGGTAATTTTGCAGTGCTTGGAAACCTTCATTTATAAGGACACCAAGTGATGCATCAGGTGGTTGAAGACCTAAACCTATGAAGCTTAAAAATGCCTCATAAAAAATTGCACTAGGTAATGTGAACATTATCATTACAACTATTGGACCAATAACATTAGGGAAAAGATGCTTAAGAATAAGTCTTATATCTGAAGAACCTAAAGTTTTAGAAGCTAATATAAATTCTTGGTTTTTAAGTCTTAGCACATGAGAACGGACAACTCTTGCCATTCCTGTCCAACCAGATACAGCCATGGCTAAGGCTATAGATACTATACCGGGGTTAAATACCATTATAAATAATGTTACTACAACTAATGAAGGTATACCTGTGATAACTTCCATGATACGCTGCATAATAATGTCAACTCTGCCGCCATAGTAAGCTGAAATACCACCATAACTAACCCCAATAATTAAGTCAAATATAGCTGCTAATACTGCTATGAATAAAGAAACTCTAGCACCAGTCCAAACACGTGTCCATATGTCACGTCCTAGAGAATCAGTACCAAATAAGTAAGTTTCATCTATATTTTTTTCTGCATATACATCTACACCTTTTGAATCTTTACCATTCATAACACCTAAAGTCGATACAATAGGCATCTTTGGTGGAACTTTAACGTGTCTTATATTTTGAGATTTATAATCAAATTTAGAAAACATAGGAGCAAATATGGCCATTAAAACTATTGAAACTAGTATTACTAATCCAACAACTGCTCCTGGGTTTTTAAACAATCTTTTTCTAGCATCTTGCCAAAATGTCATACTTGGTCTAGTAATAGCCTCGTTATCTCCAGTTTGTGCAGGAATAGGCTCGAATAAGTCTGCTGTTAACTGAACTTCTTGATCATCAATAATTACTTTATCAACCATTTTATTTACCTCCCGCTAAACGTATTCTAGGATCTATTACACCGTAAAGAATATCAACTATCAATATGACTGCTATATAGAAAGCACTATATACTATAGCAACTCCTGATATTATAAATAAGTCATTTGTAGTTATTGCCTTTACTAGTAAATCACCTATGCCTGGAACAGCAAAAACTTTTTCAACAACTAAAGAACCTGTAAGTAATCCTGCAGCTAATGGCCCTAAAACTGTTATAACGGGTATTAAAGCATTTCTAAGTGCATGTTTTATTATAACTGTACCTTTACCTAAACCTTTTGCTTTTGCAGTAATTATATAATCAGAATTTAAAACTTCAACAAGCTCAGTTCTAGTAAAACGAGCAACACTTGATATTGTAAAGAATGATAATGCAAGTGATGGAAGTATAGTCCACACATATCTAAAATCAGAACCTAGTGGAACTCCCCAAGTTATGGGTAAAAGATTAGATTTAGTACCTATATACAATTGGAGTGAGGCAGCAAATACGAATGAGGGTACTGACACCCCTACTACTGAAATAATAGTACAAGTATAATCCCAAATTGTATTTCGTTTAAGTGCTGCAATGATTCCAAGTGCTAGACCAACAATAGTACCGAATATTAAAGATTGAGCACCAAGCATAGCAGAAGGACCTATACGAATACTTATAATATCTTCAACTTTTTGATTAGCTTGTTTAAATGAAGTACCTAACTTACCTTGAAATACACCAGTCAAATATCTAACATATTGAACTGGAACTGGTTCATCTAAACCATACTGACTTTCTAATTGAGCTATCTGTTGTGCATTTAACTTTTGCTCATTAAATGGAGTACCTGGAAGAAGCCTTACTAAGAAAAAAGTAACCGAGATGACAACAAATAATGTGATAAACATGTACATAATACGTTTCATTATATAGCGAAACACCGCTAATCCCCCCTTTTTTTATTGATAACACTTAAAAACTATAAACTACCTACTTTTGAATAATTAAAACTATTAAAAATAGTATCTCAATAAAATTATAATGAGATTTCGTTAGTAGATAAAATAGTTAGTAGATAAAATAATAGTTTTATATAATTATGATATTGAAATAAAACTTATGACAACAGAAACTGAAGATATTATTAAACCGCATAACAGTAAATTATTAGTAAGGAAGAAATTATTTTCCCTATGAGTATAATCATCTATTGTAATATCATTATCATTACACAATGCTCCTCTTCTTCTTTGAAGCTGTTGACCTAACTTATTGAATGCATATATAGTTATATTAAAAAATCCTTTTTCCCATATAAAACACATTGCACCAAATAAAAAATAAATCATACCGATAATAAATACGCAATTTATAAAAGAAAATCTACTAAAACCACTAAATATAGAATAAATTGTGCTGAAAATTATATTAAATGCAAGTAGCAGAGAAAAATGTTTCATTTTGTCACCACCTTCTAAAATTATTTATTAGTCTAATTGTAATGGCATAGTGATGGATTATCAAGTAAAAATTTAAAAAAACATATAATTTTTTTTATCTTAAAAAAAATCAGAAAATTTAAAAAAACAGATGATTTTTAATCAAAAATGTTATACAATAAATTTTAAATATATAATTTTATTTGTTAACAGCAAAATATGGGAGGGTGATTATTATGTTTTTAAAAAGAAAATTAACAGTAATGGCAACAGTAGCTTTACTAAGCACAAGTTTGCTATCTGGATGTAGTAGTTCAGGTGGAAGCGGAGGATCAGCTACTCCAGAAGAGGTTCTTGCTAATAAAAATGCAAGAAATGCTTTGGCTATGGCTATAGATAAGCAAGCCTTATGTGATGTTATATTAAATAATGGATCACAGCCTATGAATAGATTTACTCCTCAAAAATTAGCATCAGATAATGGTAAAGATTATGGAGATCTTACTAAAGATATGGGATTTGGGTTTGATGAAGAAGCTGCAAAAAAAGCTTGGAATAAGGCAAAAGAAGAAGTTGGATTTGATACTGTTGAACTTGAACTATTAACATTTGACCATGAATCAGGAAAGAGAACAGGGGAGTTTGTACAAAGTGAATTAGCTGATTTAGAAGGTTTAACAGTAAAAGTTACTAATCTACCTTTTGAGCAAAAATTAGAAAGAGAAACTAATGGAGATTTTGATATAGCATTTTCAGGATGGGGAGCTGATTATCCAGATCCATTATCATTCTTATCAACTATGAAAACAGGAAATCAATTCTCTAAACAAACAGGATATAAGAGTGCAGAATATGATAAATTAGTTAACGAAGCTTCAAAGCTACCAACAACTGAAGCTTATGCTAAATATGCAGAGGCTGAAAAACTAATCTTAGATGATGGATTCTTAGCTCCATTATTCCAAAAAGGTGGAGTTTTCTTAGAAAAACCATATGTATCAGGTGTAATAGATAATACTTGGGGTGCTGATTACACATACACATATGCTGATGTAGATAGACCAGATAAAGTTCTTAATATATCAACAACAGCAGATATACCATCTCTTGATGTAAGTAAATCAACAGACCAAGAATCTTTCCAAACTATGAATAGTACAATGGAAGGTTTAACAAGAATAGATGCAGAAGGTAAAGTAAAACCAGGTGTAGCAGAGTCATGGGAAAAATCAGAAGATGGATTAACTTGGACTTTCAAATTAAGAGATAACTCTAAATGGTCAAATGGAGACCCTGTAACAGCTAAGGATTTTGAATATTCTTGGAAGAGAACTTTAACTCCTGAAACAGCATCTGAGTATGGATACATAATGGCCGATATAGTCGGTGCAACTGAAGCACCAGACAAAGGTTTAGATGGAGTAGGTGTAAAAGCAATTGATGATAAAACTCTAGAAGTTAAATTAACTAGACCAGTTTCATACTTTGCAGAATTGATGTCATTCCAAGTATTCTTCCCACAAAATGAAAAATTCGTTGAGTCTTGTGGAGAAAAATATGGAACAGGTGTAGACTACCAAGTTTATAATGGACCATTTACACTAAAAACTTGGAAAATGGAAGACCAGTTCTCAATGGATAAAAACCCTAATTACTGGGATGCATCTAATGTTAAGTTAAATAAAATAAATACTAAAGTAGTTAAAGAAACAGGAGCAGATGTTAGTTTATATGAAGATGGGCAAATAGATAGAGTTAAATTAACTTCTGACTATGTTGATAAATATAAAGATAGTAAAGAATTTAAAACTAGAGAATCAGCAACTACATTTATGTTACAAGTAAATGGTGGAAAAGGTGCTAGTAAATAATATAAAATAAATAAAATGCATAACTAATAGTAGGTAATTCTACATTAGTTATGCGTTTTTTTTATTTTTGGGTATAATTAAAATATAATTCATAAAATGGAGGCAATAAATTGTTTGATATACAACAACATTTAAAAAATCTACCAGCAAAGCCTGGTGTATATTTAATGAAAGATAAGAATGATAATATAATATATGTAGGAAAAGCAATATCTTTAAAAAATAGAGTGAGACAGTATTTTCAATCATCAAAAAATCATTCTTCAAAGGTAGTATCTATGGTTAAAAATATCAAAAAATTTGAATATATAATTACAGATTCTGAACTTGAAGCTTTGATACTCGAATGTAATTTAATAAAACAATACAGACCAAAATATAATATTTTGCTTAGAGATGATAAAACATACCCATATATAAAAGTAACGATAAATGAAGATTATCCAAGGGTATTAAAGGTAAGAAGAGTGATAAAAGATAAGGCAAAATATTTCGGACCGTATACTAACACCGGAGCAGTAAACGATACATTAGAAATAATAAGAAATACTTATCCAATTAGAACTTGCAATATTGATATTCAAAAAGCAATAAAAAATAAAATGAGACCATGTTTAAATTTGCATATAAAAAAATGCGTGGGTCCTTGTGTGGGTAATGTTGATAAAGATGAATATAACAAAATGGTAGAAGAAATTATATTATTTTTATCCGGAAAAGAAGAAAAGCTTATAGAACTTCTAAAAGAAAAAATGAATAAATGTGCTATGGATTTTAATTTTGAAGATGCTGCCATTTACAGAGATAAAATAAAAAGCTTAGAAGATATGATGCAAAAACAAAAAATAGATACTACTACTTCTGATTTAAACCAAGACATAATAGCTATGGCAAGAGCTAATGATGAGGCTTGTGTTCAAGTATTCTTTGTTAGAAATGGAAAGATAGTAGGTAGAGAACATTTTATATTAGAAGGTACTATGGAAATCGAAAAGGCATCAATACTAGGAACATTTATTAAACAATTTTATATGGAACAAGAATATATACCAAAAGAATTAATAATAGAAGATGATATAGAGGATAGTTTTATACTTCAAGAGTGGTTATCATCTAAAAAAGGTCAAAAGGTAATTATAAAAGTACCCCAAAAAGGTGAAAAAAGAAGTCTTATAGAAATGGTAAGAAAAAATGCTATAGAATATCTTGAAAAATTTTCAGATACAAATAAAAGAAAATATGAAAAGAGTATAGGGGCATTGGATGAATTAAAGGCAATCCTGAGTTTAGAAAAAAGGCCTAAAAGAATTGAGTCTTTTGATATTTCTAATATACAAGGAGTAGATTCAATCGGATCTATGGTTGTGTTTACAGATGGTAAAAAAGATAAAAAAGAATATCGAAGATATAAAATCGAAACAGTGATAGGACCTAATGATTATGACTCTATGGCAGAGATAGTTGATAGAAGAATTAAATATGGAAACTTACCAGATTTAATATTATTAGATGGAGGAAAAGGACAAGTTAGTGCAGTAAAAAAAGTATTAAAGTTGCATAATGTAGAAATTCCTCTATGGGGAATGTATAAGGACGATAAACATAGAACAAAGGGACTTATTTCCCAGGAAAAGCAAATAGAGCTAGATAAAACTAGTAATTTGTATAGGTTTGTCGCAGGTATCCAAGAAGAAGTTCATAATTATGCTATAACGTATCATAGAAGCTTAAGAAATAAATCTTTGACAAAATCAGTTCTAGATGATATACAAGGAATAGGCGAGAAAAGAAAAAAAGCCTTGTTAAATCACTTTAAAGATGTAGAAAATATAAAGAAAGCTACGTTTGAAGAACTGCTAGAAGTAGATGGAATGAATAAAACTTCTTGCAAAAGTGTATATGATTTTTTTAGAAAGGGATAAATATTATATGAATTTAATCGACAGAGTTTCAATTAAAGATATGGCAAAGGATTTAGAGTTAGAATCAGTATGTATGCCTGAGGATAAAGATTATTATGTATATTCTCAAGATATAAATCGCCCAGGTTTACAGTTTGCAGGGTGTTTTGAGCATTTCGCACATGATAGAATACAAATAGTAGGAAAAGCAGAATATAATTATTTTGGTTATATAGATGAACAAATTAGATCTGAAGTTTTAGATAGATTTTTTTCTCATGAGATACCTGCATTAGTAGTAACTAGAGGTTTAGAAGTTAAGCCTGATGTTATTAAGTTTGCTAAAAAACACAATAGAGTAATTTTAACTACAAAAAGGAATACAACTAGGTTTATAAATAGATTATCAAACTATCTAGACGATAGACTAGCTCCTCACACAACATTACATGGAGTTTTAGTTGATGTATACGGAATAGGAGTACTGATAAAGGGCGAAAGTAGTATAGGAAAATCAGAGACTGCGCTAGAATTAGTTCAAAGAGGACACAGGCTAGTAGCTGATGATGCCGTTGAAATAAGAAGATTAGACGAAAGCATGTTACTAGGTCAATCACCAGAATTACTTAGACATTTTTTAGAAATAAGGGGTATTGGAATTATAGATGTAAGAAGTCTATACGGAGTAGGAGCAGTTAAGAATTCAAAGGGAATCGACTTAGTAGTACATTTAGAAGCTTGGGATGAAGATAAATATTATGATAGATTAGGATTAGATAAGGAATATGAATCAATTTTAGAGATAAAAGTTGAAAAACTAGTGGTACCAGTTAAACCAGGTAGAAATACCGCGATGGTAGTTGAAGTAGCAGCTATGAATTACAGACAAAAGAGAATGGGATATGACGCTGCTCAAGAATTTACAAAAAAATTATCTAATTTAATAGATACAAAAAAATAAAAACAAGAGTGGCTAAAGATTATCAAAATAATCTCTAGCCACTCTTTAATGTAAGACTTAATTAATATTAAATAGTAGCATCTGCTTCTTTAGAAGTGCTACATTTGCTATTATTTTTTTCGTATACAATACTCTTGTCAAAGTAGTGAGTATGAAGGTATTTATGAGCATAATCTCCATATGGCTTTCCTAAGAAAGTATCATATAAAGCAATTATAGAAGGATTTTCATGCGATTTACGTAACTTTTTACTGCTATCTATGTTATACAATCCTTTAGCTCTTTTTTTAACTACATCATAATCACCATGATGATAAGGTTGACCGCCACCAGCAACACATCCACCAGGACAAGCCATTATTTCTATAATATGATATTTAGAATTACCATTAGCAACCTCATCCATAACTTTTCTAGCATTTCCAAGGCTACTAACTGCACAAACATTCACTATAGTTCCATCTATATCTATACTAGCTTCTTTTATTCCTTCTAGACCTCTAACTTGAGTAAAGTTAACATCAGTTAATTCTTTATTAGTTACCCATTCATATGCAGTACGAAGAGCAGCTTCTAAAACTCCTCCAGTAGCCCCAAATATATCAGCAGATCCAGTAGATTCTCCTAAAGGACTATCAAAAGATTCTTCTTCAAGGTTTAGTAAATCTATGCCAGATTCTTTTATCATTTTAGCTAGCTCTCTAGTAGTTATAACTACATCAACATCAAGGACTTCTCCTTGACCTAATTCACTTCGAGAACACTCGTATTTTTTAGCAACACAAGGCATTACTGAAACAACATACATGTCTTTTGGTTCTACGTTCATAACCTTAGGGCCAAAGTAATTTTTGGCTATAGCACCAAACATCTCTTGAGGAGATTTACAGCTAGAAGGTAAATTTAATAATTGAGGATAATTATTTTCAACAAAGTTTATCCATGCAGGACAACAACTTGTTAATATTGGAAGATTGTGATTTTCTTTAAGTCTGTGTAAAAACTCTGAAGCTTCTTCTAATATTGTAAGGTCTGCTGCAAAATTTGTATCAGATACATGCTTAAAGCCAATGGATCTTAAAGCTGCAACCATTTTACCAGTTGATATAGCGCCAGGTTCTAAGCCAAATTCTTCGCCTATTGCAACTCTTACAGCAGGTGCAACTTGAACTACAACAGTTTTTTTATTTTGGCTTAGTGCGTCCCATACCAATGGTATATTATTAACTTCAGTTAAAGCACCAGTTGGGCAAACGGAGATACATTGACCGCAGTAAGTGCACTCTGTATCACATAAATTAGCGTTAAAGAAAGTACCAACTTCAGTATTAAAGCCTCTATTTATACCAGATAAAACACCTACAGTTTGAATTTCATTGCACATTGTTTCGCATCTTCTACATAATATACATTTATCATGATCTTTAACTATAGACTTAGATGAGTTATCTGTTGGAGTAGTGGATTGCTCTCCTTTAAATCTTATTTCTCTTATGCCTAAATCAGCAGCTATACTTTGTAATTCACAATTTCCATTTTTTTCACAAGCTAGACAATCTTGAGGATGGTCAGACAATAAAAGCTCAACAACATTTTTTCTAGCATTTAATGCTTCTTTAGTATTAGTTTGAACATTTATACCTTCTTTAACAAGAGTTCCACAGGCTGGAACTAAACCTCTACCAGCACTAACCATACACACACGACATGATGCACATTGATTAACCATGTTTATCTCGCTCATATGCAAATGACAAAGATTAGGTATTTTAACATTTATATTTTTAGCAGCTTCTAAAATAGTAGTACCTTTGGGTACTGATACAGATTTTCCATTTATAGTTAAATTTACTAAACTCATTGATATCCCCCCTAAACCAAATTATTGTTTAATAATAGCTTTAAATTTGCAGCTATCTAGGCAAGCACCACATTTTAAGCATTTAGTAGTATCTATTGTATGTTTTTCCTTAACATTACCAGTTATACAGCCAGCAGGGCATATTTTAGAACATTTAGTACATCCTTTACATGCATCGGTTATAACAAAACTAAGTAGAGACTGACATTTTCCAGAAGGACATTTTTTATCTACAACATGAGCTAAATATTCATCATAGAAATTATTAAGTGTACTTAAAACTGGATTAGGAGCACATTTTCCAAGTCCGCATAAAGAAGTAGATTTTATAGTTGTAGCTAGTTCTCTTAAATCATCTAAATCTTTTAGAGTTCCTTTACCATCAGTTATCTTTTGAAGCATTTCAAGTAAACGTTTATTACCTATACGGCAAGGAGTACATTTTCCACAAGATTCTTCAACAGTAAACTCAAGGAAGAATTTACATATATTAACCATGCAGTCAGAGTCATCAAGAACAAGCATACCTCCTGAACCCATCATAGAACCTATTGCACCTAATGATTTGAAATCTATAGGGGTATCTAAGTTTTTAGAAGAGATACATCCACCAGATGGTCCTCCTGTTTGAACAGCCTTAAAACTTCTTCCTTCAGGAATTCCTCCACCTATTTCAAAAACTATTTCTCTTAAAGTAGTTCCCATTGGAACTTCAACAAGACCAACATTATTTATTTTTCCACCAAGAGCGAAAACCTTAGTTCCAGGAGAATCTTCAGTTCCATATTCAGTAAACCAAGAAGCCCCCTTATTTATTATTGCAGGTATATTAGCAAAAGTTTCAACATTATTTAAACAAGTTGGAACATCCCATAAACCTCGTTTTGATGAACTAAAAGTTTTCATTCTAGGTTCACCACGCTTACCTTCTATAGAATTTATAAGAGCAGTACCTTCGCCACAAACAAATGCTCCAGCACCGTATTTTAATTCTATGTTAAAATTAAAATCAGTACCTAATATGTTTTTTCCAAGTACTCCTGCATTTTCAGCTTGGGATATTGCAATTTTTAATCTTTCTATAGCAAGAGGATATTCAGCTCTTATATAGATGTATCCAGTATCAGCTCCAATTGCATAACCACATACAGCCATAGCTTCTAATACACTATGAGGGTCTCCTTCAAGTATAGATCTATCCATAAATGCTCCTGGGTCACCTTCATCGGCATTACATACAACATATTTTTGTCCTGGAGGTGTTTGAGCAGAAGATTCCCATTTAACACCAGTAGGGAATCCAGCTCCCCCCCTACCTCTAAGGCCAGATGCTTTAACTTCTGAAATAACTTCTTCTGGAGATAACTCAGATATACATTTACCTAGAGCTACATAGCCATCGCATCCTATGTATTCATTTACATCTTCGGGGTTTATATGCCCACAATTTCTAAGTGCAACACGAGATTGTTTTTTATAAAAAGACATATCATCATGTTTCTCTACTTTTTTATGGTCAAGAGAGGGCTCTTCAAATAGTAGTCTTTCTACCACTTTATGGTTAACTAAATGCTCAGTTACTATTTCTTTAGCATCATCTGGAGTAACTTGAACATAGAAAACGTTATCAGGGAAGACCTTAGCAATAGGACCTTTGGCACAGAATCCAAAACATCCTGTTAAGTGAACTTCAACTTCATTTTCAAGACCTGCACTTTTAATTTCACTTCTTAAGTTTTCTATTATTTGTAAACTATCTGCAGAGGTACATCCAGTACCTCCACAAACTAATATTTCTCTTTTAGTAAGATTGTTTCTATTGTGATTTTCTCTCATATCAAGAATTGGCTTTAATTCAGTAACTAAATTTTTTAATTCATCAAATGACTTTATCATACTCATTATCTATCCCCCCTTAACAATTTAAGCTTAAATCATTATAGTAGCTTAATATTTCACTAACTTGTTCAGGCTTAACCTGACCAAAAACCTTTCCATTTACAACAACTACAGGAGCAAGACCGCATGCACCGACGCATCTTAATCCATCAAGAGAAAATTTAAGATCCTCAGTAGTTTGACCAGATTTAATTCCAAGTTGTTTTTCAAATTCATCCAGTATTTTATCAGCACCTTTAACAAAACATACAGTACCTAAACATACGCTTATTTTGTATTCACCTCTAGCTTCAGTTGTAAAATAAGAATAGAAACTTACAACCCCATAGACTTTAGCTGGAGCTATATTAAGCGCTTTTGCTATATAAAGTTGAATTTCTTTAGGAAGGTATCCAAATATACCTTGAGCATGATGTAAAACTTGTATTAAAGCACCATCTTTAGTTGGAAGAGCATCAATAAAGTTATCTAGTTTTTCAAATAACTGTTTGTTGCATGAAACAAAATCACACATATAAATCCCCCTTTTTATTTTGAAATTACTATTTTGATTAAAAATAAGTAATTAATTAACGTGTATAAATCCTTTTATTTAATTAAGTGTAAAGGATTTATAATAAGGTACAGTTTAAAAAACGCATTTAAGGATAGACAATAGATGAATTTATTTTAATTGAATGATATTAATGATAATTATATTATAGTATATAAAGGTTAATAAATTGCAAAAAATCATTAAATTAACTAAAAATTTAGAAAAATTAATTAGAAAAAATAAAAAAGTGCTTGTTGTATTTAATTATACAACAAGCACTTTAAGCTATTTTAAAATCTATCTTATAAGACAGGAGATAAAAGTCTAGAAATAGATTCTTTTACTTTTACACTAGTAGACCTTGAATTGTATAAGTCTAAAGTGATTTCTCTTGAATTTAAAATATCATTTTCAAAAATTGATTTTTGCTTTTGTGAAATTTCAGAAGAATATATAAACGCATTTACTTCGAAATTAAGTTCGAAACTTCGAATATCCATATTAGCAGTACCGATAGAACAAACTGCATCATCCATTACAATTGTCTTTGCATGTAAGAATGAATTTTCATCATAAGTATAAAGTTTAGCACCAAACTTTAATAATTCTCCAGCATAAGAATATGACGCCCAATAAACAAACGGATGGTCAGGTTTAGATGGAATCATAATTCTAACATCAACACCAGATAAACATGCTATCTTTATAGTATCAGTAAGAGTTTTGTCTAGAATAAAATAAGGGCTTTGTATATATACATATTTTTTTGCATTTTGAATCATCTTAATATAACCATATTTTATTTCGTCTAATTCAGTTATATCGGGTCCACTAGATACTATTTGAATACCTATGTTGTTAGAATGAGAGTTAGTAGAAGTAGTCGTATAACAATCATAATTAAAGTACTTATTTAAATCTAAATCTTCTTTAGTAGTATATCTCCAGTCTAGTATAAATCTTATGTTAAGATCTCGTATACAATCCCCTGTAAGCTTAAGATGAGTATCTCTCCAATTACCAAATTTAGAATCTTTACCTAGATATTCATCTCCTATATTATTACCACCTACAAAACCAACTTTACCATCGATAACAACTATTTTACGGTGATTTCTATAATTTAAGTTGAAGTTTACTATTTTCATAAAAGAAGGGAAGAAAGAACCAACTTTAACGCCACCTTTTTTTAGCTTGATTATTGATTTATCACTAAATAATCTACTACCAACCGCATCATATAAAAGCCTTACTTCAACACCTTCTTTGGCCTTATCTAAAAGAATGTCTATAATTTGATTTCCAATGTCATCATCTTTAAATATATAAAATTGTATATTTATATATTTTTTAGCCTGTCTAAGTTCATCTAATAATGAATCAAAAAATCCATTACACTCTGAATAAATATCAACGCTATTATTATCTGTAAAATGAGCATTGTTTGAATTAGCCAATGCATAAATCATATCCCTATGTTCGACTATGTTGGGTTCGGATTTGTTAGCATATCCTAACTTAACATGAGTATCTAAAATACTACTTTTAATTATTTTATCTTCAGCCTCTTTTATTTTAAACATATTGTCTTTAGATACACCGCGACCAAAAGAAAGATATAAAATAAATCCTAATGGAGGAATTGTACTTAGTATAAGTATCCATGCAACCGTAGTTTCTATGTTACGCTTATCTCTAAAAATTAAATTTAAAACAATTAAAAAATTAATTAAATATACAGCAGTAAGGCATATTTCATAACCGGAACCTTTAAAAAAAGGTAAATCCATAATAATTTCCCCCCTTAAGAATTTATGATAACTATATTAATATTATATATTCTCATTGGTCAATCAGCAAAGAAGAATATTTTGATTATAAATAAAAGAGAGGATGAACTATTTAAAAATAGAACAACCTCTTTATAATCATTATATTTAATATTAAAACTTAATTTATACTATGAAGCATTTTTAATTTTAGATGAATCATCATTCTTACTGTTAAATAAGAAGAAATATACACCAGCAACAAATACTGCTCCACCTAATATGTTACCTATTGTAACAGGTATTAAGTTATTTATCAATATGTTTGGTACACTTATAATAGAAGCATCAGCTGCAGTTTTATGAGCTGCTTCTAAGAACGCTGGATTAGTTTTACTGAAGAATCCAGCAAATAAATAACCCATATTAGCAACACTATGCTCAAATCCAGCACATACAAATAAGAATATACCAAAGAATCCAGCTAATAATTTACCAGCTACATCTTTTGCAGCATATGTCATCCAAACAGTAGCACAAACTATCCAGTTACATAATAAACCAGAAGCTATAGCAGAAGTCCATGTGAATCCAAGTTTTCCTATAGCAGTTTTTACTACAACACCACCGTATAATCCATTACTCCAGTCGAATACACCGGATAAGCTTACAAGCCATGCTACCAAAACAGCACCTATTAAATTTCCAATCCAAACTAGTGCCCAGTTTTTAAATGTTTGCATCCAAGTAACCTTTTTATTTAAAGCTGCTAAGGTAATAAGTATGTTACCTGTAAATAAATCTGCGCCAGCAACTAAAACAAACATAAGTCCAGCGGGGAACATAAGCCCAGCAACCATTTTACCTAATCCGTAAGTAGCAGGGTTTGCTAATAAGTTATAAGCAGCAGCAATCGATCCTAAAGCACCGAATGCTATATAAGCACCAGCTAAGAAAGCAGATGCTAAAACTTTTTTACTAGGTGTATTAACTTTTTTGATTCCAGCTTGAATAGTATATTGTGCTATTTCAGCGGGCATAAGCATTTTTTTATCTGACATTTAAAAGTCCTCCTTATAAAGTTTAATATATTATTTTTATATAATTTCAAATTGTTTTGTTCTGTTAAAAATACGACAGATGTAATTATACAATAAAAAACTAATTTTGTATACATTGAACATTTAATTCTTAAAATGGAAAAATTTTACTATTTAAATTAAAAATGATATTTTATTTTAACAAAACATAGGAAAACGGTGTTATAATGTTTTTGCAAGCATATTAATAATAAAATGGGGGGTGTATTTATGGACAAAAGGATGTTAACACCCGGGGAAGTAGCAAATACTACAGTAAATGTAGGAATAAAAAAAGCAGGACTATCAACAAAAACTTGTATGTTATTAGGAATATTAGCGGGACTTTTTATAAGCTTTGGAGGATTAGGAAGCATATTAATTGGCCAGACCATGTCTAACATAGACCCAGGTTTAGGAAGATTTGTTGGGGCGATAGTATTTCCTGTTGGACTTATGCTAGTTGTAATTTGTGGTGCTGAGCTGTTTACAGGAAATTGCCTAATGACACTAGCTGTAATGGAAAAGAAAATAACTATGGGACAAGTTTTTAGAAACTGGACACTAGTTTGGATTGCCAACCTTATAGGATCATTATTACTAGTATTGTTAGTATTTTACTCAGATACTTTAGGTGGCGATGCAGTAACTAAGACTATAGCAATAGCAGAAACCAAGGTAGGACTTACAATTACACAAGCATTCTTAAGAGGTATTATGTGTAATATTTTGGTTGTGTTAGGTGTATGGATGGCAACTGCAGGTCAAGACATAGTATCAAAAATATTTGCATGTTGGTTCCCTATAATGCTATTTGTTTTATGTGGATTTGAGCATAGTGTAGCAAATATGTTTTTTATTCCAATGGGAATGATGTTAGGGGCAAAAGTTACTATGGGAAGCTTAATAACTAATTTAGTTGTTGTTACATTAGGAAATATAGTGGGAGGAGCAATTGTAATTCCTTGGCTGTATCATAATTGTTATTTAAAATCTAATAAGATAAAAAGTACTAATTAAACAAAATGTACAGCGTTGATATAGTGATATCAACGCTTTTTTAATGCAATTTAAAGCCTTTATATATTGTTATTTTTTTTTTAATACATTATTATATATAAATAGATGAAATTAATAATATATTTAAATAGATAAATAATGAATAAATAGTATAAACTAGGAGGCAATATATGAATAAGGAATATATATATGAAAGTTTGTTAAATATCGTAGGCCAAGAAAATGTAAAGTTAAATGAGCCTATGAAAAAACATATATCTTTTAGAGTGGGAGGACCTGCAGATATATTGGTTAAGCCAACAAGTGAAACTCAATTAAGTGATATAATGGTATTAATAAAAAAAGAAAAGATTCCATACTTAATAATCGGAAATGGATCTAATCTATTAGTAAAAGATGGTGGAATAAGAGGTGTTGTTATAGAGATATCTAACAACTTTAATAATTTTGATATAAAAGGAACTAATGTTAAAATTCAATCAGGAGCATTACTTTCTGTAGTAGGGAAAGCTGTTTTAAGAGAAGAATTAAAAGGGTTTGAATTTGCAGCTGGGATACCTGGTACATTAGGTGGAGCCATAGCTATGAATGCAGGTGCTTATGGCGGAGAAATGAAGGATATAGTTAAATCTGTAAAACTTATGGATACAGATGGAAATATATTTGAGTTCACAAATGAACAAATGGAGTTTGAATATAGAAAAAGTATTCTTTCAAGAACTGATTATATAGTTTTATGTGTAGAGATAGAACTACAAAAGGGAAACTATGATGAAATAAAATCAACAATGATGGACTTTACTCAACGAAGAGTTTCAAAACAACCACTAAGTTTACCAAGTGCTGGGAGTACATTCAAAAGACCAGAAGGACATTTTGCAGGTCAATTAATAGAAGAAAGTGGACTTAGAGGTCTTACTTTAAGAGGGGCACAAGTATCAGAGAAACACTGTGGATTTGTTGTTAACTTAGGAAATACTACAGCCAAAGATTTATTAGAATTAATGTATGTAGTTAAAAGTACTGTAAATGCTAAATTTGGAATAATGCTTGAGGAAGAAGTTAGAATACTTGGAGAGGATTAATAAATGCAAATAATAGCTGATTATCATACACATACTGTGTACAGTCATGGTAAAGGGTCAATAGAGGATAATGTAAAAGAAGCAATATCTAAAGGTATAAAGACAATCGGAATATCAGACCATGGATATAAGCATATGAACTTTGGAGTAAAAGTTAAAGATATATCTAAAATGAGAGATGAAATAGATAAATTAAAACTTAAATACGATAATATAGAGATACTTTTGGGAATGGAATGTAATATATTAGATGAAAATGGTAATATAGATATAAATGATAATATTATGCCTTTGTTAGATTATGTAATGGCAGGGTATCACTTTGGATCTATGCCTACATCAATTAAAGGTATGATCAATCATTGTAACAATTATGTTGTGAAAAATAAAAGAGCCAAAGAATACAATACTAAGGCGATAATAAATGCAATGAGAAAAAATGATATATTTATAATAACTCACCCTGGAGACAAGGGAGATGTTTATATACAAGAAATTGCTAAAGTTGCAAAAGAAACAAACACTAGACTGGAAATAAATAGTAGCCATGGGTTTTTAAGCGTTAGTCAATTAAAAGAAATTAAACATATAGGAAATAAATTTATTATAGGGTCGGATGCACATAAGCCAGAAAATGTAGGTAACTTTGAGTTAGCTATGAAAAACATAAGAGAGGCTGATCTAGATTTATCTTTAGTAGAAAATATTAAAATATAGGTCAATAGGGGGAGAAAATATGAAATTTGTGATAGTTACGGGTCTTTCAGGATCAGGAAAAAGTGAAACAATGAGAGCTTTAGAGGATATGGGTTTTTACTGTGTAGATAACTTACCTCCTGCCTTAATAACTAAGTTCGCAGAATTATGTTATCAACCCAATTCGAGTATTGATAAGGTCGCATTAGGTATAGACATAAGAGGTAGAAAATTTTTCGAAGCACTTCATGAGAGCCTAAGCTACCTAAGGAAAGCAAATTATAAGTATGAAATGATATACTTAGATTGTTCAGACGATGCTTTATTAAAAAGATATAAAATGACAAGAAGGAATCATCCATTATCAAGAACTATGCAAATACCAGAAGGTATAAAAATGGAAAGAGAAATAATGGAACCATTAAAAGAAATATCAGATTGTATAATAGACACAACAAATATGAAGCCAAGAGACTTAAAGGAAGAAATAGGGAAAATATTTTCTGAAGGTGAAGATAATAATAAACTAACTATATCAGTGGTATCATTTGGATTTAAGCATGGGATTCCTGCAGATTGTGACTTAGTATTTGATGTGAGATTTTTGCCAAATCCATATTATTTAGAAGAGCTAAGACCTAAAACAGGGGATGACCAAGATGTTAGAGATTATGTTATGGATTCAGATATAAGTAAGGAATTTTACAATAAATTAAATGATATGATACAGTTTTTAGTACCTCAGTATATAGAAGAAGGAAAACAGCATCTAGTAATAGGAATTGGATGTACAGGAGGAAGACATAGGTCAGTCACTATATCAAACCTTATATATGAAGAACTAATTAATAAAGGATATAGAGTAGTTAAGAAACATAGGGACTCTATGTTAAGATAATATGGAGGCAAAAATGACAAGTATACTTATAGTAATAGGGGTAACAGGATGGATTGCGCTAATAGTATCTCTATACTTATACAAGAAAATAATAAGAGAAAAAGTACAATCATTACATATGAGGAATAAAGAATATTTAGATCCTAAAGTAGTAGTGATTGGTGGAGGTACAGGGCAGTCAGTGTTCTTGAGAGGATTAAAACACTTCACTCAAAATATCACAGCAATAGTTACAGTTGCTGATGATGGAGGAGGATCAGGTATTTTAAGAGAGGATTTAGGAATGTTACCACCGGGCGATATAAGGAATTGTCTGTTGGCTCTTGCAAACATAGAACCCACTATGGATGAGGTAATGAAATATAGATTTACAGAAGGCGCCTTAAAAGGCCAAAGTTTTGGAAATCTATTCTTAGCAGCTATGAATGGATTATATGGAAATTTTGAAATAGCTGTATATAAAATGAGTCAGATATTTGCTATTACAGGAAGAGTTTTACCTGTAACATTAGAAGATATAAAGTTAATAGCTCAATTAAAAAATGGTAATAAAGTAATTGGTGAGTCGATAATACCTAAAGAGGTAAAAAGTCAAAAGAGCTGCATAGATAGAGTATATTTAAATCCAATGGATGTTAAACCTTTAGATGAAGTTATTAACTCTATTGATAATGCTGATATAATTATAATGGGGCCAGGAAGTTTATATACAAGTATAATGCCTAACTTATTGGTAGAGGGGGTAGTAGAGGCTATTAAAAAATCTAATGCTCCTAAAGTATATATATCTAATATAATGAC
Source organism: Peptostreptococcaceae bacterium VA2 (assembly GCA_000686145.1). Taxonomy (GTDB): domain Bacteria; phylum Bacillota; class Clostridia; order Peptostreptococcales; family Peptostreptococcaceae; genus Romboutsia_D. The sequence continues at coordinate 3,152,286 of JMMB01000007.1, read as the reverse complement.
TCAACCAGGAGAAACAGATGGTCATAATGTACTAGATCATGTAGAAGCTATAGTTAGACATACTAAAGAAAGCGTATTAGATTATGTAATAGCTAATAATGAAATCTTGCCAGATGCTATATTTGAAATATATCAAAAGGATGGAGCAAAGCAAGTTTTATTAGATAAATCTCAAAAAGAGACTCTTAAAAGTATGGGGGTAAAAACTATAGAAGAAAACTTGATCGAAATAAAAAGTAATTATATTAGGCATGATGCAAAATATATTTCTAATATAATTATTAATTTGGCACTAAGTCATAAAAATGATAGTAGCAAGTAAAAAAGGATTTTAAAGTTTTATGTAGAAATCCTTATTATTATGTTAGTTTTAAGGAGTGAACATCTATGAGAGAAGAGGTTAGTGCCGGTGGCGTAGTACTGTTTGGCAATGCTATACTTTTACTTAGAAAATTCAACGGAGATTGGGTTTTACCAAAAGGAAAAGTAGAAGAAGGCGAAAATAGGCAAGAAGCAGCACTAAGAGAAGTGCTAGAAGAAACTGGAGTAAAAGCGGATATATTAAAGTATTTAGGAGAAATTCACTATACCTTCAAGGAGAACTGGGATGAAAATAGAGCAGTTCATAAAACCGTTTTTTGGTATTTGATGCAAGCGAGGAGCATGGATACAATACCTCAAAAAGAAGAAGGTTTCATTGATGCTAAGTTTATACATTTAGATAGAGTGGTAGATTTAGCTAGATATGATGATGAGAAGGAAATAATTAAAGTAGCCTTACAAGAAATTAAAAAAAGGTTAAAAAAGAACTAATTAATAGGTGATGTATATGTCTTTTTCAACTGAAACAAAAAATGAGTTAGCAAGAGTTACATCTGAAAATAATTGTTGCAATGTAACAGAATTAGCAGCGTTAGTAAGATTAGCAGGAAGTATACAAATTGTAGGCTATAAGAAATTAAATTTGAAGATAACAACGGAGTTAAATTCAATAGCTCGTAAAACATTTAAGTTATTAAAACAAAACTTTGGTATAAATACAACTATTTCTGTAAATAAGAACCAAATGTTGAAGAGAAACAACAGTTATGTTCTTATGGTAACTAGTGAAATGGGAGCAGAAAAACTTATAAAGGAACTAGGTATATTAGCTCCAGGAGATGGATTTTATACTTTAAACAAAGTTCCAGTCAATCTTATACAACATGAGGAATGCAAAAGAGCGTTTATAAGAGGTGCATTTCTTGGTGGAGGCTCAATAAGTGATCCAGGAAAAAATTATCATATAGAATTTGTTACAAATAATATAGATTTTGCGGAATCATTGAGAGACTTTATAAATTCTTTGGGATTTAACTGTAAGATAGTATCAAGAAAAAATAACTATGTTGTATATTTAAAAGAAAGTGAACAAATATCAGATTTATTGAGTATTATAGGAGCTCATCATGCTCTTTTAAGTCTTCAAAATACTAAAATAGTAAAAGCTATGAGAAATAATGTTAATCGTATAGTTAATTGTGAAACAGCGAACCTTTCTAAAACAGTAAATGCAGCAGTTAGACAAGTTGAAAATATTAAATTTATACAAGAAACAGTTGGTATAAGCAGTTTACCAGACAATTTACAAGAGATAGCTCAGCTTAGAGTAGAGTGTGAAGATTTGACACTTAAGGAATTAGGAGAGATGTTGAGCCCGCCGATAGGAAAATCTGGAGTTAATCATAGGCTAAGGAAGATAGAAGAAATTGCTAATGATTTAAGAGGAAAACAGTTATAAATTTGAGGTTATATTTAATATATAACCTCTTTTTGTTTTATGATATATTTTTGTGGTAATATTAAAAGATAATACAGGAGGTGATGTAGTGAATAAAGATTTTGCGCATCTTCATGTGCACACGGAATATAGTTTACTTGATGGATTTTCAAGGATTAAAAAGCTTATATCAAAAGCTAAGGAATTAAATATGACCTCTATTGCCATAACTGACCATGGGTGTATGTTTGGAGTAATAGATTTTTATAAAATGGCGAAAAAAGAAGGTATAAAACCTATAATAGGATGTGAAGTTTATACTGCACCTCGTACACTTAGAGATAAAGATCCAAATTATGATAAACGCCAAGGACATTTGGTTTTACTAGCTAAAAACATGGATGGGTACAAAAATTTAATAAAATTAGTATCTACATCATATGTTGATGGGTTTTATTATAAACCTAGAGTAGATATGGATGAGTTAAAAAAGCATAGTGATGGAATAATAGCATTATCTGCTTGTTTAGCAGGAGATGTTTCTCAAGCGCTTATGGATAGAAATTACGATAAGGCAAAAAAATTAGCTCTAGAATATAGAGATATATTTGGAACAGAAAATTTCTATTTAGAAATACAAGACCACAATTTGCCTGAACAAAAAGAAGTAAACTCAGGATTGGTAAAACTTTCAAAAGAAACAGGGATACAATTAGTAGCAACAAATGATGTTCACTATGTAAATAAAGAAGATTCAAAAATACATGATGTTCTTATGTGTATCCAAATGGGTAAAACTGTAAATGACCCAAATAGAATGAGATTTGGGAGTGATGAGTTTTATCTTAAATCAAGAGATGAGATGGAAAATTTATTTCCTTATGCTATAGATGCAGTAGAGAATACTGTTAAGATAGCGAAACAATGTAATGTTGAGTTTGACTTTAATACGATACATCTTCCTCAATATGATGTTCCACAAGGATATACTCCAGATACTTATTTAAGAGAGCTGTGTTTTAAAGGATTAGAAGAAAGATACACAGTTCCAAGTCAAGAGGTCATAGATAGATTAAACTATGAATTAGATGTAATTGAAAGAATGGGATATGTAGAGTATTTCTTGATAACTTGGGATTTTATAAATTTCTCAAAAGAAAATGGAATAATGGTAGGTCCAGGAAGAGGTAGTGCGGCAGGTTCAATAGTTGCATATACACTTAAAATAACTGATATAGACCCTATAAAATATTCTCTGTTATTTGAGCGTTTTTTAAATCCAGAACGTGTATCTATGCCCGATATAGATATAGACTTTTGCTATGAGAGAAGAGAAGAAGTTATAGAGTATGTTAAGAGAAAATATGGAGAAGATCATGTTGCACAAATAATTACATTTGGAACAATGGGAGCAAAAGCTGCTATAAGAGACGTTGGTAGAGTATTAGATATACCTTATAATAAAGTTGATAAAATAGCAAAAGAGATACCTTTTGCATTGGGTATGACAATAGATAAAGCTTTACAAACTAATCCGAATTTAAAAGCCTTATACGAACAAGACAAAGAGACTAAAGAAACTATAGATATATCAAAACAAATCGAAGGAATGCTTAGACATGCATCAACGCATGCAGCAGGTGTAGTTATATCTAAAAAATCAGTAGATGAATATGTACCTTTGTATAAACATAAAGAAGCGATAACAACACAATTTACAATGACTACATTAGAAGAGTTAGGTCTTTTAAAAATGGACTTCCTAGGCCTTAGAACTCTTACAGTTATAAGAGATGCTTTAGAATTAATACAACAAAATCATAATAAAAAAATAGATTTTTCAAAAATGGATTATGATGATAAAAAAGTATATGAACTTTTATCTTCAGGAAATACATTAGGTATATTCCAGCTAGAAAGTGCCGGTATGCGAACTTTTATGAAGCAATTAGAACCAGACAATTTTGAAGATATAGTAGCCGGAATATCACTATATAGACCCGGGCCTATGGATTCAATACCTACTTATATAGATAATAAAAACAATCCGCATCATGTAAGATATCTACATGAGAAGCTAAAACCTATAATGGAAGTTACCTATGGTTGTTTAGTTTACCAAGAACAGGTAATGCAGGTGGTTAGAGATTTAGGTGGGTATAGTTATGGTCGTAGTGACTTAGTTAGAAGAGCTATGGGTAAAAAGAAAATGGATGTAATGGAGGAAGAAAGAAGATATTTCATTAATGGAAAAGAAGATAAAAATGGAAATATAGAAATAACAGGGTGTGTTAGAAATGGAGTACCAGAGGATATAGCAGATAAAATATTTGATGATATGATAGATTTCGCAAAATATGCTTTTAATAAATCACATGCAGCGGCATATGGAGTTTTATCATATCAAACAGCATACTTAAAAGCATATTATCCAGTAGAATTTATGGCAGCTTTAATTACAAGTGTAATGGGGAATACTGATAAAGTTGTTGAATATACTAGAGAATGTAGTGCTTTAAATATAGAGGTATTAAAACCAGACATAAATAAAAGTTTTTCTAAATTCTCAGTTGAAGGAAATAATATAAGGTTTGGACTAGCGGCTGTTAAAAATGTTGGAGTTAATATAATAAACAATATAATAGACGAAAGAAAATTAAATGGCCAATTTGTAGATTTTGGAGACTTAGCAAAAAGATTAGATTCAAAAGATACAAATAAAAGAGTTATAGAGAGTTTAATTAAATGTGGTGCATTTGATGAAATAAGTGAAAATAGAGCTAGCTTAATGTGTGGATATGAAAACTTACTAGATAGTATAGCTATGGATAGGAAAAAGAACGTACAAGGTCAGATATCTTTATTTGATGTTTTTTCAGGAGCAGAGGAAGCTAGCCAAATGCAAGAGGTTAGTAAAATTCCTAAGCTAAAAGAGTATAAAGAAAGAGAAAGACTTAGTTTAGAAAAAGAAGTATTAGGGATGTATGTAAGTGGACATCCATTAGCAGAGTTCGAAAAAGAAATACAAAGAAATACTTCTATGGACAATGGTAGGTTAAACTCTTTACGAGAAGATGCACAAAGTTATGTAGCATTAGACGAAAAAGAAGTTATAATGGGTGGAATGATAGTAAATAAAACTATAAAAACTACTAAAAAAAATGACATAATGGCATTCATAGAACTTGAAGATTTATATGGAACTATAGAAATAATAGTATTTCCCCAACTATTACAAAAGTATAACCATATTTTAAATGAAGATAATATTATATATATAAAGGGTTCATTAAGTATAAAAGAAGATGAAAATGCAAAACTTATAGCTAGAGAAATTAAAGACATAAATAATTCATCTAAATTTGAACAAAATAAATCAAAGTATAATTATAATACTAATAATAATTCTAATTATAATAATAACTCTAAAACGGGGTTATACTTAAAAATAGATAGTTTTAATAATAAACAGCTGACTGATAAAATAGTAGAAATAGCAAAACAACATTTAGGAAAAGAAAATGTATTTTTGTATTCAGAAGATGCGAAACAGCTTTATAAATGGAACGGATTAAATGTAGAAATAACAAATAAATTGATTTTAGAATTAGAAGAAATATTGCCTAAGCAAAATATAAAAGTAAAAAATTAAAACATTAAAAATAAAAAAATTAGAATATTAAAATAAAAATATTATGAAAAAAATAGCTCATATTGTGGTATAATATCAGAAAATGGACATTTTAGTAGTTCTAATTTTTTTAACTTTGATGGGATGAAAAAACATCATAGGGACTCATACTGTCCCGATGATGTCAAATATAGATAAATAGGAGGTAATACTATGAAAACTATAGGCATACTGACAAGTGGAGGAGATGCTCCAGGAATGAATGCAGCCATAAGAGCTGTTGTAAGGTCTGCAATATACTATGGATGCAAGGTATACGGGATTAATAGAGGATATAAAGGATTAATAGAAGAAGACATTCAGGAAATGAATTTATCTTCTGTTGGAGATATTATACATAGAGGTGGAACTATATTAAAATCTTCTAGATGTGAAGAATTTAAAACACCAGAAGGTAGATTAGTAGGAGTAGACGTATTAAAAAAATATGGTATAGATTGTTTAGTTGTCATAGGAGGAGATGGGTCATTTAACGGTGCTCAAAAATTAAGTGAACTAGGATTCCCAGCTATAGGTATACCAGGTACTATAGATAACGATTTAGCTTATACTGACTACACTATAGGATTTGACACAACAATGAACACTATAATAGATGCAATAGGCAAAATAAGAGATACTTCTTCTTCTCATGAAAGGGTTAACATTGTTGAAGTAATGGGGAGACACTGTGGAGATTTAGCTTTATATTCAGGCCTTGCAGGTGGAGCGGAAACTATAATAGTTCCAGAAGTTGATTTTAAAGTAGAAGAAGTATGTAATACATTAAAAACAACACAAAAAAGAGGTAAAAGACACAGCATAATAGTATTAGCTGAGGGTGTAGGAAATGCACAAGACTTAGGCAAAGAAATAGTTAAAGAAACTCAAGCTGATTTAAGAGTTACTGTACTAGGACATGTCCAAAGAGGTGGAAGTCCAACTGCATTTGATAGAATATTAGCTAGTAGAATGGGAGTAAGAGCAGTGGAGCTATTATTAGATGGAAAAGCTGCTAGAGTAGTAGGTATTAAAGACAACAAGATAATTGATATGGAAATAAACGAAGCTTTATCAATGACTAGAGCATTTGATAAAGATACTTATGAAATGGTTAAAATACTATCTATATAATATAGGAGGAATATATATGTTAAAAAATATGAAAAGAACTAAAATAGTTTGTACATTAGGGCCAGCATCACAGAAAGAGGAAATATTAACTCAACTTGTTGAGAATGGTTTAAACGTATGCAGATTCAACTTCTCACATGGGTCTCATGAAGAACACAAAGGTAGATTAGATATGGCTAAAAGTGTTAGAGAAAAGTTAAATCAACCAGTAGCTCTTTTATTAGATACTAAAGGTCCAGAAATAAGAACAGGAAATTTTGCTAATCCAGAAGTTTTATTAGAAGAAGGTCAAACATTCACTGTAACTATGAAAGACGTTATAGGAACTAAAGAAATATGTACAGTAAGTTACAAAGATCTTTCAAAAGACGTTGTAGCAGGAGATACTATATTAATAGATGATGGTTTAGTTGGATTAAGAGTTAAGGAAATAAATGGGGATGACATAGTTTGTATAGTTGAAAACTCAGGTATAGTTAAGAATCATAAGGGAGTAAACGTACCAGGAGTAAAAATAAACTTACCAGCTATAACTGAAAAAGATACAAGTGATATAGAATTTGGTATAGCACAAGGTATAGATTACATAGCAGCATCATTTGTTAGAAAAGCATCAGATGTATTAGCTATAAGAGAAATACTAGAAAAGAATAATGCTACAGATATACAAATAATATCTAAAATAGAAAACCAAGAAGGTGTAGACAATTTAGACGAAATATTAAAAGTATCTGATGGTATAATGGTTGCTAGAGGTGACTTAGGGGTCGAGATACCAACAGAAGATATACCAGTAGTACAAAAAATGATGATAAAAAAATGTAATGAATTAGGAAAACCAGTAATAACTGCAACTCAAATGCTTGATTCTATGATGAGAAATCCAAGACCTACAAGAGCAGAAGTTACAGACGTTGCAAATGCTATATATGATGGAACAGATGCAATAATGTTATCTGGAGAAACTGCTGCAGGTAAATATCCAGTAGAAGCTGTAAAAACAATGGCAACAATCGCTAAGAGAACAGAAGAGACATTAGACTATGATAATTTATTAAAGCAAAATGCAAAGAATAATTCGACTGTAACAGATGCAATAAGTCATGCAACATGTACTACAGCTGTAGATTTAAATGCATCAGCTATAATAACTTCTACTTCTTCAGGACATACTGCAAGAATGGTATCAAAGTTAAGACCTAAATGCCCAATAATAGCTACTACTAATGATGAAAAAATAATGAGAAGACTAGCTCTTACTTGGGGAGTATACTCTATAAAATCATCAGATTCAAGAAATACTGATGAAGTAATAGAAAACTCTATAGAGGCTGCTAGAAATGCTAATTATATAAATAATGGAGAGTTAGTAGTTATAACTGCTGGAGTACCAGTTGGAGTAAGCGGAACTACAAACTTAATAAAAGTTCATGTTATAAGTGAAGAAATAGTTCAAGGTATCGGAGTAGGAAACAAAACAGTAGAAGGTAAAGTTCGTATAATTAAAAATGGAGATGACTTCAAGGATTTCAATGATGGAGATGTTTTAGTTACAACTATGACAGATATAGAAATGAATTCTTGCATAGAAAAAGCATCTGCTATAATAGTCGAAGAAGGTGGAATGACTTCTCATGCAGCAATAGTAGGCTTAAATTTAGATAAACCAGTTGTATTATCAGCTAAGAATATGATTAGTTTAGTTCAAGATGGAGAAGTTGTAACTGTAGATGCTTCAAGAGGTGTAGTATATAGAGGATCAACTAGAGTTTTATAATATTTAATCTTGAATTTAAAAATAGAATATTTATATAAATTAAAAATATAATGATAGCATATCTTTAATTTCCCAAATAGCCATTAAGTGAATTAAAACACTTAGTGGCTATTTTATGATTATATTGTTCAGAAAATTCAGTAAAAATAATGCGACTAGTACATGCATAATTATACTAAAATCAACATAATTATAAAAAAAGGGGGGATTGCTAATGAGTGAAAGTAGAGAAAATTGGGGCTCTAAAATTGGTCTTATACTAGCAATGGCAGGAAATGCCGTTGGGTTAGGTAACTTTTGGAGATTCCCATATATAGCTGCTTCAAATGGCGGAGGAGCATTCATGATACCATACTTCTTTGCACTAATAGTTATAGGTATACCTGTAATGTTGGTTGAATGGAGTATAGGACGTTATGGTGGTAAACATGGTCATGGAACGCTAGGACCTATGATGTACTTACAAGCAAAACAAGCAATGAAACCGAAAAAGGCAATTATAGTTGGAGCTTTATGTGGAATGATAGCATTTGGAGTTACGATTTTAGTTAACTCTTATTATAATCATATTATAGGATGGTCATTAGGATTTGCGTTTAACTCATTAACCGGAGGATATAACGCTGATCCAGGGGGATTCTTTACTAGCTATATTCAAGATCCTAAGAACTTAGTATTCTGGGTTATATCATTACTTTTCTTAGCAATGGCAGTAATGAAAGGAATACAAAAAGGTATAGAATCTTGGGCTAAAATAATGATGCCAGTACTTTATGTATTCGGTATAATTTTAGGTATTAGAGCATTAACTCTAGGAGCACCTGTCCAACCAGATTGGAGTTCACTAGCAGGTCTTAATTTCATATGGAATCCAGATTTTAGTCAATTATCTTGGCAATCTGCAATAGCTGCAGCAGGGCAAATATTCTTCACATTATCTTTAGGAATGGGTATAATACACAATTATGCTTCATATCTACAACCAGATGAAGATATAGTTACAGCTTCTGTTGCTACAATATCTTTAAATGAGTTTGCAGAAGTTATATTAGGTGGTACAGCAGTTATTCCAATAGCATATGCGTTCTTAGGACCAGAAGGTATTAAAGGAAGCATAGGTTTAGCATTTATGGCATTGCCTAATGTATTTAGTACTATGACTGGTGGAGGAATATTTGGAGCTATGTGGTTCTTATTATTATTCTTTGCTGGTATAACATCTGCAATAGCGATGTATAACTATTTAGTTGCATTGTTAGAAGAAGATGCTGGAATAGAAAGAAAAAAAGGTGCTTGGATAGTATTTGTTGGATATTTAATAGTTGGTCTACCAATAGCATTAGAATCAATATTAACTCAAAGTGCTAACTTAGTTTACTTCACAGAAGTTGATAACTGGATAGGTAACTACTTACTAATAGTACTTGGATTGATAGAGATAATAGTAATTGGATGGTGTGTTAAAGATAGAGCACTTGATGAAATGAACAGAGGCGGATTATGGAAAGTTCCTAAATGGTTCTTTAGATTGTTCCACCAATTCTTAACACCTGTAACGATAATAACTTTCTTAGTATTCTTTACAAGAGATTATTGGATAGCTGGTAACTTTAAAGTAGTACCTAGTTATATATCTGAAATACCAGAGTTTGCTATTTGGGTTAATTTAGCTAGAGCAGTTGTATTTGGGGTATTATTAATAGGGTTTATACAATCATATAAATCTATTAAGAACAAATACAAAGATGAAATAGATAGTAATGAAGTTAAAGAATAAGAAAATAAAAAGCTCCATATAAAATAGGAGGATGATAACATGACGGGTGCTGCATGGGCATTTATGGGTGCTATATGGGTGAGTATATTCACTTGTGTATGGATATCAATGAACAAAATTCTAAAGGATAATAGGTAATATCAACAAAAACCCCTACTTACAAATTAAAGTAGGGTTTTTTTAGTAACATTAACATATATATAAATAAAAGCTTATTAGATTTTCTGACAAAAAGTCATGTACTAGAGTAACATATATTCGAAGGGGGTTTTTGGATGAATGCAAATTTGGTTATGATTACAATGAAACAATTAAAATCAGAAATAAATAAGATGAAAATTACTAAGAAACAAAAATACACTTCACAAATAGATAAAATATATAATAACTATAAAAAAGTAGAGATATCAGAAGATATGAAAAAGCAGTACAATCAATTAAATTCAAAGGGAATGGAACTTATAAAGGAATTAAAAGTATCAAAGGATAAACACAAGCTAGAAACGAGTATAGAAGTATATATAAGGTATTTAAAAGCATCATTGTTTGACTTTGAAGGAAAAACAAATTATTTAAGAAAATACATAACTAGCTTTTTATTTTGTGCGATTTTATTTTTAGCATTATCACCTCAATTTTATGGGTTTATATTACCTGTATTATTTTTCTTACCAATATATTTAGGACTAAGGGGAGTAAAGAAAAGATCAATAAGTGGATTTTATCTTACTATGAGCTTAGTTCCAGTTGCTATTATGACATCTTTTACATGGATAAGATATGGAATTAATGCAAAAATAGATCCTAAAGGGGCGGTAAAGGCTATTGTGGAGAGTGGTGTAGGTCAAGGATTAGCAGAAAAATTAGTGTATATAGGACCGTTATTTGGATGTATATTACTAGTTTTTGCTGTCTTGCAACTGTATAGAGGATACAAAAGTAAAGATTTATTTATATAGGGGCTTTCTAAGCCTCTATTTTTTTGGTAAAATAAAGTCTTGAGGCTTGTAAAAATATACGGACGGAGGATACCTTAATGTTATTAAAAAATGAAGAGTATGTTGTAGATATAGTTGACATAGGTCAAGGCGGAGTTGGAGTAGGAAAATATAATGGTTTTACAGTCTTCGTAGAGGGCGGATTAATACAAGACAAAGTAAAAATTAAAATAAATAAGTCTAAGAAAAATTATGCGGTAGGTGATATAGTTGAGGTAGTTCAGAAATCACCTTTTAGAGTTGATAGAATATGTAATGATTCTCTTAAAGACTGTGGAGGATGTCAGGTACAAGAACTAGATTATCAAAAGCAATTAGACATAAAAACAAATGAAGTAAAGCAAGTTATAAGTAGAATCGGAAAAATAGAAAATGTTAAGGTATATAATACAATTGGAATGGACGAGCCTTGTAGATACAGAAATAAAGCACAATTTCCTATACAAAAGTTAAACAATGCACCGGCAATAGGTTTTTATAAGAAAAAAAGTCATGACATCATATCTATGGATAAATGTGTAATACAACATGATGTAAATGATAAAATAATGAAAATAATAAAAACATATATAAATGCTTATGGTGTAAGCATTTATGATGAAAAATCACATACAGGTGTTTTAAGACATCTAGTTACTAAAGTTGGATTTACTACTAATGAAGTTATGGTAGTACTAGTTGCAAACGGAAAGAAATTACCATACTTAAATGAATTAGCATCTGTATTAGAAGAGAATGTACCAGGATTTAAAACATTGGTAGTTAATGTTAATAGAGCAAAAACTAACGTTATATTAGGTAGAGAAAATAGAGTAATATATGGCGATGGAAAGATAAATGATTATATAGGAGATTTAGTATTTGAAATATCTCCATTATCATTTTTCCAAGTTAACCCTGTTCAGACTGAAGTATTATACAATAAAGCACTAGAATATGCAGATTTAGGAGAAAATGATACTGTATTCGATATTTATTGTGGTATAGGAACAATATCTTTATTCTTAGCACAAAAAGCTAAAAAAGTTTATGGAATAGAGATAGTTGAAGATGCTATAACAGATGCTAAAAGAAATGCTAAATTAAACAATTTAGATAATGTAGAGTTTTATGTAGGAGAAGCTGAAGAAGTTGTTCCTAATATGTATAAGGAAGGTAAGACTGCTAACGTAGTAGTAGTAGACCCTCCTAGAAAAGGATGCGATGAAAAGGTATTAGATACCATAGTTTCTATGTCACCTGATAAAGTTATTTATGTTTCTTGTAACCCAGCTACATTAGCAAGAGACTTAGCTTATTTAGACGAAAGAGGATATCAGTGTAGTGAAATACAACCAGTAGATATGTTCCCTCACACAATGCATGTTGAGTGTGTAGCAAAACTTATTAAAAAATAAAATCAAATGACATATATTACTATTTAAATATAAATATATTATAAATAAAGACATTAAAAATGGTTACAATATTATTAAATAAATGTATAACACACCTCATTGTTTTTAACATCATAGTCTCTTATGCATTTATTTTAAAATAGATTAAGTCCTTCAAATTTTGAAGGACTTTTTAAGTTCTCTACATTATACTTATTATATAAATATTAAATACAATGGGGGTAAAATATGAAAGTTTTGTTTACTATGAATTATGGAGAAGATAAATTTCAAAAAATAAGAGATTTAGGTTATGAGGTTACCTATTATCATGAAAATAAAGTATCAAATAACGATGATACAGACGATTCAGATATATTAGTAACATATAATCCTTTTAATACATTAGACATATCTAAAATGAATAAATTAAAGTACATTCAAACAACGAGCGTAGGAGTAGACCAAATACCAAAAGAAAAGCTATTAGGAAAAGATATATTAATAGCTAACAATAAAGGCGGATACAGTGTTCCTATTAGCGAATGGATAGTAATGTATATTTTACAAATATATAAAAATAGCAAAAAGTTTTATGAACAGCAACAGAATAAAAAATGGAAGATGAATTTTGAAATGACTGAAATGACTGGTAAAAAAATAGGTTTTATTGGGACTGGAACTATAGCTACACAAGGATCTAAAAGGTTAGAAGCTTTTGGTGTAGAAATATGGGGTGTAAATACAAATGGCAGTGATAGAGAATATTTTGATAAATGTTTTTCTACATTAGAAATGGATACTGTATTTAAAGAATGTGATGTAGTTATATGTACGATACCTGCAACTAAAGATACTATTGGTATAATAAATAAAGATAAATTTAATATTATGAAAGATAAATCAGTTTTTATAAATGTTGGTAGAGGAAATATTTTAAATGAAGAAGATTTGGTAAGTTGTATAAGTAAATTTAGAGGTGTAGCATTAGATGTTTTCCAAAATGAGCCACTAAGTGAAGATAATAAATTATGGAGCTTCGATAATGTTACTGTAACACCTCATAACTCTTGGGTAAGTGACAAAAACAACGAAAGAAATTTTGATATGATTTATAACAATCTTAAAAAATATATAAATAAAGAGCCAATAAACAATGTTATGGATATTTATAAAGGATATTAGAAGTCTAGATTAAAAAATGTCACGTTAGCGTGACATTTTTAGGTTTAGATTATTATAAGAAAATGAGAAATATAAAAAAAGTCACTGAAATTTAAAGTGACTTTTTTATAGAATTATAATGCAAAAATTTTAACAATAATAATATTAAAATGATATACTTAAATATATTAAAGTCACAAGAAGGCAATACTAAAAAAGAGAAATTTTCATACGAGGTGATACAAAAATGGCTATAGAAAAAAGGATAAATGAATTAATAGATTTAATAAATTATCACAATGAAAAATATTATAATCAGGATACTCCAGAGCTATCGGATTATGAATATGATAATTTGATGAAAGAGTTAATAAATTTAGAACAAGAAAATCCTAACTTAAAAAGAATTGACTCACCAACTAGTAGGGTTGGGGGGAAACCTTTAGATAAATTCGAACAAATTATACATAAAATACCTATGCTAAGTTTATCAAATGCTTATTCAGACCAAGATTTAAAAGATTTTGATAAAAGAGTAAGAGATATGGTAAGTGGAGAAGTCGAATACGTAGTAGAATTTAAAATAGATGGATTGTCAGTTGGTCTTACATATAATGATGGCGTTTTTGAAAAAGGAGCTACTAGAGGTGATGGAGTTGTTGGAGAAGATGTTTCTCAAAATTTAATGACTGTAAAAAGCATACCTTTAAGAATAGAGGAAGATAATGAAATAGTAGTAAGAGGAGAAGTTTATATATCAAAACAAAACTTCAAAAATGTAAATGAAAAGCAAGAAGAACTAGGGCTACAATTATTTGCTAATCCAAGAAACCTTGCAGCAGGATCGCTAAGACAACTTGATTCTAAGCTAACATCTAAAAGACCTTTAGATATATTTGTGTTTAACCTTGAACATGGTGAAAATATAGAATTTAAAAGTCATAGTGAATCATTAGATTTTTTAAAAAACTTAGGTTTTGCAGTTAGCCCTAATTACAAAGTTTGTAATAAAATAGAAGAGGTTATTGATTTTATAAATTATTGGACAGAAAACAGAGAAAAACTAGACTTTGAAATAGATGGAATGGTAATAAAAGTAAATAAATTATCTCAAAGAGAGTTTATGGGATATACTGCAAAAAGTCCTAGATGGGCAATTGCATACAAATTCCCAGCAGAAAGAAAAAAAACAAAAATAATAGATATTATAGTAGAAGTAGGAAGAACGGGAAATATAACACCTACAGCAGTTTTAGAGCCAGTTAGACTAGCTGGAACAAGTGTAAGTAGAGCTACACTACATAATGAAGATTATATAAAAGAAAAAGATATTAAAATAAATGACACAGTATTAGTTCAAAAAGCAGGAGATATAATACCACAAGTTATAGAAGTGATAAAAGAAGAACGTAGTGGAGAAGAAATAGAATTTGAAATGCCAAAAGAATGTCCTGTATGCTGTGAACCTACTGTAAGGCTAGATGGAGAAGCAGCTGTAAAATGTATAAATATGTCTTGCCCTGCACAAATAAGAAGAGGAATAATTCATTTTGTATCTAGGGACGCTATGAATATAGATGGATTAGGAGAATCGATAATAACACTTTTATTAAATGAAAAAATAATAGAAGATATTGCTGACTTATATAACATAAAAAAAGAAGATGTTATAAACCTAGAGAGAATGGGTGATAAATCAGCTACTAACTTAGTTAATTCAATTGAAAAATCTAAAAGTAACGATTTATGGAGACTTATAAATGGATTGGGAATTAAATTTGTAGGTGTAAAAGGTGCAAAGATATTAGCATCTAATTTTAAAGATATAGATGAAATAATTAATGCAAGTAATGAAAAACTAATCGAATTAGAAGAATTTGGAGAAACTATGGCAAATAGTGTAATACAATTCTTTAAAGAAGAAAAAAATATTAATGTCATAGAAAAGCTTAAAAATGCAGGAGTTAATACTAAAGTAATAGTAGATGAAAATGCTAGTATACCTAAAATATTTGAAGGTATGAAGATAGTTTTAACAGGAACTTTGCCAACTCTAAAAAGAAATGATGCAAAAGAAATGATAGAAGCAAGAGGCGGTAAGGCAACTTCAAGTGTTAGTAAATCTACAACATTTGTATTAGCAGGAGAAGAAGCAGGATCTAAACTTACTAAGGCAAATGAACTAGGTGTAAAAGTGCTTGATGAGGATATATTTATCCAACTTACAAACTTAGAATCAAAAGAAGAAGTTCAAAATGAATTGCTTTAAAAATAATAACCATAGTAATATGATGATATTTGTATTAATATAATATATTTGATATAAATTTGGTGATATTACAAAAGATAAAGATACCGTTAATAGTAGAAAATTACTTCAAATATATGTTAATATTATTAATATATAAAGAAATTTGAACGAATAAAAATCTCAAAACAAAAAGACTCAAGAGAGGTATAAAAAATGGCTAGAATTGATGATAGAAAAAATGACCAAATAAGAGATATAAAAATAACAAGAGATTATACAAGATATGCAGAAGGGTCTGTATTAATAGAAATGGGAGAAACAAAAGTTATATGTACAGCATCAGTAGAAGATAAAGTACCTCCATTTTTAAGACACAGTGGAACAGGATGGATAAATGCAGAGTATTCAATGCTCCCAAGATCTACTCACCAAAGAAAAATAAGAGAATCATCAAGAGGTAAAGTTGATGGAAGAACTCAAGAAATTCAAAGATTAATAGGAAGATCAATAAGATCTGTAATAGATTTGAAAAAATTAGGTGAAAGAACTATTTGGATAGATTGCGATGTGATCCAAGCAGACGGTGGTACTAGAACAGCTTCTATAACAGGTGCATTTGTAGCAGTTGTAGATGCTTTAAATAAATTACATAAGTCTAAATCAATAAAGGAAATACCTGTAAGAAACTTTGTATCAGCTATAAGTGTAGGGATAGTTAATCAAGAGCATGTCCTAGATTTATGTTATGAAGAAGATTCTAATGCACAGGTTGATATGAATATAATAATGACAGACAAAGGTGAATTTGTTGAGGTTCAAGGAACTGGTGAAGAACGTCCATTCTCAAGAACTGATTTAAATGCATTGTTAGAACTTGGAGAAAAAGGGAATAAAGAATTAATAAAGGCTCAAAGAGCAGCTCTAGGTGAGATAGCAGATGAAATATTAGGAATGGAATATGGCGATGAAGTAGTTATAGCTACTAATAATGCTCATAAATTAGAAGAAATTGGGGCAATATTAGAAGACTTTGATTATAATATATACTCATTAAAAGATGTAGATTTAGGTGGAATAGAAATAGTTGAAGATGGAAAAACATTTGAGCACAATGCTTTAATAAAAGCTAGAACAATAGCAAAAATGACTAAGATGATAGCAATATCAGATGACTCAGGGTTAGAGGTTGATGCTATAGGGAAAAAACCAGGTGTTTATTCAGCTAGATTTGCAGGAGAAAATGCGACTGATGAAGAAAATAGACAAAAGTTAATTAAGTCCTTAGCTAACATTCCTGCAAGCCAAAGAACTGCAAGATTTGTATCAGCTATAGCTGTAGTATTTCCTGATGGAAAAGAATTTGTAGTTAGAGGAACTTGTGAAGGAACTATAGGATTTGAAGAAAAAGGTAAAAATGGATTTGGATATGACTCACTATTTATAGTTGATGGATACAATAAGACTTTTGCACAAATGCCATCTACTATAAAAAATAGTATAAGCCACAGATCTAATTCACTAAAATTAATGAAAAGCGAGTTTAATAAAAGGGTAGTGAGATAATGAGAATAGGTGTAGTAAGCGACACTCATAGAATGAAAAAGTTTATTGATAAAACTATACCATATTTAAAAGAATGTGATTTAATAATTCATGCAGGAGACAATTTTCTTGATTCAAAGTATATATATACTTTGACAAATGTACCTGTTATGGCGGTAAGAGGGAACTGTGATTTTGAAAATGTAGAAGAAGAATTAGTCTTTGAAGTAGAAGATAAAACTATATTTTTATGTCATGGAGATAAATATTGTGTTAAATATGGAATAGATATGCTAGAATCTAAAGCAAAGTCTATAAATGCAGACTTAGTTGTATTTGGTCATACTCATATTCCTTTATGTATACAAAGAGATGAAATACTATATTTAAATCCAGGAAGTGTATCACTTCCACGAGAAGTATCATATAGAGGTTTTGTTATATTAGATATAGAAAATGGGAAAGTACAAACACAAGAAATTAAAATTTAATATATGCTAATAAGAAGTAAAGCTAAGCTTTATAAATCAAGGGAATACTTGTAAATAAAAAAACTTATGTGCTATAATTAAAGAGTTGAACTAGAGTACGATGGATATTAATTCCACATACAAATTATACATAACGATATAGGAGGATTAAATTAATGAAAGCAGAATTAATTAAAAAAGAAGGCAACAAAGTTACTTTAAAAATAACTGTAGATAATAATAAATTTGAAGCAGCAGTAACAAAATCATACAACAAGAATAAGGGTAAATATAACATACCAGGATTTAGAAAAGGTAAAGCACCTAAAGTTGTTATAGAAACTCAATACGGAAAAGGAATATTCTATAATGATGCTATAGAAATACTATTCCCAGAAGTTTATCCAAATGCTATAAAGGAATTAAATATAGATCCAATAGATAGACCAGATTTAGATGTTGAAGAAATAAGCCAAGATAACGGATTAGTTATGGTTGTTAACGTTGAAGTTAAACCAGAATTCGAATTAGGAGCTTACAAAGGTATAGAAATAGCTAAAGTTGATAATAATGTAACTGAAACAGAAGTAGAAGTAAGTTTAGATGAAATGTTAAACAAAAACGCTAGATTAGTAAGTGTTGAAGATAAAGCATTAGAAAATGGAAATACAGCTGTAATAGACTTTGAAGGATTTGAAAGCGGAGTTGCTTTTGAAGGTGGAAAAGGTGAGAACCATAACTTAGTTATAGGATCAAACACTTTCATACCAGGATTTGAAGAGCAATTAATAGGTAAAAAAGCAGGAGAAGAAATAGAAGTTAATGTTACTTTCCCAGCTGAATACCATGCAGAAAACTTAGCTGGAAAACCAGTAGTATTTAATGTAAAAGTAAATGATGTAAAGGTAAAAGAATTACCAGAATTAGATGATGAATTCGCTAAAGATGCAAGTGAATTTGATACATTAGCAGAATTAAGAGCTGATGTTAGAACTAAGTTAGAAGAAGAAGCTAAAAATTCTTCAGAAGCTCAAATGAGAAATGTAATAGTTGAAAAAGTTGCTGCTAATACAGAAGTAGAAGCTCCAGAGTCTATGATACAACAACAAATAGACAATATGTTAATGGAACTTAACTACCAATTACAATCTCAAGGATTAAACTTACAACAATTATTAGAAATGACAGGAAGAGATATAGCTGAATTAAGAGAAGAAAGAAAAGCTGATGCAGCTAAATTAGTAAAATCTTCTTTAGTATTAGAAGCTATAGCTGATACAGAAAAAATAGATGCTAGTGATGAAGATTTCAGTGCTGAATTAGAAAAAATGTCATCTATGTATAATATGGAAGTAGAAAAATTAAAAGCTTCTTTAAGAGAAAGTGATATAGAAGACATAAAAAATCAAATAAAAATAAGAAAAACTATAGACTTATTAGTTGAAAACGCAATAATAGCTTAATTTTTTACAGTAGCTTATTTAGGCTACTGTAAATTATATATAAAAAATAGAAGATATAGAGGGGGTATGATCCATGGCATTAGTACCTGTAGTAGTTGAACAAACAGGAAGAGGAGAAAGATCGTACGATATATATTCTAGATTATTAAAAGATAGAATAATATTTCTAGGAGACGAAGTAAATGACGTCACATCTGGACTTATAGTTGCTCAGTTATTATTTTTAGAAGCTGACGATCCAGATAAGGATATACACTTATATATAAATTCACCTGGTGGAAGCATAACAGCTGGAATGGCTATTTATGATACTATGCAATATATTAAACCAGATGTATGCACTATGTGTATAGGAATGGCTGCATCTATGGGAGCATTTTTATTATCAGCAGGAGAAAAAGGAAAGAGATTTGCTTTACCAAACAGTGAGATAATGATACATCAACCATTAGGTGGAACTAAAGGTCAAGCAACAGATATAGAAATACATGCTAGACGAATAATAAAAATGAAGGAAACTTTAAATAATATATTATCAGAGAGAACTGGTCAACCATTAGAAAAAATTCAAATGGACACTGAACGTGATAACTTTATGGATGCAAATGAAGCTAAAGCATATGGCTTAATCGATGAAGTAATTGCAAAGAGACCGTAGATAGGAAGAGGTGCTTAATATGTCAAAATACGAAGAAAAAAGACAGTTAAAATGTTCATTCTGCGGTAAAAACCAAGAACAAGTTAGACGATTAATTGCAGGACCAAATGTATATATATGCGATGAATGTGTTGAACTTTGTGATGAAATAATCCAAGAAGAAGTAGATGAAACTATTGAAGAGGATACTACATCATTACCAAAACCAAAGGAAATGATGGATATCTTAAATGATTATGTAATAGGACAGGAAAAAGCTAAGAAAACTTTATCAGTTGCTGTATATAATCACTACAAAAGAATATATAATAAAAAAGTTACTACTAAAGATATAGAAATTCAAAAGAGTAATATACTTTTACTAGGGCCAACAGGTTCAGGTAAAACTTTATTAGCTCAAACTTTAGCTAAAACTCTTAATGTTCCTTTTGCGATGGCAGATGCTACATCACTAACGGAAGCAGGATATGTTGGAGAAGACGTAGAGAATATTCTTTTAAAACTTATTCAAGCTGCTGATTTTGATATAGAAAAAGCCGAAAGAGGTATAATATATATAGATGAGATAGACAAGATTGCTAGAAAATCAGAAAACCCATCTATAACAAGAGATGTTAGTGGAGAAGGTGTTCAGCAAGCGCTTCTAAAAATATTAGAAGGAACAACTGCCAATGTTCCACCACAAGGTGGAAGAAAGCACCCTCATCAAGAATTCTTAAAGATTGACACTACTAATATATTATTTATATTAGGAGGGGCTTTCGATGGAATAGAAAGAATAATCCAAAAACGTGGTGGAGAAAAAACACTTGGATTTGGTGGTAAAATAGAAAGTAAAAAAGAAATGGATTTAGGTAAAGTATATGCTCGAGTTCTTCCAGAGGATTTACTAAAATTTGGTATAATACCAGAGTTCATAGGAAGAATTCCAGTTGTAGCAACTTTAGAATTATTAGATGAAGATGCTTTAATGAGGATATTAAAAGAACCTAAAAATGCTCTAGTAAAACAGTATAAGAAATTATTAGAACTAGATGATGTGACGCTAGAATTTGAAGAAGATGCTCTTCGTGCTATAGCTAAAAAAGCGATAGAGAGAAACACAGGGGCTAGAGGACTTAGAAGTATAGTTGAAAATACTATGATGGAAAGTATGTTTGAAGTTCCATCTAGAGATGACGTCAAAAAAGTTATAGTAACAAAAGAAGCTGTTGATGAAGGGGCACAACCAGTTATAGTACTTAAAGATCAAGAAGAAAGTGCATAATAAAAGAAAGGAGCTTTTGTAGCTCCTTTTTTATTTGGATTATTTAACTAACGTAAAAATATTAAACCGAAAATACCATAAATAAAAACTATAGCAATAGAGCCTACTTTTTTCGTGTATAATAGATAGAAAGCAGATACGCAAGCTAATATTCCATACAAATTCCAAGATATGTCTAAAGTTGATGAAAATGCAGCCGATAATATAAATCCAAGAGTTATAGGTCTAAGGACCTTAAGAAGATTTTCTATTTTAGCATTATCCTTAAACTTATTGAATAATTTTGATACTATAGTAAGTCCTATTACTGAAAAAACTATAACACCGATTGAAGCAGATATAGAACCTAATACGCCTGAAATTTTGAAACCAACAAATGTAGCACAATTGATAGCTATTGGTCCAGGAGTAGATTGTGATAGCGCTAATAGGTCTAAAAATT
The DNA here is from genome assembly GCA_000686145.1 of Peptostreptococcaceae bacterium VA2. Classification (GTDB taxonomy): domain Bacteria; phylum Bacillota; class Clostridia; order Peptostreptococcales; family Peptostreptococcaceae; genus Romboutsia_D. The sequence goes on along the minus strand of JMMB01000007.1, from coordinate 3,130,538 downwards.
CTTGGTTTGATATAAATCCATATTTAGTTATAAATTCTTGCTGAATAAATGGAAGCATAGCATAGCCACCACCAAAACTAAAGGCGCCTATCTTTAAAAATATAAGAAAAAGTAACGTTACTTTTGACATAGGCTATATACACCTCCTGCTATTATTAAGTAAATAGGATTTATTTTAAATAGTCCAATTGACATAAATGATATAATTAATAATAGGATATTTTGCTTTGATTTAGGAAGTTTATTGAGCAGACTAATGAAAGAATAGAATAATAGAGCAATTACAACGGGGCTAACTCCCTTGAAAAATGCGTTTAGTAATTGCGAAGATCCATTATTAAAGTATAAATATGATAATGCTAAAACAATTACAAATGCTGAAAATATGGAGCCTAAGGTACAAACTATAACTCCAGGGATTTTATAAAGGCGATATCCTAATAAAACAGATATGTTAACAGCTAAAACACCGGGAAAGCTTTGGGCTATAGATAAATAATCTATAAATTCTTCTGAAGTTAAAAGTTCTTGTTTATGAACAAGTTCGTTTTCTATAAGAGGAACCATTGCGTAACCACCACCAAATGTAAAGGTGCCAATCTTTACAAAAGTTAAAAATAAATTTAACATTAAAAAACCTCCCAACTTCTAAAAGTATATAAGCATATGTCTATTATATCATAATAAATATATCTTATTCTAAAGCTTCAAATGGTGGCGTTACTCAGTCATATAAACGGAAATTATACTTATATAAAATTAAAAAATGAATATAACTCTGGATATGTAATAAAATAAGAGTAAAATGAAGGATAAGTTTGGATTAATGTTGAAAATTAAGTTTCTTAAATATATAATAAATAAAGCAGTAAAATCTAGCGCTTTAAGGAGTGATGTTAGTGGATAAAAATTATACTAAGATAGAACATGAATTACCGTTAATTCCCCTAAGAGGATTAGCGATATTCCCATATATGATATTAAATTTTGATGTAGGCAGAGAAGTTTCACTTAAAGCTTTAGATGAAGCCATGCTAGCGGAGGAATTAGTATTTTTAACTTCTCAAAAAGCAGCAGAAGTTGATGAACCCACAGAAGAAGATTTTTATCACGTTGGGACAATCTGTAAAGTTAAGCAGATGATAAAACTACCAGGAGAAACAGTACGTGTATTAGTAGAAGGAGTTTCAAGAGGTAGAGCTAAGGATATAAAATTAGAAGATGGATATTTCCAGGCAGTAGTAGATGAAATAGTTTTTGATGAGGAAAATCAAAATGAGGATATAGAAGTTGAAGCTTTTGTAAGAAATGTATTTGATGCATTTGAAGAATACATAAATATAGGTAATAGAGTTTCACCAGAAATACTTGTATCTTTAGCAGAAATAGAGAATGTAGATCGTTTTATAGACACGATAGCATCTAATATATATCTAAAACCCGACCAAAAACAAAACATATTAGAAGAATTTGATATTAAAAAGAGACTAGAACTTATATATACAATTCTTTTAGAAGAAATAGATATATTAAAAATCGAGAAAAAAATAACTCTAAGAGTAAAAAAACAAATGAATAAAGTTCAAAAAGAATACTATCTTAGAGAGCAATTAAAAGCTATACAAAAAGAGTTAGGTGAAGAAGAAGATATAAATTCTGAAGCTGATGAGTATAGAGCAAAACTTAAAAAGATAAAAGCACCAAAGGAAACTAAAGAAAAAATATCTAAGGAAATAGAAAAATTCTCTAAAGTATCTCCAATGTCTCCTGATTTATCAGTAAGTAGATTGTATTTAGACACAGTATTTTCTATGCCTTGGAATAATGAAACAAAGGACAAGCTAGATTTAGCTAAAGCTAAAGAGATATTAGATGATGAGCACTATGGATTAGAAAAGGTTAAAGAAAGAATACTCGAGTATTTAGCAATAAGAACATTATCTAAGTCTTTAAAAGGACCTATTATATGTTTAGTAGGGCCTCCAGGCGTTGGTAAAACATCAATAGCTAAATCGATAGCAAATTCTTTAGGTAGAAAATTTGTAAGAATATCTTTAGGTGGAGTTAGAGATGAAGCTGAGATAAGAGGACACAGAAGAACTTATGTAGGAGCTCTTCCAGGAAGAATTGTAAATGGAATAAAAGAAGCTAAAACTAAAAATCCAGTATTTTTATTAGATGAAATAGATAAGATGTCAGCAGATTATAAGGGAGACCCATCCTCAGCAATGCTAGAGGTTCTAGACCCTGAACAAAACAAGGACTTTGTAGATCACTACTTAGAAATGCCTTTTGATTTATCTAAAATACTATTTGTTACTACTGCAAATAGCTTAAGTAGTATACCAAGACCATTATTAGATAGAATGGAAATAATAGAGGTATCCGGATATATAGAAGAAGAAAAACTAAACATAGCTAAAAAATACTTACTTCCAAAACAAATAAAAGATCATGCATTAAAAGAAGAATTTATAAAAATGGATGATGATACTATAAGAGATGTAATAGATTCTTATACTAGAGAAGCTGGAGTAAGAAGTTTAGAAAGAACATTAGGTAAGATTTGTAGAAAAGTTGCTAAGAAATATGTAGAGAATCCTTCTTTAGAGGAACTTGTTATAACTAAAACAGACTTAGATGAATATCTAGGTAAAAATAGATATAAACACCAACCAGCCGGAGCTAAGCCGGAAGTTGGAATAGTAACTGGACTAGCATGGACATCTGTTGGAGGAGAAACATTAACTGTAGAGGTCAATGTTTTAAAAGGCAAAGGTCAAATTGTTTTAACTGGTAAATTAGGAGATGTAATGAAAGAATCTGCTCAAACTGCTATATCTTATATAAGATCAATAGCTGACAGATTTGATATAGATCCTGAGTTTTATAAAAATAAAGATATCCATATTCATATACCAGAAGGTGCAGTTCCAAAAGATGGACCATCAGCAGGTATAACTATGGCTTTAGCTGTTATATCAGCTTTAACAAATATACCTGTAGCAAACGATATAGCTATGACTGGAGAAATAACTCTTAGAGGTAGAGTATTAGCAGTAGGTGGAGTTAAGGAAAAATTATTAGCAGCACATAGAATAGGAATAAATAAAATATTACTTCCAAAAGAATGTGAAGTAGATTTAGATGAAATACCACAAAACATAAAAGAAAAAATGGAATTTGTGCTTGTTGAACATATGGACGAAGTGTTAGAACATGCACTATTAAGGAATGGTGAAAAATAATGAAAATCAGAAGCTCAGAGATAACAATGAGTGCAGTAAATAAATCACAGTACCCAGATGAAGGTATACCAGAAATAGCTTTAGTTGGTAGATCAAATGTAGGAAAATCATCAACAGTAAATACTTTATTAAACAGAAGAAACTTTGCTAGAACTAGTCAAACTCCAGGTAAGACAAGAACTATAAACTTCTATCTTATAAATAATGAATTTTTCTTTACAGATCTTCCAGGTTATGGATATGCTAAAATAGCTAAGTCTGAAAAAGACAAATGGGGAACTATAATGGAAAGATATTTAGAAGATAGAGATGAGTTATGCGCTATTTTCTTACTTGTAGACATTAGACATGAGCCTACTAACGATGATGTTATGATGTATGAATGGATAAAACACTTTGGATATAACTGTGTAGTAATAGCTACAAAAGCAGATAAAATATCAAGAGGTCAATACCAAAAGCATATAAGTATAATAAGAAAAAAATTACAATTAGAAAAAGATGAAAAAGTAATTCCAATATCTTCTCTTAAGAAAACAGGTGTAGAAGAAGTTTGGGCTGAAGTAATAAATCAATATAGCGAACATGGTTATGAAATAACTGTAGATTAGTAAAAAAGAGTAGCAATTTGCTACTCTTTTTTATATAAATGGATTAAACTTTAAATTTTACATAAAATAAACATTATATTAGTAACATAAACAACCACTTATTAATATTTTAATAAGATAGAAGCTAAATCTTAGGGGGTTTTAATTATGGAAGAAAAAGTTAGACATTTATTCCCAGGTGGTAATACAGCAAATGGATCATTCAATTTTTTTGAATATATGATTCCAACTAATGTAAATAGGATTTTTTGTTTAAAAGGCGGTCCAGGAGTAGGAAAATCATCATTGATGAAGAAAATAGCAAAACAATTTATAGAAAGTGGATATGAAGTTGAATTACATCATTGTCCATCAGACCCAAGTTCTTTAGATGGGGTTGTAATAAAAAAACTAGGTGTAGTTTTATTAGATGGGACAGCTCCTCATATAGTTGACCCTAAGGATCCAGGAGCAATAGATGAAATAGTTAACTTAGGAGATTACTGGAATTTAGAAAGCTTAGAAAAAAATAAACATGAAATTGTAGAAAGTGGAAAAGACATAAGTAACTCATTTAAAAGAGCATACAAGTTTTTAAAAGCTTCAGAACCTATATATAATGATATAGAAGAAAAATATAAAGATTGTATGGATTTTGGTCAAGTAAATTTATTAACAGAGCATTTTATATATGATTTATTTAAAGAAACTAGTAGCACTGGCATATACAAAAAAGAAAGACATTTATTTGGAACGGCTATAACTCCACAAGGACACATAGATCAAAGTGATAGTATTCTTAGTGAAGTCTCTAAAGTTTATTATCTAAATGGAAATATTGGAACAGGAAAAACTACATTCCTACAAATAATATGTGATAAAGCTGTTCAAAAGGGAATGAATGTAGAAGTATATCATTGTCCTCTTATAAAAGAGAAACTAGAAACTATAATAATTAAAGATTTAGATATAGGAATAACTACAAGTAGTTTATTTGAAGAGCATAGTACTATTGATTTAAATAAACACCTAAATATAAAAAAATTATCTGAATATGAAGAAGAAATAAAATTTGATAAAAAAATCTTTGATGAGCTAATAAACATAGCTATTTTAAATTTAAAAAAAGCTAAAGATAAGCATGATATTATAGAATCATACTATGTTCCTAATATGAACTTTAATGAAATTGAAAATTTAAGAATTGAATTGGTGGAAAGAATTTTAAAATATGAAAAATAAATTTTATTAAATATAAAAGCTATAGAATTTATGTATTAATTAATACATAAATTCTATAGCTTTTTACTATAATAAAAGCATAAATGTTTAGAATGAAGTATAATCAGTATGTAAAAGCTGTGAATGAATAGAAAATAATACTTAAAATTAAACTTATAGGGAGTATATTGGTATGAAAAATAGATATGTGTTGATAATAATAACTAGTGCAATGTTAGGTGTATTCATTGGTATGACAAATAGAGAGTATGAAAGAAAAAAGGACATATATATAAGCAAAGATGAAGGAATTAAAAAAGAAATATACATAGCAAGTAAAGAAATTAAAAAATTAAGCAAAGAAAAACAAAACATAGAAGAAGAATTAGAAAAATTAAAAATAAAATATGAAGATGAAAAAAATATAAAAAAAGTAGAAGATATAAAATCAAGCTTATCATACACTGACATTACTAATAGCGGAATAGTTATAAATATAGATGCTTTAAATGAAGATACAGGGAATATAGCAAATATAATTGATTATAATAAGATACTAATTAATATTATCAATGAACTTAAAGTAAATGGAGCAAAGCTAATATCTATAAATGGAGAAAGGCTTAATCAGTATTCAGCAATAGTTTTAGCAGGAAATCACATAAACATAAATTCTGTTCCAATTGCTCAACCTTATGAAATAAAAGTTATCGGAGATTATAATAAATTATATAAGTACATAAATAAAGAAAATAATTATTTAACAAATATAGAAACTAATTACCCTGTAAAAGTAGAATTTAAAGTTGATAAAAATATAACTCTGGAAAAAATGAATGTACCGAATAAATTAGAATATATAAAGGGTGAGTAAAATTATATTACAAGACGATGTATTAACTAAATTAATTCCAAAGAAAATAGCTAAAAGGTATAATGTGTTTCCCGTTAAAATTAATGAAAATAATCTGCATGTAGAGATAGAAAATGAAGATATATGCGCAATAAGAGATTTGAAATTAGCAACGGGAATGAACATTATATTAGAAAAACAAGATAAAGAAATAATTGGGACAAAGATAAAAAAATATTATGAAGGAGACAATAAATTAGATGAGGGATATGCTAGAAATTTATATAAAGATATTTTAAATGAAGCTATATCTAAAAATGCTAGTGATATACATATAGAGCCGTTTGAACAATATTTAATAATAAGGCTTAGAATAGATGGAGAATTAAATGAAATATCAAAAATTTCAATGGATATATATCAATACTTAAGTTCTGTAATAAAATTAGAGATGTCGATGGATATTACAGAAAAAAGATTGCCTCAAGATGGTAGAACGAATTTAAATATTAATGAGGACTTAATAGATATTAGAGCTTCTTGTATTCCAACAATGCATGGAGAAAAAATCGTGCTAAGAATACTGAATAGAAATACATTTTTAAGAAGTAAAGAAGAATTAGGTTTTTCTATTGAAGCAACAAATAAAATAAATAATATTATAAATAAAAAAAGTGGTATTTTATTAGTTACAGGTTCAACGGGTAGTGGAAAAACAACTACTGTATATTCTATATTAAATGATTTGAAAAATACAAATAAAAATATAATTACAATAGAAGACCCAGTTGAATACAAAATAGAAGGAATAAATCAAATTCAAGTAAATAATAAGGTTGGGTTAAGCTTTGGAGTAGGCTTAAAATCCATATTAAGGCAAGATCCAGACATTATAATGATAGGTGAAATAAGAGATGTAGAAACTGCTAAAATTGCAGTAAGAGCGGCTATAACAGGTCATTTAGTAATAAGCACTGTACATACGAGTGATGCTATATCGTCTATTGTAAGATTAATAGATATGGAAATACCACAATATCTATTAAATTCATCTCTTATAGGAATAATATCTCAAAAATTAGTAAGAAAAGTATGTACACATTGTAGCAGGGATATTCTTATTAAAGACAGTAGAGACGGAGATATAAATACAAAAGTATCTGTAGGATGTAAAGAGTGTAATGAAAAGGGGTATTTAGGTAGAACAGCTATATATGAAGTATTAGAAATTGATGAAGATATAAAAAAATGTATAAAAGAAATGAAAGAAGCTAAAGAAATAAAAGAAATAGCTGAAAAAAATGGAATGATAACATTTCAACAGAGTAGTAAGAATTTAATTGAAAACAAGATAACTACATTAGAAGAATGCATAATGATAGAGAATTTAGAATAAACAGGAGAACTATTAAATGAGTTTTTATGAATGTGTAGTTTATGATAATAATAAAAAGAAGAAAAAGTTAAAAATAGAATCAGAGTCTGAAGAAGATCTATACAACTATATAAACACTAATGAATTAATAATAGTAAGTACCAAAGAAGTAAGCAATAAAATTAATAATAAAAAAATAAAAGAAAAAGAATTAAGGGTTCTGTGCAGGCAGATGGGTATATTGCTAGAATCAGGATGTGAAATTACAAAAGTAATGGACATATTAAAAAATCAATCTAATAATAAAATAGATGATATATTATCACAAATATCAAATCATATTCAGCTAGGAAATTCTATAACTGAATCCTTCCAAAAAACAAATTTATTTTCATCATTTTTTATAAGTATGATAAAAGCAGGAGAGTTTAGTGGTAACTTAGATAAAGTAATGCATAATTTAGCTGACTATTATGATAAAGAATATAAGCTAAAATCAAAAATTAAAACAGTTTTAATATATCCTATAATATTACTTATATTATCTATGTTATCGATGTTATTTATAATGACAATAGTTATACCTAATTTTGAGATGATATTTATAAGCAATGGTATAAAAGTACCATTATTGACCAAAATATTAATAGGAACATCTAGATTTATAAGGACTAAATATATTTATATAATAATGTTTATTTTAGTAGCTACACCTCTATTAACTCATTTCATAAAAAATAATCCTAAAATAAATAAATTCAAAAATAATCTTAAATTTAAAATCCCTCTCATAAAAAATATAACAAACTTAGTCATAACAACAAGATTTTGCAGAGCATTAAACATGTTAGTAGCAAGTGGAGTTCAAATTGTAAAAGCGATAGATATATCTGCACAAACAATAGATGATAAATTTATTTATGAAAAACTATTAATATCAAAAGAATATATTGAAAAAGGAAATAGCATAGGAGATTCTTTAAGCCTAGTAAATATTTTTCCTAAGTTATTTATATCTATGATAAATATAGGAGAAGAAAGTGGAAAACTAGATGATAGTTTAAAGACTATTGATAGTTTTTGTAGAAATGATTTAGATATAAAAATAGAGCAGATTATGAAAATTATAGAACCTTTAATAATAGTAATAGTTGGAGTTTTTATAGGAATATTTATGGTGGCTATGGTTATACCTATGTTTGATGCGATAGTTTCAATATAAAAGGAGAATAAAAAATGAAAAATAAAAAAAGAAAACCTGGCTTTACATTAGTCGAGATGGTAATAGTTGTTACTATACTAGGAATTTTATCAAGTTTAGGATTTATGAAATTTGGACAAGTTCAACAAAATGCAAAACTTAATTCAGATTATGTGGCAGCTTCTAGCTTAGCAACAGCAACAAATTTAGCATTGAATGATAATAAAGTGAAAGTTGGAGACGATGTTACTCCTCAAATCTTACAAGGGCATGGATATATAAGTACAGTACCTAAATCTCAAAGTGAGGATACCGATTTTGAAATAACTATTGAAAAAGATAGTCAAGTAACTGTAAAAGTAGGAGATATTACATTTTATCCTAAAGTAGAAAAATAAGATAAACCTAGCTAAAGATTTAGATAGATACTTTTAATATACTAAAAATAGCGTAAAAGCATTTAGGAGTGATATTATTAAAAAAATAATAAATGTTGAAATAAATAACAATCAAATAAAAATAACTCTTTTAAGAAAATCAAAAAACGAAATAACAATATTCAAATCATTAGAAAAAACAATTCCAAACAAATATACACTACAAAATAATATAAATATACAGGCAGATTATATATCAGAGATAATAAAAAAAGAAGTTAGGGGATTGGAAAAATCATATAAAAATATAGTTTATAATATTCAAGATGACAAAACAATAATTATAAATATTGAAACATTAAATATTAAAAATAAAAAGGACTTATTAAAAATAATAAAGTATGAAATTAAACAATACACATCTATAAATATAGATGATTATACAATCAAATATAGAATAATAAATTCAAATAAAAATAAATTGAATTTGCAGGTTATATTAATCGAAAAAATAACAATAAAATTATGCAATCAAATTTCAAAAAATCTAAAAAGCAAACCTAGAATACTAAATGTAAATTGTGACATATTGCAAAAACTATTGAGTTTAAACTTGATACAGGATTTTTCAAAAGAAGGTGTACTTATAGAATGCAAAGATAGAGATTTTATAATAAATATTGTAAAAGAAAATAAAATATATGAATCTCACGTACTTCCTAGAACTATTCAATCTTATGAATCAGTAGCAAATTCAATTAAAAATTTTAACACTATATATTACTATGGAAAAAATGATCCTTTTATAAAAAATTATCTAAGTGATGATTTCAAAATAAGACCTTTGAAAATTGATGACAATATAAAATTAATAAAAAACAAAGAATCCCTAGGAGATAAAAGTATAAATTATATAAACAGTATAGGGATGATAATATAATGAAGAAATATAAAGCTTTAAATTTTTTTGAGGACAATAAATATAATTTTATAAATAAACTAGCTTTATTAAGTATTTTTATTTTTATATTTTTAAATTTATTAATACACTTAACAAATTTAAAAGAGTTAAAATCAGAAATAATAAATAGTGAAACTCATAACATAGCTACTAATAAAGTTGAAAAAATAAAAGAAAAAGAAATAGATACAAATAATATAAAATTAATTTATTCAATGTTTGGACCCGAGAATATAGATGAGATGACCCTTTCAAATGAAAACATTGAGGTACGTGGAAAATGTAATGATTTAAATTTATTGTATGACATTGAAGACGTAGAATTGATTAAAAATGCATCGGTAGACAGCATAAAAAAAGAAGATAATTATTATATGTTTAGATTAGAATATCAGGCTAGGTGATAAATATGAATTTTAATAAAATAACGAAAAAATTTATAAGTGTATTTATTATAATTATAATTGGAATTTTTATAAATAAAATTGTAATAAGACCTGTTGAAGTTGAAATTGAAAATTTAGAAACTAAAAAAGAAAAAACAATTACTAATGAACAAAAAAAAGAAATGAAATGTAAAAAAGAAAATGATGATTTAGTTTTAAAGATAGAAAATGAATTTAGCAAATTTATTGATGTATTATATGTAAATAAATTTTTAGAGTGGGATGAAAATAATAACGAATTTACAAATATAGAATTAAAAGTAAGTGGAAGTATAAAGGACTTATTTAAGTTAAATGATGAAATAAAAAAAATAAAAGGAAATAATTCTATACAAAATATACAAATTAATAAAAAAAATACTAACAATGTAGAAATAGAAGATGAAATAAAAGTCGATATTATAGAATGCGTAATGACGCTTAGAGTCGGATAGAGGGTAAGATTGGAATAACTCCTATGTTAGCATCGATTTGTGATACATATTAAGGGAATTAGTATGAACTTAATTAGAAAAACATAAAGGAATTTAGGTTAATCTTATAGAAAATCTATAAATAATGCATTCAAATATTATACCAAAGCTTAATAAAATACATAAAAATAATAAAATAATATTATAATTATAGAATCGTTGGATAAAAAATGGTATAATAATAAATTGTACTTTAATTTAATTTTAAAAATGAAGGAGTGAAAGTCACATTGTTAGGGAGAAATGAGTTATGCCCTTGTGGCAGCGGCAGAAAATATAAAAGATGTTGTTTAAATAAAGATGTTGTTTCAGAAAGAGCAGGTAGAAAAGTTGTGCTTTCACAAAAACAATATTCAGAATTGTATACAAGAATACAAGAGTATTCAAAACAAGATAAATTTAAAGAAGAATATGAAAAAGCTAAAGAAATGTTTTACATAGTGGAAGATGAATCAATTAATGAAAAATTTGAAAGATTCTTCAATACTTATTTTGTACAAGACCATATAATGGAAAGTAAAAAAGTTATGACTGTTGACTTCTATGAAGCTAATAGAGATAATTTAAATACAAAAGAAGTAGAAATATTAAGAAACTTATTTGAATCTTATGTAGGTATATATGAAGTTAAAGAAGTGTTAGATGGAGAGATTTTATTAACTGATTGTTTAACACAAAAAGAAGTTTATACAGAAGATGTAAACTTATTAAAAGACTTCAAAGTGGGAAGTTGCATGATAGCTAGAATAGTTAGTGTTGAAGATACAAGTATATTAATAGATGTAACTATAAGTATATCTAATGTAGTTAAAGATATTATATGTAGTGACATAGTAAACTTATTCAATCAATACGAAGATTTATACAAAGATATGAGTACTTTCTTAATACATCATACTCATATATTATATAAATATATGCAACAATTATTAGACCCAAGTATAGCTGAATATTTAAAACAACAAAAAGAAGAAAAAATGAATAAAGCAACACAAGAAGCAGCATTAACATGTGAAGATGCAAATGAAGATGAATGTAGAGTATGCTCTGCTCTTAGACAAAATGTTGAAAAAGATAATATAGATTCATGCATAGCGTTTTGGAATGAGTATAAGCAAGTTCATGGAGAAGTAAAAGGATCTGAAAATGGATGGGCTGCAGCAGTTGAATATCATATTAAAAAAGTTGCTGGAGAAAATATAACTCAAGCACAAATATCTAAAAAATATGAAATAAGTCCTAGTACGTTAGGAAAAAGATACAAAGATCTTAAAGTATCTTAAATTTCATTATAAATTTATAAGGAATTACTTATAAATTTTTATCTATAGTATGATTAAAAAAGTTTATTTAAGAGAATAAATAAACATATATAAAATAATTTAGGAATTATATTAAATATAGTTCCTAAATTTTTGCTCAAAAAAATACAAATAAGTACAAAAAAATTAAATTTAATATAATTTATAAAAAAAGGTTTTAAAATTTGCGAATAATGTATAATATAATAAATATAAAAAATGTATGGAAAGAGGTATAGTTATGAGTCTTAGTTTAGGAAATTCAATAGCAGTATCAACAAGCTTTATAAAATCTAATCCAGCAGTACCTGTATATAAGGGAGAAGAAAATCCAAGTAATCTTTATGCTGTTATTTATCATATAGAGATAGCCTACAATGAAGGTAAAGCCCAAAAAACTAAACAATACATAATAATAGATTATAAAGAATTTAATTTATCTATAGATGCAAAAAATGAATTGATAGAAATTGCTAAACAATATTGTAAAGCAAATTCAATACCAGAAGATGAACAATTAGAAATAGCTCTTTTAGACAACGAAGAAGCAGAAAACTTCCTAGAAAAAATATTTAATAATATGAAGGTTATAAGAGGTCTTATAACTAAAAAGGACTAACTAATATGAACTTAGTAGGAATTGAAAACATAACACCTTATGAAGGTGTAGTAGAATTTAAAGTATATAAATATGATGATGAAATTGAATTAGGAAATAAAGACTTATTTGTATGTGATTTAAAGATAGTAATGATTAGAATTAATCCTGTTTATGTACAAAGAATAGGTAAATCAATAGATGCACTAGCTTTAGTTACTAATTTGAATTGCAATATAGAAAAATCATCTATAAAAGAAGAAATCAAAGATTTTATATTGGATGAAATTTGTGAAGAAAATCTAGAAAAAGAGAATATAGATATTATGTTTATAGAAAGCTAGGTTTAAAATCCTAGCTTTTATATTGCATTAAATTAAGCTAAGTGTTGTAAATAGCAATGCGAACAATAAAAAATAAAGATAGGAGTAATGAAATGATAAGAGTATCTAATTTGAAATTAGGAATAGATGAAGATGTATCAGTATTAAAAAAACTTGTATTAAGAAAATTAAAAATAAAAGAAAATGAACTTATAAAGTATCACATATATAAAGAAGCTATTGATGCTAGAAAAAGAGGCAAAATAGATTTTGTTTATACTGTAGATGTTGAAGTTAAAAATGAAGACAAGTTATTAGAAATGAAGATTAAAGATGTTGTTAAAGTAAAAGAAACTAGATATATAGGTGTAGAGATAGGTAGTGAAAAATTAAATAATAGACCAGTGATAATAGGTAGTGGACCTGCTGGATTATTTAGTGCATTACTTTTAGCACAAAGAGGATATGCACCTATTTTACTAGAACGAGGATTAGATGTTGATAATAGAACTAAAGATATAGATGATTTTTGGAAAAATAGAAAATTCAAAAATAATTCAAATGTTCAATTTGGAGAAGGTGGAGCAGGAACTTTTTCAGATGGAAAACTTACGACTAGAATAAAAGATATCAGGTGTAGAAAGGTTTTAGAAGAACTTGTAAACTTTGGTGCGCCAGATGAAATACTATACTCTCATAAACCGCATGTAGGTACTGATATATTAAAAGGTGTTGTTAAAAATATAAGAAATGAAATAATAAGACTTGGAGGAAAAGTTAAATTTGATTCTAAAGTAACTGATATTATTCTAGAAAATAATGAAGTAAAAGCGATAGTAGTAAATGAAAATGAAACTATAGAAACTGAAAATGTAATATTAGCTATTGGACATAGTGCTAGAGATACTTATAAAATGCTTAATAAAAGAGGTGTAAGAATAATACAAAAACCTTTCGCTATAGGTGCTAGAATAGAACATCCTCAAGAATTAATAAATAAATCTCAATATAAAGAATTCTATAATCATCCTAGATTAGGAGCAGCTGATTATAGATTAATAGAACATACTTCTAATCTTAGAACAGCATATACTTTCTGTATGTGCCCAGGAGGGAGCGTAATAGCTTCAGCATCTAATGAATGTGAAGTAGTAACAAATGGTATGAGTGAACATGCTAGAGACAAATCTAACGCAAATAGTGCTTTTTTAGTAAATGTATTGCCTGAGGACTTTGGAAGTGAAGATCCATTAGCAGGTATAGCATTCCAAGAAAAGTATGAAAGATTAGCATATGAACTAGGTGGAAAAAATTACAGCGCTCCGGCTCAATTAGTAGGAGATTTCTTAAATGATAAAGTATCAACATCTTTAGGTAGTGTAGAACCGTCATACAAGCCAGGAGTTGAGTTTGTAGACCTTAGAGAGTGTTTACCAGAGTTTGTTACAACAACTATGATAGAAGCCTTAAAATCGCTTGACAAGAAGCTACATGGATTTGCTATGCATGATGCAGTTTTAACTGGCGTAGAAACTAGATCATCAGCTCCTGTAAGGATAGTTAGAGATGAAGAAACATTACAATCATCAAATACTAAAAATTTATATCCTTGTGGAGAAGGTGCAGGATATGCCGGTGGTATAGTTACTGCAGCTGTTGATGGGATAAAATGTGCTGAAAAAATAATAATTAAGTATTGTAATAAATAGAAAATATCAAGTGTGATATTTTACGAACTTTTAACAAAATATTAATACAGATTTAATATTTAACACAATCTTAACACAATACCCCTTGTATATTTGATAAAATACAAGGGGTATTTATTTATAAATAAGAAAGACAACTAATCTTAGGAGGATATTTATTTTGGAAATTGTAATAAATCTTATAGGAGGACTAGCTCTTTTCTTATATGGTATGAACCTTATGGGAGATGGGCTACAGAAATCAGCAGGAAATAAATTAAAAAAGATAATAGAAATGCTTACAAGCAATTTAATAATGGGAGTTTTGGTAGGGGCTCTAGTCACAGCAGTTATACAAAGTTCAAGTGCAACTACAGTTATGGTTGTTGGATTTGTTAATGCAGGAATAATGACACTATCACAAGCGGTAGGGGTTATAATGGGTGCTAATATAGGTACAACTATAACAGCACAGATAGTTTCATTAGATTTAACTGGCATGGCTCCATTAGCTTTAGGGATAGGTATAGTTTTATACTTATTTGCAAATAAACCAAAGCAAAAGCACTTATCAGAAATACTTATAGGATTTGGTATATTATTTACAGGGATGGATTTTATGAAAGCAGCAGTAGAACCTTTGGCAGAGTTTAAAGGATTCACTGATCTACTACTTACATTTGGCAACTATCCTGTGTTAGGTCTTTTATTAGGATTTGGAATAACGGCTATAGTACAAAGTTCAAGTGCATCAATGGGTATGTTAGTGGCATTAGCATCACAAGGAATAATACCATTAAGTGCTGCCCTACCTATATTATATGGACAGAACATAGGAACTTGTGTTACTTCTTTAATATCGAGTGTAGGTGCTAGTAAAAATGCTAGAAGAGCAGCTATGGTGCATTTAGTATTTAACGTGTTAGGAACTGTAATATTCTTGATATTCTTAAATAAACCAGTAGTTTCAATAGTTACAGCAATAGATCCAGGAAATGTGGCTAGACAATTAGCAAATACTCACACATTATTTAATATTGTGTCAGTAATAGCTTTATTACCGTTTACAAAGTTTATAATAAAAATTGCAATAAAATTAGTTCCAGATAAAAAAACTGACGAAGATGAAGAAACTAAAACAATAAGATACATAGATGACAGAATGATAGAAACACCTTCAATAGCATTAGCTAATACGATAAAAGAAACCCTAAGAATGGGTGAAAAAGCTAAAGATAGCTTGAATTTAGCTATGCAAGGATTAATAGAAAAGTCTCCTAAGAAGATAGAAAAATCATTTGAAAGAGAAAAGTTATTAAATGAATTACAAAAAATCATATTAAGCTATTTATTAAAGCTTTCTAAAGCATCTTTAGATGAAAATTCTAGGGAGAGTGTAGACATATTATTTAATACAGTAAATGATATAGAAAGAGTAGGGGATCATTCAGAAAATATTGCTGAGTTAGCAGAACTTGCTATAGAATCTGATGTTTCATTCTCAGAAGAAGGAAAAATAGAACTTACAGAAATGTATAATAAAGTTGTATCTGCATATACATATTGCTTAGAAGCTATGAGAACATCAGATATAGATTTAGCTTGTAAAGTTATAAAAATGGAAGAACAAGTTAATATTATGGAAAAATCATGCAGAGCAAATCATATGTATAGATTAAATAATAATATATGCAGTATTGATAAAGGTGTTATTTATTTAGATGTAATAATGAACTTAGAAAGAATATCAGATCATGCTGTTAATATAGCGCAACAAGTTATAGCAAGTAAAACAGGAAATAATTAAATAAAAAAATTGTCTCATATGAGACAATTTTTTTATTTATAAGGATAAATTTTTATTTTTTATGCAAATAAAAAAGACTGTTTCCGTTACAGCCTTTAAAAAAGTGGGAGTTTTGGGGTTAAATACTATTTAAGGGAGATAGTATTTAATTAATTTTGCTTGATGTCTATTAATCTTGAAATTTATCTTTTTTTGTTGTCTATGTATATAGTATACAATTTTTGTATTGTATTTCTATAATATAAATATATTTTTATATAAAAAAATTATTTTATATTATTATTATTAATTTTTCTTAAAAAATAAACAATAAAGATAATATTTTATTAATTTATTTTATAAAATTTATTTAAAAAGCAATAATTAATGTATAAGTAATATTTTAAAAGGTTTTGTGATAATCTATAAATGTAACTTGTTATTTTTTTGTTAATGTAAATAGCGATTTATGTTATAATTTTAATTAAATAAATATGAAGGAAAGAGGTACGTTTATGGGAACTATAAACTTTGACTATAGTAATGCTATAGGATTTTTAAATCAACATGAAATAGACTCTATGCAATCTTATGTAGATGTAGCACACAAGATGGTACATGAAAAAACTGGATTAGGTAATGATTTTTTGGGGTGGGTAGATCTTCCAAATAATTATGATAAAGAAGAATTTGCTAGAATAAAAAAATGTTCAGAAAAAATAAAATCAGATTCAGATGTTTTATTAGTAATCGGAATAGGCGGATCTTATTTAGGAGCAAGAGCTGCAATTGAGATGGCTAGTCATTCTTTTAGAAACAATTTAAACAAAGAAGACAGAAAATCACCAGAGATATACTATGTTGGAAACAATATAAGCTCAACATACATATTAGATTTATTAGATGTAATAAAAGGTAAAGATGTATCTATAAATGTTATCTCAAAATCAGGAACTACTACAGAACCTGCAATAGCATTTAGAATATTTAAAGATTTCGTAGAAAAAAAATATGGAAAAGAAGAAGCAAGTAAAAGAATATATGCAACAACAGATGCTAAAAAAGGTGCTCTTAGAGTATTAGCAGATGAAGAAGGATATGAAACATTTATAATACCTGATGATGTAGGTGGTCGTTTCTCAGTTTTAACACCAGTAGGGTTATTACCAATAGCTTGCGCTGACTTAGATATCGATGCTATGATGAAAGGCGCTCAAGATGCTTGCAAAAACTTAGCAGGGTCTGATTTGCAATCTAATCACAGTTACCAATATGCAGTAGCGAGAAACGTTTTACACAGAAAAGGAAAAGACGTAGAATTATTAGTTAATTATGAGCCACAATTACACTATGTAGGTGAATGGTGGAAACAATTATACGGAGAAAGTGAAGGGAAAGATAACAAAGGTATATTCCCTGCTGCAGTAGATTTCTCTACAGACTTACATTCTATGGGTCAATATATACAAGAAGGAAAAAGAATTTTATTTGAAACAGTACTTAACGTACAAAATTCAAAAAGAAACATAACTATCGAAGAAGCTGATGTTGATTTAGATGGATTAAATTACTTAGCAGGAAAAACTGTAGATTTTGTTAATCAAAAAGCTTCACAAGGAACTTTACTTGCGCATACAGATGGACAAGTACCTAATCTAATAGTAAATATACCTCAATTAGATGAGTATAACTTTGGATATCTTGTTTACTTCTTTGAAAAATCTTGTGCAATAAGTGGATACTTATTAGGAGTTAATCCATTTGATCAACCAGGAGTGGAAGCATACAAGAAAAATATGTTTGCACTTTTAGGAAAACCAGGATTTGAAAAAGAAAAAGAAGAATTAGAAAAAAGACTTAATAGTTAAGGTTAAGTTAAGAATAAAATAATATAATATAATCATCATTAAGATAGTTTTATAGCATATATAAATTATATTCATTTTGAAATTATGAATAAGTTATAATATATATGCATTAAAAAGTATTGCTCTAGAAAGATTTAATAGAGTATTTTTTACTACTTAATGGTGATTTTTTAATACTAAAAACAGTTAAAGTATATTTTGTTATATTTAAAATATGAGAATTGTAAATACTATATTAGTATAACAAATAAAAAATAATTTTATTATCTAGGAGGGAACATTTTGTCAAATAAAAGAGGAATAGGACTTATTGTACTAGTTTGTATAATAACAGGAGTTTTAAGTAGTTTACTTACAGTAGTGTTAATGAAAGATGGGATAGGTAACAATAATAAGGATAACTCTTCACAAATAGTTGTAAATGATGCAGGAAGAAGTCAAAATATATATCATGCAGTGACAGATAAAGCTATGCCATCAGTAGTAGGAATAACTACAACAACTATAGATAAGAATAATGTATTTGCAATACCCACTCAATCACAAGGAGTTGGTACAGGTGTTATAGTAGATGCAAATGGATATATACTTACTAACTCTCATGTAGTATCGGATGGTCAAGCAGTAGATGTTAATGTATTATTCAATGATGGATCTACAACAAAAGGTAAGGTTTTATGGAATGACGACAAGCTTGATCTAGCAATGGTAAAAGTAGATAAAAGAGGATTAACACCAGCTGAACTAGGAGATAGTGATAAAGTTAGAACTGGAGATATAGCAATAGCAATAGGAAATCCATTAGGTCTTGAATTCCAAAAGAGTGTAACTCAAGGTATAATAAGTGGATTAGATAGAACTATACAAACTGAACAATCTAATATGACTGGACTTATGCAAACAGATGCAAGTATAAACCCAGGAAATAGTGGAGGACCTTTATTAAATGAAAAGGGTCAAGTGATAGGTATCAATACAGCTAAAGCATCACAAGCAGAAGGCTTAGGATTTGCAATACCTATAAATACAGTTAAGCCAATAGTAGGACAAATAATAAAATCAGGAAACTTTGAGAAAGTAACTTTAGGTATAAAAGGAATAGATTTAGCTATATTTGAAGCATCAACAGGAACTGACTTAGAAGCAGAATCAGGCGTTTATATAGCAGAAGTAATGTCAAATACACCTGCACAAAAAGCTGGTATTCAAACAGGAGATGTTATAGTGAAAGTTGGAGATGAGAATGTGACAACAATGTCAGACCTTAACAAATCATTGTATAAATATTCAGTTGGAGACAAAAGCCAAATAGTGATTAACAGAGGCGGGAAAGAAATTAAAGTAGAAGCTAAATTTTAAAGATATGTAAAGTGAAAAAAGTGTGGATTTATTAAAATGGATCCTATATAGTGGACACGTAAAGAAGTGCGTCTATCTATATAGGGTCTTTTTTGTACAATATTATTAAGGCTTGGTTAAAATATGAGTAAAAAAGTATTTGCAAGTAGAATTAAAAAAAGCTGACTCCTATTCAGTATAGGAATCAGCTTTTAGCTGCTTAGTTAAACTCTTTTTTTCAGTGTCCTTTACAAAGGTTCTACTTTATTATATAGTCCACGATTTTTTTATTTTAAATTTATGCTTTTCTTTTTTCTGCTTCAGTTGAGCAAGATCCTTTGCTAGCGCAACCAGAACAACTTCCGCAATCAGATGATTTAGAAGAAAACTTTTTAAATACTATCGCTAAAGATACTATTATTATCACTCCAGCTACTAAAACCTCTACTATAGATCCTGAATGGAATATTGCATTTCCAATTATATGAACTAAAAATGCTATTACCCATGCAACTACAAATTGGTATATAGCTGATATCCACATCATCTTAGAACCGAATTCGTTTTTCATAGTTGCAAGTGCTGAAAGGCATGGAGTATATAAAGCAGAGAATACTAAGAATGTATAAGCTGTAACTCCATTAAATAAAGTTGGTAATACAGTATCTAGGTTACCATAAAGAACTGCCATAGTAGAAACAACTATTTCTTTTGCACCAATTCCAGTTAATAATGATACTGATGCTCTCCAATCTCCAAATCCTAATGGAGCAAATACTGGAGCTATAAATCCACCTATAGAAGCTAAGAAACTATTATTTATATCTTCTGTAAATCCGCTGAAGTTAAATGCAGATAAAACCCAAATAACAACAGACATTGCAAACATTATAGTAACAACTTTCTTTAAGAATCCTTTAGATTTATACCAAGTATTTTTAAATAATGCACTAATAGTAGGCAATTTATATTCAGGAAGTTCTAATAAAAAAGGTTCTAAATCTTTTTTATAAGTAGTTTTATTTAATACTAAAGCAACTAATATTGCAACTACTGCACCTGCTATATAAAGAGACATAGTTACTAATGCTGCATTTTTAGGGAAGAATATTGCTATAAATACTGCATATATAGGTACTCTAGCACTACAAGTCATAAGTGGTGATATAAGTGCAGTTATTTTTCTGTCCTTTTCACTTTCTAAAGTTCTAGAAGCCATTATAGATGGAACCGAACAACCAAGTCCAACTACCATAGGTATAAACGCTTTACCCGATAAACCAACTCTTCTCATTATGTTATCCATTAAGAATGCTGCTCTTGCCATATAACCACTATCCTCAAATACAGATATACCAAACCCTAAAGCAAATATAAGAGGGAAGAATGGTAAAGCACCTGCAAAACTACCGATTATACCATCTACGATAAGTGATTTAAACCAAGGACTAGAATTTACTAATAAGTCACTAACAGGAGCCTGTAAGTAATTTTCTATAAGTGCTCCTAATCCTTCCTGTAAAGGTGCACCTACCCAAGCAAAAGAAAATTGGAATAAAAGGAATAATGCCCCTATGAATAATGGATAAGCAAGAATTGGATTTAAAACAACCTTATCTATTTTTTCGCTTATTGATTTCTTTTGATTAAGAGGAGTCTTACTACATTTATTTAAGATAGACTCTAATTTTTTATATGTTTCAGTTTCAGAACCAAAGTTATGATTATAATTAGGTTTTTTATTAACTGAATTTCTTATTGCAGCAGATATTTTATCTGCTCCACTTTTTTTCTTAGCAACTACTTCAACTATAGTTACGTTAAGTTCTTTACTTAATTTATCAATATCAGTTTTTATACCCTTAGATTCTGCTACATCTAGCATATTAAGTATAAGAACTATTGGTTTATTAAATTCCATTAATTGAGTAGTTAAATAAAGATTCCTTGATAAGTTAGATGCATCAACTATATTTACTATAACATCCACATTTCCATTTTCTAAAAACTCTTTTGATATTTTCTCCTCGTTTGAAAACGTATCCATTGCATAAATACCAGGTAAATCTACAATTTTTATATCTTTATCTAAAATTCCTTCTTTTTTATCAATAGTAACGCCTGGCCAGTTTCCAACATACTGATTAGAACCTGTAAGTAAGTTATAAATAGTAGTTTTACCAACGTTAGGGTTACCAAGTAATGCTACATTAATCATATATTTTCCTCCTTTACTTTAACGATATATTTTTTGCATCGGTCTTTCTAATAGCAAGGTCAAAGCCTCTAAATCTAACTACAATTGGATCACCAAAAGGAGCTATATTTTTAACCTCTATGTCAGTGTTACTTATACATCCTAGAGCAAGTAATCTTTTAGCTAATTTTGTGTCGCCACCTATATTATTAACAATACCTTTTTGACCAACCTTTAAATCGTAAACAGTCATCATTAATACCTCCTAATGAAATTCATTATCAATAAGATTAGTATAACAATAATGATATTAACTGTCAACTAACAATGAGTATTTATATATCATTTAATAAGTTTATATATGGCAACTTGGAAATAACTATTATTGACAAATTAGAGAAAAATTTGTTATTATGTATATAAAGATAGACAATTTTGTAATAGTGGTGATCATTATGGTGAGTAGCGAAATAGAAGCATTAAAAAGGGAAATAGAAGAATTAAGAGATGAAATTAATACTTACATAGAATATCCAGAAATATTTAAAGAAGAATTAGTTGATTCTAGTGGTAAGATAGACATTTTAATAAACAAATATATGAGTTTAAGTAGTAAATAGCCCACATATGTGGGTTTTTTTGCGTTTAATATTAGCTTAGTATATAAATTAGAGTGTAGCTTAATATTGAATAGCTTAAGCTTAAAGTGAGAATATTAAATAACTAGAAGAGATTTACTATGAAAATTTAACTATTAACTATTAAGGAAGCGATTTATTATGTTAAGTAAAATTATAAATTCTATTTTTATTATAATAATTTCATACATTGCCCTGAGAATAATACATTATCTTTTAGCTAAGTTATTCAAATTCACTAGATTTGATACAAGATATGAAAATACGCTCTTTAGTGTATTTACATCAATTTCTTATTATATTATATTCATAATAAGCATAATATTAGTACTTAGAGAATTTCAAATAGTTGATGTAACTAAATTTGGAACACTAGTAACTGGAGCAAGTATAGTTGGGTTAATTGCAGGTGTTGCATCTCAAAGTATATTAAAAGATATATTTAATGGATTTTTTGTATTATTTGAAAAACAATTACAAGTTGGTGACTTTGTTGTAATAAATGAACTTTTTAGAGGGACTGTAGAAGAGATAGGAATTAGAAGTACTAGTCTAAGAGATTGGGACTTAAAAAGAATAACTGTTCCAAATGGAAGTATAACTAGCATAAGAAATTACAGTAAAGAAAAAATGAGAGTAGTAGCTCACGTAAGAGTATCTTATGAAGAAGATCCTACAAAAGTATTAGGGGCATTAGAAGAAGTATGTGGTATAATGAATGAAACATATAAGGATTATTTATGGAAATCTAAATGTAATGAAATTGTTAGCCCATTTAAGATATATGGGGTAACAGATATAGAAGATAATCCAGTTGGGGCTAAGTATACAATTACTGGAATTGTACAATCGCATAAATACTTTTCTGCGCTTAGGGAGACTAAGTTACAAATATTAATAGTATTTAAAAAGAACGATGTACATGTAGCATATCCTACACATATAAATATATTATATCATGATGATACTAATCAAAAAGAGCTATAAATTTTAGCTCTTTTATACATTTAATTGTAAAATAGGGGGAGATTAATATTACAGGTATGGTAAGTAATAAAGAGATAATAATAAGATTATTGATAGCCTTAATTATAGGAGGACTGACAGGTCTAGAAAGAGAAAAATCACATCAATTTGCAGGATTTAGGACTCATATATTGGTTTCAGTAGGTTCATGCATTACAGCACTAACATCTCTAGCGTTATTTCATGATTACAGTTCATATGCAAATATAGATCCTGCGAGATTGACAGCACAAGTATTATCAGGGATAGGTTTTTTAGGAGCTGGAGCAATTTTAAAGACATCTAATGGAATAAGAGGGCTAACTACAGCTGCTGGAATATGGGCAACTGCATGTATAGGGATTACTGTAGGATATGGATACTATGTGCTAAGTATATCTGCATGGTTATTTGTAATGATAACCCTTTATATTCTAAAGAATATAGATAAAGTTTTGTTTAGAAAAAAGCAAACAATATTTAATGTTAAGGTAAGTAATATAAATACAATATCTATGCTATATGGAAAATTTGAAAAATCTCAGATCGATGTAAAAAATATAGATATAGAAGATGAAGGCGAAAACTCTTGGAAAGTAAGTTTTTTCATAGTTTATGATAGAAGAATAATGATAGAAGAACTAGTAAAAGAATTAAATAAATCAAAAAACATAATAAGTGTAGATTATTTACCATAAAATAATATAAAATAAGAGATAATTAGAATTAAAGTTGAGGTGTGTGAATTGAAAAAAAGCATAAAAATAATAACAGATGGTTCGTGTGACTTCCCACAGGAAGTACTGGATAGAGTAAAACCAAGCATAGTAGGAATAAATGTGGCCTTTGGAGAAGAACATTATATTGGTGGGGTAGAAATAGATGAAGAAACTTTCTACAATAAGATGAGAGGTTGTAAGGAATTACCTAAAACTTCAAGCCCTTCACCAGAAAGATTTTTAGAAATGTATAATTGTGAAGAAGAAGAAATTTTAGTGTTTACATTAACATCAAAATTATCAAGTACGTATTCTAGTGCTGTTTTAGCTAAAAACATGTATTTAGAAGAAAATCCAGGTAAAAGAATCGAAGTTATAGATAGTCAAAGTGGATCGATTGGTGTTGCCTTAATGATTTTAAAATGTAATGAATTAATTGAGAGCGGAAAAACTATGGATGAAATATTAAGTTACATAGAAAAGTTTAAAGAGGAAATAATTTTCTTTGGAGCATTAGATACATTAGAAAATGCTATAAAGGGTGGAAGAGTTAATGCACTAGCAGGTAAACTTATAAACGCATTAAATTTCAAAGTTATAATAAAAATAGACGATGGGTTAGTTAAACCTATAGATAAAGCTAGGGGTGGAATTAATAGTTTAAAGAAAGCACTTGAATATGTTCAAAATAACGTAAATAATCAAGTTCAAAGAACGGCCATAATAGGTCATGCTAATTGTCCGGATAAAGCTATGAAAATTAAAAAAATTGTAGAAGAAAATTTAAATTTTAAGGAAATACTAATAGCAGGCATTGGACCTATAATGGGAACTTTCACATCAGAGGGAGCAATATTAGTATCTGTTTTATAATTTAAATAAAATTTTTTGATAAAAGGAGTGAAATCATGGGAATAGATAGAAGTAAAATAGAAGAAAAATTCAAATGGCAAATAGAAAAAATGTATGAAAGCAAAGAAGCCGTAGAAAAAGATATACAACAAGTAAAAGAGCTTACATCTAAGACTAAAGAGTACAAAGGTAAACTTGGTGATAGTTGGGAAAACCTATACGAAGCCTTAAATGTATCTGAAAAGGTTTCTCAAATATTACAAAATTTATATGTATATACTCATATGAAACAACATGAGGATACTAGAATAAATGAAAATCAAGCACTTGCTACAAAAACAGACATGCTATCAACAGAATTATCGATGACAACATCATATTTAGTTCCAGAATTATTAAGTATTGATGATGAAAAATTAAAAGAATTTTTAAAAAATGAAAAGTTAGATTTTTATAAAAAACATATAGAAGATATATTAAGAGAGAAACCTCATACTTTAAATGAAAGAGAAGAAGAGATATTAGCGGCAACAGCTGACTTATCAGGAATAGCTGAAAATGTTTATGAGATGTTGTCATTTGCAGACTTAGAGTTTCCAGAAATAGAAGACGAAGAAGGCAATAAAGTAAAACTTACTCAATCTAATTATTCGTTATTCTTAAAAAGTCAAAATCCGAAAGTTAGAAAAGAAGCATTTGATGCTACTTATTTAGTTTATGGAAAATATAAAAATACTTTTGCATCAACTTTATATGGTGGAATAAAATCAGAAATATTCTATGCTAAGATAAGAAAATATGAATCTGCATTACAATCATCTTTATTCCAAGATGATATAAGTGTAGATGTATATAATAACCTTATATCTGCTGTAGATGAGAACCTAGATGCTTTAAACAAATATATAAATTTAAGAAAGAAATTTTTAGGATTAAATGAGTTACATATGTATGATTTATATGTACCATTAACTGATAAATTTGACATGAAGATAACTTATGAAGAAGCTCAAGAAATAATACTTAAAGCATTAAGTCCTCTTGGAGATGAATATTTAAGCTTAATCAAAAGAGCGTTTGATGAAAGATGGATAGATGTATATGAAAATGAAGGTAAGCAAGGTGGAGCATATTCTTGGGGTAGTTATGATTCTAACCCATATATATTAATGAATTATAATGATGATCTTAATTCTTTATTTACTTTAATACATGAATTAGGTCATTCAATGCATAGTTATTATTCAAAACATAACCAACCTTATCTATATTCAAGTTATAAAATATTTGTAGCAGAAGTTGCATCCACATTAAATGAGCTACTTTTAATTAATTACTTATTAGAAAACTCTAAATCTAAGGAAGAAAAAATATATTTATTAAACTATTATTTAGAACAATTTAGAACTACAGTATATAGACAAACTATGTTTGGTGAATTTGAAAAATTAACTCATGAGAGTGTAGAAGCTGGAGAACCTTTGACTGCACAAGAGTTTACAAGT
Source organism: Peptostreptococcaceae bacterium VA2 (assembly GCA_000686145.1). Classification (GTDB taxonomy): domain Bacteria; phylum Bacillota; class Clostridia; order Peptostreptococcales; family Peptostreptococcaceae; genus Romboutsia_D. Next base: position 3,103,975 of record JMMB01000007.1, on the reverse strand, counting down.
ATATATTATAAATTAAATGAAAAATATTATGGTAAATCAACTATGGTAGATGAAGAGATTGGACTTGAGTGGGCTAGAATACCACACTTTTATTCAAACTTTTATGTATATAAATATGCAACAGGATTTTCTGCTGCAAGTGCATTAAGTCAACAAATATTAGAAGAAGGCCAACCAGCAGTGGATAGATATATAACATTTTTAAAGAGTGGTGGATCTGATTATCCATTAAATCAGCTAAGAGCAGCTGGTGTTGATATGGAGAAAAAAGAATCAATAGACGAAGTACTTAAAATATTTAGTAATCTAGTAGATGAGTTAGAAAAAGAATATAAAAATAAATAGTATATTTTAAAGAGAAAATCGCAAAATGTTTTATATCATTAAGCGATTTTCTTTTTTTATATATTTAAATTATATATATTTAAATATTTCTAATTTTTACACGATTTTAACACACTTTACTTTCAATTAACCTGTTTATAATATTTACTTAACATAAAAACTGTATTATTAAGTTGTAATAACAATGAATATTATAAAAATTAAGATATAAGCGGAGGTACGAAGTATGTTTAAGAAGAAAGTAGCAACATTACTAGCAAGTACTGTATTAATAGGAAGTTTAGCTGTAGGATGTGGATCTAGCTCATCAAATGATGATACATCAAAAGTTACTGTATCGGGATCAACTTCAGTTGGACCAGCAATGGAATCAATAGCAGAAAAATTCCAAGAAAAAAATAAAGATATAGCTGTAGAGATACAACAGGTAGGTTCATCAGCAGGAATAAAAAATGCAATTGAAGGAACTTCACAAATAGGTATGACATCAAGAGATTTAAAAGATGAAGAAAAAAATTCGGGTTTAAAAGAAACTCAAATAGCACTTGATGGTATAGCAATAATAACTCATAAAAATAATGAAGTAAAAGATTTAACAATAGATCAAATAAAAGATATATATACAGGAAAGATAACTAATTGGAAACAAGTTGGAGGAAAAGATGCTCCAATAGTAGTGTTATCTAGAGAAGATGGTTCAGGAACTAGAGATGGATTCCAAGACAAGCTAGGATTTAAGTCAGAAGAATTAATTAAAGAAGCTCAAATAAGTGATGGTTCAGGAAATATAAAAAGTACAGTTGCAGGAAATGAAAATGCAATAGGATATATATCATTTGGATATGTTGATGATTCAGTAAATAAATTAAAAGTTGGTGGAGTAGCATTAACTCCTGAAAATGTTAAATCAAATAAATATACTATGGCAAGACCATTTATATTAGTTAATAAAGAAGATGCTATGACTGAACAATCAACTAAGTTAATAGATTTTATATTAAGTGATGAAGGTCAAAAAATAATGGAAGACCAAGGTTTTATAAGCATAAAATAGATATTCTCATAAAAAAAGCACATCGAAAGATGTGTTTTTTTATTTTATATATTACAAAAGTAAAGTTTATGTTAAATAATTAAATATAATTTTACTTTAGCTTAACCTAAACCTAATATGGATTTAACGTTTGAGAGTTATTATAAACTTATAGCAAGTGAATTCGCAATAATTAAAATTATTTATAATAGTAAGATATTTTGAGGAGGATTTTTATGTTAATGAAGTCTCAAGCAGTAGAAATAGAGAGAAGAGACAATAAAGAGAGCAATAAAAACAAATATATAGCTGAAAAAGTAGCAAAAAATGTATTTATGGCAAGTGCATTAATAGCGGTTATAAGTTTACTTTTAATAATAGGGTTTGTATTCTATAAAGGATTAACACCATTTTTATTTAAAGGATATTCATTTACAGAATTTATAATGGGTTCAGATTGGGTACCAAGTGCAGACAAATTTGGAATATCATCTATGGTAGCTGCATCGATATTTGCTACAATAGGAGCATTATTAATAGGAGTACCAGTAGGAATATTAACTGCTGTATTCATCGCAGAAGTAGCTCCTAAGAAATTAGCTAAAATAATATCACCAGCAGTAGAATTATTAGCAGGTATACCATCAGTTTTATATGGAGTATTTGGATTAGCAGTTATAGTGCCGACTATACAAAATGTATTTAACCTTCCAAAAGGTCAAAGTCTTTTTGCAGTAATAATTGTTTTAGCAGTAATGATGTTACCAACAATAATATCAGTATCAGAAACTGCTATAAAAGCAGTGCCAAAAGCGTTTAAAGAAGGGTCATTAGCACTAGGTGCTTCAAAAATAGAAACTATATTTAAAGTTGTATTACCGGCTGCAAAATCTGGAATATTAGCGGCAGTTGTATTAGGTGTAGGTAGAGCATTAGGTGAAACTATGGCAGTAATACTTGTAGCAGGGAATTCACCGGTAATGCCAACATCTATAATGGATAGTGTAAGACCTCTTACTACTAACATAGCGTTAGAAATGGGATATGCATTTGGAACTCATCAAGAGATGCTATTTGCAACAGGAGTTGTATTATTCACATTTATATTAATATTAAATATAGTATTAAACAAACTTTCAAACAAGGCGGTAGATTAGTATGAGAAAGTTAAAGGAAAACATATTAAAATTATTAGTTTATTTATCAGCGGCATTTACAGTTACTACATTAGTAGTAATAGTTGGATATATATTTATACAAGGAATAGATGGCATAAACCCAACTTTCTTATTTAGTGATTATTCATCATCAGGAGATGGTGGAATATTACCTATGATAGTTACTACATTATATACGGTAGCACTTTCAATAGCGGTAGCAACTCCAATAGGAGTACTAGCAGCAATTTATTTACAAGAGTATGCTAAAAAAGGAAAGATGGTAACAGCAATAAGATTTGCAACTGAAAGTTTGGCAGGAATACCATCAATAATATACGGATTATTTGGAGGAATATTCTTTGTAGTTACATTAGGTATGGGGTATTCAATATTATCGGGATCTCTTACAGTAGCAATCATAATATTACCAGTAATAATTAGAACTACAGAAGAAGCATTAAAAACAGTACCGCAAAGTTATAGAGAAGCATCATTAGCTTTAGGTTCAACTAAGTTTCAAACACTATATAAGGTTGTATTACCAAGTGCGATACCTGGTATATTATCAGGGCTTATATTATCGGTTGGGCGTGTCATAGGAGAATCGGCAGCAATATTATTAACTGCTGGAACAGTAGCTCAAATGCCTGGTGGAATATTTGATAGTGCAAGAACTTTGACTGTTCACGCATATTTATTAACAAAAGAAAAAGGCGATATATCAGGAGCAGCAAGCATAGGGATTGTACTAATAATAATGGTTTTATTATTAAATACGATAGCTAAGGTTATAGCAAAGAAATTAAATAAAGCAAACTATTAATAAATTTTATGAGGTGTAAAAATGAATTCAAATAATATAAAATTAAGTATAAATAAGTTAGATTTATTTTACGGAGATAATCAAGCTTTAAAAAATATAAAAATGGATATAAAAGAAAAAAAAGTAACTGCATTGATAGGACCTTCAGGATGTGGAAAATCAACATTTTTAAGAACTCTAAACAGAATGAATGACCTTATAGAAAATGTAACTATAAAAGGACAAATAGAGGTTGACGGTGAAGATATATATAAGAGTAATGATGTTATAAAATTAAGAACTAAAGTGGGTATGGTGTTCCAAAAGCCAAATCCATTCCCAATGAGTATATATGATAATGTATCATATGGACCTCGTACACAGGGTATAAAGGATAAGAAGAGGTTAGATAAAATAGTAGAAGAAAGTTTAAAAGGAGCTGCTATATGGGATGAGGTTAAAGATAGATTAAAATCATCTGCCTTAGGTTTATCAGGGGGTCAACAACAACGTATATGTATAGCTAGAGCGATAGCTATGAAGCCAGAAGTTATACTTATGGATGAGCCTACATCAGCATTAGACCCAATATCAACTTCTAAGGTGGAAGAATTAATAGAGTCTTTAAAAGATAATTATACAATAGTTATAGTTACTCATAACATGCAACAAGCTGCTCGTATATCTGATGAAACAGCATTTTTCTTAAATGGAGAAGTAGTAGAATTTAGCGACACTAAAACTATGTTTACAAATCCAGATGATAAACGTACAGAAGATTATATAACAGGAAGATTCGGATAAACTAAAAAGAATAATAAAAAGGGGTTTTGAGATGGTTAATACAAACTTAGAATTAAGCATAAATACGCTAAAGCAATATACTATCACTATGATAGGTAGATGTGAAGAAGCAATATCAAATTCAGTTGATTGTATGGTAAAAAAAGACTTAGAAGGATCTAGAAAAATTATAGAAAAAGATGATGAAATAGATAAACTAAGAGAATATATAAGAGATAGAAGTATAGAATTAATAGCTTTAAGACAACCAATGGCTAAGGATTTAAGATATATATATGCATTAGGTAATATAGCCATAGAATTAGAACGAATAGGAGATTATGCAGTAAATATAGCATTAGAAACTTTAAAAATAGGCAATGAGGAATACATAAAATCATTAGTAGATATTCCTAAAATGGCTCAAGAATGCAAAAATATGCTTGCTGATGTTTCAATAGCATTAGAAAATGAAGATGCAAGATTATGTTATGAAATTGCTTCAAGAGATGATAAAATAGATGATTTATATGACCAAATTCATATAGATTGTTTAAAAGTAATGAATGAAAAAAAGGGTACAATAACTCAAGGTGTAAGGCTTTTATTTGTAGGAAGATATTTAGAAAGAACGGGTGACCATATTACAAATGTATGTGAAAAAGTAATATATGCAATAGATGGAGATATGGTAGAAATAGGATAAATGTTATATTTTGGTTTCAAAATTAATGAGGTAGTATATCTTAATGATTAAGTTCATTTTGAAATACTACCTCTATTTGTTTTGCTTATTCACTTAATAATTTTAATTTTTCAAGGTCGATTATTTTTATATTTCCTCTTGAAACTTCAACTATCTGGTCATTTTCAAATTTCTTAAGCATGCGGCTTATAACTTCTCTAGCGGAACCTAAATTATTAGCAATAGTATCGTGTGTCATATTAATATTTATAGAGTCATTTAAATAATATTGGTTTATTAAAAAATTAGCTAATCTATTGTCTAAATTAAAAAATACTACTTGCTCAAGCACCCACATAATTTCAGATAACTTATCTTGAGTCAAAGTAAGCAAGAAGTTTTGAATGCTAATATTTTTATTAGAAAGTTCTTTAAAAAACTTACTATCAATTACTATAACAGTACAATCTTTTTCTGCTTGAAGATTTATATCATAAGTAAGATTTTGATATACGCATGATGACGATAGCATACAAATATCACGCTCAAATAACCTAAAAAGTGTAATTTCTTTTCCGAAGTTTGAAGACATAAAACTTCTAAGTTGTCCACTTAAAACCAATACAATTCCAGTACACGTTGAATTTTTGGAATGAACTAGTTCACCCTTACTATATTTTTGTATATAACTTGCAGAAATAAGACCTTTGAGTTCATCTTCAGATAAATTATTGAAAAATGGCAAGTTATCTTTGAAATATAATTCTTTATTTGAATAAGTCATACAATCACATCCTAATTAGTTACTTTATTTATATTGTAAACTTAAAATTATTTTTTTTATATAGAATTAAGAATAAATACTTTATTGATTTATTTTTTCTTTGATATATAGCTATATATTTTGTTCATATTTCTATGTTTTTATCATAAATTAAAAAATAAAAACGATATGTGACTAAGTTACTGAATGAAAAATAAGTTTAGCATATAATAAAAATATGTTAAAAAAATATCCGATTTAGGAATCTACACTATATAAAAAGGAGATAATTTTATGAATAAAAAAATTATTATAGTAGGTGGAGTTGCAGGTGGAGCGTCAGCTGCTGCGAGATTAAGACGTTTAGATGAAAATGCTCAAATTGTAATGTTTGAAAAGGGTGAATATATATCATTTGCAAATTGTGGTCTTCCATATTATATAGGGGGGACTATAAATGAAAGAGAAAAATTAATAGTTCAAACTGTAGAAGCTATGAGTTCAAAATTTAATTTAGACATAAGAAACTTAAGTGAAGTTATAAATATAGATAAAGAAAATAAAAAAGTAAGTGTAAAAAATCATAAAACAGGTGAAACTTACGAGGAAAGTTATGATGTATTAGTGCTTTCTCCAGGTGCAAATCCTATAAAGCCATCTATTCCAGGAATAAATGAATGTGATAATTTATTTACACTTAGAAACATACCAGATACAGATAAAATTAAATCATATGTAGAAGAAAATAAACCAAAGCATGCAGTAGTTATTGGTGGAGGATTTATAGGTCTTGAAATGGCAGAAAATCTTCATGATCTTGGAATAAAACTTACATTAGTAGAAGCTGGTGATCAAGTTATGGCTCCACTAGATATAGAAATGGTAAGTATTATACATGAACATTTAATAGATAAAGATGTAGAATTAATTTTAAAAGATGGTGTAAAGTCATTTAGCAGTAATGGTAAAAAAGTAATATTATCTAGTGGCAAAGAAATAGAAACAGACATGATAATATTATCTATTGGAGTTAAGCCAGAAACTACTATAGCAAAAGAAGCAGGGCTTAAATTAAATGAAAGAGGAGCTATAGTAGTTAATGATCATATGAAAACTTCAGATGATAGCATATATGCACTTGGAGATGCAATAGAAGTAATGGACTTTGTAAACAAGAAACCTACAATGATACCACTTGCTTGGCCAGCAAACAGACAAGGAAGATTAGTTGCTGATAATATATGTGGAAAAGATGTAGCTTATAAAGGTACATTAGGTTCGTCAGTAGCTAAAGTATTTGATTATACAGTAGCAACTACTGGAAACAATGAGAAAGTATTAAAAAGATTAGGTATAGATTATAAAGTTGTTCATATACATCCGGCTTCACATGCTGGATATTATCCAGGGGCATTTCCAATATCTATAAAGATGACTTTTGATCCTAATAGTGGAAAAATATTTGGAGCTCAAGGCGTAGGTATAGATGGAGTTGAAAAACGTATAGATGTATTGGCTACAGCTATAAAAGGTGGTCTTAATGTATTTGATTTACAGGATGTAGAGACTTGCTATGCACCTCCATATAACTCAGCTAAAGACCCTGTTAATATGTTGGGATACTATGCATCTAATATTATAGACGGTATAGTAGATACTGTACAATGGAGTGAAATTGATAATATATTAGAATCTGATGGAGCAATAATAGATGTACGAGAAGAATTTGAAATAGTAACAGGTAAAATACCTAATTCAATTCATATACCATTAGGTCAATTAAGAGATAGGTTAAATGAAGTTCCAAAAGATAAAAAAATATATGTTACTTGTCAAGTTGGATTTAGAGGATATATTGCTTGTAGAATACTTGAACAGCATAAAATTAAGTGCATCAATATAGATGGAGGAGTAAAAACTTATTTAACTGTAAAAAGAGCAGAGGAAAGTATTTATAAGCAAAGTGAAAAAATAAATATAAATAGCGAGGAAACTAAGATGGATATGGAAAACTTAGATATAACGCAAATAAACGCAAATGTTACATTAGATGCTTGTGGACTTCAATGTCCAGGTCCAATAAGAAGAGTCTTTGAAGAAATAAATAAAATGCAAGAAGGACAAATATTAGAAGTGAGAGCAAGTGATCCAGGATTTAGTAAAGATATACAGTCTTGGTGTGAAAAAACAAGAAACACATTAGTAAAAGCGGAATTTGATAAGTCTAAAAAAGCATTTGTTGCATATATTAAAAAAGGAAATGCTGTATTAAATGTAAATCCATCTTGTAGTATAAGTCAAAATGACAAAAATGGAGCTACATTAGTAGTATTTAGTGGAGACTTAGACAAAGCAATAGCATCATTTATAATTGCAACTGGAGCAGCATCTATGGGAAAAGAAGTAACAATGTTTTTCACATTCTGGGGGCTTAATATACTAAAGAGAAAAGATAAGCCAAATGTATCAAAAGATACTATGGAAAAAATGTTTGACGTTATGTTACCATCTCATACAGGAAAATTACCATTATCCCAAATGAATATGGGTGGAATGGGTCCTAAAATGATAAACCAAATAATGAAAAAGCATAATGTTGATGATTTAGATACTTTAATAAAAAATGCCATGGATATGGGTGTTAAAGTTGTAGCATGTTCTATGAGTATGGATTTAATGGGTATAAAGGCAGAAGAATTTATAGATGGCGTTGATTTAGGTGGAGTAGCTTCATATTTAGGTGCTACTGAATATTCTGGATTAAATTTATTTGTATAATTTAAAATAAAATATATTTTTAATGAAAATTGTCTGTGATAATATCACAGATAATTTTTTTTATTTGTTGTAAACTATAGATATATTAGAAATATAATAAAACCAATAAGGAGAATATAAAAATGACAAAACCATCAATTTATCATAGTCAAGGATATACTTGTGCAGAATCACTAATAAAATCTTACAACGAAGAACATAACACAGATATACCTATTTCAATAGGGAGCGGTATGGGTGTAGGAATGACTGTAGGTAGTCTGTGCGGTGCCGTAAATGCCGCAGTTGTTATAATAGGATATTTAAAAGGTAGAGACAGCAAGTTAGAACAAAATGATGCAAGACAATATTCAAGAGCGTTAATGACTAAGGTTAAAGACAAATATAATACAGAAATATGTTCAGAATTAAAAAGAAATAAAGTGGGATGTGATGAAATAATAGATTTCACATATTATGCTTTAAATGAATTGATATAAAAATTTTATATATACTTTTATAGGAAAGCATTCTATTAGAAATATTTAGTAGAGTGCTTTTTATTTTAATAAAATAAAGTAAAATACATTTTTTATTTATTAAAAAAGAAACATAAAAATAACGTAATAAAAAATAAAAACCAAAAAATAAAAAAATATAAAAAAAAACATATTTTTACAAAAAAACTTATTGAAAATAAATTAATAAAGGACTATTATTTAATTGAGAAAAGGTTTTTTTATAATAAGGGGGCTATTAATATGGATAATAATGTTAAACAAGTAATTGAAAGCGTAATAGAAGATGTTAAGCTTAGAAACAAAGGAGAAGCTGAGTTTCATCAAACAATTGAAGAAGTATTACATTCATTAGAAGGTGTATTAGTTAAGCATCCAGAATACGTAAAAGAAAGTATATTAGAAAGAATAGTTGAACCAGAAAGACAAATAATGTTTAGAGTACCTTGGGTAGATGATAATGGAAATATACAAGTTAACAGAGGATTTAGAGTACAGTTCAACAGTGCTATAGGACCTTACAAAGGTGGTTTAAGATTCCATCCATCAGTTAACTTAGGAATAATAAAATTCTTAGGATTTGAGCAAATATTTAAAAACTCTTTAACTGGCTTACCAATAGGTGGAGGTAAAGGTGGATCAGATTTCAATCCTAAAGGAAGATCTGATAGAGAAATAATGAGATTCTGTCAAAGTTTTATGACAGAGTTATATAGACATATAGGACCAAATGTAGACGTGCCTGCTGGAGATATAGGAGTAGGTGCTAGAGAAATAGGGTTCTTATTTGGACAATATAAGAGAATAAGAAATTCTTATGATGCTGGAGTATTAACTGGTAAAGGATTAACTTACGGTGGTTCTTTAGCTAGAAAAGAAGCTACAGGATTTGGAGTTGTATACTTTGTAAATGAAATGTTAAACTACCATAACCAAAGCTTCCAAGGTAAGAGAGTTGTAGTATCTGGATCAGGTAACGTTGCTATATATGCAGCAGAAAAAGCTATTGAACATGGAGCTAAAGTAATAGCTATGTGTGACTCTGCAGGATACATAGTAGATGAAAATGGTGTTGACTTAGAAATAGTTAAACAAATAAAAGAAGTAGAAAGAAAAAGAATTAAAGAGTATGTAAGTAGAAAAGAAGGAGCACAATACTTTGAAGGACAAAAACAAATATGGACTGTTAAATGTGATATAGCTCTTCCTTGTGCAACTCAAAATGATATAGATATAAATGATGCTAAGTTATTAGTTGAAAATGGAACTACAGTTATAGGAGAAGGTGCAAATATGCCTTGTACAAATGAAGCTGTACAATATTTCTTAGAAAAAGGATTATTAGTAGCTCCAGCTAAAGCTGCAAATGCAGGTGGGGTTGCAACTTCAGCTCTTGAAATGTCTCAAAACAGCATGAGATTATCTTGGACATTTGAAGAAGTAGAAGAAAAATTAAAAGGTATAATGAAAAACATATTTGCAGTATCTAAAGACGCTGCTGAAGAATATGGTTATGCAGGAAATTATGTAGTTGGAGCAAACATAGCAGGATTCTTAAAAGTAGCAGATTCTATGATGAGCCACGGTGTAATATAGATAACATTTAAGGTATAACACAAAAAAGGAGCATTCTATAAAGAATAGCTCCTTTTTTGATATAAAAATATATAAATACTCTCGACAAAATCTATATTTATATAGATAATATAAAGATAGAAGTAATAAATGTTTTAAAAAATCAGGAGGCAAATTTTGAAGTTAGAAAAAATGGGAATGAGAACTATAAAAACAGGTATAGCAGTAGTACTTTGTACAATAGCAGGGGGATATCTAGTTGAAAATCCATTCTACTCAGCCACTGCATGTATAATATCTATGCAAGATACAGTAAAAGGATCTATGAATTCAGGATTAAATAGAATAAAAGGAACTATTTTAGGAGGAATAATAGGATATTTAGTAGTATTGATTGAACCAGGTAATGCTATACTATGTGGCTTAGGTGTAATGTCCACCATATATGCTTGTAATACTCTTAAAATAAACAAAGGAGTTGTAGTTGCATGTGTAACATTTTTATCTATACATCTAGGAATTACAGACTCTAATCCAGCGCAATATTCTTTCTTTAGGGTAATGGATACATCTATAGGTGTTGTAATAGGAGTATTTATAAATTATATATTAGCTAGACCGAATTATTTAGACAGTACTATAAATGAAATTAAAGAAATGGAAAAAATAACTGCTGAATTTATAGAATCAAAGATAATAAACAAAGAATGTTTTAATATAAATAAAATTGAAAAAGAAGTAAAAAAGGTAGAAAGTATATATTCTAAATTATTAGATGAACTAGGATACAGTAGGGGAAATATAAATATGGAAAAATTAGAAGAAACAGTAGATATATGTAGAGGACTATATTTCCATATGCAATCAATTGAATTACTAGAAACGAAATTATACTTAAATAAATCTAATTATGAAAATATAAAAAAATTACATCAATCTAATGAAATTGCATGGGATTTAGATGAAGATAAAAGTCCTGTATTTAATTATCATCTAAGTAAAATAATAGAAGAAGTAAAATTACTTAATGAAATAAATGATCAATCTGAAAATTAAAATAGATATAGAGTAATACCTCTTTAGAACCTTTATGGTACTAAAGAGGTATTTTTTATTGGGAAAATTATTGTAAAAAACAAGTTATAGTATTATAAAAAAATTTGAAGGTAGTAAAGAATATGAATGTTTAATTAAGAATAAGCATATTAATTGTAATGAGTAAAACATTGTAGTTTATGTTTGAGTTATATAATAAAAAATACAGTTTAAGGTAAGATGGGGGGATAAGTAACATGAAAAGATCTGACAAGGCTATTATTATGTTTTTTGCTGCAATATCATTAATTATAATTATATTAGGGACAGGTTTTTTATTTAAAGAAAGCATCAACAAGCTTGATAGTCCTAAAGAAGGGAATGAGACTTCAGATACTGTAAAAAAACCTGTAGAAAAACCAAAAAAACCAATTTCTAATTCGGGAAAAGTTGCGTATATAACTATAGATGATGGACCTTCAAAATATACAAATCAAATATTAGATATATTAGATACTAATGGCATAAAAGCAACATTTTTCATGATTGATGGGAATATGAAAAAATACCCAGATGAAGTAAAAAGAGTACAAGAAGAAGGCCATAGTGTTGGGTTTCATAGTGTAACACACGAAGTTAAAAAATTATATAAGACTCCTGAGGCAACAGTAAAAGAGTTTGAAACTTGCCAAGAAACATTCTTGAATTTGACTGGAGAAGTATCCAATTTAATAAGGGTACCATATGGAAGCAAGCCTTATATGCCAGAAAAATCTCATGAAGCATTATCTAAAAATGGATATATAATGTGGGACTGGAATTTAGATACACAAGATTGGAAGGGAACTACTGATAATATAGTAAGCAATGTATTATATCATGGAAGAGATAATCCAAACTTAGTAGTATTAATACATGAAAAGAAACAAACTGTTGAGGCTCTAGATAGTATGATAAAAGTTTTAAAAGAAAGAGATTATAATATAGTTCCAATAAGTGAAGATGTTAAAGCATTAAATTTCTGGGATAAGAGTATATAATTTGCTTACTTCATCTATTATTAAGACATTGATATTGTGAATATAAGTAACAAAAATTAAAATAATGAATATACTATATAAATAATTGACAATAATAATAGTAATTAGATATAATTAAATAATAAGTTAAAATATAAACTGTGATGAAGAGGAGTATGTAAGTACTACTAAAAGAGAGGAAGACTCATAGGCTGAAAGGTCTTCTTGGTATAGGTTTACAGAATGTAGCTTCGGAGTTTTTAAGCTGAAATAATAGTAGGTTTAGACGGTTGGAATCGTTAAATTCTATCGAGAGCCATAATTATAGCTAGTTATAATGTATATTTAATTATGGAATTAAGGTGGTAACGCGAGCTTTTCGTCCTTATTTATAGGATGAAGGGCTCTTTTTTATATTAAACAGGAAAATTAACTATATAAAAGGAGGAAACAAAATGGAAAACACTAATTTATCAAAAACTTATAATCCTAAAGATTTCGAATCAAGATTATATTCAAAGTGGTTAGAAGATGGACTTTTCAAATCTAAACCAAATCCAGACAAGAAGCCTTTTACAATAATGCTTCCACCACCTAACATAACAGGGCAATTACACATGGGTCATGCACTTGACCATACATTACAAGATATACTTGTAAGATGGAAAAGAATGGACGGGTACGAAACATTATGGCAACCAGGAACTGACCATGCTTCTATAGCAACAGAGGTTAAAGTTGTTGAGAGAATAAAAGAACAAGAAGGAAAAACTAAGTACGAGTTAGGAAGAGAAGAATTCTTAAACAGAGCTATGGACTGGAGAAATGAATTTGGTAGAAAGATAGTAGACCAAATGAAACAGTTAGGAGATTCTTGTGATTGGGACAGAGAAAGATTTACAATGGATGAAGGATGTAACGAATCAGTTACAGAATTTTTCGTAAAATTATATGAACAAGGTCAAATATACAGAGGAAACAGAATAATAAACTGGTGTCCAGATTGTAAGACTACTTTATCAGATGCAGAAGTTGAACATGAAGAGCATGATGGAAAATTCTATCACATAAAATATCGACTAAAGGATAGTAATGACTTCTTAGAAATAGCTACAACTAGACCTGAAACAATGCTAGGGGATAGTGGAATAGCTGTAAATCCAGAAGATGAAAGATATAAGCACTTAGTAGGAAAGCATGCAATACTTCCTATGATAGATAGAGAACTTATAATAGTTGCTGATGATTATGTTGACTTAGAGTTCGGTACTGGTGCAGTTAAAATGACTCCAGCACATGACCCTAATGATTTTGAGGTAGGTAAAAGACATAACCTTGAAAAGATAAACGTAATGAACGAAGACGGTACTATGAATAAGCTAGCTGGAAAATACGAAGGTATGGACAGATATGAATGTAGAAAGCAACTTATAGCTGACTTAGATGAAGCAGGATTTATGATAGCAATAAAAGACCATAACCACAATGTAGGTTCTTGTTATAGATGTAGAACTGTAGTTGAGCCAAGATTATCTGATCAATGGTTTGTTAAAATGGACGAGTTAGCTAAGCCTGCACTAGATATGTTAAAAAACAAAGACTTAGAATTTGTACCAGATAAATTTGATAAAACTTACTCACAATGGTTAGAGAATATAAGAGATTGGTGTATATCAAGACAGTTATGGTGGGGTCATCAAATACCAGCTTATTATTGTCAAGAATGTAAAGAAGTAGTAGTATCAAAAGAAATGCCTACAGCTTGTAAATGTGGACACACTCACTTTAAGCAAGATGAGGACGTACTTGATACTTGGTTCTCTTCTGCATTATGGCCTTTCTCAACTTTAGGATGGCCAAACAAAACAGAAGACTTAAATTACTATTATCCAACAAGTGTACTTGTTACTGGATACGATATAATATTCTTCTGGGTAGTAAGAATGGCATTTGCAGGTAAATTCTGTATGGGAGAAAGTCCATTTAAACATGTATTAATACATGGATTAGTTAGAGACTCAGAAGGTAGAAAAATGAGTAAATCTCTAGGTAATGGAATAGACCCATTAGAAGTAATAGACCAATACGGAGCTGATGCACTAAGATTCATGTTAGCTACTGGAAATTCCCCAGGAAATGACATGAGATTCTACATGGAAAGAGTAGAATCATCAAGAAACTTCGCGAATAAATTATGGAATGCATCAAGATTTGTATTCATGAATATAGAAGAAGATTTAATGGACGGTGTTACTAGAGAATCTGTAGAAGCTAATATGACTTTAGCTGACAAATGGATAATATCAAGAGCAAACAATGTTGTTAAAGAAGTTACTGATAACATGGATAAGTTTGACTTAGGAATAGCTGCTCAAAAGATATATGATTTTGCATGGTCTGAGTACTGTGACTGGTATATAGAAATAGTTAAACCAAGATTATATTCTGAAGATAAAGAAGCTAAGCAAACAGCTCTATATACATTAACATATGTATTAGAAAAAATATTAAAACTTCTTCACCCATATATGCCGTTTATAACAGAGGAAATATACACTCATCTTCCAACAGTAGAAGGAAGTATAGTAGTAGCTCAGTTCCCTCACTATACTGAAGCTGATAACATGGCTAAAGAAGAAGAAATGATGAACTTAACAATGGATGGTATAAGAAACATAAGAAACGTAAGAGCAGAAATGAATGTACCACCATCAAAGAAAGCTAAGGTTATAATAGTTCCAAGTTCTGATAAGAAAGAAGCTATAAAAGCAGGTAAAGATTACTTTGTAACATTAGCATCTGCATCAGTAGTTGAAATAGTAGAAAATGAAACTAATATACCAGAAGATGCTGTAAGTGTTGTTATAGATGGAGTTAAGATATTTATACCACTTGACGAGTTAGTTGACTTTGCTAAGGAAATAGAAAGATTAAGCAAAGAAAAAGCTAAATTAGAAGGCGAAATAAAGAGAGTTAACGGAAAACTTTCTAACCAAGGATTCTTAGCAAAAGCTCCTGATAGCTTAGTTAAAGAAGAAGAATCAAAAAAAGAAAAGTTTGAAGAAATGATTAAGTCAGTAGTTGAAAGACTTGAAAATTTAGAAGCTAAGATTAAGTAATTAACATAAAAGGAGCGCTTGATATCATTTGATGATTGAAAGGTGTTCCTTTTTAATTAAGATTATAAATGGTATAATATAAATGAAAAATATTTTTAAGAATAACTAAATTTAGGAGGTATATAATGGCAGGAAATATATTTGGGAAGTTAGCAGCAGATACACTTGGGTTATCAGATATTGGTAAAATAATAGATCCAAAGGATTTTGATAAAGTAGACGGAGACGATTATATAATGCACGAAGATGGTGAAAAAATATTCTTCGTAATAAAATCTAAATCAGATGAGTATGTGTTCACAAATAGAGGTCTTGTACACGTAGACGGAGCAAGTGCTGTAAGTAAAAAAAGAACTGTGAAAAGACATGAATTTTATTATGAAAAAGTTCACACAGTGACTTTAGAAACAGCAGGAACTGTGGATTTAGATATAGAAATTAAATTTAGCTTTGGAAATAACAATTTTAGTATAGATGTAGACAAGAAACAATTAGAGCAATTAAAAGACTTATATAAAACATTAGTTGAAGTAAGTAGAATTCAAGGTAAAAACTATACAGCTGTAGAAGATGGATCTAATGGTTTAAAAATGGCAAATGAAGCATTATCAAGATGCGTTATAGAAGGAAATATAACAAACATTGTCCAAGATTTGACTAATTTTAACTTAGATTGGATGGAAGCACTAAGAAAAAATTATAATAATAGAGATTTTACAGAAGTATTTGAAAAATATATAAATAATTAATATAAAGCACAGAAAATTTAAATAAAATATTTCAAAAAAATATTACTGGATTTAAAAAAAATCGGTAATATTTTTTTGTATTTATATTTAAATTATTTGTATATTTTTCATAAAATTCTTATTAAAATCATATAAAATTTTATGGTGAAAAATTATTATATTTATAAAAAAAGATTGAAAAAAATAAAATATTGAAAACGATATCAAAAGATGATACTATGAACATTAAGTACGATAATACAGTTAAGGGGGGCTTTATAATGAGTATAATAGATAGGGTAGGTAAATTAAGAGAGTATATGCACGAACATAATATGGATGCATACATAGTTCCATCATCAGATAATCATCAAAGTGAGTATGTTGGAGAGTATTTTAAATGTAGAGAATTTATATCTGGGTTTACAGGTTCAGCAGGTACAGTAATAGTTACAAAGGATGAAGCTGGGCTTTGGACAGATGGAAGATACTTTATACAAGCAGAAAATCAATTAAAAGGAACTGGTATAAAGTTATTTAAAATGGGAGAAGAAGGCGTACCAACTACAGATGAATATATATGCAAATGTATTAACGAGGGTGGAGTATTAGGATTTGATGGTAGATTAATATCTGCAAAAGAAGGTATGAATTTACAACAAAAATTAGCACATAAAAATATAAGTATAAAATATGATTATGATTTAGTTGATAAGGTATGGGAAGATAGACCTAAGTTATCAGATAAAAAAGCATTTTCACTAGACGTAAAATATGTGGGAGAAACGCTTAGCTCTAAATTATCTAGAGTAAGAGAAGAAATGAATAAAAAAAATGTAGTAAATCATGTTATAACAGCTCTTGATGATATAGCTTGGCTATTTAACATAAGAGGAAGAGATGTTTTATACACTCCAGTAGTACTTTCTTATGCATTAGTAACATTAGAAGATGCTATTTTATTTATTGATGAAAACAAATTAACTACTGAAATGTTAAATGAATTATATAAGGAAAATGTTAAAATAAAACCTTATAATGATGTATATGAATTTGTTAAAAATATAGATGAAAATGAAAAAATATTAGTTGATTGTACTAAAGTTAACTATGCAATATATAACAATATACCTAATGAAGTTGAAAAGGTAGATGAATTTAATCCAACTATGTTCTTTAAAGCTAATAAAAATGAAATAGAATTAGAAAACATAAGAAAAAGTCACATAAAAGATGGCGTTGCTTTTACTAAATTTATGTATTGGTTAAAAACTAATATAGGAAAAATAGAAATATCTGAAGTAAGTGCAGCTAAAAAATTAGAGGATTTAAGAAAAGAACAAGAAGGATTTATAGAGCCAAGTTTTTCTACAATAGCAGGCTACAAAGAACATGCAGCTATGATGCATTATAGTGCAACTGAAGAAAGCGATTACAAATTACAACCAGAACATTTATTTTTAATAGATTCAGGTGGACAATATTTTGATGGAACTACAGATATAACTAGAACTATAGCGCTAGGAAGCTTAAATGATGAATTGAAATTACACTTTACATCAGTATTAAGAGGTATGATAAATTTATCAATGGCTAAGTTTTTACATGGGACAAGAGGCTATAATTTAGATATATTAGCAAGAACACCAATGTGGAATATGGGTATAGACTATAAGTGTGGAACAGGTCATGGTGTAGGATTTGTTGGGGCTATACATGAAGCACCAAATGGATTTAGATGGAGAATAGTACCTGAAAGATTTGATAGTGCAGTACTAGAAGAAGGTATGGTAACTACTAATGAACCAGGTATATACATAGAAGGATCTCATGGAATAAGAATAGAAAATGAATTAGTTGTTAGAAAAACTGATAAAAATGAATATGGACAATTTATGGAATTTGAAGTTGTAACTTTTGCGCCAATTGATTTAGATGCAGTAGACACAGATGAAATGAATAGAGAAGAAAGAGCTTACTTAAATTATTATCATAAATTAGTAAATGACAAAATATCTCCTTTCTTAAATGATGAAGAAAAACAATGGTTAAAAGAGTACACAAGAGAAGTATAATAAATTATCCTCCCACAGCGTAAATCTAGATATTTATACATAATAAGCTGTAGAGAGGATGTTTTAATATAAAATATATTATAAGGGGGATTTAATATATGGGTTCACAACCAGCAGCTTCGCCTACAAAACATCCTAAAGGATTGTATATTTGTGGGCTAACATTTATGTTTGAAAGGTTTGCATTTTATGGGTCTAAAACGTTATTATTATTTTTTTTAGCAGAAACAGTGGCTCTTGGAGGATTAGGTGTTGAGTACACGGATGCAGTAGCCATAGCAGCTAATTTAGCAGCGTTTACTTATTTAGCACCAATATTTGGTGGTATAATATGTGATAGATGGATAGGTGCTAGGTATTGTATAATTATTGGGTCAATTATTATGGCGGCAGGTTACGCCTTGGGGTATTTTGCAACAAATGTAATGTGGGTTCATGCAATGATAATGTTGATTTCTATAGGAACAGGTTTCTTTAAGGGGAATTTAAATGCATTAGCTGGAGAATTATATGATGATGATACAAAAAAAGATGCTGCATTTTCGTTATTATATACGTTTGTAAATTTAGGATCACTTGTAGGGTCATTAATTATAGGTATATTATATACTCAAACTTTTGCAGTAATAGAAAACGGAGCAGTTGTAGAGTATGGATTTAGACAATGCTTTATGTTAGCAGCAATAGTTACTTTAATAGGTGGGTTAGTATTTACCATTACAATGAAGTGCTTAGGTGAAGCAGGAAAATATCCACAAAGAATGCTTGATAAGCAGGCTGGAAAAACAAGTGATAAAAAAGACTTTGACAGACCATTAACGAAAAAAGAAAAATCTAGAGTTGAAGTTATATTTATATTATCATTCTTTTCAATATTCTTCTGGGTATTTTACAACCAAGCAGGATCATCGCTAGCATTATATATGAAAGATTATGTAGACCTTTCAATTGGTAGTTTTCAAATACCTGTAATGTGGATAGAGACAACATTAAATGGAGCAATGTGTGTTATTTTAGGTCCAGTTATGGCAATCATATGGACGAAGCTATCTAATAGAAAACAAGGCGATTTAAGCATGGCACAAAAAATGGCTTTAGGATATACATTTTTAGCGATAGCATTTATATTTGTAATAGGAGCTGAGTTAACAAGAGGAGTTGGGGCACCAGCAACTGTTAAAACAAGTGCATTATGGTTAGTATTATTTGTTATATTCCAATCAATAGGAGAAATGTGCTTCTCACCACTAGGAAACTCATTAATAAGTAAGATTGCACCAGCAAAATACTTATCATTATTAATGGGTGTTTGGGCAGCAGCTACATTCTTTGCAAACAAAGCAGCAGGATATGTTCAAATTATAATAGAAAAAATGGGACTAATGCAAGTATTTATAGCCATTCCAGTGATATTGGCAGTGGGCGTATTCATATTATTAGTTCTTAATAAAAAGCTTACAGCAATGATTGGAAATGACGATGAAGATAAAGCAACTGTTTAATAAAAATAAGTTTTAAATATAAAAATATCACCATTATAAATTTATAATGGTGATATTTTTTATGTTTAAAATCTTTTAGTTCTATAAAATCTATATAAAAAATCTTTTTCGAAAACTTTGTTAAGTAAAGCATTCTCCTGGAAATTGATAAATCTAATTTCTAAAGATGATTTGTTAATAGGTATTACCTTGTGAATAAGCCTTAGATTGACAATGAACTGCTTATGACTTCTAAAAAAGTTAGGAGGTAATCTCATTTCTAAGTCATCAAAATTTTCATAAAAATTCACTATATCATGGTCCTTGGTATGAAGATTTACAGCTCTAGCTTTTTTCTCAAACATAACAATATCATCAAAATTAATCATATGAACTTGTTTTCTAATTTTATAAGTAAAAAGAGTATCCTCTATAAATACTTTATTAGATAATTTATTAGAGTTTATACGGTCTATAGCTATATTAATTGAATCTATAATTTTTTCTTTAGTGAAAGGTTTAACTATAAAATCAACAGGATGAACCTTAAAACTTTCTAAGCTATAATCAGCAAATCCTGTAATAAATATAACATGAACATTTTTATCAATAGAAACTATCTCCTTAGCACTATCAATACCATTTTTGCAAGGCATATCAATATCAATTATCAATAAATCTATTTTTTCGTTTTTTATAAACTCTATTGCCTCAATTCCATTTTCAACCTTTTTGACATAATCTACACAATCTAGTTCTTTAACAATGCACTCAACTTCATTTCTAACTGCTTTATCATCATCACAAATCAAAACTTTTATCATATAAAATCTCCCATCAGATATATAATTAAATTTAAAAACATTAATACTTAGGAATAAGTATAGTAAATTCAGTCAAAAACTCATCGCTATCAACAAATATATGATAACCGTATTTGTCCAAAATTTGTTTTACAGCATACAAACCATAACCTCGATTTTCTCCAATTTTAGAAGAATGACCTTCCAAAAAAATTCTTTGTGTATCGTAAATCGTAGGACCATTGTTCACAATAGATATAATATATTGAAATTCATCTTCATAAATAGAAAGCTTTATATATTTGCTTTCTTTATACACTGAAGATAGGGCATCTATGGCATTGTCTATTATGTTTAATAATACTGAAGACATTTCATTAGGTTCAATTAATAGATTGTCTATAAAATCTTGAATATAAGTATCAAAAGAAATACCTCTTAACAAACAATCTTCATATTTAGCTGCACATATAGCATCAAGATAAGAAACTTTTCCATACCTTGAAGTCTTAGACCTAAAACTATTTGCAATATTAGTAATATAATCTTTTGCATCTTGTGGCAAATTTGTATTAAGTAAAGAAGATACAACTTGAAGGTGCTTAAGATAATCGTGTTTTTGACTTCTAAGCTTAGAAATTATGCTGTTTTTGTGTTCTATTTTTTTATTTAGACTATCTAACTCAAATTCTTTTTTGTTATTTTCATTAATTGTCTTTATAAATTCAAAACCTGTATAGATACAAAAACATATTAAAATAAAAGATAAAGCTGTACTTATCAAACCTTTTATTAATAAATCGTCTCTTAGTTTTATTGATATGTATTGCAATATGTATATAAATAAACAAAAAATAAGTGCAGATACACAAAGTGTATATAACCCTCTTTTAAACAACGACCAGTCTTTATAAAATTTATATTTACTTAAAATAACATTGCTACCTATAAATAAAGTAAGCACCCCCATAGGAAATATAAAAATAATATCCATAATTCACCCCTGATTTTTAATTTATAAAATAATTATAACATTGATAAAAAAATATGTGAAACTTGAAAATAGACAAGTAAGCTATTTAAACTTGAAAATAGATATAGAAAATTGTACATATAAGTGGTAAATATTTGAAAAAAAGCAATTTGATACATTTTTTAAATGAAGATATAATTTAATTATTCAAGAGGAAGGAAGTGGTAAATATGGGGAATGATTTAAGTATTGTTTTAAAATATATAAAAAGCTACAAAGCAAGGTCATTAGCAATAATACTTAGTATTATACTTGGTACGGCACTTATAGTAGGGGTAGGGACTTTATCAAGAAGTGCACAACAAGCAGACTTAGATAGAATGAAAAGAGAACTTGGGGCTTATCATGTGAATTTTAAGGATATAAATAAAGAACAATTAGAAATAGTTAAAGATGGAAATGACATAAAAGACTTGGGGTTAATGTCATCTTATGCATCTACTGATTTAGGCGAAAAATTACCAATAAATATAAATCATGCAAGTGAAAGCTATTTAGAAAATGATTCTGAAATTATAAAGGGAAGATTTCCAAAAGGTAATAATGAGGTCGTTGTAGAAGCTTGGATATTAAATAGTATGGGTCTAGAACCAAATTTAAATCAAGAATTAACATTTAAATTATATAAAAAAGATAAACCTGAAACTTTTAAAGTAGTAGGAATACTTAAAGACAGATACAAAGACAAAAGTATTGGAAGATGTGAGATGTTTTTAGGTTTAGATGAAGCTAAGACTGACAAAATTGATGCATATGTAGAGTTCAATGAAGGTAGCGAAATAAGAGCGAATATAAATTCTATAATTAAAAATGCTAAATTAGATAAAAAAGAACAAGTGGGAATAAATTCTATGCTTGTAGGTTCTGTAGAGGCAAACGGGGGATTAGATAGTCAAAGTAAAAGTACAGCCATGGCAATGAGTTTATTTTCAGGACTTGTAATATACAGTATATACACTATATCTGTTTATCAAAGAATAAGAGAATATGGGTTATTAAGAGCAATTGGATCTACTAACTTTAATGTGTTCATGCTTATGTTAAAAGAGCTTTTAATACTTAGTTTTGTGTCAATGCCAATTGGAATAGTTGCTGGTATGGGAGGAGCACAAATATTTAATAAGTTAGCAGGAAATGTACAGTTTGAAGGAAATATAAAAGAAACTCCTTTTGTTATACCGGTTAATGTTATTTTACTATCAATAGCATGTACACTAGTTGTAATATTTATTATAAGTATATTAACTTACATAAAAATAAGAAAAATTTCACCAGTAGAAGCTATAAAAAGAAACTTTGGTTCAGATAAAAAAATAAAGAAAAGTAATTTCTTAATAACAACATTAAGTAAAAACATATCTATATCAAAAGCTATATCTATGAAAAATATATTCAGAAATAAAACAGGATTTATAATGATTATGCTATCTATGAGTATAGGAGGAATAATGATTATAAAAAGTAACTATGCATACACTCGTTCAGAGGCTATGCATGAAGATATAAATAGACGAACATATATGAATGGAGATTTTGTACTACAAGTAAATGGCTCAAATGGCGAAGAAGGTGGGCTTAGAGATAGTGATATAGATAAAATCAAAAAAGTAGATGGAATCAATGAAGTTAAAACAGCAAGGGTTATGTATACAAGAATGCCTATAGCTAAAAATGATATATTAGATATGAAGTATATTGAGCAAATGAATAAAGATGGTGGATACACAGAAGCTGTCTTAAATGGATTGTTAGCAAAAGATAAAGAAAATGGTGGATATTTATTAAAGCAAAAGTTAAAAGGATTTAATGATGAAATGTTAAATTCATTAAATGATTATTTAGTAAGCGGAGAGATAAATATAGAAAAAATGAAAAAAGAAAACTTAGCTGTAATATATATGCCATATATAGAGGAGACATTTTACGGTATGCGAGATACAGTAGTGGGTGGAGGAAAACCGCTAGCTAATATCAAGGTAGGCGATACCGTTAAAGTAAAATATCCTAAAAATAAAATAGAGGATATAGAAGCTTATTGGAAAGCAAAAGATAATTATGAATATAAAGAATATGAATTTAAGGTTGGAGCAATAGTTAATTATCCTTTTGCAGATGATCAGATGTACTCTGCAAGTGATGGAATAGATGTTATAACAAGTAATAATTACTTAGAAAAAATAATGGGGGAAAATAATTACGATGTTGTTTATGCAAATGCAAAAAAAGGTGCAGACCGTAAAGCTATAAATAGTGAATTAGGTAAAATAGGAAGTAAGGTTCCAGGAACAATAACTACGGATATGGTAAAAGATAAAGAAATTAATGCTAAAATGGTTGAAAAAGATAAAATTTATAATTATGGGATAATTGCAGTTTTATTTGTAATAAGTGCATTTAATATAATAAATAATGTAAGTTACAACTTAACTTCAAGAACTAGTGAATTTGGAATGCTTAGAGCGGTTGGTATATGTGATAAGGAATTTAAAAATATGATAGTCTATGAAGGTTTATTATATGGAATAATATCAAGTGCAATAGTTGTAATATGTGGTATTTTATTACAAATTAGAATGTATGAAACTTATGGATTTGCAGGGTATGGTATGGAATTTAAAATAAATTATAAAGTTTATCTAGCGGTGGTAGCTATAAACATAATCATAGGGCTACTTGCAACATACTTCCCAGCAAGAAAAATAAAAGAAAGTAATATAGTTGAAGCTATAAATATTATAGAATAGAGGGATTATTATGATACTTGAAACTATTAATTTAGGTAAAATATATGGAAAAAAGGAAACAACTGTAAATGCACTAAAAAACACAAATTTAAAAGTTAACAAAGGGGAATTTGTAGCAATAATAGGTCCAAGTGGTTCGGGAAAAAGTACACTACTTCACTTAATAGGAGGTCTTGAAAGACCAAGTTGTGGAACTATAAAAATTGATGGTCAAGATATATGTTGTTTAAATGATAAAAAATTAGCAGAGTACAGAAGAAAGAAAATTGGATTTGTATTTCAACAATACAACCTTATACCAGTACTAAACGTAAGAGATAATATAGAACTACCTCTAAAGTTAGACAAAGTAAAAGTAGATAAAGAATATATAGATGAGCTTATAGAATTATTAGGACTTACAGATAGACAGTCACATATGCCAAATCAGCTATCAGGAGGGCAACAACAACGTGTGGCTATAGGTCGTGCATTATCAGCCAAACCAGCTATAATATTAGCTGATGAGCCAACAGGGAACTTAGATACCAAAACAACAGAAGAAGTTATGAATTTACTAAAGTTATCAATAAAGAAATTTAATCAAACGCTAATAATGATAACACATAATGAAAAAGTAGCACAAAAAGCAGATAAAGTAATATCCATAGTTGATGGAACTATAGGAACTGTAGAAAACAATACTAACATATAAAAAATATAAGTTGTGCCAATATAATATAAATTGGCATAGCTTTATTTTTTTGTTCATTTTTGATATAAAAATATACTATAATGAAAGTAGACAGTGAAATTGTCCTATATTGTACTTATAGGTCGATTTTAATATATATAATTAAAGCAAAACGACTAAGGGGGAAGCAGAGATATGAATTACCAAGAAGCGCTACACTACATAGATGAGACTCATAAATTTGGGGTTAGATTAGGATTAGACAATATAACTAAATTATTAGAACTTTTAGGAAATCCGCAAGATAAATTAAATATAATACATGTGGCAGGAACTAATGGAAAAGGGTCAACATGTTCATTTATAACTAGTATATTAAAAGAATCTGGATACAAAGTAGGTTTATATACATCTCCATTTTTAGAAACTTTTACAGAGAGAATAAGGGTAAATGGAGAAAATATACCTAAAGAAGATGTAGCAAGAATAGTTAATATAATAAAAGAAAATATAGAAACAATGGTTAGTGGAGGATACTCATACCCGACTGAGTTTGAAATAGTTACTGCTATGGCACTTTATTACTATTGTGAACAAGAAGTTGATTACGTTGCCCTTGAGGTTGGTTTAGGCGGTAGGTATGATGCTACAAATATAATAAAGAAATCAGAAGTAAGTGTAATAGCTTCTATAAGCTTAGACCATGTAGGGATACTTGGAGATAGTGTTGCAAAAATAGCTTATGAAAAAGGCGGAATAATAAAAGAAAATGGAGTAGCTATAGTTTACGACCAAAGTGATGAAGCTAAAGATGTAATAAAAGAAATATGTAGGGAAAAAAATGCTAAATATATAGAAGTTAAATTTGATGATATAAATATTAATCAATCAGATATATATTCTCAAACTTATGATTGTACTGTATTTAACGAGAAATATGAAAACTTAGAAATAAAGTTAATAGGAGATCATCAGATAAACAACTCTATGTTAGCTTTAGGTGCTATAAATTACTTAAAAGAAACTAAAAATTTAAATATAAGTGAAGAAAACATAAGAAAAGGTCTTATAAATACTAAATGGCCAGGTAGAATAGAAAAAATAATGGAAAATCCAATATTCATAATAGATGGAGCTCACAATGAAGATGGAGCAAAATCTTTAGCTAAATCAATAGAAAAAAACTTCAATGGAAAAAAAGCGACTCTTTTAATAGGAATGTTAGAAGATAAAGATATAGATGGGGTACTTGAAATACTTATGCCTCATTTTGATAAAGTAATAACTACAACGCCAGATAATCCAAGAGCGATAAGTTGTGAAGCTTTAAAAGAAAAAATATCTAAGTATGTTGATAATATTGTTGCAAAACCAAATATAGAAGAAGCTGTTGATTATACACTTAAAAATTCTAAAGAAGACGATATAATAATAAGTGCAGGGTCTTTATATATGATAGGAACAGTTAGAACTTTAATAAATAAATTATACTTATAATTCACGATAACGGGACAAAATACAAAAAAAGGTGGTCATTGACCACCTTTTATTTATAGTAGGGCCATTTTATAAAGCGCTACGTATCGCCTTAGCTAATTGATCAGGACAAGAAGTAGACTTGTCTCCACAACGTATGTTAGCTAACTTATCAGCTACCTCAAGAGCATTTTGACCTATAGCTAAATGCTTAAGTCCGATTAAGTTACCAGGACATCCTCCAACGAAATCAACGCTAGTTATAACATTATTATCATCAACTTCAAACATCATTTCTCTACAACAAACTCCACTTGGTTTAAATGTTATTTTCATAATACAAACTCCTAATAATCTTTAATATTTTTAATCTAATAATACCAATATGTATCTAACATTGCAATACTTAAAAGGCTGTCATAATACAAGCATAGAGAATAATATATTATTGTAGTATATGTATTAAGGAGGGGAGGCTATAATTTGAAAGTCTATATTTCTAATTATTTATCTAAAAGTATTAGTGTATTAAGTTATCCTAAATTTGAAGTAGAAAAGCAAATAGAGTTAGATGACAACATAAATCCACATCATTTCTGTATAGATAAAGAAAAAAACCTAATGTATATACCAAGTTCTAGTGATGGTATATTGTACGTATTAGATATAACTACCAATAACATAATAGAAAGCATATCTATAGGAGGAAATCTAAACCAGGTTGGTATATGTAAGAGCGAATTATTTATATCTAATGAGGATTCAAACAGCATATATATATTAGATCAAGATACTTTAAATCCTATTGCAGTCATTAGTGTAGATGAAATGCCTCATGGATTTGATTTTAATGAAAGTGAAAATAAGTTATATGTATCTTGTATAAACTCAATTGTGTGTATAGACACTCTTAGCAAATGTATTGATAGAAAGATAGATACAGACTTTAAAGCATGGCATATAAAAATAGATAAGAAAAAAAGGGAAATATATACCTCTACGTTGGACGGGAAGCTAGTTATTTTAGATGAGATGAAAATGAAAGTGATTAGTATAATAGAGGATTTTTTATTACCAGTTGAAGTATGCTTTAGTTATAGTGCGAAAAAAATATATGTTGCAGACTTAGGATACAAACATATTAAAATTTTAGATTATGATACAGGTAGTTATCTAGATTGCATAAATGTAGAAGGAAATCCTCAAGGTTTAGCAATTTCTAAAGATGAAAAATTATTGTTAGTATCAGATACTCAGAAAAATTCAATTAAAATATATAATACAAACAACAATGAACTTATAAAAGAAGTGAAGACAGGAAAAGAGCCTACAACAATATTGTGTATGTAGGCTTAATGGCTGTCGCGTATAAGTAAATCTATAACTTCTGCATACATATACGATGCATTTTTTTTCCAGTTATTACAAATAAGGTTAGCTTGTTTCTCCGAAGAAACATTTAAATTTAAATCTATTAAATTAGATTGGTTTTCTATAACTCTTAAATTAACAATAAACTCGTGATCACTTTGCTTAACAAAACTTGACTTAACTTGTGTATCAGATAATAAACTTTCTTTATTATTTAAAATATACTCGTCTACTTTTTTAGTTATATCTTGAGGTATTCTAGATAAGAAATATTCTAGAATCTCTAACCCTTTTTGAGTAAGAGAATAATATTCTCTATCAGAGTCTTTGTATGTAGCTAAAAATTTAGATTCCATAAGTTGAGACAAGAACTGTTGAAGAGAAAAGTAATTTATCATCTCTGTTTCTAGTACAACTTGCGTTATTTGAGAATTAGTTAAATCCATATTAATTTTATTTAAGATATATAAAATTAAAAGCTTATGAGAAGCTAATTCTTCAGATGAGTTTTCAAACATAATATCATCCTCCGTAAACTATTTCTATATAATATATTAAACCAAATTATATAAAAATAAAAGCACAATTTGCTTAATAATATATTTAAATATTTTTGCAAATAAAAAGGCTACCAAAATGGTAGCCTTTTTTGACCCAGATGTCACAGTTTTAAATCTACTTTCCTGCCATTTGATTTTCAGCCATTTCAACTAATTTCTTAGTCATGTATCCGCCAACATATCCGTTTTCTCTTGCTGTTAAATTACCTTTATCAGCTGTTTCGTAGTTAGCTAAACCTATTTCATTAGCTATTTCTAATTTCATTTGGTTTAATGCAGCTTTAGCTGCTGGAACTGCTTTTTTACTTGACATAGTAGAATTCCTCCTGAAGTTGATTTTTTTGTCAACACACTTTTAAATGTGTTGTTAATACTAATTTGCCCTGTAATACAATTTTGTATACCTAGAATTTTAAAAATTTTTAAAAAATATTTTTATTTACATTTTTTGCCCATTTTTATTTTCTTATCTTTACGTATACCTTCTTGAATTCCATGTGCTTCTCTTAGATAGTGTCTGTTTTCAAACTTAATAGTTTCTCTAGCTGTTTCTACTTGATGACCCTTGATGTTAGAAAATGAACTTCTTATATTTGACATAAATCCACCACCTTTTATTAGTATTGAATATAATTTGCCCAAAAAATAAATTTATCTTTATAGTAATTTTTTGAAATTAAAAAAAATAAAGTTTAAGTATAGGACAAATGCAAAAAGGAGGTGTAAATATGAACAGTAGATTTAAAAAAACAAAATCTTTAATGTCTAGTATGTTCTTTGTAGTATTGATGTTAGCATTATTATTTTTATTGATTTATGGAATAAGATATTTTTGCTACAAACAAGGTGATGCAAATATGCCAATATATAAAGTTGACACTAATGAAAAGAAAGTAGCTTTAAGTTTTGATGTAGCATGGGGATCTGACAACATAGATGGAATTTTACAAACACTAGATCAACATGATATAAAAGCAACTTTTTTCTTGGTTGGAAGTTGGGTAGATGACAATGAAGAATTAGTAAAGAAAATACATAAAGCAGGTCATGAAATAGGAAACCATTCTAATACTCATGCAAATACTAAAGAATTATCAGAACAATCAACAGTAAAAGAAATACAAATAACTTCAGACAAAATTTCAAAAATAACTGGAGAAAAAACAACTTTATATAGACCTCCATTTGGAGAAGTGGACACTAAAACTTTAGATATTTGTAAATCACTAGGATATCAAGTTGTTAAGTGGGATGTAGATTCTATGGATTGGAAAGAATTAGGGCCAAATCATGTGATAGAGAGAGTTGTTAAAAATTCACAGCCGGGTTCCATAGTTTTATTCCATGCAAGTTCAAATAATGTTGAGAATTATTTAGATACTATAATAGGCAAATTTAAAAAAGATGGATACGAAATAGTTCCTATATCAGAAATGATTTATAAAGAAAATTTCACAATAGATAGTAATGGCGTACAAAAAACTAAATAAAATGAATACAAAGCAATAAATTGTAATAAAAATTGTAATGTACAAATATAGTTATTATATAAGAAAAGATAAAACATAAGAATTAACAATTAACAAATTGTGGGGGGATAAAGAAATGATTACTGTTAAGGATGATACTAACATAGTAAACCTAAGAGGAGAATTAGAAAGTGAATTAGAATTTAGCCATGAAATTTTTGGGGAAAAATTTTATAACACAAAAATAAAAATAAATAGACTCAGTAATTCAGATGATGTATTACCGATTACTGTATCAGAAAGATTGTTAGAAGAAATTGATTTTGAAAATAATAAATTAGTTAGAATAGTAGGTCAATTGAGATCTTATAATAAAAACATAGATAACAAAAATAGATTAGTTCTTACTATTTTCGTTAGAGAAATAAAAGTAGCAGATGAAGATACTAAAGACCCTAACAACATATTCTTAGATGGATTTATATGTAAAGCACCTATATATAGAAAAACTCCATTAGGAAGAGAAATAACAGATTTATTAGTTGCTATAAACAGACCATACAATAAATCTGACTACATACCATCTATAGTTTGGGGACGTAATGCTAAATTTGCAAAGAGCTTAAAAATAGGTGACAGGATACAAATGTGGGGAAGAGTACAAAGCAGAGAGTACGAAAAGAAAATGGAAAATGGAGAGGTATTTAAGAAAGTCGCTTATGAAGTATCCATCTCTAAAATAAAAAAAACTAGCGAAAACAACAATGAATAGGATTTCATTTGAGTTAGTTAAAATTTATGTGTTGAATAGTTGCTCCTAATTTATTATAATCTATTTTATTATGATGTATTTTATGATATGATTTATAAATGTAAAAAATAAAGAGGGGGAGCACTGTGAAAAGCGTATTATATCACGACTATGAACCTAATGCTGATTTGACAGATACTTCTGATGATGTAACATGTTTTTTGGATACTATCAAGTATAATATCGGAAACAATATATTACTTGTTGGAAACATAGGTAACTTAGGAAAAAGGTTAAGAATGTTAGGAGTTTATGTTACAATATTAGAAAATAGTCTTTATGAAGATGTATGTTATTCTTTAATACACAATGGAAACTGTAACGTTGTCAAAGGAACATTAGAATTGTTGCCATTTGAAGATAAATACTTTGACAAGGTAATAGTATTAGACCATTTTAATAATATTAATAATTGCAAACAGGCATCAACAGAAATAAATAGAGTTTTAAAATGTAATGGAGAATTAATATTAGAAGATTTAAATTTAAAAAATTTAAAGGTGAAATTAAAGAATTTAAAGCATAAGCTTTGCGGTGAAAATGTCAGTTACCGTTATCCGAGTGAAATAATTAATTTATTTTCTAATTTAGATTTTGAAGGAAATCTAAAAGAAGTTGAAAATGAAAGATATATTTATATAGGAAAACGAAAATAGATAGATAAAAAATAATATGATAAAATAAAAAGACTAGGTTATGCCTGGTCTTTTATGTTTAATTTTATAAAATAGGAGATTATGTATTATGAATTTAAATTACGGGTTAATTATAATAGTTATGCTGTTTGTAATATTAATGTCTATCCAATTCACATTAAATAAGATATACGTAGTATTAAAAGAAATAAAAGAAATAATTAATTTGAGAAAGATTAAGGATTAATAGATATGAACAATTTAGAATATATAAAAGAGGATATTCAAAACATAGCAGAAGCCATAGTTGCAGTTTTAGGGATAGATGTAACAATTGTAAATCAGAACTTAATAAGGATAGCAGGCACGGGAATATACATAGAAAAAATAGGTGAGAAAGTACATGGATACTCAGCTTTCAAAAAATCTTTAATAGAGCAAGTTGGGATTATGATAGACGATAATAGTTGCAATGATATATGCAACGAATGTCACAATAAAGGGACATGTAGAGAGTTTGCAGAGGTTTGTTGCCCAATTGTATGTGATGGGGATGCATATGGGGTAATAGGCTTAATAGCATTCACTGATGAGCAAGCTGATATTATCAAAAATAATAAAGATAGCTTAATGAATTTTTTAGGAAAAATGGCTGATTTAATTTCTAATAAAATAAAAGCTCAGATAAAAACATATGAATTAGAATTAGAAAAGAAAAAATTAGAAACTTTGGTAGACAGTATTGATAAAGCGATAGTGTCTATTGATGTAGCTGGAAAAATAGACAAGTATAATTCTAAATTTAAAGAAGTTTTTAATTTGAAAGAAGATATAAACAATGAAAATATATTTGAGGTATTAAGGTTTATAAAAAATCCTTCAGTTGATAACTTTAAAAAGGACAAGTCTTGCAGTTTTTACTATAAGGCAGATGGATGTGATTTAAAAGGTATTTATAATATTAGTAAGATAATACTTAATAATGAGCTTAAAGGATATGTTATAGATTTTATAGATAAAAGAGAAACCATCAAAAACTATAACAAAATAAACAAAGACTATGGAATAACCTTAGATAATATAATAGGGATTAGTAAAGAAATAGATAGCGTTAAAAAGCAAGCTTTAATGGCATCTAAATCTACATCTACAGTTCTTGTAAGAGGAGAAAGTGGAACAGGTAAGGAACTATTTGCAAGAGCTATACATAATCATAGTGACAGATGTGATAACCCTTTTATAGCTGTCAATTGCGCAGCTATACCAGATAATTTATTAGAAAGTGAGTTGTTTGGGTATGAAGAAGGTGCATTTACAGGAGCAAAAAAGGGTGGTAAATTAGGAAAGTTTGAATTAGCCGATAATGGGACTATGTTTTTAGATGAAATAGGAGACATGAGTTTACATTTACAGGCAAAACTACTTAGAGTGTTACAAGAAAAAGAGTTAAATAAAATAGGCTCAAAATCTAATAAACTTATAGATGTAAGAATTATAGCTGCAACTAATAAGGACTTAGAAAATATGATTGATAAGGGTACTTTTAGAGAAGATTTATATTATAGGTTAAATGTTATTCCAATCAATTTACCAAGCTTAAGAGAACGTAGAGAAGATATTCCTTTATTAATACATTTTATGATAAAAGAATATGCTAGAAAATTAAATAAAAATGTATTTAATATAGATGAAAATGCAGTAAACATAATGGCTGATTATAACTGGCCTGGAAATATAAGAGAGCTTCAAAATGTAATAGAATACAGCGTTAATATGTCTTTAACTTCAAATATAAGCATAGATTTAATTCCAAACAGAATCAAAAATATAGAGGCTGAAGAAGTTATAATTAAAGACAATAATATAAGAACATTAGAGGCATTAGAAAAAATGGAAATAATTAAAGCTTTGAATAAATATAAAGAGTATAAAAAAGATAAAGAATTAGTAGCCAAAGCGTTAGGTATATCTAGAGCGACATTGTATAGAAAATTAGAAAAGTATAATATTGTCTCAAAATGATACCGAATCTCATTTTGAGACTTTTCAATGTGCATTTTGAGAAAAATAGGAAAACGTAATCTTAAAATTCTTTTGTGCGCAAGTTTTAGAACAAATTTAATAAAAAAATATTAATTTTAAATTTATAAAATAAATGACAAAATTATAAATTATCTAAGTTGAAAATATTCATAAATATATATCAAATATTGTGATTACATAGGGTTGAAAATATATTATATGAAAATATATGTATTATAGACAGTAGATGCTTTACGTAAAAATATAAAAAAATTCCTTTGTAATATAATAATTAGAAACTTGGCACGTATATTGCTATATATTAAGTTATAAAATCATTTAATCTATTGGAGGGATTTATTATGACAGATAAAAGAACGAAATTAGTTGAGATATTAAGAGCGGAAGTTAAACCAGCATTAGGATGTACAGAGCCAGTAGCAGTAGCACTAGCTTGTGCAAAAGCAAAAGAATTATTAGGTGAAGAAATAGTAAAGCATACTGTTTTAGTTAGCCCTAACGTATATAAAAATGGAATGTGTGTAGGAATACCAGGAACACAAAGATTAGGATTAAAAATATCAGTTGCATTAGGGTTTATAGGTGGTCACTCTGAAAACGGATTAAGGGTATTAGAAACTTTAACAGAAGAACAAGTTAAAGAAGCAGAAAATTATATAGATAATAACCAAATATCTATATCACCAGCAGATACAAAAGAGAAGGTTTATATAGAAGTAGTATTACAAGGTGCTACAAAAACTTCTAAGGTAGTTATAAAAACTAAGCATGATAACTTTGTTTACCTAGAGTCAAATGGAGAAGTATTATTAGATCAACAACCTCATGTAGAAGTTGCTATCACAACAGAAAAAGAAGAAAATATATTAGATGATATAACTATAAAAGAATTAGTTGAAAATATAGAAGCTTTAGAACTTAAAGACATAGAATTCTTATTAGAGGGAATAGCTATGAACGAAGAAATAGCTAACTATGGATTAAGTGGAAAAATAGGTATAGGTGTTGGTTACGGAATAAAGAAATCTATGGAAGAAGGATTACTTAGTGATGACTTAATGAATCAAGCTATGATGATAACTGCTGGTGCATCAGATGCTAGAATGGCTGGGGTTAAGATGCCAGTTATGAGTTCAAATGGTAGTGGTAATCATGGTATAACAGCTATACTTCCAATAGTTGCTTATAATAAAAAATTCCCACAAACTGATGAAAGATTAGCTAAATCATTAGCAATATCTCACTTAGTAACAGCTTATGTTAAAAACTTTACAGGAAGATTATCAGCAGTATGTGGATGTGGAGTTGCAGCATCAACGGGAGCGACAGCTGGGTTATCTTGGTTGATGAGTGGAGATATAAGACAAATAGAAGGTTCTATAGAAAACATGGTAGCAAATTTAAGCGGTATGATATGCGATGGAGCTAAAGCTGGGTGTGCATTAAAATTAGCATCAGCAGCATCAGCAGCAGTACAAAGTGCTATAATAGCTAAACATGAGTGTTTCGTACCATCAATGAACGGTATAGTTGGTGCAAATGTAGAGCAAAGTATACAAAACCTAGGTAGAGTAAGTGACAAAGGGATGTCTGTTACAGATGAGGTTATAATAAATGTAATGGATGATATGAACAAGGTTTGCTAATTGTCCTTGCAAAAGAAGCTAATCTCCGATAAAATGGATAATATCATTATATACAATGGAGGATTAAACTATGAATATAGAGACTAAGAAATGGGAAGTTTTATGTTCAGAAGAACAAATAGCATCTAGATTAAAAGAATTAGGTGCTCAATTATCTAAGGATTACGAAGGAAAAAATCTTTTAGTTGTATCTTTATTAAAAGGAAGCTTTATATTCTGTGCAGATTTAGTTAGAAACATAACTGTACCAGTTAAAATTGAATTTATGACTACTTCAAGCTACGGTCACGGAGAACAAAGTACTGGAAGCGTAAAAGTAGTATCGGATGTAAATTCAAACTTAGAAGGATATGATGTATTAATAGTAGATGATATAACAGATACTGCTCTTACAATGAACCATGTTATGAGTCATTTAAAAGCTAAAAACCCTTCTAGTATAAAGTGTTGTGTATTACTTGATAAACCAAGTAGAAGAAAAGTTGAATTAGTTCCAGATTACTGCGGATTTGAAATAGAAGATAAATTCGTTGTTGGATACGGACTAAACTTTGGTGATTATTATAGAAATATACCATACGTATTTAACGTTACAAATGAAGATAGATAATTTATAATTATTTAGAATTAGAAAGAAGTTGCTCTTAAATGAGCAACTTCTTTCTAGTATAAAATTATACACATATTAACGTTAAAAACGGTTGAAAAGTGGATAACTTATGAATGAAAACATTTACAGGAGGATGAAACATGGGGATAAAAATGATACATCACATATGTATTCAAAGTGAAAAATATAAAGAATCACTAGAATTTTACACAAAAATATTAGGATTTGAGATGGTTAGTGGGACACAGAATTTTCATAATAGAGAATATAATACATGGTTAAAGTTAGATAACTTTATGATAGAATTACAAACACCAAAGAGTGGGGATAACTTTAATAAGTGGAGTTCACTAAACGAAGGTCCTGTGCATATGGGTTTTTTAGTTGACAATGTTTGTGAAGAATACGAAAGAATAGTAGGACTTGGATATAATGATTTTAAACTTAAAAATGGTGAGATTGTGTATAAAGTACAAGGTGAGAGCTTATTTAAAATAAAAGCTCCAGAAGGAACTGAAATAGAAATTAGAGATACTGATATTAAATAAAAATTTAACTTTCAAAGAGCCAATATTAAAATTGGCTCTTTTTTAATGCGATTTGAAATGTAGAAAAATGGTTAAAAATGGAAGAAATACTCATAATATGGTAAAATTAAAAAGCTAGAGATGTTATAATTTTGACAACTTATTCATAGCTCTAAATTAATATTAAAACTGTTTATTTTTAGTATTGATTTAGTATAAAGGGGAGGGACTTATGCTTAAATTTGTTATTTGTGATGACGATTTTATCTTTAGGGATACTTTAAAGGAGTATTTAGAAGTTATACTTAAAGGTATAACTAATCAATTTGAAATCATCGTGTTTAATTGTGGGGAAGATTTAATTGAAAATTATCATGAAGATGTTGATATATTTTTTCTAGATATAGAAATGAATAAACTTACAGGTATGGATGTAGCTAGAAAGATTAGAGAAAGAAATGATAAATCAGAGATAATTTTTACAACAGGATTAATAGACTATATACATGATGGATACGAAGTTAGAGCTTATAGGTATTTAATAAAACCTATTCAATTTGAAGACTTAAAAAAACATGTAAATTTATGTATAAAAGATATTATAAAAAAAAGTGAAAATAATATATGTATCCAAAATAAGGGAGAGGTATACAAATTAAAAATAGATGAGATAACTTTTATCGAAGCAATTAATAAAGATATAATTATACATACTGTAAACGAAAGTTATAATACAAAGACAAATATGAGAATTATAGAGACCGAGTTGGTTAAGTATAATTTTTATAGATGTCACAAAAGTTTTTTAGTTAATATGAAATACGTGGAGCATATAAAACAAAATACTATTTTAGTTAAAAATAGTGAAATTCCGGTTAGCAGATACAAGATTAAAGATTTCAAAATAAAACTATTATCCGTACTGGGGGATGTACTATGTTAAATAGTGCTTTATTTTACAACTTAACTATAGGCATATCTACTATAATAGAATGGTTAGTTTTTAAATTCATTTTAGATAGATTTAATGAGCGTAAAAAAAGTAAATTAATCATAAATATATCAATCTCCTTAATTATTATATTGATAACAATTCTAACAATCATAGATATCGATGTTAATGTTAAGTTAATTATAGCGATAGTTATAGGATATATGTTTTATATTTACAACTATAAATATAACTTATTGAAAGGATTAATAATAAGCTTAATTTATTGGATGGTATTATTTGGGATTGAATTTATTAGTGTGAATTTTGTATTAATCATAAATCCATCGATGGAAATTTATGAATTATTCGAAAAAAAGAAATTTAAATTAGCGTTTATGTTTATTTCTAAGTTATTATTAGTTTCAATTATACCTATAGCAAAAAATTTAAAATATGATATAGAACTAAAGAAAACAGCGATGTTATATATAATGGTTCCAGTTATAGCAAATATATTGAGCATTGTGGCAATATGCACATTGGCAATGCAATGTGAAAATAAGTCTTGTACTCAAAAGTTAATATTATTGGTTATAGCAAGTATATTGATTTTATCAAATATATCATTGATAAAAATTATAGGGGGTATAATTAAAAGTAACAGTATCAAAATTGAAAATAAGCTAATAAGAGAGAAAATGAAGATGCAATATAATAATTATATAACTATACAAGAATCTCAAATTAAAGTAAGAAAATTATATCATGATATGAATAATCATACTGTATGCATAAAAAAATTATATGGTAGCAATGATGGTGCTAATGCATATATAGAAAATTTAGAAAGTGAATTAGACTGTTGGAAACCTGAAATTTCAACAGAAAATATGATTTTAGATATTATAATTAATGAAAAAAGAAATATTTGTAATGTAAATAACATAGATTTTGAGGTAGATATTAATTTTTCAAAATGTGGATTTATAGATATGATTGACATTTGCACTATATTTTCCAATATGATAGATAATGCAATAGAAGCATGCACTAAACTTGATAATAAGGACAATAGGTTTATTAGAATTAAAGGAAATATGGTAAATAAAATTTTTGTAGTAAAATGTGAAAATAGTAAGATAAATCAAATAAAATTAATAGCAGATAAAATAATAACAGATAAACAGGATTTATTTTCACATGGATTGGGAATTAAAAGTATAAAAAGTTCTGTACAAAAATATGACGGTGAAGTTTCTATAGATTTTTCAGAGGAAAAATTTACAATTCAAATTTATATACCATTAATATAAAAATTTACCACTTGCGCCGATTAAATGACCAGTTATGACAAAAGCATTGAAAAATAAAACATAAAATGTTATTTTCTAGTGTATAAGATTTATTACAAAATAATATAAGGAAAAGAATGTGACTTATATTTAAAAGGGAGGGTTATTAATAAATGAGCAGGCATTTATTTGAAAAGTAAACGTCTGCTTAAAAACTATATAATCAGATTCAAAGAAAGGTAAGGATAATTATGGAATACTTAAGATTATCAAGAAAATATTTCAAGCAAAATATAAGAATTTTATATTTATTGATACTCTCAATAGCAATTGGCGTAGCTTTAGTATTTTCTTTTCAAGTTGCTAAAAGAAGTCAAGCTATTAATAATATGAATTATATTAATGAAATTTCTCCTACATATAATGCAGAAGCAAGAAACCTAGATATAAAAACTACAGAATTATTAAAGAATCATGAAAATGTAAAAAGTATAGAAATATCTAAAAACTTTGGACAATTTATTTATAATAAAACAGGAATTGCACTTTCTTTAAATGAATACAATGCTAACGTAATTAAATCATCTAAACTTAAATTAATTGATGGAAGAGAACCTAAAAATTCAAATGAAATTATCATAGATAAGGAATTAGCATCTAGCAGTAATTTAAAAATTGGAGATAGCATAAATGGATTTATAAGAAAAGAATACGTATCAAATGGAAGTAATGATTTATTTATGAATAATAAAAGTTTTAAAATAGTTGGAATTGTTCAACCAAAGTACGATACCGATCAAATACATATATATACTACTTTAGGCAAGGAAGAGAACTTAATACCTAAAGAAGCCATAGGTTATGATAGCACAATAAATCTTAAGAGTGGATTTAGCGATTTATTATCAAATGTCAACAAGCTTGGAAGAGATGTTGGAGAATCTCAAAACACAATTTTAGCAAATGAACTACATCAGAAATTAACAGAAGAGATAAATTCTGAAAGTATTGAAAGTCCTGATTTAGAAAAAGTAATTATAGCAAGCATTTTATTTGTTTCAAGTGTATTTGGTCTATTTATGAGAAAAAGACTTAAGGATATAGGTTTAATAAGAATAGTAGGAGGAAGCAAAAGAGGATTTAGTTTATCTATAATATTTGAACATTTATTTATTGCTTTTTTAGGATGTGTACTAGGTTTAATTTTAGGATATATTATAGCGATTTTCTTAAATAAATATGTTTATTTATCATCAATTGACTCTCTTGTATCAGTAGAAAATAGGCAATTATATCTAAAATGGAAAGATATAATTTTAGCAATTAAATTATCATTAGCTAATGTTAGTATATCTATGATAATTCAGTTAATTGCAATAAATTTTAGTGAAAAACTCGACCTTATCAAAGAGAAAAATTGCTTTGACAAAAAAATTGAAAATATAAATCTTTCGAGAATGAACCTATGCTTTATAAAAAAAATAACAACCAAACTTGCTTTTAAAAACTTTACTAGAAGTTTTATTCCTATGAGTATATCAATAATTGTTGTTATGCTAGCAGGTGGACGATGGATTGATTTGTCAATAACACAAAATATGGATAAGAGTGACATTCCTACTATAGCTATTTCTAGTTTTCAGTCAAGAGATAATAAGCTTACAAAAAACGTCTATTATGACTGTTTATATGGAATAAATGAGAATGATTTACAAAAACTAAAAAATATAGATGGAGTAAGCAATATATTAAAACTTAAAAAATTTAACGGTTATGGTGTGATTCCACAAGATATGTTAAGTGATGAAATAAAGTCAGATAATAATGAACAAGGTAGTTCAGATGAATTACTTTTTACTATATCTGGATATGAAAAAGATTATTTTAAAAATAAAGATATACTTTCTAGCGGGGGATATGAAGATTTAGATAAAAATGAACTATCAGCTTTAGTAACTGAAAATTTTTATGATAGATACAATGGTCGTAAAAATTCAAAAATATTCAAAGATCTAAAAGTTGGAGATATTATAAAAGTTAAATTACCTGTTATGGAAAATAAGTTACAAAAATATAAGACTTTTGATGTCAAAGTTGCTGGAGTTTTAAATGAAAAATGGTCAATGTATAAAGATTGTCCTTCTAAATATGGAGAAATAGTATTTGATATAAATAAACTTAATGATATAACTAATTCTAATACTTATACTACTTTGAAATTTGACAATTCAGGAAATCTAAATGATATTAAAAGTAGTTTTAATGAAAAAGACTATAGTATTGAAAATATTAAAGATCTCGGTGAAGGATATTTAAAAAGTCCAGATGAATTTTATTATCAATTAATAGTTATTACAATATTTTTAATGATAATAGCCTTTGCAAATATATATTCGGCTATTAAGGGAAGTATTATGTTACGTAAAAAAGAGATTTCAATAACTAGGGCGCTTGGTGCAAGCCAAAATACTATATATAAAATGGTAATCAAAGAATCTTTGATTTATGGATTTATATGTGCAATGGCAGGTTGTGTTTATGGTTTTTTAAGCGCATATAATTATTATGAACTAAGTGTTAAGGCCTCTAATCAAGTGTCAGGTTTTTCAACTATAAAGTTTGAAATACCTATATTACAGGTGATTACGCTTTTTATGTTAATATTAATATTTTGTTTTATTATAGTTAATATATCACTAAAAACTATTTTAAAAGAAGATATAATTAATGGAATAAGGAATGGAGAGTAAAATATGTTAAATACATTTACAAATAAGATAAAAATATCTCAAACTGTATTTAGTGATTAGATTGAAATATAAATAAATTAACAAAATGAGTTATTTTGAAGGAGTAAATATATGAAAAGATTAAAAGTTCAAAATTTTAAAAAAATATATGGAAAAGGTGAAAATAAAGTAATTGCTATTGATAATATTAATATTGAAATAGAGCCTTGTAAATTTACGGCTGTTATAGGAGCAAGTGGATCGGGAAAAAGTACATTACTTCATTGTATGGCAGGTCTAGATAAACCAACTTCAGGAAATGTATTTTTAGATGATATGGATATATATAAGCTAAATGATCATGAACTTTCTAAAATAAGAAGAAATGAGTTTGGATTTATTTTTCAAAGCTTTAATCTTATACCTGTAATAAGTGTATATGACAATATACTTCTTCCTATTTCTCTTGAAGGAAAAAAAGTAGATAAAAATTATATAAATAACCTTATAAATAAACTTGGATTAGATAGTCAAATTAAAAAGTTTCCAAATGAACTTTCTGGGGGACAGCAACAAAGAGTTGCTATTGCTAGGGCTCTGGCTAACAAGCCGTCAGTTATATTT
Source organism: Peptostreptococcaceae bacterium VA2 (assembly GCA_000686145.1). Classification (GTDB taxonomy): domain Bacteria; phylum Bacillota; class Clostridia; order Peptostreptococcales; family Peptostreptococcaceae; genus Romboutsia_D. The sequence continues at coordinate 3,062,117 of JMMB01000007.1, read as the reverse complement.
GCAGATGAGCCTACAGGTAACCTTGATAGCAAAACAACTAAAGAAGTAATAGAAATACTTAAGATATGTGTAAAAGAATTTAATCAAACATTAGTTATGATAACTCATGATGAAAAAATAGCTGAAATGGCTGACCATGTAATAACTATAAGTGATGGAAAAATAATAAATAATAGGTAATAAACATATGTGGATAATGAGAGTACTCTTTTTAAAGATAATCCACTTATGTTATCTCTCAATGGATATGATATAGATTTAAAATATAATGAATCATCTTATCATAAAAAAATTGATGCAGTCTTTTTTACTTGTTGTTACGGCTGTAATAAATATATTCTTTAGTATAATAACAAGTATAGTAGTGAGAAAACGTCAATTTGCAATGATGAGATCAGTAGGATTATCTTTAAAAGATTTAAAGAAGATTCTCTTAAAAGAGGGATTTATATATGGAATTGTTAGCTCTATTTTCGGATTTGTAATGATTTTTATTTATGGTATAGAACTTTGTAATCTTCAAAGAATGATGGCATTAGCAAAAAATATAGAATACACAGGGTCTTGGTTCATAGTTCCTAAGATACCAACATTGACATTTATAATATTAACGATATTATTATGTTGTTTATCTGTTACATTAACATTCAAAAGACTGGATAAATTAAATATTATAGATGGAATGAAAGATGAATAGGGATTAAAGTTAATGGGGGCATAGTTTTTGAGGAAGTCGCTTTTTCATACGATGAAGATAAGACTTTAGATAATATGGACATTAAATTTGAAAAAGGAAAGATGACAGCTCTTATTGGATCTAGTGGTTGTGGGAAATCAACTATAGTAAATCTATTGTTTAGATTATGGGATATAGATAAAGGAAGAGTGATGGAATCAGGTTCTCATGAAGAGCTTATATTAAATGAATGTTCATATTATAGTTTAGTGAACGAGCAAAAACAAGAATTAGTATTAGTTTAAAATAAAAAATATGCTCCTTTATGGCAATGATTAAAATATAAAATCAAATGTCAGGAAGGAGTATTTTTTATGAATAGATTAAGTAAAGAATTAGTTATTTCAGTATTAAAAATAATTTTAAGATGTAAAAATGATTTATATAAGATGAAAATTTTATTCTTTTGGGACAGCAAAACAAGCATCAAAAATTATAACTTATTAATATGATAATAGTAAGGATGTAATAGTGTTTAAGAAGGGGGATTTTTACTTGAGAAATTTTGAAGAAGATTATTCTTTAGTTAGAGTGCTACATGCTGTTCCAGATGGAGAAGAAGTAGATGTGTATATAAATGGATTTCCGTTTTATAGTAGTATCCAATTTGCTCAATTCACTCCATATATATATGTACCAGAAGGTGAATATGTTTTTAGTGTTTATCTTAAGGATGAAAAAGAAAAGCCATTATTAGAAACTAAAATTAAAATTAATAGTGAAGAGTTAATTACAGCGGCTATTATAACAACTAAAGACGGTATAAAATTACTTCGAATACCTGAGGAAATGGGGATTCCAGATGGAGATAAATCTAAAATTAAATTTGTTCATTTAGTGCCAAATGCACCTGCTGTTAATATATTGCTAGATAATAATGAAGTGTTTAAAAATGTTGAATATGCTATGTATACAAATTATGAAGAAATACCACCAAAAGAATATAAAATGGATATAGAATTATCCGAAAATAAAAAGACAGTAATAAGTAACCAAATAAATATTAATCCAAATAGAGTATATACTTTCTACGCTATAGGTAATGCCCCAAATATTGATATTATTCAAACACTAGATGGAGCAACTTTCTTGAATTAATTAAATTATGAACTGCTACCCATTAAGTGGACAGTATAAAAAATAAAATTTTCAAGGCGCCAATATTAAAATTGGCGCTTTCCTAATTCGGCTTAAAATGCAACATAATGGTAAAAAATGGAAAATAAATAGATAATATGGTAAAATTAAAAAGCTGGGAATATTATAATTTTGACAACTTATTCATAGCTCTAAATTAATATTAAAACTGTTTATTTTTAGTATTGATTTAGTATAAAGGGGAGGGACTTATGCTTAAATTTGTTATTTGTGATGACGATTTTATCTTTAGGGATACTTTAAAGGAGTATTTAGAAGTTATACTTAAAGGCATAACTAATCAATTTGAAATCATCGTGTTTAATTGTGGGGAAGATTTAATTGAAAATTATCATGAAGATGTTGATATATTTTTTCTAGATATAGAAATGAATAAACTTACAGGCATGGATGTAGCTAGAAAGATTAGAGAAAGAAATGATAAATCAGAGATAATTTTTACAACAGGATTAATAGACTATATACATGATGGTTATGAAGTTAGAGCCTATAGGTATTTATTAAAGCCAATTAAATTTGAAGACTTAAAAAAACATGTAAATTTATGTATAAAAGATATTATAAAAAAAAGCGATAATAACATATTTATCCAAAATAAAGGAGATACATATAAATTAAAAATAGATGAAATAACTTTTGTCGAAGTAATTAATAAAGATATAATTATACATACTGTAAATGAAAGCTATAGTACAAAGACAAATATGAGAATTATAGAGACCGAGTTGCTTAAGTATAATTTTTATAGATGTCACAAAAGTTTTTTAGTTAATATGAAATATGTGGAGCATATAAAACAAAACACTATTTTAGTTAAAAATAGTGAAATTCCGGTTAGCAGATACAAGATTAAAGATTTCAAAATAAAACTATTATCCGTACTGGGGGATGTACTATGTTAAATAGTGCTTTATTTTGCAACTTAACTATATGCATATCTACTATAATAGAATGGTTAATTTTTAAATTTATTTTAGATAGATTTAATGAGCGTAAAAAAAGTAAATTAATCATAAATATATCAATCTCCTTAATTATTATATTGATAATAATTCTAACTATCGTAAATGTCAATGTAAATATTAAGTTAATTATAGCTGTAGTTATAGGATATATATTTTATATTTACAACTATAAGTGTAATTTATTAAAAGGATTAATAATAAGTTCAATTTATTGGATGATGTTAGTAGGGGTTGACTTTATAAGTGTAAATTTTGTATTAATCATAAATTCATCAATGAAAATTTCTGAATTATTAAAAAGTGATGTATCGAGATTAGAGCTTGTATTTATTTCTAAGTTATTATTAGTTTCAATTATTCCTATAGTAAAAAATTTGAAATATAATATAGAACTAAAGAAAACGGCAATGTTATATACAATGATTCCGGTTATAGCAAATATATTGAGTATCGTTGCAATATACACATTGGCAATACAATGCGTTAATAGATCCCATGCTCAGAAATCAATGCTATTTATTATAGCAAGCATATTGATTTTATCAAATATATCATTGATAAAAATTATAGGAGGTATAATTAAAAGTAACAATATCAAAATTGAAAATAAGCTAATAAAAGAGAAAATGAAGATGCAATATAATAATTACATAACTATATAAGAATCTCAAATTAAAGTAAGAAAGTTATATCATGATATGAATAATCATATTATATGTATAAAAAAATTATATGATAGTAATGATAGTGCTAATTCATATATAGAAAATTTAGAAAATGAATTAAACTGTTGTAAATATGAAATTTCAACAGAAAATATGATTTTAGATATTATAATTAATGAAAAAAGAAATATTTGTAATATAAATAATATAGATTTTCAGGTAGATATTAATTTTTCAAAATGTGCATTTATAGATATGATTGATATTTGTACTATATTTTCGAACATGATAGATAATGCAATAGAAGCATGCACTAAACTTGATAATAAGAACAATAGGTTTATTAGGATTAAAGGAAATATGGTAAATAAAATTTTTGTAGTAAAGTGTGAAAACAGTAAAATAAATCAAATAAAATTAAGAGCAGACAAAATAATAACAGATAAATCAGATTCATTTTCACATGGATTGGGAATTAAAAGTATAAAAAGTTCTGTGCAAAAATATGATGGTGAAGTTTCTATAGATTTTTCTGAGGATAAATTTATAATTCAAATTTATATACCGTTAATATAAAAATTTACCACTTACGATAATTCTCTTGAAAAAAATTAAAAAAAGCTAAAAATTATAAATTTTCATTTTTAAATTTTATAATTTTTAGCTTTTTTTTATTATAACCATACTATATTAAAAAATGACAGTTACACCTATAAAACTACCACTTGCGCAAAAATTATTGAAAATTAAAATATAGAATGTTATTTTAAAAACACAAAACATTTCTAGACTATAATAAGTAGTCTAATATCTTACTAATAAAATACTTTTAAATTTATAACAAAAGAATATATATAATAAAAAGAATGTGTTGCATATTTATATTAATTTTAAATTTTGATATTTTATATAAACTATGAAAGTGAAATAAGATTGAAGTAAAAAATATCAAAGAAAAAGTAGAATTGAAAGATATGGAAGTTAATTATGGCCTACTATAAATGGGCATAGATGAAGACAAGATAGCGAACGTGATTAGTATATAAAAATGGTAGAAATATCAAACAATGTCCTTATAGAACAAATAGACATTAATATATAGTTTTTGGCAGGGGTTTATTTGAAAAGTAAGCGCCTGCTCAAAAACTGTATAATCAAATTTAAACAAAGGTGGGTTAATTATGGAATACTTAAGATTATCAAGAAAATATTTCAAGCAAAATATAAGAGTTTTTTATTTATTGATACTCTCAATAGCAATTGGAACAGCGTTAGTATTTTCTTTTCAAGTTGCTAAAAGAAGTCAAGCTATTAATAATATGAAGTATATTAATGAAATTTCTCCTACATATAATGCAGAAGCAAGAAACCTAGATATAAAAACTACAGAATTATTAAAGAATCATGAAAATGTAAAAAGCATAGAAATAAGTAAAAACTTAGGGCAATTTATTTATGATAAAACTGGGAATGCACTTTCTTTAAATGAATACAATGCTAACGTAATTAAATCATTTAAGCTTAAATTAATTGATGGAAGAGAACCTAAAAATTCAAATGAAATTATCATAAATAAGGAATTAGCATCTAGCAGCAATTTAAAAATCGGAGATAGTATAAATGGATTTATAAGAAAAGAATATGTATCAAATGGAAGTAACGATTTATTTATGAATAATAAAAGTTTTAAAATAGTTGGAATTTTTCAACAAAAATACGATACGGAACAAACGGGGATATATACTACTTTAGGTAAGGAAGAGAACTTAATACCTAAAGAAGCGATAGGTTATGACAGTATAATAAATCTTAAGAGTGGATTTAGTAATTTACAATCAAATGTATACAAGCTTGGAAAAGATGTTGGAGAATCTCAAAACACAATTTTAGCAAATGAATTACATCAGAGGTTAATAGAAGAGATAAATTCCAAAACTATTGAAAGTCCTGATTTACAAAAAGTAGTTGTAGCAAGCATTTTATTTGTTACAAGTGTATTTGGTTTGTTTATGAGAAAAAGACTTAAGGATATAGGTTTAATAAGAATAGTAGGGGGAAGTAAAAGAGGATTTAGTTTATCTATAATATTTGAACATTTAATGATTGCTTTTTTAGGATGTGTACTAGGTTTGATTTTAGGATATATTATAGCAATTTTCTTAAATAAACATGTTTATTTATCAATAATTTCATCTTTTGTATCAGCAGAAAATAGGCAATTATACTTAAAATGGATAGATATAATTTTAGCTATTAAATTATCATTAGCTAGTGTTAGTATATCTATGATAATTCAGATAATTGCACTAAACTTTAGTAAACCACTTGACCTTATCAAAGAAAAAAATTGTTTTGATAAAAAAATTGAAAATATAAGTTTTTCAAGAATAAATCTATGCTTTATAAAAAAAATAACAACTAAACTTGCTTTTAAAAACTTTACTAGAAGTTTTATTCCTATGAGTATATCAATAATTGTTGTTATGTTAGCAAGTGGACGATGGATTGATTTGTCAATAATAGAAAATATGGATAAGAGTGACATTCCTCCTGTAGCTGTTTCTAGTTTTCAGTCAAGAGATAATAAGCTTACAAAAAACACCTATTATGATTGTTTATATGGAATAAATGAGAATGATTTACAAAAACTAAAGAATATAGATGGAGTAAGCAATATATTAAAATTAAAAACATTCGACAGTTATGGTGTGATTCCACAAGATATGTTAAGTGATGAAATAAAGTCAAATAATAATGAAGAGAGTAGTTCAGATGAGTTATTTTTTACTATATCTGGATATGAAAAAGATTATTTTAAAGATAAAGATGTACTTTCTAGCGGGGGATATGAAGATTTAGATAAAAATGAACTATCAGCTTTAATAACTGAAAATTTTTATGATAAATTCAATGGACATAAAAATTCAAAAATATTCAAGAATCTAAAAGTTGGAGATATTATTAAAGTTAAATTACCTGTTATGGAAAATAAATTACAAAAATATAAGACTTTTGATGTCAAGGTTGCTGGAATCTTAAATGAAAAATGGTGGATGTACAAAGATTCTCCAGGTAAATATGGAGAAATAGTATTTGATATAAATAAACTTAATGATATAACTAATTCTAATACTTATACTACTTTAAAATTTGACAATTCAGGAAAGCTAAACGATATTAAAAGTAGTTTTAATGAAAAAAACTATAATATTGAAAATATTAAAGATGCTGAAGAAAAATATTTAAAAATTCCAGATGAATTTCTTAATGAATTAATAGTTATTACACTATTTTTAATGATAATAGCCTTTGCAAATATATATTCGGCTATTAAGGGAAACATTATGTTACGTAAAAAAGAGATTTCAATTACTAGGGCGCTTGGTGCAAGCCAAAATACTATATATAAAATGGTAATAAAAGAATCTTTGATTTATGGATTTGTATGTGCAATGGCAGGTTCTGTTTATGGAATTTTAAGAGCATATGATTTTTATGAAGTAAGTGTTAAGGCTTCTAATCAAGTAGCAGGTTTTTCAACTATAAAGTTTGAAATACCTATATTACAGGTAACTATGCTTTTTATGTTAACATTAATATTTTGTTTTATTATAGTTAATATATCACTAAAGCCTATTTTAAAAGAAGATATAGTTAATGGAATAAGGAATGGAGAATAAAATATGTTAAATACATTTACAAATAAGATAAAAATATAAATAAACTAACAAAATACGTTATTTTGAAGGAGTAAATATATGAAAAGATTGAAAGTACAAAATTTTAAAAAAGTATATGGAAAAGGTGAAAATAAAGTAATTGCTGTTGATAATATTAATATTGAAATAGAGCCTTGTAAATTTACGGCTGTTATAGGAGCAAGTGGATCGGGAAAAAGTACATTACTTCATTGTATGGCAGGGCTAGATAAGCCAACCTCAGGAAATATATTTTTAGATGATATTGATATATACAAGTTAAATGATCATCAGCTTTCTAAAATAAGAAGAAATGAGTTTGGATTTATTTTTCAAAGTTTTAATCTTATACCTGTAATAAGTGTATATGACAATATACTTCTTCCTATTTCTCTTGAAGGAAAAAAAGTAGATAAAAAATATATAAATAACCTTATAAATAAACTTGGATTAGATAGTCAAATTAAAAAATTTCCAAATGAACTTTCTGGGGGACAGCAACAAAGAGTTGCTATTGCTAGGGCTCTGGCTAACAAGCCATCAGTGATATTTGCAGATGAGCCTACAGGTAACCTTGATAGCAAAACAACTAAAGAGGTAATAGAAATACTTAAGATATGTGTAAAAGAATTTAATCAAACATTAGTCATGATAACTCATGATGAAAAAATAGCTGAAATGTCTGACCATGTAATAACTATAAGTGATGGGAAAATTATAAATAATAGGTAATAAACATATGTGGAGTTTGTAATGGTAAATTTATAATTTGTTCTCATAATAACAGTAAAGATGCTAAATTTAGTATTCCAACTAAATTCAAAGAGGTTATTGGAATGAAGGGAATTGATGAAATTTACAATGATATGGATTATATCTATAATCCTAATAATGAACTTATAAAAGACAAAACGGTAATAGTAATAGCACATAGGTTATCTACTATAAAAAATTCAGATAAAATATATCTTATAGATAAAGGAAGAGTGATGGAATCAGGTTCTCATGAAGAACTTATATTAAATGAATGTTCATATTATAGTTTAGTGAACGAGCAAAAACAAGAATTAGTACTAGTTTAAAATAAAAAATATGCTCCTTTATGGCAATGATTAAAATTTTATCCTTTTGGAACAGCAAAACAAGCATCAAAAATTATAACTTATTAATATGATAATAGTAAGGATGTAATAGTGTTTAAGAAGGGGGATTTTTACTTGAGAAATTTTGAAGAAGATTATTCTTTAGTTAGAGTGCTACATGCTGTTCCAGATGGAGAAGAAGTAGATGTGTATATAAATGGATTTCCATTTTATAGTGATATCCAATTTGCTCAATTCACTCCATATATATATGTACCAGAAGGTGAATATGTTTTTAGTGTTTATCTTAAAGATGAAAAAGAAAAGCCATTATCGGAAACTAAAATTAAAATTAATAGTGAAGAGTTAATTACAGCTGCTATTATAACAACTAAAGACGGTATAAAGATACTTCGAATACCTGAGGAAATGGGGATTCCAGATGGATATAAATCTAAAATTAAATTTGTTCATTTAGTGCCAAATGCACCTGCTGTTAATATATTGCTAGATAATAATGAAGTGTTTAAAAATGTTGAATATGCTATGTATACAAATTATGAAGAAATACCACCAAAAGAATATAAAATGGATATAGAATTATCCGAAAATAAAAAGACAGTAATAAGTAACCAAATAAATATTAATCCAAATAGAGTATATACTTTCTACGCTATAGGTAATGCCCCAAATATTGATATTATTCAAACACTAGATGGAGCAACTTTCTTGAATTAATTAAATTATGAACTGCTACCCATTAAGTGGACAGTATAAAAAATAAAATTTTCAAGGCGCCAATATTAAAATTGGCGCTTTCCTTATGCAGCATTATAGAGTTATGCAGATTTATTTATACATGGATTAGGAATTAAAGGTATAAAATCTGTGTGGAAAAATATGATGGAGAAGTTTGTATAAACTTCTTAATTGTATTAAATTTAAAAATAATAATTACATATCTAAATATTATTGAAATTAAGTTTTATTTGTTATATAATATATATAACAAATAAAACTTAATTTCAATAATATAAAATAGAGATTAACAATATAAATAATAATTAGGGAGGAATACAAATGGATAATATTGCATATTTCATGCTTTTATTACCGACAATATTTTTCATATTTATTAGTGCTATATGTGGAGAATATACAGGAGGAAGTAAATGTTTTTATGGGGTAAAAATAGATGGATTAGATTTAAGCAAAGAAGATAAGTTTAACATTAGAAATCAATACAAAAAAAGTATAAAAATAATATCAATAATATTCTTGTTAATAAGTGCATTGGTAGTTTATATTTTAGGCGATAATTTTCAGATAGTTATGAATCTTTTATTTTTAGGATACGCAGTATTGATAGTATTATGTCAATTTAGAGCTTACGGTAAAACTAAAAAATTAAGAGATAAACTAATAAAAGAGATAGACTATGAAGAAAATACAACACCAAGAAGAACGATAGCACTAGATACATGTTTATTAAATGAAAGAGTAAAGCTGAAAAATAAATTTAGAATAATATTTTTAATATTAATATTTATATCGTCAATATCTATATTATATTTAGCAATAACTTATAATGAAATGCCAAAACTTATACCTACTGACTTTGCAGGGGACTCAACTCCAATAGATTTCGTAGTCAAAAACTTAAAAACGGTATTTGGGGTAGAAGTAGCTGGGTTTATAATGATAAGTTTATTAGGATTTATAGTCATGATTTGTATAGGTAATGTAGAATCTACAACAAAAGATAATTTAGAAAATAGTAGAAAGCAAGTACTTAAATATATAAATAAAATAGGGAATTCTTTTGTATTAATAGGTTTATGTATAGAGCTTCAAACTACTATAATGCCTATAATATTATTTAATCAATATAAGTTTCATGCATATGTAATTATATTTGCATGGCTATTAATAATGGCAACTCTTATAAATATTTTATATTGTTATATAATGTTAAGTTCTCTCAAAGTTAAACAAAAGTTTAATTATAGCAATGACGAGAATAATTGGATTTTTGGATATTTTTATTACAATAAAGAGGATCCATCATTTATAGTAGAAAGAAAAATAGGTATGGGGTACACTATAAACTTAGCAAATCAAAAAACTAAAGCGTTAGTAGCGACAATCTTGCTAGTTTTTGTAATTAACACAACGTTAAATATGGCTTAGGACATTAGAATTAAAATTATAAAAGAGGCTATAGTATAGGGTGTATGAACACCATATACTATAGCCTTATATTTTTAGTAACATAAATTAATTTTAGTCTAAATCTCTAAGACCATTCATAAGCTTAGTTTTGCCAGAAGTTTTTTCATCTTTCATCTTTATTACTTTTGCAGGAGAACCAGCAACAACGCACCCCGATTTAACATCATGAGTAACAATAGCACCAGCAGCAACTACTGAGCCTTTTCCGACCCTAACACCTTCAAGTATTACAGCATTAGCACCTATCATAACATCATCCTCTATTATTACAGGAGAAGCAGAAGGTGGCTCTAAAACTCCAGCAACTACAGCACCCGCACCAAGATGAACATTTTTACCAATTATACCTCTAGCACCGATGACAGCATTCATATCTATCATAGAGTTCTCACCAATAACAGCACCTATATTTATAACAGCACCCATCATTATAACAGCATTATTACCTATTGAAACCATATCTCTAATAATACAACCTGGTTCTATACGTGCATGTTCGTGTAAGTAGTTATAAATAGGTATCGCTGAATTTCTTCTATCATATTCAATATGAATATCATCGATATGAGGTTTTACATTTTCTAATTCTTTAAGTATTTGTTCATAGTCACCTATTAAAATGTAAGAACCATTAGAACCAAACACCTTGAATTCATCATTTTTATTAAATTTTAAAAACTTTCCGTTTACATATACCTTAACAGGAGTTACTTTCTTTGAATTTTTGATATATTTAGCTATTTCATAAGCATCATTTAAATTTATCATTAGATGTCTCCTTTCAATTAACTTAGCATGTTATCCATATTATAGTATCCAGGAATTTGATTAACTAAGTATTTAGCAGCAGTTATGGATCCTTTAGCAAAAATATCCTTAGACTGAGCAATATGCTTTAATTCAACAACTTCATCATGTCCTGCGTATATAACATCATGTTCACCAACTATAGTTCCGCCTCTTAGAGCATGTATTCCTATTTCATTTTCGCTTCTTTTGGCTTTACGACCATATCTACCATAGTTATATTCAATATTAGGCAAAACATCTTTAGCAGCATTAGCTATCATAATGGCAGTTCCACTAGGAGCATCAACTTTTTTATTATGATGTTTTTCTATAACTTCAATATCAAAGTTACTTAACATTTTAGTAGCTTCCTTAACTAATTTTAATAAGACATTCACACCTAAAGACATATTAGAAGAGTGGAATATAGGTATAATTTTAGAAGCCCCTTTTATTTTGTTTAGCTCATCTTCGTTATATCCAGTAGTAGCTATTACTAAAGGTGTTTTTGTTTTAATTGCAAAAGTTAAGACATCATTTAAAGTAGAATGATGTGAAAAATCTATTATAACGTCTGCATCTTCATTTATATCATTCATTTTAGGATATATATTAAATGAATCACTATCAGTTGGATTTTGAGAAACTCCACAAACTAATTTTAAATCCTCATCTTCTTGAACACATCTAGTTAAAACTTTTCCCATTTTACCTAGACATCCATTAATTATAACTTTTAACATAATTCCTCCTATAATTTAAAACCTCTATTAACTAATTCTTGCTTTAATACTTCTAAGTTTTTCTCATCCATTTCATAAAGAGGAAGTCTAAGTTTTCCGACTTCAAATCCTAATAAGTTCATCGCAGTTTTTACAGGTATTGGATTTACCTCTATAAATAAAGCATTTATTAATGGTTTCATGCCAAGTTGTAATTCTCTAGCACCTTCTATATCTCCATCAAAGAATTTTTGAACTAAATCATGAGTTTCCTTAGGACATACATTAGCAAGAACTGATATAACTCCACTACCACCAACAGATAATAATTGAAGTATAGAATCATCATTTCCTGAATATATAGCAAAATCTTTTGGAACTAATCTAGCAATTTCAGCAACTTGAGCTAAATCTCCACTAGCTTCTTTAACAGCAACTATATTATCAATTTTAGCTAATTCAGCAACCAGACTAGGTTTTAAATTCATAGAAGTTCTTCCTGGAACATTATAAAGTATTATAGGTAGCCCAACACTTTTAGCTATTGTTTCAAAATGAACTTTAAGACCACTTTGATTAGTTTTATTATAATAAGGTGTTATAACTAATAATCCATCAACTCCAAGTCTTTCAGCTTCTTGACTTAAATAAACAGAGTGCATAGTATCATTAGAACCAGTACCAGCTATAACAGGTATTCTTTTTTGAACTTTATCAACAACATATTTAATAACAGCAAGTTGTTCATCATCACTCATAGTAGTAGCTTCTCCAGTAGTACCGCATACAACTAATGCATCCGTGTGATTTTCAATATGGTACTCAACTAATTTTCCTAATGTTTCAAAATCAATACCAGTTTCTAAAAATGGTGTAACTAAAGCAACAGCAGAACCTCTAAATATCATATATAAAACCCCTTTATATTAAATTTACCTTTACAGGTACCCTATAATTTTATTGTATTCTTATAAAAAAACATTGCTACTATTAACAAGTAAATTATTGCATATAAATCTTATATTAAACTAAGTTATAAGACAGCAATAACTCAGCTATTTGAACTGCATTAGTAGCAGCGCCTTTTCTTATATTGTCAGCTACAACCCATATATTAATGCCATTATCAACACTAAAGTCTCTTCTTATTCTTCCAACAAATACTTCATCTTTTCCAGTACAATCAACAGCTGTTGGATATTCATTAGACTCAGGATTATCAACAACCACAACTCCTTGCATTTTTTCAAGGCAATCTACCAAGTTAGTTAATTCAAAAGCTTCTTCAAACTCAATATTTATAGATTCACTGTGACTATTTCTAACAGGTACTCTTACAGTAGTAGCTGTAACTTTCATGTCATAATTATTAAATATTTTCATAGTTTCATTTATCATTTTTAATTCTTCTTTTGTATATCCATTATCAGTAAATACATCTATATGAGGAAGACAGTTATAAGCTATTGGATGAGGATAGAATTTATTAGTTTCGCCTTGAACCCCATCTTCTAAATCTTTAATTCCTCTTACACCAGAACCAGAAACGGCTTGGTATGTAGAGTATATAACTCTTTTTATTTTATATTTATCGTTAAGAGGCTTAAGTGGAACCATCGCTTGTATAGTTGAACAGTTAGGATTAGCTATTATTCCTTTGTGATTTTTTACAGATTCAGGATTGACCTCTGGAACTACTAATGGAACCTCTGGATCCATTCTAAAGTGACTAGAGTTGTCTACAACTATAACTCCTTTAGAGGCAGCGATAGGAGCATACTTTGAACTAACTTCTCCACCTGCGGCAAATAAAGCTATTTGTATATCTCTGTTAAATACGTCTTCATTTATTTCTTCAACTAAGTATTCGCTACCATTGAAAGTAACAGTAGAGCCTGCTGATTTAGCTGAAGAGAATAAGAATAAATTCTCAATAGGGAAGTGTCTCTCCTCTAAAACTTTTAAAAGAGTTCTTCCAACCATTCCAGTAGCACCAACTATAGCGATATTTATTTTTTTCATTAAAATCCCCCCAAAACTAAAATTTTGAAATACCTATTATAAAAACTATTCAATGGGGATTAAATGTATTCTAGTTTAAATAATAAAATACCTTTTAATATATAAAATATTAGGATACAATACATATTAATAAAAAAAAATAACAAGGAAGGAATATAATATGACAGACCTAAAAGGCTTAAAAGAAAATATTTTTAATCATAGAAAGTCATTAAACTGTATTGCAGAAAAAGGCAGAAAAGAGTTTGAAACATCAAAATATATAAGAGACTATTTAGATAAAATAGGTATTAAATATGATGTATATATACAAACTGCTACAACTGGAATTATAAAAGGTAATGTTGGAAATAAGACTATTGCTTTTAGAGCTGATATTGATGGACTAACTACAGAAGATGGTGTAAAACACTTATGTGGTCATGATGGACACACTAGCATATTATTAGGATTATTGGAGTTTATAAATGAAAATAAGGCTAATTTAAATGACAATATAGCATTTATATTTCAACCAGCTGAGGAAGGCCCTGGGGGAGCTAGTGCATTAATAGAAGAGGGCATAATGAATAAATACGATATTGACGAAATTTATGGTCTTCATATATATCCAGAAATAGAAAAAGGCTATGTAGGAATAAGAGAAGGCTATTTTATGGCTCAAATTGGAGATTTTGATATAAATATAGTAGCCAAAAGTGGTCACGGTGCAATGCCTCAAAATGGAATTGATGGTATTGTTATAGCATCAAACCTTGTTAATAGTTTACAAACTATAGTATCTAGAAATGTAAGTCCTATAGATACTGCAGTTCTAAGCACAGGAACAATAAATGGTGGAACTAAGAGAAATATAATTGCTGAAAATGTAGAATTAAAAGGGACTATAAGGACCTTCAACCCTAAAGTATATAACAACATGAAAGAAAGATTAAAAGAAATTGCCAAGGGGTTTGAGCTTTCATACAATTGTAAAATAAATGTTGAAATAAGAGATGATTATCCATCAGTAAATAATGATAAAAAACTAGTTGGAGAATTTATAGAAGCTATAGGAAAAGATAAAATCATAGAGCTAGATCCACTTATGATATCTGAAGATTTTTCTTATTATCAAAAAGAAGTTCCAGGGTTATTTTTCATGCTTGGTTCACGAGAGGAACAAAAAGGATTTGTACATGGACTTCACAGTTTGAATTTTAATTTTGATGAAGATGTTTTAGTTGATGGTGTAGAAATTTATAAAAAATTATTAAACCATAAAGGAATAATAAAAATATAAACATATATATGGTTATATTAAATCATATTAAAGCTTAACTATAAGATAATTGTTGTCTTATAATTTTATTTGAATTATCGACTGCTAATTCTTTTTATACCCCTTAAAATATTTGTATAAATTTTGTTTAAATGACAAAAATACAAATATGTAAAGGGGTGTTTTTTTATGAACAATGAATTATTAAATAAACCAGGTAAAAAAAGTAAGAGCAATAGCAAAAAGAGCAAAATATTGACAGATAATGATATAATGAAATATGAAATAGCTTCAGAACTTGGGCTACTAGATAAGGTTAGTGAAGCAGGTTGGGCAGGACTTACAGCTAAAGAAGCTGGAAGAATTGGAGGTATGCTTACTTCACGAAAAAAACAAAAGAAAAAGATGATGGAGGACAAAGACAAAGACGATGGATCAATATAGAGATTTTGCATTTATTTATGATGAACTTATGAATGAAGTTGATTATAATGGATGGGTTAAATATATAGAAGACATAATAAAAAATGAAAATGCAAAGGTACAAAATATATTAGAATTAGCTTGTGGAACAGGTAACTTAACTATACCACTTACTAAGAAAAACTATGATATAGCAGGAATTGATATATCTGAGGAAATGCTTAGTGTAGCTAGAGAAAAAGCAGAAGAAGAAGGTGTTGAATTAGTTTTACTTCAACAAGATATAGCACAATTAGATTTTGATATAACTAATTTAGATTGTGTATTATGTGCTTGTGATGGGTTCAACTACATAACATATGATGATGATTTAGAAAATGTATTTACTAAAACTCACGAACTACTAAAAGAAGATGGAATATTTATATTTGATATAAGTTCATTCTATAAATTATCAACTATACTTGGAAACAATATGTATGGAGAAAATAGAGATGATATAGCTTATATGTGGCAAAACTATTTTGATGATGAAGAAAATTTAGTAGAAATGGAATTAGCATTCTTTATAAAAGATGAAAATAAAAAATTTGAAAGATTTGAAGAAGTTCATCAACAAAGAGCTTACACTGAAGACGAAATATTAGATATGCTAAAATCATCAGGATTTAAAAATATAAAAGTTTATGGAGATTTCACGTTTGAAGCTCCAAAACAAGATAGTCAAAGAATATTCTTTGTATGCAAAAAATAGATTCAATTAACGGAGGAATATTATGAAGGATTACGTAATAAGAGCGACAGCAGGAGATGGACAATTAAGAGCTTTCGTAGCAACAACAACAAACATGGTAGAAGAAGCTAGAAAGCTACATAATACTACTAAAGTAGCAACAGCAGCATTTGGTAGAACACTAACAGTTACATCTATGATGGGGCTAATGATGAAAAATGATGGGGACAAATTAACTGTTATCATAAAAGGTGGCGGGCCAATAGGAACTATACTTGCTACATCAAACGTAAAAGGTGTAGTAAAAGGATACGTAGAAAATCCAAATGTAGAAGTGCCTGACTATGAAAATGGAAAGCTTAATGTAGCCGCTGCAGTAGGAAATGATGGTGTTGTAAAGGTAACTAAGGACCTAGGTCTTAGAGAGCCATACAATGGTGCATATCCATTAGTAAGTGGAGAGATAGCACAAGACTTAACTCATTACTTTGCACTATCAGAACAAACACCATCAGTAGTGGCACTAGGAGTTTTAACTACAGGTATGAAAGTAGAACATGCTGGAGGATTTATAGTTCAATTAATGCCAGATGCTACTGAAGAAGTAATATCTAAATTAGAAGAAAATGTGGCTAAATTAACATCTATAACTAATATGATGACTGACGGAAATACTCCAGAAGATATATTAAATATAGTTCTTGAAGGATTAAACCCAAGAGTATTAGATAAAGTAGAAGTTGGATTTGAATGTGAATGTTCAAAAGAAAGAGTACAAAAAGTATTAATAGCAATAGGGAAAAAAGAATTAGCTTCAATAATAGAAGAAGATAAAGAAGCTGAAATAGGTTGCCAATTCTGTAATTCGAAATATAAATATACAGAAGAAGAATTATTAAACATATTAAAAGATATGTAGGCCAACGAATCCTTTTACGCAAGATGTATGTTAAAATATACTTGTATAAAAGGATTTTTTTATACGAAAATGACTAATTGTGAGGCGAAAATTATGAATTTTAATCAGACTCTAGAACTTACACAATCTCAAAAGCTAGTAATGACAACTTCATTAAAGCAATCTTTAAACATATTAAACATGAGTAAGTTAGAAGTAGAAGAAGAAATAAAAAGAGAATCAGAAGAAAATCCATTGTTAGACGTGGAGAGAACAGGTGAAATAAACTGGGAAGCATATGTAAAAGATATGGAAAAATCAACTAAAGTAGATAAAAATGAAGTTAACTATAATTCAGATAATGATATAGATTTAGAAAATATGATTAAATATTCATCAAATATATATGAACACTTATATCTTCAAATAAATTTATATAAATTGAGCGAAAAAGAAATGGAAATTTGTAAATATATTATAGATAGCTTAGATGAAGATGGATATCTAAGAAATGATGAAGATGAAATAATTGATATATTAGAAATAGACAAAGATTTATTTGAAAGTTGTTTATTAAATATTCAACAATTAGAACCAAGTGGAGTAGGTGCCAGAAATTTATCAGAATGTTTAATGATACAAATGCAAAACCTAGGAATATACAATGAAGTGTTAGAGGATATAGTTTGTAAAGACCTAAACTTAATAGCGAGTAATAAATATAAGGAAATAAGCAAAAAATATAATATACCCTTACAAAAGTGCGTAAATTTAATTAATATAATTAAAACGCTAGATCCAAAACCAGGAAAATTATGTTGTATAGAAAAAACTGTATATGTACAGCCCGATGTGACTGTAGAAAAAATTGAAAATCAGTTTATTGTTTATAGCAATAATAAAGATTCATTCAAGATAAAAATAAATGATTTTTACAGAGAAATTTTAAAGAATTCACAATCAGATGATGATGCAAAAGAATTTATAAAAGAAAAATTAAACGCAGCTACTTTATTAATTAAAAACATACAAAGTAGGAAATCTACAATTTTAAGGATTGCAGAAGAAATTGTAAAATCACAAGAAGAATTTTTTAGGCACGGAACTAAATATATAAAACCAATGAGGATGAAAGATATTGCACAACAATTAGACTTTCATGAATCCACAATCAGTAGAGGTGTAAACGGTAAATATATGCTAACTCCGTATGGAATGTTTGAATTTAAGTACTTCTTTAGTAGTTCACTTGAATCAGAAGATGATACTTGTGTATCTAGTACAAGTATAAAAAAAATGATAGAGGATAAAATAAAGAAGGAAAATAAGAGAAAGCCTTTAAGTGATGACAACATAGCCAAGATTTTAAAAGAAGAAGGTATAACTGTAGCAAGGAGAACGGTTGCAAAATACAGAGAAAATTTGGGCATATTGTCGTCTAGTAAGAGAAAACAATACTAAAAAAATAAAAAAAGATAAAAATATCATAAAAACTATTGAAAAATCTCTTCATTTCATTTAAAATAAAATTATCTTGTGGGACTAAAATAAACGCAAGGGACAAAAAAAGTCCCTAGCTAAGACAATAATAAGGAGCATGATATGAAAAGCTTATTAAAAATTCAACAGAAGTTAATTCCACAAGTTATGGAGCTTATGGAAAGAAGATACTGCATTTTAAGACAGATATCTTTGAGCGAGCCAATCGGTCGAAGAACATTATCAAATGTTTTAGGAATTAGTGAAAGAGTAGTAAGGTCAGAAACTGAATTTCTAAAAGAACAAAATCTTATAGATGTAGCAGTATCGGGAATGACCATGACTCAAGAAGGTATAAAACTTTTAGATGAACTTAAAGACATGATGAATGATATTATGGGATTGTCAACACTACAAGAGAAGGTGAGAGAAAAACTTGGTATCAAAAAAGTTTTACTTGTACCTGGTAGTTATGACAGCAATCCAAGTCTAATAAAAGATGTAGCCAAATGTGGCGCTGAGTATTTCTTGAGTATTTTAAAAGATGGAGATATAGTATCCATAACAGGTGGAAGTACTATGCTTGAATTTTCAAATACCATAAAGACTGATAAGAAGTATGAAAACGTAACAGTAGTTCCTGCTAGAGGAAGTATGGGCAAAGACGTTGAAATTCAGTCTAATAATGTAGTGGCTACAACTAGTAAAAAACTAAATTCCCACTATAAATTATTACATATACCAGATGAATTAGGCGAAGAGTCAATGAAAACACTTACCCAAGAACCACAAATAAAAAATACATTAGATATGATAGCAAAAACTGATGTATTAGTATTTGGAATAGGAATTGCTGGTGAAATGGCAACAAGAAGAAAGCTTCCTATAGAAAAAGTTGAAGAGATTGTTGAAAAAGGTGCTATAGGAGAGGCCTTTGGACACTACTTTAATGAAAAAGGTGAGATAGTTTGCAAATTGAATACAGTAGGTATTCACTTAGAAACATTTAAAAATATTAAAGAAAACATAGCTATATTCGCAGGAACTAGAAAAGCGGATGCACTTATAGCGATGACAAATATAAATAAAAATATAGTACTTATAACTGATGAAGAAAGTGCTACTAGAATTTTAGAATTATAACAATAGTGATTAACTAGCATTGCTAGTCAAATATATACACAAATTTACTTTTAGGAGGTAACACAATGGTTAAAGTTGCGATAAATGGATTTGGAAGAATAGGAAGATTAGCGTTAAGAAAATTAATGGAGCAAACTGATAAGTTTGAAGTTGTTGCAATAAACGACTTAACAGATGCTAAAACTTTAGCACACTTATTCAAGTATGATTCAGCTCAAGGGAGATTTAACGGTGAAATAGAAGTTAAAGATGGAGCTTTTGTAGTTAACGGGAATGAAATAAAAGTTACAGCTGAAAGAAACCCAGCTGATTTACCATGGGGAGAACTAAACGTAGATATAGTATTAGAATGTACAGGATTCTTTACTTCTCAAGAAAAAGCTGGTCTTCACTTAGAAGCTGGAGCTAAAAAAGTTGTTATATCTGCACCTGCTACAGGAGATATAAAAACAGTAGTATTCAACGTAAACAATGATGTATTAGATGGAACTGAAACAGTTATATCAGGAGCTTCTTGTACTACTAACTGTTTAGCACCAATGGCTAAGGTATTAAATGATAAATTTGAATTACAAAAAGGATTCATGACTACTATACATGCTTACACTAATGATCAAAATACATTAGATGGACCTCATGCAAAAGGTGACTTAAGAAGAGGTAGAGCTGCTGCTGCAAGTATAGTTCCTAATACTACAGGAGCTGCAAAAGCTATAGGTTTAGTTATACCTGAATTAAAAGGTAAATTAGACGGAGGAGCTCAAAGAGTTCCAGTTATAACTGGTTCTTTAACTGAGTTAGTTTGTACTTTAGGAGCTAAAGTTTCTGTAGAAGAAATAAATGCTGCTATGAAAGCTGCTTCTAACGAATCATTTGGATACACTGAAGAGCAATTAGTATCTACTGATATAATAGGAATAAACTTCGGATCATTATTCGATGCAACTCAAACAAAAGTTATGGAAGTAAACGGAGAGCAATTAGTTAAAGTTGTTTCTTGGTACGATAACGAGATGTCTTACACTGCTCAATTAATAAGAACATTAGGATACTTCGCTGGTTTAGCTAAGTAATTTCATATGAGTCCGAGCTTGTAGTTTAAAACTGCAAGCTTAGGACTTTTTTAAAAGTCTAATATAGTGTAATATAAAGTTATATAATAAAAAATATGTGATATGATAAATTCGGTGTTAAAAAATATACTTAACAATGGGTTAACTTTATTTTTAAAAGGAGATAAAAATATGTCAATGCTTAATAAAAAAACAATAGAAGATATAAACGTATCTGGGAAAAAAGTCTTAGTAAGATGTGATTTCAATGTACCATTAAAAGATGGTGTAATAACTGATGAAAACAGATTAAACGGGGCTATGCCTACTATAAATTACTTAATCAAAAATGGAGCAAAAGTTATATTATGTTCTCACTTAGGAAAACCAAAAGGAGAAGCTAAGCCAGAGTTATCTTTAGCACCTGTTGCTACTAGATTATCACAAATGTTAAACAAGGAAGTTGTATTTGCAGCGGATGATAACGTTGTAGGGGAAAATGCAAAAGCTGCCGTAGAAAAAATGCAAAATGGTGATGTAGTATTACTACAAAACACTAGATACAGAAAAGAAGAAACTAAAAACGAAGAAAACTTCTCTAAGGAATTAGCTTCATTAGCAGAAGTATTTGTAAATGATGCATTTGGTACTGCTCATAGAGCTCACTGTTCAACAGTAGGTGCTAGTGAATTTTCACAAGAAAGAGTTTGTGGTTACTTAATACAAAAGGAATTAAAGTTCTTAGGAGAAACAGTTGCAACTCCAGTAAGACCTTTTACTGCAATATTAGGGGGAGCGAAAGTATCGGATAAAATAGCTGTTATAGAGCAGTTATTAGAAAAAGTGGATAACTTAATAATAGGCGGAGGAATGGCTTATACATTCTTAAAAGCTCAAGGATATGAAATAGGAACTTCATTAGTTGAAGAAGAAAAAGTAGAATACGCAAAAGAAATGATGAATAAAGCACAAGCTAAAGGAGTTAAATTCTTATTACCGATAGACAATGCTGTTGCAGATAAATTTGCAGATATAGCTCCAGTTATAACTGAAGATGCTAATATACCAGCAGGACATATGGGATTAGATATAGGACCTAAAACTATTGAAGAGTATGTAAATACAGTAAATACTTCTAAAACAATAGTATGGAATGGACCAATGGGAGTATTTGAATTTGAAAACTTCGCAAATGGAACATTAGCTGTTGCTAAAGCTATGGCAGCATTAACTGATGCTACTACTGTAATAGGTGGTGGAGATTCAGCTGCAGCTGTTAACCAATTAGGATTTGGAGATAAAATGACTCATGTATCAACTGGTGGTGGGGCATCTTTAGAATTTTTAGAAGGTAAAGAATTACCAGGAATAGTAGCTTTAGATAACAAATAAATTTGAAAATAATCGTAATGCATTTAAATATGCCAAACATTAATATATAAATATGACCACAGTTTAGTTTTACTAAAGTAAAACTACCTTATTAAATTAAAATATTAAATAAAGAGAAATCTATGATAATTAAGATTTCTCAAAGATTTAAACTAAAAGTGGGAGGAATAAAAAAATGAGAAAACCAATAATAGCAGGTAACTGGAAAATGCACAAAACTATAGCACAATCTTTAGAATTTGTGAATGAAGTTAAAGATAAAGTAAATAATGATAAGGTGGAAGCTGTAATATGTGCACCTTTTACATTATTAAAAGATTTAAAAGAAGCAACTAAAGGGACTAACATAAAAATAGGTGCTCAAAATATGCACTTTGAAGAAAATGGAGCATTTACAGGTGAAGTATCTCCACTTATGTTAAAAGAAATAGAAATGGACTATGTTGTAATAGGACATTCAGAAAGAAGACAATACTTCAATGAAACTAACGAAACTGTAAACAAAAAAGTTTTAAAAGCATTAGAAGTTGGAATAAATCCAATCTTATGTTGTGGAGAAACTCTAGAACAAAGAGAAGCTTCTGAAACTAAATCAGTTTGTAAAATTCAAGTAGAAAAAGCTTTAGAAAACGTATCTAAAGAAGATATAGCTAAAGTTGTAATAGCTTATGAGCCAATATGGGCTATAGGTACTGGAAAAACTGCAACTAGCGAAGATGCTAACGATGTAATTAAATACATAAGAGAAGTTGTAGCTGGACTTTATGGTGAATTAGCTAATGAAGTTAGAATTCAATACGGTGGAAGCGTTAAGCCTGCAAACGTAGCTGAAATAATGAACCAAAGTGACATAGATGGAGCTTTAGTTGGTGGAGCTAGCTTAGCAGCAAGTGACTATACAGAGCTTGTTAATTTCTAAGGAGAAAAAATATGAAAAAACCAATCGCATTAATAATAATGGATGGATTTGGTGAAAGTAAAATAGTAGAAGGAAATGCTGTTTTAGGTGCCAAAACTCCTAATTTAGATAAAATAATGAAAGAATATCCTCATACTTTAATTAAAGCTAGTGGACTTGATGTAGGTCTTCCAGATGGACAAATGGGTAACTCAGAAGTGGGACACACAAACATCGGAGCAGGAAGAGTAGTATATCAAGATTTAACTAGAGTTACTAAAGCTATAAATGATGGAGATTTATTTGAAAATGAAGTATTATTAAAAGCTATGCAAAATGCAAAGAACCACTCTCTTCACTTAATGGGATTATTATCTGATGGAGGAGTTCATTCTCATATAGACCATTTAAAAGGTATTATAAAAATGGCTAAAGATAATGGTGTACAAAATGTATTCGTTCATGCTTTTACAGATGGAAGAGACGTTGCCCCAAGAAGTGCTTTAGAATTCATAGAAGATGTAGAAAACTATATGAAAGAAGTTGGAGTAGGTAAATTTGCTTCGATTTCTGGTAGATACTATGCTATGGATAGAGACAAGAGATGGGAAAGAGTACAACTTGCATATGATGCAATGGTTCAAGGAAAAGGAAATACAGCAACTAGTGCTAAAGAAGCGGTTCAAAACTCTTACAATGAAGATAAGAATGATGAGTTTGTAATTCCAACAGTTATGGTTGAAAATGGTCAACCAGTAGGACTTATAAAAGAAGATGATTCTATTATATTTGGTAACTTTAGACCAGACAGAGCAAGAGAAATAACAAGAGCTTTAGTATGTGATGAATTTGTTGGATTTGAAAGACCTTGTATGAAAACATTATTCGTATGTTTAACTACATATGATATAACTATAAAAAATGTAAATGTAGCTTTTGGACCTCAAACTCTTGAAAATACACTAGGAGAATACTTAGCTAAGAATGGAAAAACTCAATTAAGAGCAGCGGAGACTGAAAAGTATGCGCACGTTACATTCTTCTTTAATGGTGGAGTAGAAGAACCTAATAAAGATGAAGATAGATTATTAGTACCATCTCCAAAAGTTGCAACTTATGATTTACAACCAGAGATGAATGCTGATGAATTAACTAATAAATTATTAAAAGAAATAGATGAAGATAAGTATGATTTTATTGTGTTAAACTATGCTAACCCTGATATGGTAGGACATACAGGAGTAGTAGAAGCGGCTATAAAGGCTGTTGAAACTGTTGATACATGTGTAGGAAGAGTTGTAGAAAAAATACTTTCTAAAGATGGACAAGCTTTAATTACTGCTGACCATGGTAATGCAGAACTTATGCAAGACCCAGAAACTAAAACAACTATAACAGCACATTCAACAAACCCTGTACCATTTATCGCAGTAGGTGAAAAATTAAAATCTGCTAAGTTAAAAGAAGACGGTAGATTAAGTGATATAGCACCTACAGTATTATCAATGATGAATTTAGAGAAGCCAGAACAAATGACTGGTAACTCTTTAATAATAAAATAGTAAATAAAAATAGTTAAAAATCATATGAAGATTATAAATTTACCCATCAAAGAAATTTTTATTAAATATGAAAATTATTAAATTTACTAAAATATATAATAATGAACTATAAACTAAAAAATTTAGTTGAATATAATCAACTACTAAAAACCGAGAGGAGATATATATTATGTCAGTTATCGAATTAGTATACGCTAGAGAAGTTTTAGATTCAAGAGGAAACCCAACTGTAGAGGTTGAGGTAGTATTAGAGAGTGGAACAACTGGAAGAGCTATAGTACCATCAGGAGCTTCAACAGGTGCTTTCGAAGCAGTTGAATTAAGAGACGGTGACAAATCAAGATACCTAGGAAAAGGTGTTGAAAAAGCTGTTGCTAACGTAAATGAAATAATCGCTCCAGAAATAGAAGGTATGGATGCTACTGATCAACCTACTATAGATGCAGTTATGATAGAATTAGACGGAACTCCAAACAAAGGTAAATTAGGAGCTAATGCAATATTAGGTGTTTCTATGGCTGTAGCTAGAGCTGCTGCTGAAGAATTAGGATTACCATTATTCCAATACATAGGTGGAGTAAATGCTAAGCAATTACCAGTACCAATGATGAATATAATAAACGGTGGAGAGCATGCTGATAACAACGTTGACGTTCAAGAATTCATGATATTACCAGTTGGAGCTAAGTCATTCAAAGAAGCTTTAAGAATGGGTGCAGAAGTATTCCACTCTTTAAAGAACGTATTAGCTGCTAACGGATTAGCTTGCGGTGTAGGTGATGAAGGTGGATTCGCTCCAAACTTATCATCAAACAGAGCTGCTTTAGAATTAATAGTAGATGCTATATCTAAAGCTGGATACAAGCCAGGTGAAGATATAATGTTAGGATTAGACGTTGCTGCTACAGAAATGTACAACAAAGAAACTAAAAAATATGTTTTAGCTGGAGAAGGAAAAGAATTAACTGCAGCTGAAATGGTTGACTTCTACGCTGAGTGGGTAGAAAACTTCCCAATAATAACTATAGAAGATGGATTAGATGAAGAAGATTGGGATGGATGGAAATTATTAACTGATAAATTAGGAAATAAAATCCAATTAGTTGGAGACGATTTATTCGTAACTAACACTGAAAGATTAGAAAGAGGAATAGAAGCGGGAGTAGCAAACTCTATATTAGTTAAAGTTAACCAAATAGGTACTATAACTGAAACTTTAGATGCTATAGAAATGGCTAAGAGAGCTGGATACACTGCAGTTATATCTCATAGATCAGGAGAAACAGAAGATACTACTATAGCTGACTTAGCTGTAGCTGTAAACGCTGGGCAAATAAAAACTGGTGCTCCATCAAGAACTGATAGAGTCGCTAAATACAACCAATTATTAAGAATAGAAGAAATGGTTGGAGAATGCGCTAGATACTGTGGATTAAAATCTTTCTACAACTTAAAAAAATAATTTTATAAATTAAATATATATAATATAAAGAGTCCTAGATATTTCTAGGGCTCTTTATTTATATTAAAAATCAATTTAAAATAAAATGAAGATAAACGAAAATCATAGTATTTTAGATTTAGAAATTATAGAAAATGATAAAAAAAAAATATTTGATACTATGAGAAACATTTTTATACATGGTTCGTTCTTCCGTGCAAGAGTAGGAGCAACGAAAATGAGCATAGGAGATCGTTTGAAATTAATGCCATATGAATGTTTAGTAGGTCTTTCTATGACTGTAGTATCTACAGTAATATGGGGAATAATAATGTAGCAAAGATAAATATATATTAGAGCACAACATCTAGGAGGAAAATCATGTTAAATGATATTAAAAGAACTAAGATAGTATGTACATTAGGACCAGCATCAGATAAAGAGGAAACATTAAGAGAACTTATAAACAATGGATTAAATGTATGTAGATTTAATTTTTCTCATGGAACTCATGAAGAGCATAAGGTAAGAATGGATTTAGTTAAAAAAGTTAGAGCTGATTTAGGTCAACCGATAGCTATATTATTAGATACTAAAGGTCCTGAAATAAGAACTGGAGACTTTGATTTACCAGAAGTATTATTAGAAGAAGGACAAAAGTTTACTATAGCAATGGATGAAGTTTTAGGAAACAAAGAAAAATGTACAGTAACTTATAAGTATCTTTCAAAAGATGTAGTTTCAGGTGATACAATACTAATAGACGATGGGTTAATTGGACTAACAGTAGATGAAGTAAAAGGAGACGAAATACTTTGTACAGTACAAAACTCTGGTGTAGTTAAAAATCATAAAGGTGTTAATGTTCCAGGCGTAAAAATAAACTTACCAGCATTAACAGATAAAGATATAAGTGATATAGAGTTTGGTATAGCACAAGGAATAGATTATATAGCAGCATCATTTGTAAGAAAAGCATCAGATGTGTTAGCTATAAAAGAAGTTTTAGAAAATAATAATGCTACACATATACAAATAATATCTAAAATAGAAAATCAAGAAGGTGTAGATAATATAGATTCTATATTAAATGTATCTGACGGTATAATGGTTGCTAGAGGTGATTTAGGTGTTGAAATACCAACAGAAGAAATACCAATAGCGCAAAAAATGATGATAAAAAAATGTAATGAGGTAGGAAAACCAGTAATAACTGCAACTCAAATGCTAGATTCTATGATTAGAAATCCTAGACCTACAAGAGCAGAAGTTACAGATGTTGCAAATGCTATTTATGATGGAACAGATGCAATAATGTTATCAGGAGAAACAGCAGCTGGTAAATACCCAGCAGAAGCAGTAAAAACAATGGCTACAATAGCAAAGAGAATAGAAAGAACAATAGACTATAATCAATTGCTAAAGAAAAGAAAAATAGCAGACATAACAGTTACAAATGCAATAAGTCATGCAACGTGTACAACAGCAACAGATTTAAATGCAGCTTCTATAATAACATTCACTTCAAGTGGGCATACAGCAAGAATGGTTTCTAAATTTAGACCACAGTGCCCAATAATAGCAACAACAGAAGATGAAGGTGTTATGAGAAGGTTAGCTTTAACTTGGGGCGTTTATACAGTAAAAACATCTAACGTAGGAAGTACAGATGAAATAATAGATAAATCAATAGATGCAGTTACAAAAACTAGCGATTTAAAACCTGGAGATTTAGTTGTAATAACAGCAGGTGTGCCGGTTGGAGTAAGTGGAACTACAAACTTAATAAAAGTGCATGCTATAACAAATTAATGTTAAAATTAAAAGCCTTTAACAATTAGTTGAAGGCTTTTTTTAATTACACTTAGGCACCTTGAATACACTAGTGTTATGTGCTATATTAAAGAGTAAGTTAAAACTTACAAAACGTAAGAAAAAGGAGGGGTACATAATGGATATAAAAATGATATTAATGGTTTTACAAGTAATATTAGCTATAGCTCTTATAGGAAGTATAATGCCACAAGATACTAAAAGTGCAGTTCCTTCACAATTTGGTGGGGAAGGTAACCAAAGTTACTTCAAGCCAAAAGGTAAAGAAGCTTTTCTTGCAAGAATAACAAAAATATCAGCAGTATTATTTTTCGTAAATGCAATAATAATGCTTTTAATTAAGTAATATTAAATAATTGGCCATTATTTAATAAGAATTTATTACAAGATTTAAAAATTAAATTTGATTTTTAAAGAGACAATTACATGTATATGTAGTTGTTTTTTTGTGCCTATATTTAAAAAATGAATTAAAATTCAGATGTTTTTTACAACAAAATAGTATATGAAAATAAAGAATAATGATAAAAATCACTTTTTATAAAGCTAAAGATGAAAAATAATAATCTAAACTGTTGAAAAATAAAAGAAAATAAAAGAAATTTCAAAGTGCTATATAAAAGGAATTTACATAAATGTAAAGAAATTAATTGTTATAGTGGTTACAAAACTAATGAAACAAGGAGGTAAAAATAATGGCAATGTTTAAAATTAAAGAACAAGATGATTGGAAAAAAAATTATATATTAGAGTTTAATGAAATGAGAGATGCTTATGAAAAAAAACTACAAAAAAAACAAATGGAAATAGATACATTAAAAGTAGAAATAATAAGACTTAAAAATAGTAAACACACTTTAAAACCAAAAGAAAAGCAAATTACAGATATGGATATACAAAGTATAAGAGATTTAAGACTTAAAGGATTAAGTTATAGTGAAATATCAGCTAAAATAAAATGGAGCAAGGCAACAGTAAGTAGAGTATTAAATGGATTGTATGATTAAAATAAATATTTAAACATTAGACATGAGTTAAATCATGTTTATTTTTTTGTATGATTTGGGTAATAAACATATATAAGTTAAATTTACCAAATAGTTCTAATGGTGTATAATAAGGTAATATCAATAAAGTTATAATAAAATATCTTTATTAGTAAATAATATATAAATGAATATATATTAATTCTAATTGAATGTAATCCTACATTCTCTAATCCATTGGTAAGTGACTTTGGAACTACTTTAATTATAGGTGTTAAATATTAGAATATAATAATCAATTATAAAGTTGAAAATCATAGTATAAAGTACAAGGAAATTTAATAGCTAATACAATTTATATATAGCAAAATAAAAGAAATAGGAGGAACAGCGATGTTACCAGGACTTAAAGAACGTGTAATGGGATTATTAAATGATGAAGCATATACTCCATTAAAAAAAGAAGAATTAGCCCTTATATTTGATATAAAACCAACAGAGATGCCGATGTTTTATAAATTTTTAGAAGAGCTAGAAGAAGATTCAACAATATGTAAAACGAAAAAAGGAAAAATAATATCTCCAAAAGAAATGGGATACTTTGTAGGAAAGTTTGTATCTCATAGAAAAGGTTTTGGATTTGTAGAATCTGATGAAGAATACACACAAGACTTATTTATACCATCAAGTGAAATAAACGGAGCTATGCACAATGATAGAGTTATGGCTGAAATAATTACACCTGCAACGGACGAAAGAAGAGCAGAAGGTAAAATTATTAAAGTTGTACAAAGAGAAATAACTTATATAGTTGGTGTATTCCAACCAAATAGAAACTTTGGATTTGTTATTCCAGATGATAAAAAGTTCAACAAAGATATATATATACCTAAAAAATTCTTCAGTGGAGCAAGAGAAAATGATAAAGTTGTTTGTGAAATAACTGTATGGCCACAAGAAGATAGAAAACCAGAAGGTAAAGTAATCGAAATATTAGGTCAAAAAGGCGAAAGAGTAGTAGAAATACACTCTATAGTAAAAGCACACGGATTGCCTGAAGAATTCCCTAAAAAAGTATTAGATGAAGCTGAAAATGTAGCTGTAGAAATACCACAAGAGGAAGTTGAAAGAAGATTTGATATAAGAGATTTAAAAACTTTCACAATAGATGGTGACGATGCTAAGGACTTAGACGATGCAGTATCTATAGATGTATTACCTAATGGAAACTTTAAGCTAGGGGTTCATATAGCAGATGTTACTCATTACGTAAAAGAAAAAAGTAAACTAGATAAAGAAGCTTTAAAAAGAGCAACTTCAGTTTATTTAGTAGATACAGTAATACCTATGTTACCTAAGACACTTTCTAATGGAGTATGTAGTTTAAATCCATTTGAAGATAAACTTACATTATCAGTATTTATGGAAATAGATGATAAAGGTAATGTTGTAAAATACGATATAAAAGAAACAATAATAAACTCTAAAGCTAGAATGACTTATACAGAAGTATCAGACATATTAGAAAATGACGATGAAAAATTAAAAGAAACATTCTCTAATTTAGTTGAAGAATTTAAAAACGCAGAAACATTAGCTAGAATTCTTATGGGTAGAAGAAAAAAAAGAGGCGCAATAGACTTTGATTTCCCTGAAGCTAAGATAATATTAAATGGCGAAGGTGAAGTTGTAGATATAAAAGAATATGAAAGAAGAATATCTAACAAAATAATAGAAGAATTCATGCTTATAAGTAATGAAACTATAGCAGAACATTACTTCTGGTTAGAGCTACCTTTCGTTTATAGAATACATGAAACTCCATCAGTAGAAAAAATGCAAAACTTAAGCAAATTTGTATCTACATTTGGATATACTATAAAAGGTGATATGGAAGATGTTCATCCAAAAGAATTACAAGGTATAGTTCAAAAGATAAAAGGAAAAAGAGAAGAAGCAGCTATAAGTACAATAATGCTTAGATCCTTAAGACAAGCTAAGTATTCACCAGAATGTGTAGGTCACTTTGGTCTTGCAGCTAAATACTACAGTCACTTTACTTCTCCAATAAGAAGATACCCTGACTTACAAATTCATAGAATAATAAAAGAGCAATTAAATAATAAGCTTAGCCACAAAAGAATAGATCAACTTAAAAACATAGTTGAATATTCATCAATTCAATCATCAGAAAGAGAAAGAAGTGCAGAATTAGCAGAAAGAGATGTAAAAGATTTCTACAAATGCTTATACATGTATGATAAAGTTGGTGAGGAATTCGATGGTATTGTATCAAGTGTAACATCGTTTGGTATGTTTATAGAATTACCAAATACTGTTGAAGGATTAACTAGACTTGCTAATATGAAAGATGATTACTACATCTATGATGATCAAACATATACTATAATGGGAGAGAGAACTAAAAAGACTTTCAGAATAGGTGATGCAGTAAGAATAAAAGTTGATAATGTAAATATTGATTTAAGAGAAATAGATTTTAAGCTACTTAAAAAAATAGAAGATGAAGATATTAATGAAAATGAAGTAGAAACTACACAAGAATAATTAATATAATATGGGTCGTTAGTTACGACCCATATTATATTTTAAAAGAAAATATAAATGAATAAAAATATCATAATTATAAAACAATAAGAGTATAACTTATATTGACTAATAGTCTTATATATGGTATATTTTTACTAATAATATATTATAGTGTTAAATGAAGAAATTTTAAGTGAAGAAGGTGAATTCGTATGGTAGGAACAAAGACATTAGCTAGTAATAAAAGAGCAAGACATGAGTACTCTATAGAGGAAACTTATGAATGTGGAATTGAATTAAAAGGTACAGAAGTAAAGTCTATAAGACAAGGAAAACTAAATCTAAGTGATGGATATGCATCTGTAGATAATAGTGAAGTATTTTTAAAACAAGTTCATATAAGTCCATACGAGCAAGGAAACATATTTAATGTAGACCCCTTAAGAACTAGAAAATTATTACTTCATAAACATGAAATAAGAAAGCTTATAGGACTTACAACTGTAAAAGGTTATTCTTTAATTCCATTAAGTGTATATCTTAAAAATGGTAAAGTTAAAGTTCAGTTAGCATTAGCTAAAGGAAAGAAACTATATGATAAGCGTCAAGATTTAGCTAAAAAAGATGCTCAAAGACATGTAGAAAGAGAATTAAGAGGTAAATATTAATATTTTTAGTAAATTAATGATATTGATGCAGTTAATTACATTGATTTTTATCACTAAAAGTATTATATTATATATTAACAACTAAATAGTAATGGTGAAAAAAGTTTGCGAAATTCAGTCCAAGGACTTAAAAATACCACGGGGGCGTAAAGGTTTCGACGTGGGTTTGGAACTTGGGGCTGCGTGTCGTGTTACTCTGGGTCACGTAAAAACTGGGGACTTAAAACAAACGCAAACGATAATTACGCACTAGCAGCTTAGTTCTGCTCGTTCCTCCTAGCCCTCCTGCCGGTTAGGACTGAACGTCATTATGCAGGGAACTACTTTTTGGGTGTCTCGACCTAAAGTGGATTAATTGGGACTGGTCGACCACACAGCTTGCCGCTGGGCGGTGTGTTAGACGAGAAACTAAATCAGTCGGATACACACGTAGATGCAACGAGGAAAAGACTTGCGGACAGGGGTTCGACTCCCCTCGTCTCCACCATTGAAATCCACGAGCACTTATATCCTTCGGGTATAAGTGTTTTTAATATGCTTAGAATCTAAGTGGAAAACTATATGAGATTTTAAGGATATAACAAAGAAAATCACAAGGGTAAAATAATATATAAAATATAAATACTATCCATTTCAATTTCTCTATTTTTAAAGAGGATATTTTTTTAAGCATAGAATTAATAATTCATATAAGGAGATTATTATAAAAATAAGATGAAATTTAATTACTATAATTATATTATTTAAAAATCTATTAAGAACATACTAGATAAATATTGAATTAGGTTTTGTTTAGTTAAAATATTAAGGAGATGTCATATGAAAATATATGAAGGATTAGGTTTGCAGGAAGAGTATGATATAATAAATTCGTACTATGAAATTGAAGAGATAGATTATAATGATAGAGAAAACTATAGAAAGTTATTATATGTTAAGATTGAAATTTAATTAACAATGTTAGAAAAATTATTATGAATATGTTATTAAATAACTAACTAGCAGTAAGAATAGTATATTGATTTCGTGGGTATTATTCCTACGATTCGTATTCACTAATCATGTAATAATATATAAAGGATTGAATATACTAAAGAATTTTGACGAGCAGAAATATAAATGAAGTAACAAAAAATGGGATATCTCATTTAGAATATAAATTATCTTATAGAGGAAAAATTTATTCAAGATCAACTTAAGGAGGGAATTCATTGGATAAAAAAGTTGTAAAGTTAGATTTAGCGTTAATGCTTAATAGCGCACTTATGGGTGCATTTGTAGGTATTTTAACATGGATGTTTTTAGGAGTTGTAAATGTAGGTACACACTTTATATGGCACACTTTAAAAGATTTTTTTAATATAAAATATTGGACTTTAATAGTTGCAAGTATAGGTGGTATATTAGTCGGAATAACGCAAAAATATTTTGGAGAATACCCAAAATATATGGACCAAACTTTAGAAGAGTTTAAGAAAAATAAAAGAGTAGAGTATAAATCATTAAAATATTCTATTATAAACTCATTGACAATACTATTTTTTGGTGCAAGTGTTGGACCAGAGGCTGCACTATCAGGCATTGCAGGAGGTATAATTACCTTTGTTGGAGATAAAATGAAAGAACGATTTAAGAAAAAGAACGTTGTTAATCAGTATTCAGATGAACTAATAGAATATAGTATGCAAGTTAGTGCAGGACTTGTATTTAGAGCGCCTTTATTTGGAATATATACACTAAGTGAAAAAAATTCAGAAAATAGACATATAATAAAGAAAATAAAAGTAATTGTTTATACTGTAACAACAATAGCTGCTTTTTTAGTATTTATGCTATTATCAAAATTTGATAATAGACCTTCATTTATAGTTAAATTTGGACAAAGTAATATTGGGTTGAAAGAAATTATTTGGTTTATACCATTAATTATTATAGCCATGTTACTTGCATATATATACAAAATGTACGCTTTAGTACTACATAGGATATTAAAGCCTATTGAAAATAAAAAAATACTAAAAGGAATAATTGGAGGATTAGGAATAGGTATATTAGGAACTATTTTCCCGGGGACATTATTTTCTGGAGAACATGGATTAAGAGAGTTAGTTGTTGAGTGGAATAACATATCTGCTTATATGCTTATTTTATTATCATTAGTAAAACTTTTATTGACAGAAATATGTTTATCAACAGGGCATAGAGGTGGACATATATTTCCTTTGATATTTTCTGGGAGCTGTCTAGCTTATGGAGTATCTAAGTTATTTTCTATAGATCCAGTTTTTTGCTTGGCTATAATAGTTACAGGTCTTGCAAGTAAGGCTATAGGAAATATGTTTGTAGCTATATTTTTATTGATATTTTTCTTTCCAATTAATACTATATTACCAATGGTATTATCCGCAGCTATAGGTAAAATGATTAATGATATTGAAACTAAATTAGTATATAAAAATCAAAGTATTAAGAAATAAATCGTGGGTTTTATTCCTGTGATTCGTCTCCACCATTTAAATCCACGAAAAAGGTATCGACCATTTAGTCAATACCTTTTTTTATTACAAGGGAATTATGATATTTCAAAAACTGTGGAAAACTTGTATATAATAGTAATATGAATAGGTGCAGAAAATATAAAAGTGACAAAATTATAAATAATATATTAGAAAATCACTTCGAAGAATTTAGAAAATTGAAGTGGCATAGAGTTAGAAAAAAATGCGTGAACATATAATATATACAGTAGAACGAGCTTTAGATTGTGGAAATATAGAAAAGGGATATATTAAACATAAATGTCTAGAATGTAATGAAGAATATATTCATGGATTTACATGTAAGACCAAATTTTGTAGTAAATGTGGAAGGATGTATTCTTTAAAAGGGTCAGATAAGCAGGTAAATAATATGTTAATATGGCGTAGTATCAAGTTACTATCAAAATAAAGTAAAAGTAAATCATGAAG
Organism: Peptostreptococcaceae bacterium VA2; assembly: GCA_000686145.1. Taxonomy (GTDB): domain Bacteria; phylum Bacillota; class Clostridia; order Peptostreptococcales; family Peptostreptococcaceae; genus Romboutsia_D. The sequence goes on along the minus strand of JMMB01000007.1, from coordinate 3,026,760 downwards.
TAGGATTAATAGATGAGTTCATACTTTTGGCTCTGATTTAAAATGGAATCCACATATACATGTATTATTTACAGAAGGTGGAATCGATAAAAATAATAAGTGGTTTAAGAAAGTATCTCATATACCTTATAAATATTTGAGAAATTCTTGGCAGAAATTACTTTTAGATATAATAAAACCGCTAGAAGATGAATCTATGCCAGAACTAGTATGTTCTAATTGTAGAGCTAAGTTTGGATACAAAAAAACTGACAACCGTTAGGGGTCAGTTAAAGTGACCTATGTACAGGTCATTTTTTATATTAAATCTTAATATTTAATTAAAACTTAGAATAATTTAATTAGTAGATAAGAGAAAATAGATAATTCAAAATAAAAGAACAGATATATTGCTAATTTCATAAGATATTCTAGAAATACAGACGAAAGGGGATATCTATGAAGTCAAGAATATATACCAACAAATATAGAGAGCCAGTATATAAATATATCTTAAAAAATTCTAATCTAAGATCAGGAAAATAATTAAATTAAAATATAGTAACTGTAATACCAAAGGGTTCTAAGATGGAAGTTACTGACTCAGACGATGAATGGAGTAATTTAAACTTAAGATAAAAAGAGTCTATAAACTCAAACATAATATTTTGCTACTATCCTATCCAACGAAAATTAACAAAAAGGCAAGTGTCAGAAAAATTGAACATCGTTCCTGCCACTTTATACACAGTTTCAAGCAAGGGTACACGAAAGGAAAAATGCCCCCCTTGCTTTTCAATGGGAACTATTATATACTATACTTAATTGTAAATAAAAAAGAACCGTCTTTAAAGAAGGGCTTTTGGTATTGCGCTTATTGCGTTGTATGAAGAGCCCTTCTTTTTTTATTAGGGTTCGAAAAGAGATTTATCAGTTTGGTAAGGAAATATTAAGTTAAAGCCAAAAAAAATATTCAGACTTTTACTTTGAACTGCTTTTGGAAATCGAGTTTAATATTGATGAAATGAAGCAATTTGAGGAAAGTAACAATGCATTACATAAAGAAAATGGTAGGTAAGCTGTGATAAGCAGCAATAAAAGCCTCACTTCTATCGCTTGTTTCTTTGCAACGTACGACGCTGCAATTAAGCATATATTATAAAACAATTAGGAGGAAACAAAATGGAAACTATTAATGTTCAAAAACGTGATTTTAATGTAAAGGCAAAAAAGATGAGACGACTCGGAATGGTTCCTGGAAATGTGTTTGGTAAATCTTTGCCAGATTCAATCTCCATTCAAATGGAAGAAGCCGTTGCACGCAGGTTGATTCGCCTCAACCGTGAAGGCAGTAAACTGGTGATGAATATTGACGGACAAACAGTACCGGTACAAATCAAGGAAAAATCCTTGAATACAGTTAACGATGAAATTTTACACATAAGTTTTCAAGCGTTAACTGCAGACGAAAAAGTCAACAGTGTGATTCATATCATTATTACCAATGATGAGAAAATCGCAGGGATACTGGAGAAAATACAGCTTGAAATCCCATATGCTTCTTTACCTGAATATATGATTGATACGATAACTATTGACGTTGATGGAATGAAGGCAGGTACTGTTTTAACTGTTGGAGAAATTCCTGAACTAAAGAGTGACAAAATTGAATTACAGGTTGATTTAGACAGTATCGTATTGCGTGTAAGTGAAAAAAAGAATCATACTCCGATAACTGTTGAAGGGTAAATAAATATTAAGAACACATAATTATGGAAAGAGCTTGGATGGTTGTGCACTTTGGTGTAAACACATGAAAAGCTCTTTTCTGCTTTTTAGGAGGAAAATAATGAATTTAGTAGGACATCCTCCCCTTTTGGAAATATTTTAATTAAAAATTAGAATAATTTAAAATTAGTACATAAGAGAGAATAGATAATTTAAAAGAGAAGAACAGATATATTAATAATTTCATAAGATATTCTAAAAATACAGACGAGAGGGAATATCTATGAAGTCAAGAATATATACCAACAAATATAGAGAGCCAGTATATAAATACAATTTGTAATTAGTTGATAATTATTAGTGTATTAAGCAAATATGTTTATATACAATAATAGTGGATATGATTCTTGCGAATCGTCTCCACCATTGAAATCCACAAAAACACATTGACTAAATTGTTAATGTGTTTTTGTTTTATAATAAATCAATTAATAGCAACTTGATGTATTTCTATAACTCTTTATTTTTGTCCATCTAGTTTAAAGTATTACACAGATGTAATGTTTATGTAAGCTTTGAAGATAGATACATTTAAAAATATAAACTAATCTTAATGTATAGGTAAAAATAAAGATAAGAAATGAGGTAAAATAAATGGAACTAATAGAAATATTTAAGGCTATTATATTAGGTATTATTGAAGGAATTACAGAATGGCTTCCAATAAGTAGTACAGGACATATGATACTAGTAGATGAATTTTTACAGTTAGGTATGTCAGGGGCTTTTAAGGAAATGTTCTTCGTAGTTATACAACTAGGTGCAATTATGGCAGTTGTAGTTTTATATTGGAAAAAGATTTTTCCTTTTTCATTTAAAAATAAACAATTTATACAAAAAGATATATTTATAATGTGGATTAAAATAGTGATAGCTTGCATACCAGCGGCAATAGTTGGTATAATGTGGGATGATAAGATAAATGCATTATTTTATAATTTCCAAACGGTAGCTATAGCTCTTATAGTATTTGGTATTTTATTTATAGTAGTAGAAAATTATAATAAAGGAAGAAATCCAATAGTAAAAAATATAAATCAATTAACTTATAAAATGGCTATAACTATAGGATTATTTCAGTTAATAGCAGCGGTATTTCCAGGAACATCACGCTCGGGAGCTACAATTTTAGGAGCTTTATTAATAGGAATTTCAAGAGAGGTTGCAGCTGAATTTACATTCTTTTTAGCTATTCCGGTTATGTTTGGTGCAAGTCTACTTAAGTTAATTAAATTTGGGATTGAATTTACAAGTTTTGAACTTATAGTACTGTTAGTAGGAATGATAGTCGCATTTGTAGTATCTTTAGGGGCAATTAAATTTCTTGTTGGATATATTAAAAAGCATGATTTTAAAGTGTTTGGATGGTATAGGATAGTACTTGGATGTATTTTGATAATATACTATTTCTTTATAATGTAAACTATTAATAATTATATATAATGAGAGCTATAGTTGTGAAAGTACTATAGCTTTTTGTGTACTTAAAAAAATATATAGTGATATACTTAAATTAAATAATTATAGATTTATTAAAATGAAAATTAAAAAATTAGTGTGGAGGAATTATATGAATAACATCATTTATATTATAGAAGATGACACTTCAATAAGTGAGCTACTAAAAGACTATATAGATAGATATGGATTTGACGCAATAATAGTAAAAGACTTTGATAATATAATAAAAGAATTTGAGCAATCCAATCCAAGTTTAGTGCTACTAGATGTTAACCTACCTAAATTTGATGGATTTTACTGGTGTATAAAAATAAGGCGAAAATCAAACATACCTATAATTTTCATATCAGCGAGAGATAGTGGTATGGATCAAATTAGGGCATTAGAAAGTGGAGCAGATGACTATATAACTAAACCTTTCCACTATGATGTTGTAATCGCAAAGATAAAAAGTCATATAAGAAGAGCATATGGGGAATATGCACCAAAGATAGATGAAAGAGTAGTAGAATTAGACGGTCTAAAATTTTATCCAGAACGATTAGAGTTAGAATTTAGAGGCAAAAACTTAATTATAACTAAAAAAGAAGGCATATTATTAGAGTATCTTATGAAAAAATATCCTAAAGTAGTTAGTAGAGATTATTTATTAGAAAAAATATGGGATGACATTGAATTTGTTGAGGAAAATACGCTTAATGTAAACGTAAGTAGAATAAGAAAAAGGCTTAGTGAGTTAGGCATTAAAGATGGTGTACATACTGTAAGGGGAGTTGGATATAAATTAAATAAAAGTTGGTAAGGAGATAAGATGAAAATTTTTTTAAAAGAATACAAAGGATATATTTTTATCTATTATTTAGGGCTTATAATAACACTTTTATACTGTAATATGATGAACTTTATTGGCTTATCAGAGATAATGTACATAGTGTTATTTAATACCTTTATTATAGGTTGTTTTATAGTGTACAAATACATAACAATTAAAAAAGTATGTAATGTTTTTGAAAATGGAATAAACTCTTTAGATGAATCATTATTGGATTTAGGCGATTCATTTCTAGGTCAAAATATATCTATAATTTTAAATCAACAGTACGAATTATATGTTAGAAATATACAAGAATATAAAAAAACACACGATGAGCATTTGACTTTTATCAACCATTGGATACATCAAATGAAAACACCTATTTCTGTAATAACTCTTCAACTGCAAGATTATGAAGGTGAAGAGTTTGCATCTGATATACAAGAAGAACTAGATAAATTAAATAAGGGTTTAAATATGGCAATATACTTTTCAAGATTAGATGAATTTCAAAAGGATTTTATAGTTGAAAAAGTAAATTTACACAATGAAATCGTGGATATAGTTAATAAAGAAAGAAGGTTTTTCATAAAAAATAGAATAATTCCTAGAGTAGATGTAGATAAATCAGTAGAAGTGTATACTGATGCCAAATGGATTAAATTTGTAATTGAACAAGTAATAATAAATGGAATTAAATATTCTAAAAACTATGGAAAGTATTTAACTATAAAATCAGACGAAGATAATGAATACATAAAACTATATATAATTGATGAAGGTATTGGAATTTCTAATAAAGATATTAGAAGAGTATTTGAACCATTTTTCACAGGAGAGAATGGTCGTAAATATGGAGAGTCAACAGGTATGGGGCTTTATATAGTAAAGAGTGCCTGTGATAATTTAGGACATAAAATAGAAATAAAATCTGAGATTAATAAAGGAACTATGATTTCTATACTATTTAAAAAATAAGTATTACACACATGTAATGTTTATGTAATCTTTGAAGATAGTTATATTTTAGTATCTGAATTAAAATTGGTATATAAATAGCCAATAAATTTGGAAAAGGAGAATAAGTATGGAAATTTTAAATGTAAAAAACTTAAGTAAGGTATATGGGAAAAAGATAATTTCAAATGCATTAAGTGAGATTAGTTTTACTATAGAAGAAGGCGAATTTGTTGGGATTATGGGTCCTTCAGGAAGTGGAAAAACTACACTTTTGAATCTTATATCAACTATAGATAAACCAACTTCAGGAACAATTAGTTTAAAAGGAAGTGAACCTCAAGTTCTTAAAGGTGATGAACTTGCATTATTTAGAAGAAGAGAATTAGGGTTTGTATTTCAAGATTTTAATTTATTAGAAACATTGACTATAGGAGAAAATATAGTATTACCATTAACTTTAGATGGTGTTGATGTAGAAGAACAAGAGAAAAGGTTAAATAAAGTATCAAAAATTTTAGGTATTGAAGATTTATTAAATAAGAGAACCTATGAAGTATCTGGAGGTCAAGCTCAAAGAACTGCTATAGCTAGGGCGTTAATAAATAATCCAGCAATAGTTTTAGCAGATGAGCCAACAGGAAATCTAGATTCTAAGTCAGCACAAAATGTAATGCAACTTTTAGAAAAGATAAATAAAGAAGAAAATATAACTACTATGATGGTAACTCATGATCCATTAGTAGCTAGTTATTGTAATAGGATATTATTTATAAAAGATGGGAAAATCTACAATGAAATCTATAAAGGAGATGGTAGAAGGCAGTTCTATCAAGAAATAATGGATGTACTTTCTTTATTAGGAGGTACAAAATAATGGATTTAAGAAAATTTGCAACTAATAATGTAAAAAGAAACATTAAATCTTATGCAGGATATTTTTTTAGTATTCTTATATCTTCAGCATTATTATTTTCATTTAATATGTTCATTAATCATCCTAACTTAGACACTACAGGATTTGATGATTATTTGATTTTAACAATTAAAGTAACTTCAATTATTGCTTATGTATTTTTATTTTTCTTTGTATTTTACTCAGTAAGTGTGTTTTTAAAAAGTAGATATAAGGAATTTGGGGTGCTATACAGTATAGGTATGTCAAAGAAACAAGCTATAAAACTGATTTTTATAGAAAATATGATAATGAATACATTAGCTTCAACTATAGGAGTTATAGTAGGTCTAATTTTTTCTAAAGTAGTATTGATATTAATATCATCTTTATTGGAATTAGAACCATTAAAATTTTATATTCCAATAAAATCAATGTTGATAACTATAATTTATTTTATGTTTATTTCAATGTTAATTTCATTATTTGCTTCATCTGTAATCAAGGAAGATAAAGTTTTAAAGTTACTTAAAGGAACGGAAGCTCCAAAATCAGAACCCAAGTCATCACCAATATTTGCAATATTATGTGTAGCATTATTTGTAGTTGGATATTATCAAGCAGTTACTGTAATAAAGATGGAGCTAATAAATCGTATAGTACCAGTTACTCTAATGGTTATTATAGGAACTTATTTATTATACTCTCAACTTAGTGTGTTTCTTATAAAAAGAATAAAAAGCAACAAAAAGTACTATAAGAAAAATACTAATATGTTATGGATATCAAATTTATATTATAAAATAAAAGACAATACCAGAATGTTTTTCTTGATAACAATAACTTCAACTGTAGCCTTTACAGCTATTGGCTCAGTGTATGCATATTGGAAAGACCAAACACGTCAGCTAGATTTAGCTTATCCTCAAGCAATTCACTATGCAACTGATAAAAAGAGTGATAAAGAGTATATAGATCAGCATGAGTACAAAGCTAGAGTTAATGAATTGGAGAATTTATTAAAAGAAGAAAACATTCCATATTATAAAATTGATGGAGAAATTAAAACTGTATTTGATAAAAAAGATAACTCTAGCGTTAAGATAATTAAAGAATCTAAATATAGAGACCTAGGAAAAAAGCTTAATATAGATACAATTAAATTAAAAGATAACGAAGCTTTATCATTAACTCTATTAGAAAATAAAAAAGCTAGTGATAGTGTAGTTATAGATAACAATATTCTCAAAGTAGTTAAGCAAGTTGAAAAATCTGTTATGCCTGCTTACTATGATTTGTATGTAGTAAAAGATGATTTTTATAATAGTATAAAATCAAACTGTATAATAAATACATTTACTAATTTTGATACAAAGGATTATATAGATACTTTAGAAGTATCCAAAAAATTCACCGAAAGATATGATAGTAATAATGAGCCTTATAAGCTTTTATCTAAAGCAATTATGTTTAGCTCTGGGAAGTTAGCTATTTCTACAGCTTTGTTTTTAGCTATATTTATAGGATCAATATTTTTTGTTACTTCAAGTAGCTTTTTATATAATAAGATTTATATGGATTGCCAAGAAGATAAGAAGAAGTATGCTAAGTTAAATAAAATTGGATTAACATATACAGAAATAAGAAAAATATCTACGACTGAGATAGGAATTTTATTTTTAGTTCCATTTGTAGTTGCGGTTATTCATTCTACATTTGCTCTTTTGGCATTGAAGAATTCATTTAACATGGAAGTAGCTTCATCGGCATTTATGGTTATGGGAAGTTTCTTTATAGTTCAAGTTATATATTTTTTAGTAATAAGAAAAAGTTATTTAAAAGAGATAAAAGAGAGCTTAGTAAATTATTAGTAGATATTATTCCTTTGAATCGTCTCCACCATTGAAATCCATGAAAAGGGTATTGGCTAAATAGTCAATATCTTTTTTTATGATGTAATTTAAATTAATAATCAATTGATATAGTAATTATAGTAACTGAGTCACTAAAGTGTCTCAGAATTATGCCATGGGGCATGAGCCTTGCCGATCTTGCAAGGCTTGTTATAAGCTTATTGGAGAGCTGAGTTTATTAGGCTAGGAATCACACTTTTATTGTTATGAAAATATATTAAATAATGGCACATTAGAATTTCATAGGCATTGACAACAGGTATAAGAATTAACAGATTTATATTTTTATTAGTTTTATTAGATTTAAAACTATAAAATGGGTATAAATGTAAAAAATAAATTATAAAGGGGTATATACATGAATTATAAAAAGCTTATATCAAATGGGAAATCAGTAAGAGAGTTTAAAAATAAAAGTATAGAAGAAAAATATTTCAATGAAATAGAAAGTTATATAAAAAATTCTAAAAAGTTATTACCTGAAATAAATATTGAAGTTAAAATATTTGATAATAAGGATAGCTATGAAAAGTTAAATAAGATAGCAGGATACAATGGATACATGATAGAAGCACCTAATTATGTTGTTATACTATCAGATGTTAAAAAGGGGTATATTGAAAATAGTGGATATATTGGAGAAAGATTAATATTAAAAGCAAGAGATCTAGAGATTGACTCTTGTTGGATAACTTTTAAAGATAGTGATGCTATAAAAGAAAAGTTAGATATTTCATCAGATAAAGAAGTTACGGCTATTATAGCGTTAGGTTATGAAGATGGTAGGAACACTAAAAATAAAAGTAGCTCAGATAGATTAGGTGTAGAAAAAATTGTATATATGGATGAGTGGGGGAAAAATGCAAGTGTAACTGAGTTAGAGGAAAGAGGTCTTTTTGATGCATTTAGTTATGCTAGAATGGCCCCATCAACTCTTAATAGACAGCCATGGAGATTTATAATAGATGGTGGGAATATTATATTAGCGGTGAAAAAAGATGATTTCACTAGTAATTATGAGAAAAGTATAGATGCTGGAATAGCGATGCTGTATTTTGGTTTAATAATAGATACAACTATGTTTGATTTAAAATGGAGTATAGATAATATTAATAAAGATTACAAAATACCTGATAACTATGAAATTATGGGATATTGTAGTATATAGTACCTTGGATTGATTTATGTGGAATTTAATTTTTTAGAAATGATAACATATAATTGCATCCTTATATATATTTATATTGTATACTTATTAAGTAGCACAGTAGACTATAATACAATAATCTAAAAAATTCATAATTTGTATTATTAGAAAACTATACAGTACTAGAAAGGAATATAGATTGTCAGAACGATATGATGAAAAGATAAAAAAATAGATGATATAAAATTAAGCTTATAAAAATTATATATATAGGTATGAAATTGAATTTAATAGTGGGTACTATTCCTGCGATTCGTCTCCACCATTAAAATCCACGAAAAAGGTATTAATTAAATAAATTAATACCTTTTTCGATTTTATGATAATATATCTATTTGATCCACTTCTCAGGATAATTCATATATTCTTGGAATTTTTCTAAGAACAACCCAACATGGTATCCATCTGCAACTGTATGATGAACTGTAATAGAAAGAGGCATCATATTTGATATAGTTCCATCATCCTTGTGAAAAGCAGAATATGATGGATGTAAGACTTCGTAATAACCTAGTTCATTATCTAAATTTGCAACTCTAAATTCATGTTGTTCTGAGATTAATCTTGAAGCAATATGTAAATAAGCTGGGAAAAACTTTTTATCAGCTTTTTTATCATATTATAAGTATTAGTAATATCTATATTTACACTAATACTATATCCTGTAGGCAATATTTTTGTAAAGTAATAGAAATATTGTGATCTTTTCCATTCATTTAAATCGATTTTATAAAACTTAGTATTTAACATTAAAAATCCTTCTTTCCTATATAGTTTTGAAGATAAAATAAATAATAACTAATTTAGTATAGATATATTTTGTAAATCTGTTTAATAAGTATACTAGAAACTTATTTGTTTGAAAGTAAACGCTCTGTAGACTTGAACTCTACTTAGCGTTTATTGTTTTACCATGTGAAATAATATAACAGGAGCAAATCATTGAGTGATAAAAGGCGAGATATAAAATCTAAAGATTAAAACAAATAAAAATATAAAGAGGGATTATAAAATAAGAACGGTATATATTATATTGAACAAATAATATATAGGGGGAAAATATGCATTTAAAAAAAGTCATATCTGCATTACTAAGCTTAGGATTGATAGTAAGTTCAATGACAAATTCTTTTGCATCAGCACAAATAAACAGTAACATAGGAAGTTCAGATATAAAAAAACACCATCAGTAAACTCATATTATAGTTACGGAGGGCCAACTGATGTATTATGAAGAACAATAAGGAGGAACACTAAAAATAAATGGTGCAGTAACTGAATGGTATAAAGTACCAGAAAATGCTAAATACTATGGAGAATCAATCAATGGTGTAAATGATATTAGACCAAAAGAATTAGTTAGAGATGCGCTAGATGAATTAGCAAAGGATCCAAGTATTGATTTAAGTCAATTTGATAAAGAGGATAGATATGATAAACACAATGATGGTGATTATAATGAGCCTGATGGATAAATAAATATCAAATGCATGATGCTGCATTTAGTTCTAAAAATGGGTAAAACTTCCAGGGATAGGATTAGAATTAAAGATAGAAAAACAAGCTAAAGATAATAGTGGGGCAACTATAAATATAAGCAAGAAATAGTAAGGAGAAGGTTGACTAAAAGAAACTTTGGTCAGCTTTTTGGTGTGCCTGGCATGGGCAACAATCTTTATTTTAATAAATAAAATTAAAATTATGGTATAATATTAAATCAGATTTAAAGTCTTTTTTACTTACGCCTGAGAAGACAACTGTTACTTAGAAATAGTTTCCCTTCTTCTTTGTGCACTGTAGTATACCACCTCTCATGTATGTTAATACAGAAAGAAAATGGGATTCATTAAATATTTGTTTCCGTGTGGCTATGACACGGAGAAATGGAGAAAATTATGGAAAATAATCGTTCAAATGAAAATGTGCCTCGTTATGTTGAAGTATATAATAGAATCTTAAAAAATATTAAAGAAGGTTTTTATAACGAAGAAAATAAACTTCCAAATGAAATAAAGCTTGCTGAACAAATGGGAGTCAGCCGAATGACACTTAGAAAGTCACTTCTTTTATTACAGGAAGATGGTATCATTGAATCAAGAAAAGGAGTAGGTAATTTTTTATGTAATCAGTCATCTATTTCAAAAGGATTGGAACAAGCTGGGGAAGTTTTAGAAAAATGTGGAATATATAAGATAGATAAAGTCACTTGTTCACCTAAATTAGGAACGACTACATTATATTGTGATGATGTTTTTGAAAGAAAAGTTCCAATTGTATTAGGAGCAAACTTATATTATTTTTTTGAAAAAACTTGTTATGCACATTGTTTTTCAATTATTCCCACAGACGTGGATTTTATTGCAGAATATGATTTACTTGATGCTAAACATGCAGAAAGATTAATCAGGTATGACATATACAAATATGCTAAGGTTGTAAAATTTGAAATGAAAATTGTTGAAGACAGTGAAAATTTTATAAATAATGGAACAACAATGAATTCTCAATTAAATTTTTTAGTAATAGAAAAAATGATAGATGATCAAGGAAAGGTCATTTGTTTAAATAAATATCATATACCAGTTGAATATGTAAATATCAGGGTAAATGCTTTTAAAAAATAAATATAAAGTTTTCCCCTCAAGTCCTCTGTATGGTAATAAAACTTTGTATAAAGAAATCTGCTGAAAATATTGACAAGGTTTTCATAAGAGCTTATACTTTAATCATGTAGTATACAGGAATATATACATGTATACATCATCAGTCTATGATAGGGGGACTTTTATGAAAAAGTACGAAGCAGATGTAATTAAATCGATGCCAATGTTTATGTTAATCTTCATAGCATCGGCTTCAATCTTGGGAGCGTTCAATATTATTTCACCACAGTTAATGATTGAGTTTGATATTGGTTTTTCAACAGTATCACTTTTAGCAATGGTTGGTATTCTAGTAATTGGAATAGCATCAGTTGTTTATTCAACATTATCAGATAACATAAGTATTCGAAAATTAATGCTTATAGGAATTGGATTGTTTAATGTAGGAGCGGTTTTAGCTTTAGTTTCTTCATATATTAATTTCTATTTGTTTGTAGTAGCTGTTGCTCTTATGGTATTTGGTGGAACATGTGGTTCAGGTTTAATGATTGTAACTGTTACGAAATATCTTTCAGAAGAAAATCAAGCCAAATATTATGGCTATAATACTGCATGCGTTGGAGTATCTCAAGCGGTAGGAATACTTGCAGGAGGATTTATTGCTACATATATTGGGTGGAGAGCTCTTTTCTTTTTACCTTTTATATCATTAATTACTATTAGCGTTATAAAAAAATATGTACCGGATGAAAAAGTTTTTGCAAAAGGAAAATTAGATGTAATTGGTTTAGGGTTATTTGCGTTGTTTACTTTACTTATATCTTTATTCTTTAACTTAAGTAAAGTATCTTTATTAGTATTATCTTTAGTCTTAATTGTATTATTCTTTATATATATTTCTAAAAATGAAAAAGCATTTATAAATATTGAATTCTTTAAAAATAAGAACTTTGTAGTAATTATCTTATTGGCTTTAGTTATATTTGGATTACAATCAGCATTTTCATTCTTGTTTCCATTTATGGCACAAGGTGTATATAACTTATCATTAGATAAAGTATCAATGATACTACTTCCAAGTTTCTTGTGTGCAGCGCTTATTGGTGCAAATAGTGGTAAAGTCGTAGATAAACTAGGATGTTTTAAAACATTATTATTAGCAATTTTATTGGCTGTATTTTCTTCAATAATTGCTGCGTTAAGTGTTGATAAAGGAATAATAATGTTAGGTGTAGTTGCAGCATTATATGCTGGTTCATTTGCATTAATGTATTCACCATTCATAAAATTGGTTATAGGAACACTGCAGATGCATCAAGTCGGAGTGGGGATTGGTTTCTTTAACCTAATGACAGGTATTGGGCCGTCTTTATTGATTGCAATAACAGGTAAAATGTTAAGTATGCCAGAACTTCAGGCTAATTTAGGATTAGTAACAAGTAAAGGTGCTTTATTTAGTAATATTTTACTAATATATGCAGCTTTATTAGCAATATCATTTGTAGTATTGTTTCTAAACAAAAAATCATATGACAAAGAACAAGTTATACAAGCATAGTTAAAACTATATTTAATATAGAAATAATAATATTAAAGTAATTAGGAGGTTTAAAATGGAGTTTGAAGTTAGATCATTTAAATTTGAGAATGAAGGCAGAGAAATTAATGGTATTGTTACATTACCTAAAGGTAAAGAAAATAACCCACTGGTAGTTATGAATCATGGATTTGCTGGAAGTAAACACGAGGGAATTGGATTTGTTAGTATTTCTGAAGCATTAGCAAAAAATGGTATTGCTACTGTGCGCTTTGACTTCTCTGGATGCGGGGAATCTAGCGTTCCATTTACGGAATTCAACTTAAAAAATAACATTTCTGATTCAAATGCTGTACTAAGCTATATCATGGAAACAGAATCTATTGATAAAGATAACTTGGGAATTTTAGGATATAGTATGGGTGGAAGAATAGCTGTATTAGTTACAAATGAAGATACTAATCCATATAAAGCAATGGCATTAATTGCACCAGGTACTCAAGATAACATGGATTTCTCAGCAATACCTGGATTTGAATATGAGGGTGATACTCCAGTAATTGAATTTTACGGAAACAAATTCCAATTAGGAGAACAATTTTTATTAGAAGGACCGGAAACAAATGCAATTTTAAAAAATGTTACAAAAAAAATTGATTCGATTATATTCTCAGGAACTGAAGATATTTTAGTTACTCCTGAAGCATGTGAAGTTATAGCATCTAAACTTGGTTCTAAATTGTTTACATTAGAAGGAGCTGATCATGGTTACAGTTTCTTTGAAAACCAAAACATGGCTTATGTAAATAAGATTGTTAATGAAACAGTAGCATTTTTTACTGAAAAATTATAATAGGATATAAAAAGTTTTATATTTATTATTAGAATATTAAATAATATTTGATACTTCAGGTCGTTGACAAAGTAGATATTTAAGTAGACTTTGTTATTCGACCTGTTTTATTAGGCTCTGAATTTTACTAGAGTATTTAATGGATGAATCTCTATTGTATAGGATGGTAAATCGTGGGTATTATTCCTGCGATTCGTCTCCACCATTGAAATTAATGAAAAACGTATTGATTTAGTAATCAATACGTTTTTTATTTTGAATAATAGTATAAACAACAAAATGATATTATAAAATTAGATAAATTAAAGTGTAAAAAGGATAAGCCTAAATGTGCTCATTGATATTTTAGTATTACTTATTTCTACAAAACTTAAGTAACAAATAGATATACAGAATATCAAAAACTTGAATTAAAAATATAATAAATAACTCAGTCGGATTTGATGAAACCATACCACTAAGATTCATAATACTTACAGACAAAGTTCCTAGCCATTTAAATATTGCTATAAATATAGACTGACCTTTTAAGTTTCTTTTTTCTAAAAACATTAAAACAAATAATATAGACATTAATAGATTTTGAAAATAAGCTATAAAGCCTGCTGCTTGAAGAATATCACCATCAAATAAAATACCAAAATCTAATGGTGCTAAAATCATAAAAATAGAAGAAGATATTAAAGTAAAAACAATCAATACTAAGAATGATATTTTATTTAAAGAATATTTCTTATTAAAATCCTTATATCCGTATTTGAAAAATGTACAAGCTATTATCAAGTCAAGAACATACCATATTAAGCATACTATCTGATGAAATATATCAGTCTTATAGATAAAGGCAAACACGAACTCCCATGAGAGATTAAGGCACATTGCAAGAAATGGCATACCATAGGTCTTGTCTTTAACACTTTTATTAATTATTAATATGTAAGTTATAATCCAGAATAATCCACTTAATCCTTGTAAGATTATATCGACACTCAAAAAAACACCCCTTTAGATACTTATGAAGTATGTACATACAATATAATAAACATTTGGAAAGAACTAGTGTTTAATAGATAAAGATAAGTGGAATTGGAAGTCTTCTACTGAAATAGCAAATAGATTACGTTTAAAATCTAGCAAAGGTTTTAGGGCCACTTTAGAAAGTTATGGTGCTAACTATAGAAAGGTTGGAAATAAAAGAGGATATAATACACCACCATATAAATATGTAATGTCACTTAGCGGGTTTTAGGTACATTAAAGATTGTACTTTTATATATTGAAATAAAAGTTTATATAAAAAATATTGTGAGAGTACAGAAAAAATACACCAAAAGTACGGTAAATTAAAACTTGATGTACCATATTAAGATATAGATAAATCAATAGTTTTAAATACTTTGTACAGTAGTTACATTAGATTAAATAAAATATTATGTTATTGATGTAGGTTTATATTATTATAGTTAATGTTATCTATGATGTACTTACTGTACTTAATAATAATACTTTGATAGAATTTAAAATAACCACCACTTTACTTGGATAGATAAACTGACATTAACTCAGACAAAGAAATTAGAAAGGTTGGAAGAAAAATGATAAGAACAGTTGTAAAGGATGTATTATTTTTAGAACAAAAATCAGGACCAGCAACAAAAGAGGATGTAGAAGTTATTAATGATTTAATCGATACGTTAAAAGTAAATTTAGATTATTGCGTAGGCATGGCAGCTAATATGATAGGAGTAAAAAAACGTATATTGGTATTTAGTGTAGGTAACATGATAGTTCCTATGGTAAACCCAGTTATACTAAAAAAAGAGAATCCTTATGAGGCTAAAGAAAGCTGTCTATCTTTAATTGGTTCTAGAAAAACAACAAGATATGAAACAATAGAGGTAGAATATCTAGATAAAAACTTCAAGAAGCATAAACAAATATTTACGGGATTTACTGCACAGATTATCCAGCATGAAGTAGATCATTTCGAAGGTATAATAATTTAATAGAGAATATTATTTGTAAGATAAAATGCTAAAAAATAAAAAACTACATAAGGGGGAGGGGAATTGATGATAAAAATAGCAATTTGTGAAGATGAAAAAGATCAACAAGAGTTATTAAAAGCTCATATTGAGAAAATATTTAAAGGGCTGTCTATAAAATATAGTCTAGATGCATTTAATTCAGGAGAAGAACTACTTGAAAATTATTCTAAAGATATTGATATAGTTTTTCTAGATATACAATTAAATGAAATTAATGGAATGGATACTGCTAGAAAGATTAGGTTTTTAGATAACGAAGTAGAAATTATTTTTATTACATCTTTGATAGAGTATGCATTAGAAGGTTATGAGGTAAGAGTTTACAGATATTTAATAAAACCAGTAAAATATGATGATCTAAAAGAGTATATTATAAATTGTATAAAAGAAGTAGATATAAAAAATAAGTATATTATTGTAAAAGAACAAGGCAGTAGAATTAAGATAGATATAAATGAAATAACTTACATAGAAGTACAAAAAGAAAATATAACGATGCATACTTTAAGCCAGATTTATAAAATAAAAGGGACTATGAGTAATATTGAAAAGGAGATAAACTGTAGTAGATTTTGTAGATGTCATAAAAGCTATTTAATAAATTTAGAACATGTAGAGAGTATAAAACAATGTGTTGCAATACTTGAAAGTAAAGAAGAAGTACCTATAAGCAGATATAGGTTTAAAGATGTAAAAGATAAATTTTTTGATTTAATAGAGGAGCAATTATGTTAGATAGTGTGTATAGTTTAGCTATTGTAAATATGGTAATATTTATAGTTTTATTTTTTATGTTAATGAATAAAAGAGGTTATGTTTATAAATTTAAAATTAACATTCAATTTATATTAATCTTAATACTATCCATACCCTTAATTATAATTAGGATGCCTTTTGGAATTGTGTCATTACAGATTTTAATAATAATAATTTTAATTTTATCTTTAATTTGTAAAATTACTTATCAAATTGACATAAGAAAATCTATTATTAATTCTGTTATATATAGTTTATTGTATATTTTGATAGAGTGTAGTATCCATTGGATTTTACAATTTTCATCTACATATGTAGGTGAATATATGCTTGAATTGAATATTGTAATAAATTTTATTATTATTTTTACATGTATTTATTTTTTTAATAGACTACAGAAAATTTATAATAATAATAAGTATTATATATATATAATTTTAACAATAGCAGTTAATGTAGTTATAGTTTTATTTTTAAATATATCAACTGAAAAAATAGAGGATTTGTATACAATAGTAGCAAAAAATAATATTGAATATACTTATAATATGGATACGATGATGTTTTCACTTTTTATGAAATATACATTCCCATATATTCTATTTATAATAAATATAATATTAATATCTATATTTATAAACTCTATAAAATCAGAAAAAGAAAAAGTTAAAATGCAATTTGTAGATGAAAAGTTAGATATGCAATATAAATATTATTTAATGGCAAAAGAATCACAAGAGAAAATGAAAAAAGTATATCACGATATGAACAATCACATGGAAAATATAAAAAGACTTAAAGATAATAGTGAAGATGTAAATAAATACATTAACAACATAGAAGATGAAGTAAAAAGTACTAAAAATATTTATAATACAGGAAATGTACTACTAGATATTATCTTTCATGAAAAAAGCAAAGCCTGCATGGAAAATAATATAGATTTTAATGTAGGTATAGATTTTAGTAAATATAATTTTATAGAGATGATTGATATAAGTAGCATATTTTCAAATTTAGTAGATAATGCAATAGAAGCATGCAACAAAATTGATGATAATAATATAGAAAAATATATAACTATAAAAAGTACTTTTATAAAAGGGTATTATGTAGTCAGATGTGAAAACAGCAAGATAAATAAAGTAATAATTAAAAATAATAAGATTTTTACTTCGAAAAAAGATAAATTCCTTCATGGAATCGGTCTTGATAGTATAAAATCTTCAATAAAAAAATATAATGGAGAATTAAAAATTAAGGACAGTGAGTATAAATTTATAATTACTATTCATATACCAGTTGAGGAAAATTTAATAGAAATATTCGTTTAACATGCTAGTTGTCGGTAAAAAAATACCACTTGTCGGACTTATATTGAACTTAAATACTAAGAATGTTATCTTCTGTACAAAGAAGGTAACATTTTTTTATTGAGGGGATGATATTATGAAAACTAGTTTTAAATTAGCTATAGCATACTTAAAAAAACAAAAGGGAAGAACTTTATCATTAATAATTAGTATTGCATTAGCTGTTATGTTAGTATTTACACTTAATGTAGTGCCAGAGTCTAAGAATAAACATGATATAAAAGAAGCGTATAAAAACTTTAGTGATTATCATGTAGAATACAGTGATCTTAACTTAGAAATTGTAGATCAATTAAAAAATGATAAGACTATAAAAGTTATCGATGATGTTATAAACCTAGGTAATGCGGTAAGTAATAAAGGAGTATCTATAAGTTTAGACTCTTATAGTAAAGGTTTTATAGATTCTTATGGTTATAATTTTATAAAAGGTAATGAACCTAAAAATGAAAATGAAATAGTTTTAGAAGAAAAAGCTCTTAAAGAGATGGGCTTAAGCGATAAGCTAGGCCAAAGTATTGATTTTAATATTATTAAAAATTATACGGATGAAAATAATCAAAATCAGATCTATAGCAAAGGGAAGTCATTTAAGTTAGTTGGAATAGTAAAAAAGCCAGATGCATTTTATGAGGAAAATTTATACTATAAAGTCAAAGCATTTACTAAATACACAGAAAATCAAAGTATTTTACCTAAAGAATTAATAAGTCATTCAGGTGTACTTAAGTTTACGACTAGTATGGCTATGGCAGATAAAGCAATAGCCAAATATAAATTAGATGCTAATAAATTTATGATAAATGTGCAACTAAATGAAGCTATACAAAATTATGATATGTCTAAAGGTGAAAATATTAAGCTTAATAATAAGTTGATTCCTATGGTTGCAGCTACACTAGTTATATATAACATATTTAATATTATATTAATAGATATGACAAAACAAATAGGAACGGTAAGAGCAATAGGTATGACTAAGAAAAATGTAAGGTACATGGTATGTATCCAAAGTTTTATAGTGTTACTTATTGGACTAGCAGTAGGGTTTTTACTGGGAACACTAGCATCATATATAGGTCTTAGAAGTATATATAATGAACATATAAGTGTTTATATAAGTAAAGAAAGTATAATAGAGCCTATGAGTATGGCAGTAGTTTCAGTAGCTATAGCTAGTATTTTTACTATTTATAAGTGTGGAAAGATATCTCCAATAGAAGCCATTAGAAATACTAATAGTTCAAAATCAATAAAAAAAGATAGATTTTATCATAAGTTGATAAGGAAAGTATTTGGGATTACAGGATATATGGCATACAAAAATATATGGAGATACAAAACAAGAACAATTTTATCAATACTTTCAATAAGTATGGTAGGTTTTTTGTTTATAACTAATATGGTTGGATTTAATCAATATGATGAGAAAGTGGACAGTCTTAGCCCACTTATTATGGAGATGGGAGAAAGTGACATAATACTTAGTAATAATTCCAATAACTCAAGTGAATATTTTAATGAATACACAGACGATGAAGTAAGTAAGATATCTAAGATAGATGGAGTTAGTAAATTAACTAAGAGTACGAATGTTACAGGATACTTAAACTCAAACAAAGAAAATATAAGCGACTTTTATAAACAATCTATTCCTCTAGATAGTGATAAATCAAATTTAGAAATAGGAACATCTATAAAAGGATACGATAAAAGTACTCTTAAAGAACTAGAAAAATATCTAGAAGATGGAAAAAACATAGATAACCTAAAAGAAGAAGGCGACACAATAAGTGCAATAGTATCTAACCATTTTTATTCAGGTTCAGAAGTATCAAGTAATGCAACTACATTAAAAGATTTAAAAGTAGGAGATATTATTGAAGTTAAGATTCCAGTAACTAATGATAAAGAAGTAAAATATGTTAATCAAAAAATTAAAGTTGCAGGACTATTAAATACTGACTATGTTTTAAATGCTGAAGGTGGAATGGACTCACATTTCCAAGTGATATTAGATAAAAATAGTTTTGAAAATTTAACAGGAAAAAAAGGCTTTAATAATATATTTATAAAATTACAAAAGGATAAAGAAGAAGTAGTAGTTTCAAAGGTAAAAGAAATAATAAATGAAGATGACTTTAAAGAAATGGAAAGTAAATATGAGAATAGAAAGTTGTCTACTGAAGGAAATGTAAAACTTAAAAAAGAGGTATTAGTGAGTGTAGTACTTACAATGGTTATATCATCTATAAATATAGCTTGTATAGTTATAACAAATATAATGATTAGAGTTAAGGAAATTTCAACACTAAGAGCTATTGGAATGAGTATAAAAAATATTAAGAAATTGATACTAAAAGAAAGCATTATATATGGCGTTTTAAGTTCAATAATAGCTGGAGTATTTTCTAGTTATGATGTTTATAAAAATATGCAAAGAGCAAATGAAATTTTTTCTCAAGGATTGGGAATTAAACAAGCATATGAATTTAAGGTGCCTGTAGTAGAAATACTTCAGTTTGGGGTATCGGCAATACTTATATGCCTAATTGCTGGATATTTAGCAAAAAATAGAATTTCAAAATTAAGTATAGTAGAAGGGCTTAAAAATGAAGAGTAAAGGTGGTGTTGAGATGAACATATTAGACACAATAAATTTAAGTAAGACTTATGGAAAAGGTGAAAATAAAGTAGAAGCATTAAAAAATATTAACTTATCTATTGAAAAAGGAAAATTCACAGCAATAATAGGCCCTAGTGGAAGTGGTAAAAGTACTCTACTTCATTGTATAGCTGGTCTTGATAGTATAACAAGTGGAGAAGTTATACTAGATGGAGATGATATATCTAAGTTATCAGAGGATAAATTATCGAAGCTTAGGAGTAGAAAATTTGGGTTTATATTTCAAAGTTTCAATTTAATACCAGTTATAAGTGTGTACGATAACATAGTACTTCCAGTAGATATAGATAATAAAAAAGTAGATAAAAAATATATTGATAGTATAATTGATATCTTAGGACTTAGAGACAAGATTAATAAATTTCCAAATCAATTAAGTGGTGGTCAGCAGCAAAGGGTAGCGATAGCTCGTGCCCTTGCAAATGAGCCAGAGATAATATTTGCGGATGAGCCTACAGGAAATCTAGATAGTAAGACAACTGATGAAGTTATTAATCTTCTTAAAGAGAGTGTTAAAAAATTTGGTAATACTTTGGTTATGATAACTCATAATGATGAAATTGCAAAAACGGCTGATAGAATTATAACTATAGCTGATGGAAAGATAGTTGATTTGACGTTTTTATAAAGTAAATCGTGGGTTTTATTCCTGCGATTCGTCTCCACCATTGAAATCTACGAAAACACATTGACAATTTTATCAATGTGTTTTTTTATGATAATATATTTAATAAAGGAATAGCAGTTAAAGAACTGGTTAGTCAATATTATCTTACTAAAAGTAGTATTAGAAGAATAATTAGACGAAAAAAAGAGATTGTATAAGAATATTTTTTACAATTAAGTTTAATACAGACTTATTTATTAACTTATTACCTAGATTAATTTAGTGATATAATTTAATCTGAATTAGGAGATTATTTATAATGGAGGTAGCACAATGAATAAATTAAACGTATTAAAAGTAGAATTTGAATTTAATGGAATTATAGATGTAATATATCCGGTTATATTAAGGGACGACAATGATATGATTTTAATTGACTGTGGTTATCCGAACTTTTTAACATTGATAGAAGAAAGTGCAATAAAAAATGGGATAGATTTAAGTAAGCTAACAAAGTTAATTATAACTCATCACGATTTTGATCATATGGGTTCAGCAGCTGATTTTAAACGAAAGTACCCTAATATAAAAATATTATCATCAATAATAGATGAAAAATATATTAGTGGAAAAGAAAAATCTTTAAGACTACAGCAAGCTGAATCAATAGATGATAAATTGGCAGAAGAACAAAGAGAAAGTTCAATGAATTTTCAAAAAACACTTAAATCAGTAGAAAATATTGAAGTAGATATCTTGTTAAACGATGGAGATAAATTTGACTGGTGTGGAGGGATAGAAATAATTGAAACACCAGGTCATATGCCAGGGCATATATCAATTTATGTTAAGGAAAGTAAAATTTTAATATCGGGAGATGCTTTAGTAATTGAGGACAATAAATTGTCTATTGCAAATCCACATTATACACTAGATATGAAAAAAGCTAGAGAATCTATACATAAACTATTAAATTATAATATAGATAAGCTAGTATGCTATCATGGTGGAATATATACAGAAGAAATAAAAACATCACTTAAAAGAATTGGATTTTAAGTGCAAGCGATGAGCAAGCCTTCGTTTGTAATGTTATCTCCTCCACAGGTCTAACTCCCATGTGTATAGCGAATTGAGTATAACCCAACTACAAGCGATGTTGTGGTTTATGGTTTTTAATCAGCGGAATAGTGGACAAAAAAATTTTTTGCTTTAGAAAGAAATAATGAGGCCATAATTCCAGGAGCAACTGTAATTAACGAAGATTAATTCTTACATTTGCAGAGGATAATTTATTGCATTTTTTACTGAGTAACGGCTAGGAAGATAATCTGAATATATTTATATATAGATACAAATAATATTAATATATTATTTAAAATAGGAAAGGTGTAGAAGGTGGCAATTCCATATATTGCTTACTTTATACTACTAAAAAATTTGTTTATGATATATAAATAGTAATTTACTTACTTTGAGTAAGAGGAGTGATAACATGAATAATGATTTAAGTATAAATATATTTTTGGATGAAACCGATACTCCATTTGCACCATATTTTAGCTCAGATGATTTTCACCTAAGCTCTGATTTGGAAGAGTTTATTTTATCAAAGCTTCTGAATAGCAAAAGAAGAGAAGTTGATATATTTATTAAAGGAGAAAATGATTATGATGATAAGTCATTGAAGACGGCTATATTAAACACCTTTTCAAATCGCGTGGAAGAAAATAAATATATCTATGATATAAATAATAAGAAGGCTATTGTTTTGTATGCGTTCGGTATCATTATTGGTTTGATAGGCTTTAGGCTTTCGAGCAGTTATGATTATTTCGCAGGTGTATTAAGCATAGTGTGTTGGGTATTTATCTGGTCAGGCACAGAAGTTTATTTTTTTGAAAACCGACAAATAAAAGCAGATGTAAGAAAGTGCCATAATATTATTAATGCAAATGTGCATAAAAAATAGACACAAAGAATGGATGATTTTGGAGTTGCAACCATTTTATGGACACGAAATTAAGTTTAGTTGGTTAAGGTTGCTCATTCAAATGCCATAGGAGACAAGTAGCCTAAGTTGAATATCCCTTTTTACATTGTAATAGAGCTCAATATATTTAAATATCTCATTTTGTGACTGATCTGAGCTGTCGAATTCTACATAGATTAAAATTAATTTTTAAGGGTTTTCTAATTTTACACATTTTGGGTATAGTCTTCTTGAAAAAAATTATGTGCGTCTTATTTATATGTTCGAAATGCATGAAATTCATACTGCTGGATGAATTTTGTCTTCACCATTGAAATCCACGAAAACCGTATTAGCAATTATGTAAATACGGTTTTTAGTGCGAATTATATTTAAGTTGAGAAATTTTAAATGAAGGAATTACTATGAAATTTCAGTTATTACAAGTTAAAGTTACCAATAATTAAAAAATAAGAATAGATGTGAATTTTACTAATGAAAATAAAATAAGTAAAGAACCACTGACAACTGTAATACTTGGAACAAATAGAAACTTTATTTAAAGGTCTAATAAAAGAAAATCCAACAATTCCTGCTGACAAACCTATAAAATTCTTATAATTAATAGGACCACTCTTTAATCTAAACGATCTCCTTCATAATTTATAAACAACCATCTTTAATACACATATAACCTTATATAAAAACAATAATAAATATATGCACAGAGTATGCCTATATGTTCTACATACAAATTATTTTTAACACATCACCCATCTATCAAAATCTCATTCAAACCATCATATTAACCTACTTTCAAAAAATATTTTTTAGTAGTAGATTATCTAAGAAATTGTTATATAGAGTTTGATGGAGAAATGAAATACATATAGATGTTATGTGATGCTCTTATAACTAGAAGTGATTATGATCAAGAATTAAAAAAGTTATTAATAACAAAATGGTTATTAAATACAGCTACTATTATTTTTAACGAAGGAAGTACAAATGTAGAATGCATACTAACTTTGCAAGGAAAACAAGGTATAGATAAAACAAGATTAATAAGAAAGCTAATACCTATATATGTCAAAACAGGATTAGAGTTAGGGACTAATACAGAGTTTGATTGGGATGTTGATAAAGATATATGGATCTGGAAACTTTCAACCAATATAGCTAACAAGTTACATTTAAAATCTAGTAAAGGTCTTAGAGCTAATCTAGAAAACTATGGAGCTATTTATAAGAAAGTAGGAAATAAACGAGGATATGTTACATCACCATACAAGACATTATTTGAATATAGTGGATATTAAGTACAGTAAATAGTGGAATTTTAGATAATTAAATATAAAATAAATTAAAAAATATTATAAAAGTACATTAAAGGTACATTAAAAATACAGTAGGTATTATGTTTAGTGTAATATGGTAAAAGATAGATAAATCAATGATTTGAAGGTTTTAGTACATCAAGTACACTAGATTTAATAATATTTTAAGTATTTTATGTATAAGTAGATTTTTATAGTTTTGATTATTATTGATGTACTTGCTATACTTGTGATTATAGTGCATTTTGTATTTACATAGATTGAAAAAGACGAATCTGAAGTGTTATTGCTATTCATAGGATTCATAGAATACTGTGAAATGATTGTTAAAATGAAAGAGTTAAATAAATAACTTAAATAAAAAAAGTTGATTATATTTATCAACTTCTTTTTATAATTAAAATATTTCATTTGATTTTTCTACAGCTTTATTAATAAAATACAGATACTATTAATAAATATAAATCATTAAAGTAAGTGATTATAAATTAAGCTAGGCATTAAGCCTAGATTAATTTTGTTTATTAAAAAAATAATAAAAGATATAGCTAGTAGATTAGGATTACAAGAAAATACTGAAGATGAACTAGTTAATTAATTAGTAGACCTTGTAAAACAATTAAGAGTAGATATGGGAATAGTTAATTCATTACAAGAGTTCGGGATATCTGAAAAAATATTTATGGAAAACGTACAATTAATATCAGAAAAATCAGTAGCTCATCCATGTACAGGTACAAATCCAAGAGAGATATCAGTAGAAGGGAGGATATCAAATATATATAAGAAGTTAAAGAGAATAAAGAACTTAAAAGTGTAAATTAAAGATAGTTTTAAAGTAATTCTATATTTAGTGTAGATAACTAGAATATTATGATTTCGTGGGTATTATTCCTGTGATTCGTCTCCACCATTGAAATCCATGAAAAATACTGGCATATGTCAGTATTTTTTTATGTTAATAAAGGGAAGGATTAGATTTTATATATAAGTAATATAAGACTTAAAAAAAGAAATAGTGCTATAGATATATTTAATGAATTGACAAATAATCAAGGTAATTATTTGTCAATTCATTATACGTGTGAAAAGTTTTTATAATATAAAAAATGGTAGAACACCAAGACTGACATCTAGAGGAGAATGATAATTACTAAACTAAAAATTTAAATAGTGGTTGTTATTCCTATGATTAGTCTCCATAATTGAAAGATAATAGTATATAGAGAGTACATTGAAGTGATATTCAAGGTGCTCTTTTATTTTATTTATAAAAAATGCAAAATAAAACAAAAAAATACAAATAATGACAATATTTATTGTGTATAATAATATGTATGCAATAATTTAATTATATTTAATTTATTATAAACAGAGGGAGATTAATATGAAAAAAAATAATAAAAATATGTTGATTATATTAGCGGTAGCATTAATAGTAGCTAATCCACAAATCATAACGCTATCATACGCATTAGAATCTAATACAAATCAAGCTACACTAGAAAAAAACATAGAAGAACACGTTCCACAGATTTCTGATGATACAAAATCAGAAGTAGTAGCAGTAACAAATAGAATCGAATTAATATCAGCACTAGAAAATGAAAATGTAAAAATAATAGATATAAAAAATGACATAGACTTACCTGAATGGACTATTATGTATATAAAAGGAAATGGAAAAGAAATAAGAGGAAATGGGAATGAAATAAGAACAGTTAAAGATCCCGAAAGTGATTTTGTAGAATCATCACGTATATATGTAGAGACAGATGCAAAAATAGATAATTTAAAACTGGATGAAATACAGATAAGAGTAGAATCTTATGAAATAAGCCTAGATATAGTAAATAACAGTGAAATAAACAATGGAGGTATCCTTTTTTGGGGAGATGTAACATTAGAAAATGTAAAAGTAAATAATGGAGACATATATGGTTATGGAAATATAGTCGTGGACTCCAATAAAATGAAAAATGCTACAATAACATATATTGGAAAAAAAGATAAAACACTAAAGATAATCAATACCGAAATGAATGGTAAATGGTATAGTGGTGCGCCCATAAGTTCAGAATCAGGAAATATGGAATTAGAGAATGTAAAAATAATAAATCCAGGAGATCACGCCATATATACAATGGGAAGTAAACACTTAGGAACCAGTATAAGAATAAAAGGAACATTAGAGATAGATGGCGCAAAAAAAGACGCAATAGTTTTGAGTAGAGATTATGATTACGACCCAAAAAATCCACCAGAAGTAAATAAAAATACATTAGAGCTACATATAGACGGAGATATAAAGCAGAAAGGAGATACATACACAATAAAGGCAGAAAAAGGAATATATACTAATGTATATTATAATGAGAGTAAAATAAAAAAAGTAATTGATAAATGGTCATATGTGTATTATAGCACGAAAAATAGAGAAGGAAATGAACCACAATCTATTGTACGTACAAATAAATTAATTGGAGAAGATAGATATCAAACTGCAATAAAAATAAGCAATGAGGGATGGGCAGAAGCACGAAATGTAATAGTAGTAAACTCAAATTCGATGGTAGATGCACTTAGTGCAGCACCTTTTGCATGGAATAAAAGTGCACCAATACTTCTAACAGAAAAAAACAAATTAAACAGTGAAACTAAAAAAGAAATATCAAGACTTATGCCCGAAAACGTCTATGTAATAGGTGGAGAGAGTGTTGTATCAGATTCAGTTATAAATGAGTTAAAAGATATGGATATTAATGTAGAGAGAATAAGTGGAAATGATAGATATGAGACATCTTTAGAAATAGCTAAAAAACTAGGTCGTGTTTCGGAAATAGCAGTTGTAAATGGAGTAAAAGGAATTCCTGATGCAGTAAGTATTGCACCAGTTGCAGCTGATAAAAATATGCCAATAGTATTGGCATCACCAAATGAAGGAACTAAGGTATTTGATCAATACATAAAAGAGAATTATATAACAAAATCATACATTATAGGAAAAGAAGCAGCTATATCAAATGAAATAGCAAATAAACTGCCAAATCCAGAACGATTAGGTGGAATAGATAGAAATGATACTAATGCAGTTATATTAGAAAAGTTCTATGCGGATGAGAAATTAAATAATATATTTATTGTCAAAGATGGAATGAAGAAACAAGATGATTTAATAGATGCACTGACAGTAAGTACGTTAACATTTTATGGAACCTCTCCTGTAGTTATAGTGGGAAATGATTTAAGTAATAAGCAAGAAAGTTTATTATCTAAAAAACATCCTATGGAGATAACTCAGGTTGGTGGAAATGGAAATGAAAATGTATTTAACAAGTTAGTAAATATGTTTAAGAATTAATTTAGAGATACTATTATAATCAGGGAATTGTTCCTGCGATTCGTATCCACCATTGAAATCCACGAAAAGATATTGACATAAATTCATGTTAATATCTTTTTTGTTATATAGCAAACAAATTAAGTGAAATTAATAGAAGAGAAAATATAATACTTAAATCCTATTTGGGAAAGAGCGTAGATGTAGTTATAGATAGACCGTTAGGTAGTAAACATCCAAAATAGAACATATATTATACTCTAAACTATGGGCATATACCCAATACTATATCAGGTGATGGAGAAGAAATAGATGTATATATTAGTAAGTAAGCTATTAAAGGTTATTATTTTGGTATATAATAAATAGAATATCGAGGTAATTAATAAATAAAAAATATAAAAAGTAATTAAATTAAAGGGATGATATATTTGAATTTAGATATAACAATAATTAATGAGATAATAAAAATATGTGAAAGACATGAATATATAGAAAAAGTAGTCATCTTTGGATCTAGAGCAAGAGGAGACAATGATTTAAAAAGTGATATTGATTTAGCTATATATTCAGAACAATCACTAACAGAGTTTGTTGAAGACATAGAGATGAATACAAAAACTTTGTTAGAATATGATTTTTCGCATATGAATACAGTTAAAGATCAATTTTTTATAGAGCAAGTTAATAAGGAAGGAATTATTATTTATGAAAAGTGTAGAATTTAAATATATGAATTTAAAAAAAGCTTATAATAAACTAGTAGAAGTTAGTAATCTTTATGATGGAAAAGATGAAATTGTGAGAGATAGCTTAATTCAACGTTTTGAATTTACTTATGAATTAACACATAAAACTCTTAAAGAAGCTATGAAGTACTTAGGTGTTACTCTTGAAAATTCATTTCCACGTACTATCTATAAAAAAGCATATGTAAATAATTTAATATCCGATGATAAAGTTTGGATTAATTTATTAGAAGATAGAAATGCTACTTCACATATTTATAATGAAGCTTTATCAGATGAAATTGCAAATAGAATAGTAAATCAGTATGTAGAAGCAATAGGAGAACTTGTTATCAACTTAGGAAAAATTTTATAACTTTAGTTTATAATAAATAGTGGGTATTATTTCTATGAATCATCTCCACAATTGAAATCTATGAAACGGTATTGGCTAAATAGTCAATGCCTTTTATTTGTGCCCGGGAGGGGCAACAACTTGACGGTGAAAGTACGTTGTAGACTTGATAGTGGGAACTGCTAGTTAAGGGCAAGGGTGTCTATCGTGAGTCAGAAATAGAAAAATATGTTATAATAATCATAGTTTTTAAGAAATAAACAATAAATGGAGAGCATAAAATATGAAAAATAAAAGAGACATAATTTTTAACACAACCTTAGGAATTATATTTTTTACTTGTATAACATCTATAGTTATATCAACAGGAATGGTACTAACTAAAAATTTCAATGAAATTTTTTCAGTGTTAGCTAAATTTGGATTTATTGAATTTGCAATGATACTTTTAACTGCCATTATTTGGTTTATTACGGATGCTTCAATTGATATTCCGTTTTATGGTGATGATAATGAATTTGAAAAGCTTGTATTGTTATCTAAAAATAATCCTCAGAAAATGAGAAAAAAGATACAAATATTATGTAAGTATGAAAAAATTTATATAGGAGTACTTACAGTTACCGTTATATCTACAGCTATAGGTATGACAATGATTACTTACAAACATGAGAACATACATTTAGGTGTAGTAGTAATTGCTTTAATAGGTACCTTGTGTATTGTTTTAAAAACAATGTATATAAAACTTCAATACCAAAACGAAGTAACTATAAATAGGCAAGAGCATCCAGCGTTATTTGAGGTTATAGACAATGCAGTTGAGTTAACAAACCCCCCTCAATTAGATGAAATTTGTATTGTTGAAGGTTCGAATGCTGGAGTTGCATTTATTCCAGATGGGTTTGGATTTAATGGAAAACATGTTTTAGAAATGGGAATTCAAACATTAAAAATATTAAATGAACAGGAACTTAAATCTATAATAATTCATGAACTTGCTCATATTTATAATGAGGACACAAATATAAGTAGTAAAATTTCAAGATGTTTAATTAGATGGAGTATAATAATTGATAAACTTGAAGAAAAGGATAATATTATTCAAAGTATATTATTATTGCCATTTGCGAAAATTTATATTGAAAAACTAGAAACATATTTAAAGGCAATATCGCAACCAGAAGAGATAGCAGCAGATAAAGAAGCAGCTTTATATACTAGTGTTGAAGTTTATGCAAAAGCGAGTGCTAAGCTTAACATTATGGATTTGTTTTTTAAAAATCCTTATTGTAAGGTAGAAATTAGAGCACAAGAAGAACCTCCAAAAAATTATTTGAATATTATGTTTGATGATTTTAACAATGAAATTATTGAAAGGAAAAGTCAGTGGCTAAATCAAATTAAAAAGCAAATATCATAAATATATGATACTCATCCGAGTTTTAGTGAAAGAATGAATGCCTTAGGAATTGATGATTTTAATTATGAAATTGAGTTTGAAAATCAAAATGAAAATTATAAAAACGAAATAGACAATTTAATAGATATAAAAAATAAGCAATGGTATGAGTATTGGTGTGATGAATGGGAAGAGTTCACAAAAGAATATAAATTACAATTAGAAATAATTAAAAATTATAAAGAAACAGATGATATAGAAAAAAATATAGAATATGGATTTGCACTTGAAGAGACTAGAGAATATGACAAAGCCATGAAAGTTTATAAAAATATTCTTTCTAAAGATGAAAATTGTGCTATTACTATGTACAGAATAGGGCAAATCTTACTTATTAAAAATGATAATAATGGAATTGAATTAATTAAAAAAGCAGCAGATTTAGACAGTGACCTTATTATTAGTGCTATGGATACTATTATTGAATATTCAATGGATAATGGAATGAAAGATAAAGTAGACGAAGTGTATGAATGGTTTAGTCAAAAATTAAAGTGAAAAAAGTAGAGGTTATCTCTATTTTTTTATTTAATAATAGTATATTGAAGACTAGATTACTTTATTATGTTTAATAAAATAATGTATCTAATAGTAAAATGATAACATTAAATATACTAAAATATTACAATGTAAATATAATAAATAGGAGGATTAAGTAATGAAAGTAGATTTAATAACAATTGAAGTAAAAAATTTAGATGAATCATTAGAATTTTATACAAAGGTTCTGGGATTAAAAGAAATAAAAAGAATTAGTCCAGAAACATTTATAAACATAGTATTTTTAGAAGATGAACAGTCTAATATAGTGGAGTTAATAAAAAATTATAAATCTAATGAAGAAATTATAGAAAATGAAAAATGTAGAGTATCATTGGTATTTAAGGTAGATAATTTAGAAGCTATAGTAGCTTTACTAGAAAGTAAAAATATAAAAATAGCACCAGGGCCAATGCCTGGATATATATTTACTTATGATCCAAATGGCTTAAGAATCGGGCTAAAGGAAGATGCATTCATATAAATATTGAATTTAATTGTGAGTATTACACCTACGATTTGTCTCTAACATTGAAATCTACTAACACTCTTATCCATTGGATATGAGTGTTTTTAATATGTTCACAACATTAGTTAGAATTAATATAATATTTTAAAACAACAACAAATAAAAACCTACTATGATACAATTATAATTAATGATGCCATTTAAGAGGGAATCTAAAAGTATAGGGGAGAGTAATATGAAAAAATATAATAAAAACATGGGAATTATTTTATGTGGGGTAGTGATAGCTACGAGTACACAAATCACAACGCTATCATATGCACTAGAAGATGATAAAAAGCACACTACAATAGAAAAAAATGTACAGCAGTCTTTTAATTATGTAAAATCAGGGGTTGTAGAAGTAAGAAATGAAGCGCAGTTAGTATCAGCATTAGAAGATTTAAGTATAAAAACAATAGACATAAAGAATGATATACGCTTAGATACAAAGAATGATATATCTATAAAAGGTGATGGAAAAGAAATAAAAGGAAATGGATATGCGATAAAGACTATCCTAGATGATTATATGCCAAAATATAAATGGCTAACTGCATATACCGATACAAAAATAGATAACTTAAAGTTAAATGGAATAAGGATATCGTCTACAGAAGGAAACAATGTGGATATAGTAAATAATAGTGAAATAAATACCTCAACGATAGAATCATTAGATTCAGATGGTAGTATCTTGTTAGAAAATGTAAAAACAAATAATGCACTTATATCTGGTAAAAAAAGTTTAGTTGTTAAGTCAAGCAAAATAAAAGATAGCAATATTTCAACTTCTAGAGATAAAGATGGAATAGTTAAGATAATCAATACTGAAGTAAGTGGTAAGAGATATGGTTATGCGCCAATATCCTTAGACTCAGGCAGTACGGAATTAGAGAATGTAAAAATAATAAATCCAGGAGATCATGCAATATATGCAGAAGGAAACAAAGAATCTGGAGTGAAGATAAGAGTAAAAGGAATTTTAGATATAGATGGTGCAAATCAAGATGCAATAGTTTTGAAAAAAGGTGATAGTAGTATAGAGAATCCAGTAGAGCTATATATAGATGGGGATATAAAGCAAACTGGGGATACATACATAGTAAAAGCGGAAAATGAAGGTACATATACTAAGGTATATTATGATGAGAGTAAAATAAAAAAAGTAATTGATAAATGGTCAAATGCGTATTATAGTACTAAAGATAGAGAAGGAAATGAACCAGAGTCTATTGTATGTGTAAATAAATTAGTTGGAGAGAATGCCTATCAAACAGCTACAAAGGTAAGTAATGAAGGATGGGATAGTGCAAATGATGTAGTAATAGTAAACTCAGCTTCAATGGTAGATGCGCTTAGTGCAACACCATTTGCAAAATATAATAACGCACCAATACTTTTAACACAAGCAAATAAATTAAATAGTGAAACCAAAAAAGAAATATTAAGACTTAAGACTAAAAATATTTATATAATAGGCGGAAAGAGCGTTGTATCAAATTCAGTTATAAATGAACTAAAGTCTATGAAGCTTACTGTACAGAGGATAAGTGGAAATGATAGATACCAAACATCTTTAGAAATAGCTAAAAAACTACCAAATAAGCCATCAGAAATAGCAGTTGTAAATGGCGAAACAGGACTTCCTGATGCAGTAAGTATTGCCCCAGTTGCAGCAGAGAAAAATATGCCAATAGTACTAGCATCACCAAACCAAGGAACTAAGGTATTTGATCAATACATAAAAGATAATAATATAAAGAAATCTTACGTTATAGGAAGTGAAGTAGCTGTATCAAATACAATAGCTAATAAATTACCAAATCCAGAAAGACTAGGTGGCATAGATAGAAATGAAACTAATGCACTTATATTAGAAAAGTTCTACACAAGTGAAAAATTAAATAACATATTTGTTGCGAAAGATGGAATGAAGACTCCAGAATATTTAATAGATGCATTGACAGTAGGCGTGTTAGCATCTAAAGAAAAATCACCAGTAGTTATAGTAGGAAATGATTTAAATGATAAGCAAGCAAGTTTATTATCTAAAAAACAGCCTAACAAGATAACTCAGGTTGGTGGAAGTGGAAATGAAAATGCATTTAATAAATTAGTAAATATGTTTAAAAATTAATTTGGAGAGATTATTATAATCAGGAAATTGTTAATGCGATTCGTATCCACCATTGAAATCCAAGAAAAGATATTGACATAAATTCATGTTAATATCTTTTTTGATATACTCAATACTATATCAGATGAAATTGCAAATATGTAAAGTAAATCAGTATGTAGAAGCAATAGGAAAAATTGTTATCAACTTAGGAAAAATTTTATAACTTTAATTTGTAATAAATAGTGGGTATTATTCCTGTGATTGACCTCTATTATTGAAATCTACGAAAAGGTATTGGCTAAATAGCCAATGCCTTTTATTTGTGCTCGGAATTGGAGACAACTTTACGGGGAAAGTCAGTTGTCGGCTTGATAGTGGGAACTGATATTTAAGGGCAATGGTGTCTATTGTGAGGTAGAAATAGAAAAATTAGTTAGAATTAATATAATATTTAAAATAACAACAAATAAAATCAACTATGCTACAATTATAATTAATGATGCCATTTAAGAGGGAATCTAAAAGTATAGAGGAGAGTAATATGAAAAAATATAATAAAAATATGGGAATTATTTTATGTGGGGTAGTAATAGCTACGAGTACACAAATCACAACGCTATCATATGCATTGGAAGATGACAAAATCCAAACTACACTAGAAAAAAATACAGAAAAAAACGTTTCACAGGCTTCTAATTATACAAAATCAGAGGTTGTAGCAGTAAAAAACGAAAAAGAATTAATAGCAGCATTAGAAAATGAAAATATAAAAACAGTAGAGATAAAGAATGATATAGTCATAAAGGGAGATCCAAATTATGCATTCATTATAGAAGTAAAAGGAAATGAAAAAGAAATAAAAGGAAATGGACACACAGTAAGTAGTATCAAAACAGACACATCAATGAGCATATATACAAATACAAAAATAGATAATTTAAAACTAAATCAACTAAGAATATATAATCACAATGGAATTAATTTAGATATAGTAAACAACAGTGAAATAAACAATGGAAGCACAGATTTTTACGGGAATGCAACATTAGCAAATGTAAAAGTAAATAATACAGTAATACGTAGTGAAAGAAACTTAGTTATAAATTCAAGTAAAATGAAAGATAGCTCAATTAGATATTATGGATCTAGTAATACAATGGCAAAGATAATTAATACTGAAATAAATGGCAGCAAGGAGACGATTGAAACAGGTATTAAAATCGATAAAACACCAATATATTCAAGAGGAGGTAATATAGAATTAGAGAATGCAAGAATAACAAATCCAGGTAGTCACGCAATATATGTAGTAGGAAGTTACCCAACAGATACAGTAGAACAAAAGATAAGAATAAAAGGCATATTAGAGGTAGATGGTGCAGAAAAAGAAGCAATATTGTTGAAGAAGGGTAATAATAGTAGTAATAAAAATATACCATTAGAGCTTTATATAGATGGAGATATAAAGCAAAAAGGGGATACATATACAGTAAAGGCAGAAAATGAAGGTACATATACTAAGGTATATTATGATAATAGTAAAATAGAAAAAGGAACTGACATATTCTCAAATGCATATTACAATACAAAAAATAGAGAAGGAAATAAGCCAGCACTTCCTAACCATGAAAATCAATTTGTACAAGTATTTGATAGAGATCAGTTACTAAAAACATTAAAAGATTCAAGTATAAAAGCAATAGAGCTAATGAATGATATAGACATAAAATCAAGTGAAGGTGAACCGTTCGATATAGACATAAATGGAAATGAAAAAGAAATAAAAGGAAATGGATACACAATAAGTAATAGTACAGGGGCAAATTGGTTCAATACATATGCAAATACAAAAATAGATAATTTAAAGCTAAATAGGGGAACAATATATACTGTAGAAGGAAAAACTTTAGATATAGTAAACAACAGCGAACTTAACGGTTTATACATATCTTTGAAAGGAAATGTATCATTAGAAAATATAAAAATGAATAATACATCAGTAAATGGTAGCGGGAATTTACTTGTAAATTCAAGCAAATTAAAAAATAGTTGTATTGTAAGCTCATATTATGAAGGTAAACATGGAATAGCGAAGATAATCAATACTGAAATAAATGGTGATTACTATGGTGCACCAATACGTTTAGAAGGAGGAAGTGTAGAATTAGAGAATGTAAAAATAACAAATCCAGGAGAGAATGCAATATATGCAGAAGCATGCAAAGAATCAGGGGCGAAGGTAAGAGTAAAAGGAATGTTAGAGATAGATGGTGCAAAACAAGATGCAATAGTTTTGAAGAAGGGTAATAATAGTAGTACAGAGAATCAAGTAGAGTTATATATAGATGGAGATATAAAGCAAAAAGGTGATACATACACAGTAGAGGCGGAAAAAGAAGGTACATATACTAAGGTATATTATAATGAGAGTAAAATAAAAAAAGTAATTGATAAATGGTCAAATGCGCATTATAGTACTAAAAATAGAGAAGGAAATGAACCAGAGTCTATTGTATATGCAAAGAAACTAGTTGGAGATAATGCCTATCAAACAGCTACAAAGGTAAGTAGTGAAGGATGGGATAGTGCAAATAATGTAGTAATAGTAAACTCAACTTCAATGGTAGATGCGCTTAGTGCAACACCATTTGCAGAATATAATAACGCACCAATACTTTTAACCCAAGCAAATAAATTAAATAGTGAAACCAAAAAAGAAATATTAAGACTTAACGCTAAAAATGTTTATATAATAGGTGGAGAGAGCGTTGTATCAGATTCAGTTATAAATGAATTAAAATCTATGAAGATTACTGTACAGAGAATAAGTGGAAATGATAGATACAAGACATCTTTAGAGATAGCTAAAAAACTACCAAAGTTTCCATCAGCAATAGCAGTTGTAAATGGAGAAACAGGGCTTCCTGATGCAGTAAGTATTGCACCAATTGCAGCAGAAAAAAATATGCCAATAGTATTAGCATCACCAAATCAAGGAACTAAGTTATTTGATCAATACATAAAAGATAATAACATAAACAAATCTTACGTTATTGGAAGTGAAGTAGCGGTATCAAACACAATAGCTAATAAATTACCAAATCCAGAAAGACTAGGTGGTATAGATAGAAATGAAACTAATACACTTATATTAGAAAAGTTCTACACAAGTGAAGAATTAAATAACATATTTGTTGCGAAAGATGGAATGAAGAATCCTGAATATTTAATAGATGCATTGTCAGTAGGCGTATTAGCATCTAAAGAAAAATCACCAGTAGTGATAGTAGGAAATGATTTAAATGAGAAGCAACAAAGTTTATTATCTAAAAAGCAGCCTAAGAAGATAACTCAGGTTGGTGGAAGTGGAAATGAAAATGCATTCAATAAATTAGTAAATATGTTTAAGAATTAATTTGGAGATACCATTATAATCGTGGGTTTTATTCCCGCGAATCATCTCCACCATTGAAATCCACGAAAAACACATTGATAATTTTATCAATGTGCTTTTTAGTATCAAAGATATATTTAAAATATAGTCTTTTCTCATTCGTATAGTAAAGGTAATGTTTTTGTGAACACGTAAACTTTTAATAAAATCAAGTTCGTAATTTGCTTTAATAGGAGATTTATTATAAACATATTAGATGAGAATAATTAAAATTTTTGTATCAGCTAGTTTTGATTATAATAGTGCTAAATAAAGAAAAAGTCTCATAGGATATTATAAAAAGTAAATTTAGAGGTGAAGTATGAAAAAATATAAAAGACAACAACAAAATTCATATAAGTATACCTTAGCTAATACTAATCTAAGAGAAGAAAAATCTACTTCTTCAAATGTAATCACTGTAATACCGGCAGGGTCTAAGGTTCAAGTTATCGAAGCTGAAGAAGATTGGTATGAAGTATTATATAATGGACAAAGAGGGTATGTATATAGTGATTATTTATCCAAAACAAAATATACATGGACAGATGTTACTTTAAGGTCTTATCCATCTGCTGAGTCAAATCCAGTAACTATAATTCCTCCAAAATCTATAGTACAAGTGTTATCTGTAAATGGAGACTGGAGTCATGCTATGTATGATAACCAAGAAGGATATATATTTAGCTATTTCCTTTCTGATGATGGAAATCCACCTGAAGAATATGATTTTAAGTACTTTTATACGGATATGACAAAGTTTGTAAATGATAATCAAATTAAAAGCCCCACTATGAATTTAATTACCACAGATTTAGAAAATAAGCTTACTTATATATTTGAAAAAAATCAGGATGGTTCATGGAATTTACTGTATAAGTGGCCATGTACAATAGGTAAACCTAGTACACCAACTATTAAGGGAACTTTTTATGTTAGCGGTAGGAAGCCTTACTTTGGCTCTGATACTTATAGAGTAAAATACGCTACTAGAATTCGAGGTAGCTACTACTATCATTCAATTTTATTTAATGCAGCAGGAACTGAAATAATTGATGATAGACTTGGGATGGCCTTGAGCCATGGATGTATTCGATTAGCTATAGAAAATGCTCACTGGATTTATGATAATGTATTAGATAAAACTACTATAATTATAAACTGATTTAATATGTAGGCTCTGTTAGGTAATTGTATAACAGAGCCTATATCTATCAAATTTAAAAAATAACTAGGAAACCGTTGGCATATTTACATATACAGTATAAATTTAGGATATAAAATTAAATGAAAAAGAATTCTAATTATGGTGACGTAGTCATAATTTTGAAGATGTTACTGGTTAGCAGGCAGAACTCAAGTATATATGTGAAAAATAGAGGGGGTACTCTATGCATGTATACTTGAGTTTTTTTTCTTGAAAGGAGGAAGATATGAAAATAATTCAGATTTTAACAATATAGTCCTTATTAATGAAATAATTGAACATGGGGAGAAAGTTTTAAATATAAAATCAAGTGATTATCTAAGTTTAACATTACTAGATCATCTAGAGTTTTTGCTTAAAAGATGTAAAAAGAATCAATTTATAAAAAGTCCCCTAGTATGGAATGTTAAAAGGTTTTATCCAAAACACTTTGAAGTTGGCATGCATTCACTAAAGTTAATCGGTGATAGTAAGGGAATTGATCTTCCTGACGATGAAGCAGTATAAATAGCACTTTATTTTGTAAATATGCAGATAAATAAAGAATCTCATGATAGTACAGTTGTAGAATTAAGAGCTTTAGGAGATATAGTTTCAATAATAAAATATCATTTTAATGTAGAGTTAGATGAAACTTCAATAAATTTTATGAGATTTAAAACTTATCTACAGTACTTTATACAAAGAATTATGTCAGATGAAGATGATTTAATAGATTTTTATAGACTGAAGATATGTAATTTAGGAATAAGATAAATAAAGAAGAGTTATTTTAAGATAATGTAGTCGAGGATAAATATACTAAGAACAGCTCCTAAGTTATTACCATATATTATAACATTACATGTAATGTTGCAATATATGGTTAATGAGGTTGGAGGAAATCAATATGACAGAGGGGTTAACAGGACTTGTTATAACTAAAGCAGATAAAAGTTAGAATCTTGTTCGTAGAGGTGCAAATTTATATTTTAGTTACTACCCAAGGGTAATTGTATATCCTAATAATCTATAAGCTGTGGATATACTGAAATAATATTTAAACCAAGATTATTAGCACCAGCAAGAAATAATCCGAATTACTCTAGTAATAGGAATATTTTTCATAATGCAGGATACGTTATGCCAAATTGTACCGCATATGCTTATGCTAGAGCATGCGAATTACTAGGAAAAGAACCTAATCTAAGTAGTGGCAGTGCAAATGAACGGTGGGAATATAATATAAATAAGAAAGTATATCCATATGGTCATGTAGCTGTAGTTGAAGAAATAAATGATAGTATAATAACTTTTTAGGATATTTTGTTATAAGTAAGAAGATGTGACATTATAGATCATGAGATAAGTTGACTATTAATGCCATAAACGGAAATTGAGGAGAAATAATAGTTATAGTAAAAGTTGGAATTAGCAAAGTACTACTTTATAGGAAATGAAGATGATGGTACAAGATTTTCTTAACAATTAATTCAATATAATTTGTGGGTATTATCCTTGTGATTCGTCTCCATCATTGAAATCCACGAAAAAGGTATTGATTGATAAATCAATATATTTTTTGTTTTGGAATAGTCAGATTATATTAAATGAAGAAGCAAAAGGATAAGAAATATATTATATGATTAGTATGTTATCATAAATAAAAAGTATTTGCCAAAAATAAGCTATTGTGTATAGTTTCAGTATATCCAAGCATGTATTATAGTATGAGAAGATCTAAATAGTATGATTATTTAGATCCTACTCAATTTTTTTTTGCTTTTTTCTAACTTTTTTTATTTTTTTGACTTTTTTCATTTTATTATTCCCTTGTAATCGTAATGGTAAATTAGTATCAGGCACTATGGGAATATCTTGATTATTTGAGTTATCTGTAATATTATTTTTATTAAGATTGTTATTACAAGCAGATCTTTGACTAACTCCTACCACAATATTACTACCTATTGCTATAAACAAATTACCGATTGTGTTAAGTTCATCATCATTTTGAATTTCTTGATAAATTATAGCTGAAATAATAGCACCTAATATAATAATCTGATTACCTTGTGAATTACAATTATTATATTCATTATAAGACCTATTAGATTTAATTCGTCTATACATATAACCTCCTGATTTATGTATTATATTGTATAATATGTAAGATCTAATATGAGTATTACTAAAAGCATTTAACTTACCAACTTACGCTCTTTGAATTAATGCAATAGACATACTTTATGCAAAGGTTAATATTAATTTAATGAATAGTAACCAAATGATTGAAATGAAATAATAAAGCTATTTTATAATATAAGTACATAAATCAATGCTAATAATTAGAATAAGAAACAAATTAAAGCGTGATATCCACAAGATATTAACAACTCTAAATAGGATAGGTAGATTTCAAAACATTATACAATCAAAACAATGATTATATTAAAGGTAATAACAAAAAGTGATAGCATATCTATTGATAAAAGACATATTTCTGATAATAGTAAAGTGTCTAAATATTATGCTCTTATGGACGAGATTTGTCGAATTAGACAAGGCTTTCTTATATTTAATGTGAAATTAGTTGTTTATGCAACGAATTTTTGATATAATAAAATAGTTGCATAAGCAACTAATTGAAGGTGGGATAAATATGAATAAAGGAAAGCGTAACGATAATGGACATATAGCTAAATATATTTCTCAATTGTATAGAAAAGCAAGTATATTTATAAATAGAGAGGTATCTAAATATGATATTAGATCAGGTCAACTTATATTTTTAATGGATCTATATATTCAAGATGGAAAAAATCAAGAAGAAATATCTGAAAGATTAAAAATAGATAAAGGTACAACTGCTAGGGCTCTAAAAAAATTAGAAGAACAAGAATTTATAACTAGAGTTAAAGATATAGATGATAAAAGAGCTAATAGAATCTTTTTAACAGAAAAATCCAAAGAGATTAAACCAGATGTATATAATGTTTTTGATGATTGGAATAAAAAAATAAGTGAAAATTTAACTAAGGAAGAAGAAGAAACGCTAAGAAATCTACTTGAAAAAGTATGCAAAAATATAAATATATAGGGAGGTAGATTATGGATAATAATCAGAATATATTAGCTACACAGCCAATCGGTAATCTATTATTAAAATATTCAGTGCCAGCCATTATCGGAATGATGGTAAGTGCACTTTACAATGTGGTAGATAGAATATTTATAGGAAACATACCAGGTGTTGGTCCTATGGCAATAACAGGTCTTGGAGTAACAATGCCTATGATGTCAATAATAATTGCTTTTGGAACACTTATAGGTGTAGGATCAACTACAAATGTATCTATAAAACTAGGAGAAGGACAAAGAGATGAAGCTGAACGTATTGTAGGAAACGCAATAAGTTTAGCAGTAATATTAGGGATTGCAATAACTGTACTTGGAACAATATTTTTAAATGAAATCCTTACAATATTTGGAGCAAGTGAAGGTACAATAGGTTATGCAAAATCTTATATGAGTGTAATATTAATTGGTGCAACATTTAACATAATGTCAATGATGTTTAGTAACTTAATAAGAGGGGATGGAAATCCAAAACTTTCAGCTACTATAATGGCTGTAGGATGTTTTATGAATATAATATTAGATGCATTATTTA
Source organism: Peptostreptococcaceae bacterium VA2 (assembly GCA_000686145.1). Lineage (GTDB taxonomy): Bacteria > Bacillota > Clostridia > Peptostreptococcales > Peptostreptococcaceae > Romboutsia_D. The sequence goes on along the minus strand of JMMB01000007.1, from coordinate 2,984,627 downwards.
TATTTGTATTTAATATGGGGATACAAGGTGCAGCACTTGCTACTATAATCTCTCAAGCAACTTCATCAATGTGTGGATTATCATATTATTTAAGAGGAAAATCAAACGTAAAGTTTAAAAAATTAAATTTAAAATTAAATAAAACAATCTTAAAAACAATATTTGCAATAGGTATGGCTCCATTTGCAATGCAACTAGCTAATAGTATGGTTCAACTTATGTTTAATACTTCATTAAAAAAATATGGTGGAGATATAGCAATAGGTGCAATGGCAACAATAAGTTCAATAAATATGTTATTTGTAATGCCAGCATACGGTTTTGTACAAGGCATGCAACCTATAGTAGGATTTAACTATGGAGCTAAAAAATATGATAGAGTTAAGAAAACTTTAAAAATCAGTTTATCATTAGCAACAGTGGTATTTATATTAGGTGCTTTATTTGTTCAACTTGCACCACAAGTTTTAGTTGGAGCATTTAATAAAGACCAACAACTTATGAGTATAACTATAAATGGATTAAGAAAATATTCATTTGCAATGCCTATAATAGGAATATCAATGGTAGGAAGTAACTTTATACAATCAATAGGAAAAGCAAAAATGTCTATGGTATTAGGTTTATTAAGACAAGTTATAGTACTAATACCTATGATATTAATATTACCTAATTTCTTAGGTTTAAATGGTATATGGTTTGCACAACCAACTGCTGATATATTATCCGCAGTTGTTACAGGGATAGTTTTAATTAAAGAGATTAGAAAATATCCTGTAAATCAAGAATACGAATTAATTGAAGAAGAAAAAGCTATATAGCAAAAAGTAAGTTAAGTAATAAGCTCCTTGCATAAGATGACCTATAATAAAATTATAAAGTTAATAGTCAATTAAAGAGCATCATAAATACCTTTGCTGTCATCATTTATAGATAGAATTCTCTATTTTAATAATTCTATTTAAAATATTTATCTTCAATTTACTTTCGCTAATTAAAATCTACGAACACTCATATCCATTGGATATGAGTGCTTTTAATATATATATTTATCAACAAGATATATATTTAAATATAAATATATATCTTGTTGATAAAAGAGTAACTACTTGTTATAAGGATATATATTATTTAATATAATAGTTAAATAAAAAATAAGGAGAATTAAAATGATTGATAATCAGTTTTTAGATATAACGCTAAATGAATTTTAAATGAAGAAAGAGCAATATCCCCCAATAGTTCACAAACTACAGGAGGATAATAATATAAATCATTTAAAAACTATTTTATCAACCTTTAAAATGACTATATAACTTACAGTATAATAAAAAAGTATCAAAATCATTTATAGTAGAAAATAAATTGAATTTATAAATAATAATAAATAAATAGTATTACGAGATAGCCTATAAATAGTTTTGAATTATTTACATATAATAGATTTTTGTTCTTTAATATAATAATTTATCTTATTATCTACAATTCCAAGATAAGAATTAAAGTTTTTTATCTCATTTTCTATGTATTCCTTATGTTTTAAAAGTATATCTTCACGCTTACAAATAGTTTCAGGACCTTCCAAACATAAATCAACATACTCTTTAATCTTAGATATAGGCATATTAGTATTTCTTAAACAACATATTAGATCAAGCCATTTAAAGTCTTTATCCTTAAAAATTCTATTACCTTGTTCATTACGCTCAACAAAAGGAAGTAAACCTTCTTTTTCATAATAGCGAAGAGTATGAGCAGATAAATTATATTTTTTAGCTACCTCTTTAATAGTATAGAGCATAATTTTACCTCCTAAAATAAATCATATTATATTATAACCATTAGAGTGAACTCTAAGTAAAGTGAAATTTAGAAAAAAATATTTTAAATTTATCTATTGACTTAGAGTTCACTCTAAGCTATATACTAGTCAATGTAGCAAAAACAAAGACTTTAAAATATAAAAATTAGGAGAAATTAATATGCCATTAAATATTTTAAATAAAATTAACGAACCAAAAGATTTAAAAGTACTTACTAGTGATGAACTAAAAACATTATCTAGTGAAATAAGAGAAAGTTTAATAACAAAAGTAAGTACAATAGGTGGACACTTTGGACCAAACTTAGGTATGGTTGAAGCAACTATAGCACTACACTATGTATTTAATTCACCAATAGATAAGATAGTTTATGATGTTTCTCATCAATCATATCCACATAAAATTTTAACTGGAAGAAAGCATGCATTCATAAATCCAGCTGAATATAAAAGTGTTACAGGATATACTTCACCTGATGAAAGTGAACATGATTTCTTTACAATAGGACATACATCAACTTCAGTTAGTTTAGCATGTGGACTAGCGAAGGCTCGTGATGTAAAGGGTGGTTATGAAAATATTATAGCTGTTATAGGAGATGGTTCTTTAAGTGGTGGAGAAGCCTACGAAGGATTAAATAATGCAGCAGCATCCGGAAAAAATATAATAATACTAGTAAATGATAATGATATGTCTATATCAGAAAACTACGGAGGTCTTTATAAAAACTTAGCTTTACTTCGTGAAACTGATGGAAAATCAGAAAATAACTTTTTTAAATCTTTAGGATTTGATTACCATTATGTTAAAGATGGAAATAATCTTGAGTCATTAATTGAAACATTTTCGAAGGTTAAAGATATAGATCATCCAGTAGTAGTTCATATACACACAGTTAAAGGAAAAGGATATAAAGATTCAGAGGAAAATAAAGAAGCATTCCACTGGGTAATGCCATTTGACTTAGAAACTAAAGAACCAATATTTAAAAATACTGGTGAAACTTATGCAGATATTGCAGGTGAAATTTTATCACAAAAGGCAAGAAAAGATAGTAGTATTGTAGCAATAACTGCTGCCACTCCTGGTCCAGTTGGATTAGGTTCATTTAGACATGAATTTAAAGATCAATTTATAGATGTTGGAATAGCTGAAGAACATGCAATAGCACTTGCATCAGGTATAGCATCACAAGGAGGTAAACCTGTTGCATCTTTTGTGAGTTCATTTATACAAAGAACTTATGACCAATTATCTCAAGATCTTGCCATAAACAATAATCCTGCACTTATTATGGTTTATTGGGGAGGAATAACAGATAGTGATGTAACACATCTTGGAACATTTGATATACCTTTAATATCTAACATACCAAATATAGTCTATCTTGCACCGACTAATAAGGAAGAATATATTGCTATGATGGAATGGGGTATAGAGCAAGATAAACATCCAGTCGCGATACGTGTTCCAAACATGGGTGTAGTATCAACTGGCGCTAAAGTTGAACCTAACTTTGACAACCTAAACACTTATGAAAAAATTAAAGATGGAAGTGAAGTAGCAATCATTGGTCTTGGAACTTTCTATCATCTTGGAGAGAAAGTACGAAAAAGATTAAAAGAAACAACAGGAATAAATGCTACATTAATAAATCCTAGGTTTATAAGTGGAATAGATAAAAGTTTACTAACTGAGTTATTAGATAATCATAAGTTAGTAATAACATTGGAAGATGGAGTACTTGATGGTGGATTTGGTGAAAAGATTTCAAGATTCTACGGAGATAAGGAAATGAAAGTATTAAACTTTGGAGCTTCAAAAGAATTTACTGATAGTGTATCATTGGAAGAATTATATGAACGTTATCACTTAACTGAAGAGTTAATAATATCAGATATAAAAAGTGCTCTTAAATAGACTTAAATTTAGAATATGGGCAGAGATCAATCGTCCCCAACATTGAAATTCACGAAAAGCTATTGACTAGATTAGTCAATAGTTTTTTTATTAAGGTTAATATAATAAATACAAGATGTTAGTAGGCATTTATAATGCAAAGGATGTTAAAGTCATAGATAAATGGAATCTAAATCAACTACATAGGTTTTAGAAGGAGCGATATGTTTAGGTTTAAATAGGTCTTTAATAAGCCTTTATTATTGGATTTTAGATGCTACTGAGCAACAAAATACTATTTATTATAAAAAGTAATAAAAAATTATATTTTGGTAGAGAACTATTTTTAAAGCTATATGCTGAAGAACAAGATATAGATAGCATAAGTGAATAAACTGGAGTGCATAAAGATGTAATTTATAATAGAGTATCCAGGGGTAAACGAAAGCTAAAAGATATATTTAAACTCGGAAGAAAGTATAGGATAGAATATCAAAAATATATATGACATGTTAAATGATATTGAAGTTGATTTAAGTGAATATGAAAAAGAAGATTTTAATGATATAGACAAAAATAAAAAAAATTTAAAAAATACATAGAAGCAGCTAAACACACTCAAGTCATAAATGGGATAATATAAATGATTATGCTTATGAGGTTATATTTGCAGTACCACCACCTTTTTTATAGATTTATATAGAAGATAAATATTTCATATGGTAATATTAATTTAAATATACTAAAAATCAACATATAGTTAGGAGAGGTAAATGTTAGCTCAAGAGAGATACGAATACATAATAGAAGCTTTGAATAAAGATTGTGCTGTTAGGGTGTCTAAATTAATAAAGGAGCTTAATGTATCTATAGAAACTATAAGAAGAGACTTGGAGCATTTAGAAAAACAAGGAATATTAGAACGAGTTTATGGTGGAGCTGTTCCAAAGAAAATAGTAGTAGATAAATTAAGCTTTGATAAGAGAGAAGAAGAATTTAAAAAAGAAAAGCTAGAAATAGCATCTATTGCGATAAGGTATATAAATGAAGGGCAGTCCATAGCATTAAACGATAGTACAACCAATGTAGAAATAGCAAGGCAGATAAAAAATAAGTTTAATAACTTAACTGTTATAACTAATTCTTTAGTAATAGCAACAGAATTAGCTAATAGCCAAGGCATAAATATAATATTAGCTGGTGGAATATTAAATAATAAAGAATATGCATTTTATGGATCACTTACAAAAGAAATATTAAATAATTTTATAGTAGATAGATCTTTTATAGGGGTTGGAGGAGTTTCTATAAGTAGAGGAATAACAGATTATGACATGGAGACTGTTGAGATTCAAAAGAAGCTGATAGATATATCGAAAGAAGCAATCATATTAGCTGATAGCAGTAAGGTAGATAGTGTATCTTTGACTAAAATTTCAAGTATAGAAGACATTAGCTTTATAATAACAGATAGTAAGGTTAATGAAAATATTATCAAAAAGTATTTAAAGCATGGATTAGAGATAATAAATAAATAATATATAACAAAAATCAATTTTACTTAAGTAAAGTTGATTTTTTTATGTCGAATTCTTATTAATTTAAAAATGAATTACACAATAATACAAAAAAGTACTTGAAACTACACAAAATTCTATATATACTAAGTATGAAAAGGATATCTTTAAAGACTAAACTATTATTAAATTATTAAATTATTACATGATTTAAATAATAAATGAGAAAAGGGTTTTTAAAAGTGAAATCATTATTAAATAATATTAAGGAGTGAGGTAGTTGAACAATAAAAATAGCAATATCAAAAAATGGATTAGTTTTATAATCTTAACATTAGGGGCAGGAACTATATATAAGCTATGTTTTTTAAAAGATGCATTTTATGTTCCGATGCAACAATACTTAGGACTTACACATACTCAAATAGGAAATGCTTTGTCTCTAAGTAGTACTATAACTACTATAGGATTTGTGGTAGCTATATGGTTATCAGATAAAATATCTAAGAGAATACTAATATCGGCTGGTCTTATTGGAGCAGGAGTTTTAGGTCTTTGGTTATCAACTTTCCCAGGATATAATGCAATATTATTAATATGGGCATTATTTGCATTAACAAATGATATGCTTTTCTGGCCAGTTTTACTTAAGAGTATTAAATCATTAGGAGGTAAAGACGGACAGGGTAGAATATTTGGATACTTTGAAGCAAGTAGAGGAATTGTAGATACTTTAGTAGCTTTTGCGGCACTTGGAATATTTGCTTACTTTGGGTCTGGTGAGATAGGATTTAGAAATGCTATACTATTCTATGCTATAACATCAATAGTTATAGGTATAGCAGCATTCTTTGTTATTGAAGATGATGAAAGTTCTTCTAAAAATAATAAAGAAGAAGGTAAAAAAGCTAAGGTTTCTCCAATTCAAGCTTTTAAAACAAAAGAGATATGGCTAGCAGCATTTAATACTTTCTTTGTCTATGCAATATACTGTGGAATAACTTACTTTATACCTTTCTTAAAAGATATATATGCCTTACCAGTTGCGTTAGTTGGAATTTATGGAGTTATAAATCAATATGGTTTAAAAATGATAGGTGGACCAGTAGGTGGATACTTAGCAGATAAGAAATTCCATTCACCAACAAAATACATAAGATTTGGATATATATTATGTATAGTACTTTTAGTTGTAATGGTTATAGCTCCACATAAATCAATGAACGTTTATGTAGGTATGGGTATGACATTAATATTTGGAGCTGTACTATTCTCTATGAGAGCAGTATTCTTTGCACCAATGGGTGAAATAAATATATCTGACGATATAAGTGGTGCAGCAATGTCTATAGGTAGTTTTATAGGATATGCACCAGGTATGTTTTGTTTTTCACTATATGGAAATGTTTTAGATAATAATCCAGGTTTATCAGGATATAGAATGGTATTTATGATGATGATAGGATTTGCTGTAGTAGGATTTATAATTAGTACATTACTTGTAAATTCAATTAAAAAGAATAAGAAAAAGCAAGAAATTGCATAAATAAATTAAAAATTAATATAATCTGTATAAATTTAAGTAGTTTAAATTCACAGAATAGCTTTGAGGCAAATAATCAAAGCTATTTTGTGGAAAATTGGATAAAATATGAAAATACAAAGCTTTTTAAAGTGTAAAAAACAGTATATAATAGTATAGACTTTAAAACTAAACATTGAGGGGAAAAGGATTTATGAAATCTGAGAATAATATAAAAAAATACATTATATTTATAGTTTTAACAATGTCTACAGGAGTAGTATACAAATTACCTTATATTCAAGATGTATTTTATGTTCCAGTACAAGAAAGTTTAAACTTAACTCATACTCAGATTGGGAATATACTATCCATAGCTGGACTTTTTACTACTTTTGGCTTTCTAGGATCTATATATTTTATCGATAGAATATCTAAAAAAATATTAATACCATGTGGACTGATAGGTGTTGGTATTACAGGTCTATACTTATCTACTTTTCCAAGTTATTATATGATTATACTAATATGGATTTTATTTTCACTTTTTAGCGATATGCTTTACTGGCCAGTCCTAGTAAAGAGTGTGAAAGCTCTTGGTGATAAAAATGAGCAAGGGAAAATATTTGGATTTTTTGAAGCTGGGAGAGGCTTATTTGATACAATAATAGTATTTGTGGCATTGTATTTACTTTCTAAGTTAGGGTCACTTAAGTATGTAATACTATTTTATTCTGTATTAGCTATAATCATGGGGATAGTATCATTTATAGTTTTAGAAAAGGATGAACCTATAAAAACAAAAAAAGAAAGTAATTTAAGTATACCTTTAGAAGCATTAAAATCAAAAGAAGTTTGGTTAGTAGCAGGAAATATATTTTGTGCTTATGCTATTTATTGTGGATTAACATATATGATGCCTTTTTTACGAAATACATATAGCGTAAGTGTAGTATTAATTGGGGTTTACTCAATGATAAACCAATATGGAATAAAAATGTTAGCAGGACCATTAGGGGGATATTTAGCGGACAATAAATTTAAATCTCCATCGAAGTACTTTAGATTTAGTTTTATATCAATAATATTTATTATGATTTTTATGATAGTTTTATTTAACAAGGAGATCAATGTAAATATATGCTTTATATTTGTGATAGTTTTCGCAGCATTAGTAACCTCTATGAAAGCGTTACTGTTTGCACCAATGCAAGAAGTAGAGATAGATGAGAACATATCAGGACCAGCTATATCACTAGCAAGTTTTATAGGATATTCACCATCAGTATTTTGCTATTCATTATATGGAAATATTCTAGACAGATTTGAAGGTTTGCTTGGATATAAAATACTATTCAGTATTATAGTAGTTTTTGGACTGCTAGGATTATTAATTAATAAAAAACTTATAAAAGTAATTAACTCAAAAGCGATTAACTCAAAAAATTAACACGACATTAATAATATTGTTTAAAATAAGGAGAATAGAAAATGAATAATAAACCAAGTGTTTTATTAATATCAATAGACGCTCTAAAACCAGAGTTTGTATTTGAATCAGAAAGAATAGGAGTTAAACTTCCTAATTTAAAGAAATATTTTGTAGAAAATGGAACTTATGCATCAAAAGGTGTTAAAAGTGTATTTCCTACATTTACATATACTTGCCATCATTCTATGATAACAGGTACTTACCCTGCAACTCATGGGGTACATACTAATAAAATATTTGATCCAACAGGAAAACATATGGATGCATGGTATTGGTATGTAAGTGAAAACGTTAAAAATTTATGGGAGTGTGCTAAAGAGAATGGATATATATCTTCTAGCATAGGTTTCCCTGTATCTGTTGGAGCAAAATCAGATTACCATATACCAGAAATATGGAGAGATGGAAGCGAATATGATAGTAAACTAATAGATGCAGTAAGCTTACCACAAGGTATAGTTAAAGAAATAGAACAAGAAATCGGTAGATTTGCAGGTGGAACAGATTTAACTATCAAAGGAGATACTATAAGACAAAAGGCAGCTTTATGGGTATTAGAAAATAAAATAAAAAATCACTTAGAAGAAAAGCCATTCTTTATGTCATGTTATTATGCAGCATATGATGAAACTGCTCATGGTAATGGGGTTTATAGTAAAGAGGCAATATCTGATCTTGAAAAAATAGATGAGTTAGTTGGAGAATTAGTAAGAAAGGCTCATGAAATTACAAATGATAATGTAGTAGTATGTGTAGTTTCAGACCACGGACTTATAGATAACAAATATGATATAAAGCCAAATGTAGTTTTTGCTGAAAATGATTTAATAGAAATGGATAAAAATAACAAAGTAACAAATTGGGAAGTTTGGTGTCAACGATCTGGTGGAGTTGGACAAATAAAAATTAAAGATAGAGAAAATAAAGAAGTAAGAGAAAAAGTTGAAAATATATTAAAAGAGCTTCTAAATGATGAAAATAGTGGAATTAGTGAAATAATAACAGGTCAAGAGGCTAAGGAAAGTAGAAGAGGATTCCCTGATGCTGATTATGTTATTATATCTAAGCCAGGATATGAAGTAAGAGAAGATGCAATAGGAAAATATTTAGATAGTAATATATCACAAAAAGCTCAACATGGTTATTGCGAGAACTTAAAAGATATGAGAGCATCATTTTATATAGAGGGAATTAATATAGAAAAAAATAAGGATATAGAAGAACTAAGATTGGTAGATATTGCGCCGACTCTTGCAAAGATAATGGGATTTGAAATATCAACAGCTGAAGGTGAAAATATACTTGTTTAAAATTTTAAATAAAAGACGTTACTACAAAGTAACAGAAGCTAAATATATAAAGTATATTTGCTAGAATATGATAATGGATATTATTTATGAGATTTGTATTTAACATTAAAATCTATTCTAAAAAGTATTGGCTAGATAGTCAATACTTTTTTTATGTGTGCCTGAAAGTGTTATGGAACATCTTTATCTTATAAATTGGAATATAGTTTAAAAATGATCAAAAATATAATAAGATGAGAAATATGTTTAATATATATGAGTCCATTAATTATAGGAAGATTAAATGGATTTTTTGAATTAGTTTGCGATAGAAATATTCTAAAAGCAAAAAACGACAAGAAAACGTTGACACTGAAAAGTAAATTTGATACTATATAACAAAGAACAGGTTAAAAAACTGAATGTAAACGGATAGTGATTGTTTAAGTACAAGCTAAACCTATTTATTACTAAGGATTCATGGGAGTCTGCTTAATTTGTAATAAATAGGTTTTTTTTAATGCAACAAATAATATTGTGATCATTTGATAGAATAAATACGGATTATAGTTAATTTTAATATTAAGAAATGGGGGATCATAATGGTTATTGAAAAAATACTTAATAACAATGTGGTTATTACGACTGACGAAAATAATAAAGAAATAGTAGTTATGGGAAGAGGAATAGCCTTTAAAAAACGTACAGGAGACCATATTCCAAAAGATATGATAGATAAGGTATTCAAACTTTCTGACCCCAATATGTCGGATAAATTCAAAGAATTAATATCTAATATTCCTTTAAATTATATGGAGTTATCAGATAAGATAATTCTATATGCTAAGAAAGAGCTAGGAAAAAGATTAAATGATAGTATTTATATCTCCTTAACTGATCATATGCATGCTGCAATAGAAAGAACTCGTGAAGGAGTAAATGTAAAAAATGCCCTACTTTGGGATATAAAAAGATTTTATAAAGAAGAATTTAAAATAGGATTAATAGCCTTAGATTATATAGAAGAAAAATTTGGAATTAGGTTACCAGAAGATGAAGCTGGGTTTATAGCATTACATATTGTAAATGCACAAATGGATCAGGATATAAAAATTATTTATGAAATAACACAAATAATGCAAGATGTTACAAATGTTGTTAAGTATCATTATGGAATAACATTTGATGAAGAATCGGTATATTACTATAGATTTATTACTCATCTAAAGTATTTTGCAGAAAGGCTTCTTAGCAATAAATCATATGAAGATAATGAAGATGATTTATTAGATGTAATAAAGGTTAAATATAAAAATGCATATAATTGTATAGAAAAAGTAGCTAATTTTATAAAGAAAAAATATAACTATGAGTTAACAGATGAAGAAAAATTATATCTAACTATTCACGTTGAAAGAGTAGTAAGTAAAAGTACTAAGTAAGATATAAATCCTAAAAATTAGGTTTATATATATTGGATGGTGACATTTAGTTGGCTAAACCTTCATATTTCAAAAAAGAAAATGGAGGAAAAATAATGAAAAAGTATGAACAATTAGCAAAAGACATTATAGCTAATGTCGGAGGGAAGGAAAACATCAGTAGTTTAACACATTGTATCACAAGGCTACGTTTTAAATTAAAAGACGAGTCAAAAGCAAATGACAATGTACTAAAAAACATGGATGGTGTAGTAACTGTTATGAAAAGTGGTGGACAGTACCAAGTAGTAATTGGTAACCATGTACCAGATGTCTATTCAGTTGTATGTGATTTAGCAGGTTTAGGAGGCGAATCACAAGGTGATTCAGGATCAGATTCACCAAAAGGTCTACTTAATAAGTTTATAGACATTATATCAGGAGTTTTCCAACCAATATTAGGAGTACTATGTGCTGCTGGTATGATAAAAGGAATTAATGCAGCATTCGTAGCATTTGGATTATATAAAGCAACTGATGGTGCGTATATAATGCTTAATTCAATAGGAGATTCAATATTTTACTTTATGCCTGTAATTCTTGGATACACATCAGCTAAAAAGTTTGGAGCTAAACCATTTATTGGTATGCTTATAGGGGCAGCTTTATGTTATCCAGCAATTCAATTAAATACGCTATCAGTGGCAGGCGAGCCTCTATATACTTTATTTGCTGGAACGATGTTTCAATCACCAGTATATATGACATTCTTAGGATTACCAGTAATAGCAATGAACTACAGTTCTACAGTAGTCCCTGTTATATTAATTGCTTTTTTAGCAGCTAAACTTGAAAAAGTATTTACTAAGATAATACCAACTGTAGTAAAAACATTCTTTGTACCAATGTTAGTGTTATTAGTATCTTTACCACTTGGATTTATAGTTATAGGACCAATAGCAACATTTGCATCTAATATTGTTGGAAGTGCATTCTTAGGATTATTTAACTTCTCACCAGTTATATCTGGTATATTTATTGGTTTATTATGGCAAGTTCTTGTAATTTTCGGATTACATTGGGGATTAGTACCAATAGCTATAACAAATATGATGACTATGGGATCTGACCCAATATTAGCGGGTATGTTTGGATCATCTTTTGCTCAGACAGCAGTAGTAGCTGCAATGTACTTCAAGTTAAAAGATAAGAAAACAAAAGAATTATGTATACCAGCAGTTATATCAGGGTTCTGTGGAGTTACAGAGCCTGCAATTTACGGAATAACATTACCTAGAAAAACTCCTTTTATATTCAGTTGTATAGGTGGAGCAGTAGGTGGAGCAGTAATGGGTCTTATGGGAGTTAAGAGTTACACTATGGGTGGACTTGGAATATTCGGTGTTCCTAACTATATAAATACTGCAACAGGAGATATGAGTGGAGCTATGGTATCACTTATATGTATAGTTGTATCAATGGTAGTAGGATTCTTATTAACATTCTTCTTCTGGAAAGATGATAATGTAGTAGAAGAAAAGAAAGATGATAATGGACAAGTTACTATAGCAAAAAATAAAAGAGAAGTAATATACAGTCCAATAAAAGGTGAAGTAAAGGCTTTAGAACAAGTACAAGATGCTGCATTTGCAACAGGAGTATTAGGTAAAGGAGTAGCAATAATACCTGAAGTAGGTAAAGTTGTAGCTCCATTTGATGGAACAGTAATGACTTTATTCCCAACAAAACATGCAATAGGTATGGTATCTGATAATGGATGCGAATTATTAATACATGTAGGATTAAATACTGTTCAATTGGAAGGTAAATATTTCGAAGCTCTTGTTAAGCAAGGAGATAAGTTTAAAAAAGGTCAAACTTTATTAACATTTGATATAGAAAATATAACAAAAGAAGGATATTGCCTAGAAACACCAGTGGTTGTTACTAATTACTCTGATTATATAGATGTAATAGGAAAAACACCAAAGGCTATAAATAATAGCCAAGAGTTAATAACAGTTTTAGCTTAAATATAGAAGTTTATCATAGAAGATGAAAGTACATATATGTACTTTTATCTTCTAAATTTAATATGCAGAGATTGTAGGAGGTAAGGTTATGGCGCTTAGAAAAGATTTCTTATGGGGTGGAGCGACTGCTGCAAACCAATGTGAAGGTGGATATAAAGAAGGTGGTAGAGGTTTAGCTAATGTAGACGTAGCACCACACGGAAAAGATAGATTCCCAGTTTTAACTGGTAAAATGAAAATGTTTGAATGTGATGATGATCATTATTATCCATCACATGAAGCTATAGATATGTATAATCATTATAAAGAAGATATAAAATTATTCGCAGAGATGGGATTTAAATGCTATCGTCTATCAATAGCTTGGACTAGAATATTCCCAACAGGGGAGGAAACTACTCCAAATGAAGAAGGATTAAAATTCTATGAAGACTTATTTGATGAATGTTTAAAATATGGTATAGAACCATTAGTAACAATTTGTCACTTTGATGTTCCTATACACTTAGTAGAAAAGTATGGAGCATGGAGAGATCGTAAGTTAGTAGATTTATATGTAAAATACTGTGAAGCAATATTTACAAGATATAAAGATAAGGTAAAATATTGGTTAACATTTAATGAAATAAATATGATACTTCATTTACCTTTCATAGGTGCTGGATTATATATTGAAGAAGGTGAAAATGGAGGACAAATAAAATTCCAAGCAGCTCACCATCAATTAGTTGCAAGTGCATTAGCTACAAAGCTAGCTCGTGAAATAAATCCTGAGTTTAAAATAGGATGTATGTTAGCGGCCGGAAACACATATGCAAATACTTGTAATCCAGAAGATGTATGGAAGTCAATGGAGAAGGATAGAGAAAATTACTTCTTTATAGATGTACAATCTCGTGGAGAATATCCAAATTATGCAATAAAAGAATTAGAGCATAAGGGAATAAATATAGTAATGGAAGAAAATGATAAAAAAATACTTAAAGAAAACACAGTAGACTTTATATCATTCTCATATTATTCATCAAGATTAACAAGTGTAGACCCTAAAATCAATGATCAAACAGAAGGAAATGTTTTCGAAACTCTTAAGAATCCACACTTAGAGGCAAGTGAATGGGGATGGCAAATAGATCCACTAGGACTTAGAATAACAATGAACTCTTTATATGACCGTTACCAAAAACCATTATTTATAGTTGAAAATGGATTAGGGGCAGTAGATACTCCAGATGAAAATGGTTATGTGAATGATGATTACAGAATTGATTACCTACGTGCGCATGTAAAAACTATGATAGACGCTGTTGAATTAGATGGTGTAGATTTATTAGGATATACTCCATGGGGATGTATAGACTTAGTAAGTGCAAGTACTGGAGAAATGAAAAAGCGTTATGGATTTATATATGTAGATAAAGACAATGACGGAAATGGAACTTTAAAACGTAGTAAAAAGAAATCATTTGATTGGTATAAAAAAGTAATATCATCAAATGGAAAAAAATTAGATTAGGGGGATAAGAATATGGAATTTAAAAAAGATTTTTTATGGGGTGGAGCAACTGCAGCTAATCAATTTGAAGGAGCATGGAATGTAGATGGAAAAGGTCCATCTTGTTCAGATATGTGTACTGGAGGTTCTCACACAGTAAGCAAAAGAATAACTAGAAAAATAGAAGAAAATACATTTTACCCAAGCCATGATGGGATAGATTTTTATCATCGCTATAAAGAAGATATAGCTCTATTTGCAGAAATGGGGTTTAAGGTATTTAGATTCTCAATAGCATGGTCAAGAATATTCCCAACAGGACTAGAAACTACTCCAAATGAAGCAGGACTAAAGTTTTATGAAAATGTAATAGACGAATGTCTAAAATATAATATAGAGCCTTTAATAACAATATCTCATTACGAAGTACCATTTGGAATAACAGAAAAGTACAATGGATGGGCTTCAAGAGAAGTAATAGATTTATATATGAATTACTGTGAAGCTATATTTAATCGTTATAAAGGTAAAGTAAAATATTGGTTAACATTTAATGAAATAAATTCAGCAACTATGCCTATGGGAGGATACTTATCTCAAGGGATACTAAATGAAGGAACTACAGATTTTACTAATCAAGTAGATATACCACAGCTAAGATTCCAAGGATTACACTACCAATTTGTAGCAAGTGCAAAGGCAGTTAAGTTAGCTCATGAAATAGATCCTAATTATCAAGTTGGATGCATGGTTATTTATGCAACTACATATCCTTATACTTGTAATCCAGATGATATTGTTTTAGCTCAACAAAAAAGTAGAATAATGAATTACTTCTGTTCAGATGTTCAAGTACGTGGAGAATATCCAACTTACATGAACCGTTATTTCAAAGAAAATAATCTTGAAATAAAAATGGAAGATAAAGACTTAGAAATCTTAAAAGATGGATGTGTAGATTTCTATACATTTAGCTACTATATGTCTATATGTGCAAGTGGTGATGAAAGTATAGTTAATGGAGATGGTAATATATTAGGTGGGGCTAAAAATCCATACTTAAAAGCAAGTGATTGGGGATGGCAAATAGATCCTAAAGGTCTTCGTTACTCATTAAATGAAATATATGACCGTTATAGATTACCGATGATGGTTGTAGAAAATGGATTAGGAGCTTATGACAAAAAGGAAGCTGACGGAAGTGTAAATGATGATTATCGTATAGATTATTTAAAAGAGCATATAGAGCAAATGAAAGAAGCGGTAGAAGATGGAGTAGACCTAATAGGATATACTCCATGGGGATGTATAGACTTAGTAAGTGCATCTACTGGTGAAATGGCTAAGAGATACGGATTTATTTATGTAGATAAGTATGATGATGGAAGTGGAGATTTATCTAGAAGTAAGAAAAAGAGCTTTCATTGGTACAAGCAAGTAATAGAATCTAATGGTGAAAAATTATAGAATATAGAACATATAAATCACAAGTTATTCACTAACTAGGCTGAATTAAATAAACAGCACACCTATACAATATAAGTGTGCTGTTTAAAACAAGCTATCTTATTTAAAAATATCTACTAAAAATCATAACCATATAAAAATACATTAAGATTTACTTTATTTGAATCAAGATAGATTTCTTTCTCATTTAAACGCTTAAAGTTCTGACTGTCATAAAAACCATAATTACATCTATTATCTGTATAAAGGTATAAAGATTTTACATTCATACTCTTCATATAATCAAATAAATAATTAACTAAAGATCTACCGACTCCAAGACCCCTAGATTCCTTAGAAACAATAAATAACTGAATACAACCTTGGAAATTATCTTCTTTTCCACTAATAATTTCATTATAAGCATCTATAACATTTGAAAAATCTTTAAGGAACTCTACATTTTCTTCATTAGCCATAATAGAATCAGAATCATTAGATGAAAAATCTAAAGTACCGTTAGAATATACTAAACGATTTTCATCTTTCTTTTCATTTCCTAAAATTACCCCAATTACCTTACCATCTTTTTGAGCAACTTTGCTAAATGAACTTGATGTAATGCACTCTTTTAAATAGTTACTTAGTATCATATCTAAACATTTTTTATCTTTAACAAATTCATTGAATCCAAAGGCTTCACCAATTAATTTTTTTATTGGTTCATAATCTTCTTCAATTAAACTTCTATAAACTACTTTATTCATACTTACACTATCCTTTCACATATTCTAAATACCTTATAATTATAATAATATATACCCTAAGGGGAGGGTCAATGGCAATTTTAAAAAAACTGATTTGAATTGACAATTTAGGAAACATAAAAATTTTAATATTCAAATATAATTACTTTTAATAAATGAAAATATTTGTTAGAATATAAAACTATACAGATAACAAGGGAGATATTATATGAGCTCTATCTATGAAACTATTAGATTTAGTAGTAAAATGCAGATGAATATATTTATTCATAGCGTTAACTATGTACAAAATCACTGGCATGAGAGCCTAGAGATTTTATTTGTTTTAAAGGGAAATGTAAATATTGTTATAGATGATAATGTATATTATTTAAGCCAAGAAGATGTTATAGTAATCAATGCAAATGAAGTACATACAATAAGTTCTAATGACGATAACATAATTTTAGCACTTCAAATTCCTATAGATTTTATTAAACCTTATTATGAAGATATAGAAAATATAAAATTTAATTGCAAGTCAGTATTATTTAAAGATGAAGATAGACATATTGTAGATGATATTAGAAAAATACTAGCTAAGACTATGTGGACTTATAGCAAAGATGACGAAGACTGTGAGATTAAGATACAATCTTTAGTATTTGAATTAATCTACATATTGTGCAGAAATTTCAAAGAGAGAGATGATTTATATAACAAAAGCGGAAACAAGTACTCAGAAAGATTAAAACGAATTATAGAATATATAGATTTAAATTATAAAGAAGATATAAGCCTTAGTACCTTGGCAGAAAAAGAATATCTGTCTAATGCATATTTGTCTAAATTTTTTAGAAAATACATAGGAAAAAATTTCCACTCATATTTAAGCAGTATTAGACTAGAGCATGCTGTAAAAGATTTAATTTATAGCGATTTATCAATAACAGAGATTGCTCTTAATAATGGGTTTAATAATGAGAAAACTTTCTTTAATTTATTTAAAGAAAACTATGGACAAACTCCTAACTCATATAGGAAAAAAGTAAAAAATAATTTAAAAGAAATGAAAGTAAATAATGAAAGTTTTAATTATGTAAAAATAGATGAAGATAAAAAATATGCTTCATTATTTAAATATTTAGATGTAAAAGAAGATTGCAGTGATAAAAGAGTAAGCAGTAAAAGTAATGTAGTGATTGATTTAAGTCAAAAGAAAGAAAAAATAAATCATAATTGGAAACTACTAACTACAATAGGTAGGGCTAAAGATGGATTAAATAACGATATACAAAATCAATTAAAAATAATTCAAAGAGAAATTGGATTTAAGTATATAAGATTTCATGGAATATTTGATGATGAGATGAAAGTTTATGATGAAGATAATAGTGGAAAAATAGTATTGGATTTTTCAGAGCTCGATGAGTTATTTGATTTTTTATATAGCATTAATCTTAAGCCATTTATTGAATTAGGATTTATGCCTAGCAAATTAGCTAAAGAACAAAACATAATATTTGATAGACCGACAATAATAAGTCCTCCTAAAGATATAAATAGGTGGAACACTCTAATAGAATCATTTATAAATTATTGTATAAGTAGGTATGGATTAGAAGAAGTTAAAACTTGGTACTTTGAAGTATGGAATGAGCCTGAAATAGTTAACCTTTTTGGTTTCAAGGATGTTAATGAATACTATAACTTATATGAAAATACCTATAATACTATAAAATCTATATCTAAAGATATAAAAGTAGGTGCACCAGGTATAAACTTTATATGTGATGGAAGTTGTAAATGGGCTAAAGAATTTTATGATTTCTACTCTAGCAAAAACATAGATCCTGATTTTATATATAGTCATAGCTATACCTATATTGTTGATAAAGACGTGAAAGAAATCGATATTAATTCCCTAAGTGAAAATGGGATACTCCCTGAAGATGAGAATTTTTTACACAATTATATAGAAAAACTAAAGAGCAAGGTAAAAGAGATAAATAAAAAAGATACAGATATATATATAACAGAGTGGAATTCTTCACCTAGTCATAGAGAATTAACTCATGATACTTGCTATAAATCTGCATTCATAGTAAAAAATATAGTGGAGAATATGGATAGTACAGAGTCTTTGGCATACTGGGCTGTTAGCGACTTTATAGAAGAATTACCATTACCAAAAGATGAATTTCATGGTGGCGTAGGGATAATAACAATCAACTCAATAAAAAAAGCGGCCTATAATGCGTTTTATTTATTAGCTAAGTTAGGTAATATAGTTGTAGATAAAGGGGAAGGATTCTACATAACTAAAAGTAGTAAAGGATACCAAATAATTTTATACAACTATTGCCATTATGATAAACTATATTTATATATGGATACATCAAAAATGACACAAGAAGACAGATACAGTGTATTTAAAAATGATAATTCTAAAGAATTTAATTTCGTACTAGAAAACATTGATAGTGGAGATTATGAAATAAAGGAGTATAGGGTAAACAGAAATCATGGAAGCTCTTTTGACGCTTGGGTTGAAATGGGAGCTACAAAAAATTTAGAGTTAGAAGAAGTAGAGTATTTAAAGAGTAAATCATACCCAAGCTATACAAGAAAAAATGAAAATATAAAAAAATCATATGATATAAGTAAAATACTACAACCTCATGAGATAGTATTGCTTGAAATAAATTTTAAATAAGATATTTAAATATAAAAGCTACCTCAAAATAAATATAACTTACTAATAAAATCTAAAATATTATTAGTAAATTACATTTTGAGGTAGTTTTTTATTAATAGGACAAAAATTTACAGTGTTTAGATAAAAATGTTGAAGGTAATTAATTTATAAAACACTTAAAATTAAATTAAGAATTAGATAATTACTAGGAGGAGTTTTGATGAATAGATTAAGTAAACTTAAAGGGAAACCGTTTTTATTAAATGATAAGGATGTTGCTTGGGTAGAAAATACATTAAACAATATGACTTTAGAAGAAAAAATAGGGCAAATATTTTGCTTAATAGCTTACTCAGATGACAAAGAATATCTTAAAAATTTATTAGATACAGTTAAGCCTGGAGGAATAATGTGTAGACCTATGCCGCTAGAGCAAGTTATAGAAGCGAATAGATTTTTACAAGAAAATTCTCAAACACCAATGTTAATAGCTGCAAACTTAGAAAAAGGTGGAAATGGAGCAGTTTTAGAAGGAACAAGCTTTGGTTCTCCTATGGAAGTAGGTGCAACTAATGACTATACGCAAGGATATAGACTAGGTGACGTTTGTGGAGCAGAAGGTTCAGCAGTGGGGATCAACTGGGCATTTGCACCAATAATAGATATAGATTATAACTTTAGAAATCCAATTACAAATACTAGAACATTTGGTTCTAATCCTGAAATAGTAAAAAATATGGGTGCTGAATATGTAAAAGCAGTTCAAAAATATGATATGGCAGCATCTATAAAGCACTTCCCAGGAGATGGAATGGATGAAAGAGATCAACATCTAGTAACTTCAATAAACAGTATGAGCTGTGAAGACTGGGATAAAACTTACGGAGAAGCTTACCAAGCATCAATAGAGGCAGGAGCTAAGACTGTAATGATAGGTCATATAATGCAGCCAGCATATTCTAAAAGATTAAACCCAGAGTTAGAAGATAGAGAAATATTACCGGCATCTTTAGCACCAGAGCTAGTTACAGGATTATTAAAAGAACAATTAAACTTCAACGGTTTAGTAGTTACAGATGCATCTGTTATGGCTGGTATGACAATACCAATGCCAAGAGAACAAGCAGTACCACAGGCAATAGCAGCAGGATGCGATATGTTCTTATTTACTCGTAACTTAGAAGAAGATTATGAGTTTATGAAAAAAGGTGTTGAAAATGGAATAATAACAGATGAACGTTTAGATGACGCTGTAACGAAAGTTCTTGGACTTAAGGCATCATTAAAACTTCACACTAAGAAAGAAGAAAATACTCTTTTACCAACTCTTGAAAATGCAAAAACAGTAGTAGGAAAAGAAGAATACTTAGAGTGGTCAAAAGAATGTGCAGATAAGTCTATAACTTTAGTAAAAGAAGAAAAAGATGTATTACCTATATCACCTAAAAAATACAAGAAAGTTCTTTTATACTATGTAGGGACAGGAGCAAGTGATTTCTATGGAACAAGACAAGGTGTATGTGAAGTAGTAAAAACTAAATTAGAAAAAGAAGGATTTGAAGTAGATATATTCAATCCTGGAGAAGGATTTGAGGGAATGGTTGCTCCGTTCTCATCAGTAGTTGGAAAATATGACTTAATAATATATGTAGCAAACTTAGCTACTAAGAGTAACCAAACTATAGTAAGAATAGAATGGGATGAGCCAATGGGAGCTAATGTACCTATATACATGGAAAAAGTGCCTACAATATTTATATCAGTAGAAAATCCATATCACTTAATAGATGTACCTCGTGTAAAAACATTTATAAATACTTACCATAGTACAGATTTAGTATTAGATGCACTATTTGAGAAGTTAATGGGAAGAAGTCAATTTAAAGGTCAAAACCCAGTAGATCCATTCTGTGGTATGTGGGATACAAGATTATAAAAGTAATTTAAGGAGAATAGCATGGGAATAAAAGCAGTAATCTTTGACTTAGATGGAGTTATAGTTTCTACTGATGAATATCATTATCAGGCATGGAAGAGTATAGCAGATAAAGAAAAAATAGATTTTGATAGAACTATAAACAATAGATTAAGAGGCGTAAGTAGAGCAGAGAGTTTAGAAATAATATTAGAAAATACTAATAAAAAATATACTCAAGATGAAAAAGGAGAGTTATTAGAAGAAAAAAATAATGTATATAAAGAACTTTTAAAAAATCTTTCAGCTTCAGATATTTTAGAAGGAG
Organism: Peptostreptococcaceae bacterium VA2; assembly: GCA_000686145.1. GTDB lineage: Bacteria > Bacillota > Clostridia > Peptostreptococcales > Peptostreptococcaceae > Romboutsia_D. The sequence continues at coordinate 2,963,003 of JMMB01000007.1, read as the reverse complement.
TTAATGAAGTTATAGATTATTTAAAGGCAAATAACATAAAAGTAGCTATAGGTTCTTCAAGTAAAAATACTTCTTTAATACTTGAGAAAATAGGATTATCAAATACATTTGATGCAATAGCAGATGGTACAATGATAACAAAATCTAAGCCAGACCCAGAGGTTTTTATATTAGCAGCAAATAAATTAGAAGTATTACCTGAAAATTGTATGGTAGTTGAAGATGCAGAAGCTGGAGTAGAAGCTGCCCTTAATGGGAAAATGAAAGTATCAGCAGTAGGTGACGCTATAAAGTGTAATAAAGCTACTTATAACCTAGATGAATTAATAAATTTAACTAATATAATTAATGAAAATAATAGATACTATATATAAATTATGAGGTGGAATATGTATAAAGAGTTAGTAAAGAAATTAGGGGCAAATAGCGAAGTAGAATTAATAAATGGTCAAGAAATAATTATAAAAGATGTACCTGATATAGAAGAACAAGGGACTTTAGATCCAAGAGTAATGGATGTAATGTTAAATCCAGATAAGTATCCATACGAAAATAAAAAAGCAGATAAAACTTACACATATAATAATTTTCCAGTAGGAATGATACGTAGCATTTTTGGATGGGACAATGAAGACTTAGCTAATGGAGAAATAGAAACAATTCATAAGATAATACAAGGTAAAAATGGAGATATTCCTGTTAGGATATATTCACCAAAGTCTGATGAAAAAATGCCGGCATTAGTATTTATACATGGAGGTGGATTTATAGCTGGTAGTGTAGATGTAGTTGAGAATCCATGTAAATTAATAGCTAAAAAAGCTAATGCAGTAGTTATATCTGTAGATTACAGGTTAGCACCGGAACATAAGTTTCCAAAAGGGTTTACAGATTGCTTTGATGTAATTAAATGGGTGTATAACAATGGTAAAGAAATCAATGTAGATTCAAATAAAATAGGTGTATCAGGAGATAGTGCGGGAGGTAACTTATCTGCAGTTTGTACATTAAAAGATAGAGATTTAGGTACTAACATGATAAAATATCAAGCATTAATATACCCTGCAACGATAATATCAGATAAAGAAACTCCATATTACAATTGGAGTATAGATGAATATGAAATGAAGTCTAATGAAGAGCTTGTTAAAAAGGCTGTTTGTGGACTTCAGGATACAGGAGCGATGCTAGGTTTATATATGGAAGATAGCTCACTAGCAGAAGACAAATATATATCACCACTTCTAGCAGAAGATTTAAGTAATCTTCCAAAAACTTTAATGGTAGTTGGAGAATATGATTTTATAAGAGTTCAAGGTGAATCATACTCAAAAAGACTAAAAGAATCAAATGTTGACTGTAGAACTATAAGATATAGAGGTATGGACCATGCGTTTATAGATAAGTTAGGATTATATCCTCAAGCAGAAGATTGTATGAATGAAATAGCTAACGATTTAAAATCTCTTTAATCATAAATTTTGAATAAGAAAAATAAACGTATATATTTAAATTTGAATAAAGTATGCGTTTATTTTTCATATTTCAGGAAATCGTTTTTAGAAAAATCAATTTTAAATAATAGGGGGAAGTAAAAATGAGCAGAAAATATTCACAAGAATTACTAGATAAGATTATAGAAAGACAAGAAATAGTTAATATCAAGGGAGCGAATGTTTTAGTTAAAAAACTGCCTGATAGTGATGAAATCGGAGCAATGGACCCTCGTCTTTATAATGATATGAAAAAGCAATTTACACTAATGAAATTTATGCCTAAGAGTATGATGAAGATGGATACTTCTCCTAAATCTATTGGAAAGCTAAGAAATATGTTTGGTGAAGTTAAGAGTATACCAATAGTAGAAAAGAAGATTGCTATTGAAACTACATATGTAGAAGCTAATGATGGATATAAAATACCAGTACGTATTTATAAGTCTGAAACTATGAAAGACAATGCTCCAATTCTTTACTTTATACATGGTGGAGGATTCTTCGGAGGCTCACCTGACGTAGTTGAGGAATTAGTAAAATTGATTGTTGAAAAAACAGATATACTTGCTTTCTCTGTTGATTACCGTTTAGCACCAGAAAACCCATATCCAACTGGACATGAGGATTGTTACTCTGTATTAACATGGATTTACAATAATGCAGATGGTTTAGGGGCAGATAAGAAAAATATATTTGTAGCAGGAGATAGTGCTGGAGGAAACTTAACACAATATTGTACTACAAGAGACCTTGAAGCTAATTTAGGCATGGTTAAAGGACAATTATTACTTTATCCTACTGTAAACATGGCTAATGTAGAAGATGAATTCTACAAATGGAGTAAAGATGAATATGAAATGTCTCCAAAACATAGAAAAAATGTAGAAATGATGCTAGATATGTTTAGTGGATTAGTAGGAGGATTAGAAAGTATTCTAGGTACTGCTGATGTTAGAAATGAATATCTAACTCCATATATTAGAGATGCAAAAGATTTACCACCTACATTTATTACAGTAGGAGAACATGACTTCTTAAAGGTAGAATGTTTAGCTTATGCATCTAAGCTAGTTAAAGTGGGAGTCGATACAACTACGGTATTATATAAAGGGTTTGGTCATGCATATGGAGATAACATCGGAGTATATCCGCAAAGTGAGGACTGTGCAATTGAGATGGGTAATTTTATTTTAAAATACAGTAATTAAAGGGGTATAAAATGAAAAAGGGGTATAAAATTGTATTATCTATTATTGGGATATTATTATTAGTATTTGCATTTACAGATATGAATATATCTAATGCTATTTATAATCCTGAAAGTAAATTTGGATTAATATTTGAAGCAATTGGGGAGTTTCCCGCTGCAATTATAGCAACATTTTGTACAGTTAGTTTAATGTTAACTAGGGATAAAGATAAATCAATAAAATATAACTTAGGTGCAGTTGGTTATATTGTTTTACTGATTTTCTTCTCATTTATGGCCGCTATGTTACCAGTGAAATACTTACATGGTCCTAAGATTCTAATACCTGTTCTTATGGCTGTTTATATTATAATATCATATATGATTGCTAAGAAATATGCAGCTACACATAAAGATGAATTACGAAGAGCAGCAATTATAGGTGTATTAACTTTTATATTTGTAATAATAGCATTTAATTCAATTAAGTTACTATGGGGAAGAGAACGTTATAGACATATGATAGAGGTAGGATCTTTTGCTGGATACTCAATGTGGTTTATTCCACAGGGGTTTGCATCAGGAAATGAATTTATGTCATTCCCTTCAGGTCATAGTGCAAATGCTGCAATTATGGTTTGGATTACTTTAATACCAACATTTGTTACTAGTTTAAAGGATAAGAAGAATTGGTTTATAGGATTTGCAGGATTATGGACTGTATTAGTTCCGATTAGTAGGATTGTTGTAGGAGCACATTTTGCATCAGATGTTACCATGGGAGTAACTATAACATTAGTAATATTTACTTTATTAAAAAACAAATATATAAATAAAGTGGGGGATAAAGATGAACAAAAACATATGCTTACATAAATATATGCTTAAAAAAAGTATAATTAATTTTTGGATTGTAAATGCAGTTATTAATGGGGTAATATTTATTGTTCAAACTACTGATAAAACTAAGCTTTTTACACATTCAGAAATTGCTGCTGATTATGTGATATCTATTTTTATATTAGGTATGTTATGTTCGCTTACAGGATTTCCAATGATAAAAAAAGACATACAAAAAGGTATTGCACCTAAAATTGGTTATAATAAAGAAGATCATATTATAGCTAAATATTTTCCAAAGAATGTTTTATTAAAAGCAGTAATGTTGACTATTATGACCATGATTTTGATAATACCATTTTTCGTAGGAATTCCAGCTATGTTTGGAATGCTAGAGATAAACTATATGCAGGCACTTATTTTAAAGATTATTGCAACTGGCTTTGCTGGAGTGCTTGTTGGATACTTTGTTATGGTACTTACACTTACGGAACATAAATTTAGCTTAGAGGTAAATAAGGTATTATAAAAATAATTAGTAAGATGAGAATAAAATTTTACTCAAAAATCCAAGGGGCAAAAATTATATAGAATATCTGTAAAAAATTAATCGTGGGTATTATTCCTGTGAATCGTCTCCGCCATTGAAATCCACGAAAAAAGTATTATCATAATTTTATAATAATACTTTTTTTATACATGAAATGCAAAAGAGAATAGGGGTAGAGAAAATTGACAAAAATATACGATGATAAACTATCATAAAATTGTAGAAAATTTATAAATATAATTATATCTCATATGATAGATAAATTTATTGAAATTGGAAGTGTATTTCCAATGCACATGACAAACGAAGTAGAAAAATATTAAGCATATTTATATATTGAAAAACTAGCAGATGCATGCTATTATTTAAATATATAAGTAAATAAATACTTTTGTTTTGCTACCGAGTAAAACAAATCAAAGTGTTCAAACACATTCCATTAGGTCTTAGAAGGAATGTTGTCTGGGCATTTTTTTATGGGAGGGTTTATATGAATAAATACTACGTACTAAAAAACTTTTTTAAATATGTGAGCCTTAATGTTATAGGAATGATAGGACTTTCCTGTTATATCCTTGCAGATACTTTTTTTGTTTCCAATGCTCTTGGATCAAATGGACTCGCTGCATTGAACTTTTCTATTTCAATTTATTGCATCATCAATGGTGCAGGCTTGATGATTGGTATTGGAGGTGCAACAAAACATAGTATTTTAAAGTCACAAAATGAAGATGAAAAAGCTAATTCAATTTTTTCTAACACTGTTATCATAGGAATGGTTGTAGGAATTATTATGCTTATTGTAGGAATATTTTTATCAACACCAATCGCAAAGCTGCTTGGAGCAGATGGTGCTACATTAACAATGGCAAGTAATTACTTAACAACAATACTTTGCTTTTCACCATTTTTTATCCTAAACAATATAATGCTTGCATTTATACGAAATGATGGAAATCCAAGATTGTCTATGGCAGCCATGCTTACAGGGAGTTTTTCAAATATTGTTCTTGACTATATCTTTATTTTTCCGCTTTCAATGGGAATGTTTGGGGCGGCTTTTGCTACAGGACTTGCGCCGATTATAAGTCTTTGTATTTTATCTTCACATTTTATAAAACAAAACAATAATTTTAAATTTATAAAATGTAAGGTAAATATAAAAACAATAATAAATATTTTAGGACTTGGTTTATCGGCATTTATTACGGAAATTTCATCAGGACTTGTTCTTATTCTATTTAATCTTGTAATATTGGATTTTACAGGAATTGTAGGAGTGGCGGCATATGGAATAGTTGCAAACGTAGCACTTGTAGTAATTTCAATATTTACAGGAATCGCACAAGGAATACAGCCGCTGCTAAGCGAGGGCTATGGAAAGAATGATAGTATATTGATGAAGCGAGTATTAAAATATGCTATTACTTTATCTTTAGGCATAGCAGCTGTTGTATATATATTGACTTTCTTTTTATCGGATAATATTATTGCCGCTTTTAATAGTGAAAATAATGCACAGCTAATCCCTATTGCTAAAAATGGATTAAGGTTATACTTTACCGGATTTTTCTTTGCTGGATCTAATATTGTTATAGCGGCCTTTTTAAGTGCAACCGCAAGAATGAAGAGTGCCTTTGCTGTTTCTATAATGCGTGGATGCATAGCTATTATACCTATTCTATTCATTCTTACAGCCTTTTGGGGAATGAATGGTGTATGGCTATCATTTACATTTGCTGAAATTATAACAACAATAACTGCAATAATGTTTTTAACTAAATTAAAATCAAAAGAACAAAAGAATGGCGAAATAATGAATTATTAAATATGAAAATAAACTATGATTTACCTAATTTACCCAAAGAACTTATGTGGGTTATTCTAGAGACTATATAGTGATTTTGTATTATTAGCCTATTCGATGATTTTTAAAAAAAGAGATTGGACATTATTTTATGTGTATTCTAGAATGATATATATTTTTCAGGTTTAATCAATACTACTCCTTGATTGGAATAGACACCTAGTACTAATACTTCTGACATAAAGTCAGCAATCTGCATAGGTGGAAAATTAATTACGCCAAGTATTTGTTTTCCGATAAGATCATCAGTTGTGTAGCAATCAGTAATTTGAGCACTACTTTTCTTTATTCCGATGTCATCACCAAAATGAGACCTCCTTATCTATAAAATAAATAATGTCTAAAACGTACTTATTTTATAGTTCAAATCTAAATTTGTTACAAATACTATTATAGTTTTTTAGTATACATTTATATTTACTAAATTTTAGGTATTTTTTATATATTTTAAAATAGTTTATAATTATTTTAAAGCATATTTATAAACAAGTAATAAATAAATTACTAAAATTAATAAGAAATATTAATTTTTAGATCAAGGGAAGAATTATTTGAAAATTATCCTAAAATGTAGATATACTTTTATTTGACATACAAAAGGGGAAGTTAAATAGAATAAGAAAGATATAGAAATAATATTTAACTTCACTTGTAAAATATATGCAAGAAGGTTACGAAGTAAGGGCATAGAGGTATCTTTTAAAGCCTATTAAATTTGATGACCTAAAAAATCATATTACTTCTTGTATAAAAGAAATAAATGGAAAAAGAGCTTAGTATATTAATATTAAAATCTACTAAAGTTGACTTTGTAGTAATAAAATATTGTATCTACCGAGTATTATTACTAATGCTTTTATGTAAAAAAGTATTTGAAGTTTCTTTGAAAGATTCTTTATTCTATAGTATTAGCTTTTCATTTGGGTATAGTATATTGGGAAGTATATTAAATTATATGTTATTAGCATGCGTATTTGACAATATAATGATCTATAGTGTTTTAAAGTATGAAATAATTAAGTTTATAGCATTAAATACTATATTATTAATATTACTCAAGTAGTTTAATAAAATTATAAACTTTACTAAATGTTACTTTATAGAAAGGATAGATGTATCAGCAATATTTGCAATACACTTGATAATGCAATAGAAGCTTGCAAAAATTTTGAAACGATAAATATATAATTGTTAAATAAAATACTTTTAAATAACTATGGGTACCAGGTTTGAAAAATAAAGTGTGACTTTCCTTATCAATAATGATATTTAATATCTTGATTATCACCACTTTCTGGGAGAATACACACTTTATTTTAAACCTACATTGACAGAAAAACGCATACTTCTATCATTTAGACGAGTATCTGTTTCCTAAGTTAATGGATGTTCAGTTGGTTACCTTTATAGACGCTATATCTACCAGACAGGTCTTAATCTGGATGATAATTTACCTTTATTTGCTTCATAAACTAATTTTGTTAAATCTTCTTTGAGCATTTGCATTCGTTCAGTGCCTATGTTTTCAACCCAACGTTGCTCAATCTCAGTTAGTATCTCCTCTTTTACTTTCATTACTAACAAACCTCGTTCGGTCAAAACAATGATTTTACCTCTCTTATCAGTGGGATGAGTTTGACGCATTACATAACCACTTTTCTCAAGATAATCCACCATTTTACTCACAGCTTGCTTTGTAATTCCTAAGTATTCAGCGATTTCTATACCTGTTGCTCCATCAGGGCTTATGAATTTAAACATAAAACCATGAGCAGGTCTAATATCTCCAAATCCTAACTCACTCATTCTGTCGTTTAATTCATCAACCAATGAACTAAAGGATAATGACAAAAGTGATGTAAGATCAAATTCACTAAATATTTTATGATTCATACATAAAACCTCCTTAAATAAAGTCAATTAAGTTGACTTTATCTGAATTCCATTGTACTATGTATAATATAGTCAATCAAGTTGACTACGTTATTTTTATTATAAAAGAAATGGAATTCGCTGAAAAATCAATATACTATGGAGGTTCTATATGATTCACATTATGCTGTAAACACAATGCATTCTAGAGTTGAACAAGAAGTAGTTGTAGATTTTTACAAAAAAGAAATTTTCTCATATGCGAATACTGGTATAACAACAGAAAGAGTCACAATTCAAGGTGGTTCCGTTAATAAAAGAACAGGAAAAGCTAGTACAGAACGTACTTTGTGCACTGATATTGTATGAAGTTCTGATAAAGTCAATGTGTTGCCACATTGTCATTAAACCGAGCTGAATTTGTATTTATAATAGATATATCACACAAAAAATGGGAAGACCTAGTAAGAACAATTACAATGGAATGCCATTTTTAGTGAGTAAATATACAATAGCATGAGAGTTAGTAATAGGAGGGAAAGAGAATGACAACAGTTTTATTTGTAAAAGCAAACAACCGTCCATCAGACCAGGCGGTTAGTGTGAAATTATATGAAGCTTTTTTAGCGAGTTATAAAGAATCACATCCAAATGATACAGTGGTAGAGCTTGATTTATACAATGAAGAATTGCCATATATAGGAGTAGATATGATTAACGGCACTATTAAGGATAGTAGAGGACTTGATCTAACAGAAAAGGAAGCAAAAGCAGTAGCTGTTGCTGATAAATATTTAGATCAATTCCTTGCAGCTGATAAAGTTGTATTTGGTTTCCCGTTATGGAATTTAACAATCCCAGCTGTACTGCATACATATATTGATTACTTAAACCGTGCAGGCAAAACATTTAAATATACGCCAGAAGGTCCAGTAGGTCTTATTGGAAATAAGAAAATTGCATTATTAAACGCAAGTGGTGGTGTATATTCTGAAGGGCCAGGAGCTGAAATGGAAATGGCTGTTAAATACGTATCAAGTATGATGAACTTCTTCGGTGCAAAAGATATAGAGAAAGTAGTGATTGAAGGTCACAATAAATTCAAAGATAAAGCAGAAGAAATTATTGCTGCAGGGCTTGAAAAGGCTGTAAAAGTAGCAAGTAAGTTCTAATTGACAAAATATTAGTTAATAAAATATTTTTAATTTAAAATATATCGTTTATGAAATATTAATAAGGGGTATAAATATATAGAACATCAAAATATCTTTATATTACATAACAAGGTTATAAAATAAAGATATTAAATAATAAATTTAAATGATAGGAGAAATAAATATGACACTAGAAATGAACAAATACTTACAAGTTAGAAAGGCTCAAGCACAAGGAGCTAGAACTATTGAAGAGCTTAAAGAAATGTCTGATATAGTTATTGAAAATGGAGAAGAACTTAAGGAAGTAGAAGCTCTTATAAAAAGTGGATGTAAGTGTAAAAATGTATCAATAGATACAATTGTAGAAGCAGTAAAAAATGGAGCAGATACTGTTGAAAAAGTTGGAGAAGTTACTAAAGCAGGTACAGGCTGTGGAAGATGTAAAAGTATTATATCAAATATCATAGAAAATAAAAGATAATTAGTTTACAATTTTATTATAGCTCTAACTAAAGGATATGTTTAAAAACATATCCTTTAGTTATTTTATTAGTAATATATAAATTCTTTTGTTGCGACAGTTTGAGATTTTAAGGATTTTATTCCTGCGATTCGTCTCCACCATTGAAATCTACGAAAAATACATTGATAATATTATCAATGTATTTTTTTATATTTATAAATAAAAATTGACATAATCAGAAAGTCATGATGAAAAAAATTATGGGATTTATTTTTTGTTTATGTCAGAAGTTTGTCAGAAGTAGGGGTTATTATATAAGTATAAAATAAATAAACGGGGTGGGGAAAATGAGTATATTAAAAGCAGAAAACTTAGTTAAAATATATGGACAAGACGAAAATTTAGTAAAAGCATTAGACAATGTAAGTATAGAAATAAACGAAGGTGAATTTGTCGCTATAGTTGGAACATCAGGAAGTGGAAAATCCACATTATTAAATATGTTAGGAGGACTTGATAATTTAACTAGTGGAGAAGTAATAATAAATAATAAAAAAATAAGTAAAATGAACGATGAAGAAATAACTATTTTTAGAAGAAGAAATATAGGATTTATTTTTCAAGATTACAATTTAGTACCGATTTTAAATGTTTATGAAAATATAGTACTTCCAATAGAATTAGATGGTACTAAGATAGATAATGAATTTGTAGATTCTATAGTAAAAGCTTTGGGACTAAAAGAAAAGTTAAATAATATTCCTAGCAATTTATCGGGAGGACAACAGCAAAGAGTAGCAATAGCAAGAGCATTAGCTACTAAGGCAGCAATCGTATTAGCAGATGAACCAACAGGAAATCTAGATAGTAAGACAAGTATGGATGTTATAGGACTTTTAAAAATGACTTCTCAAAAGTTCAATCAAACTATAGCTATGATTACACACAATGAAGAAATAGCACAGTTGGCTGATAGGGTAATAAGAGTAGAAGATGGTAAGGTAGTAGGGGGGAACTTAATAGATGAAACTAGAAAATAACAATAAGCAAATCATAAAAAGAATCACCAACTCTTCACTAAAGTCTAATAAATTAAGAAATATATTTGTAGTTATAGCTATAGTACTTACTACTTTTATGATATCTTCAGTATTTAGCATAGGAGCTAGTTTTATTAAAAATTATCACATTATGAGTGTAAGGTTAGCAGAAACTACTGCTAATGTATATTTGCCAAATCCAAAAGAAGAACAAATAAAAGCAATAGAAAAATTAGGAATAAGTGATTTTATTGGTAAGGAAATTTTGGTAGGGCAGATTGTTAAGAAAGATATACAAAAAAGTAATGGGAATGTTTTTCTTAAATATTATGATAAAGAAAACTGGCAAAAACAAATAACACCAGCTATTGGTGATGTTAAAGGAAATTATCCTACTAAAGAAAATGAAGTGATGATGTCTAAAAAGGCATTAGAATTATTAGGTAAAGAAAAATCTAAAATAGGCGATAAAATAAATATTTCTTATAGTGATAATGAAGGAAGTGAAATAAAAAAAGAGTTTGTATTAAGTGGTATATATACGACTTATGGATTTAAATTCGATACAGGATATATAGCAGTGTCAGAAAAATTTATTAAAAGCAATAATTTAAATATATCAGACAATGGAATACTGTCTTTTACATTAAAAGATAGCAAAAAAAATGAAGCTCCAGATTTATTAGAATCAAATGTAGAGTTAGATGAAGGTCAATTATATCAATATTGCTACGATATAGATCAAGATTCAAAAGAGATGGCTAGATCTTCTGTGGCTGTTATAGGAACAATTGGACTATTTATAGTGTTTAGTGGTTATTTATTAATATATAATATTATGCATATAGCAGTAACTAAGGATATACATTTTTATGGATTGATGAAAACAATAGGAGCATCTCCTAAACAAATAAAAAAAATAGTAAAGGGTCAAGTTTTTAGACTTTCTACAATAGGAATACCTATAGGTTTAATACTAGGATTTGTAGTATCCTTTATATTGGTACCAATGCTAATAAGCACAATTTCATCAGGAACAGATGTAAATGCTATGCCATCAGAGATATCGTTTAGCCCTTTAATATTTATATGTGCTACATTATTTTCACTATTTACTATTAGTTTAAGTTGTAGAAAACCAGCTAAAATAGCAGGTAGTATATCTCCAACAGAATCTCTAAGATATAGTGGATCAAAAGGTAATAAACAAAAGAAAGACAGAAAAAGTACTAATGGTGGAAAGCTTTATAAAATGGCATGGTATAATGTGTTTAGAGATAAAAAACGTGCGATTTTAGTATTTGCATCTTTATTTATAGGGATTATTACATATTTAAGTGTTAATACTTTTTTAGATTGTCTAAGTATGGAAAATTATATTAATAAACGTGTAAGTAATGATTTTGAAATACAAAATAGAAAAGCCATAGATGGAAAAATAAATGATAGATTTATTAAAGAAATAAAAAGTATGGACGGTGTTAAGTCCGTTAGTAATTTCAAACTTTCAAACTTACAAAGGGATATAAATGAAATGCCTGATTTTAAAGCTGTATATAGAGAAGACAGCGAAGAGTTAGACGAAAGAATGCGTTTTAGCGAGGAGATTGAAAAAGCTCACTCTACTTATGTATCGCCTTTAATAGTAGGGGTAGATGATGTAGCTATAGAAAAATATAATGATAAAAATAATGTAAAAATAGATGTAGAAGCTTTCAAATCAGGAAAAATGGCTTTAATAGATAATGAATGTTATTCAGAGAAAAAGAATAAATATATAATAGATAAAAATTTTAAAAAAGAAAAGATTATTTTAAGAGGAAAGCACAATAACTCTTTAAATTTCAATGCAACTCAAATTATACATGATCCTAATTTATTAGTAGATACAGGGTTACCTACTGTTTATATTAGCTTACATCAGTTGGAAAAACTAGATAAGAGTGCTGTAAATTATACGTTACACATAAATGTAGATAAGAAATATGAAAAAGCTATAAATTCTGATATTAAAAAAATGACAAAAGATAAGAATTTACTTGTGATATCAAAGTCTGAAAAAATTAAGGAACTTAAAAGTAGTGAGATGATTATGGATATTATAGGTGGGGGTATGTCTATCATACTTATATTAATAGGTTTATTAAACTTTATAAATGTTATGGTTACAAGTATTAATATAAGGTTAAAAGAGCTTGCAGTGATGGAAAGTATAGGTATGACTAAAAAGCAAATTAAAAAAATGTTAACTCTTGAAGGAGTGTACTATGCAGGGATTACTACTTTATTTGTGTCAACTTTAGGTATGACAATAGTATTTATAATTAGTGAAATGGCGAAGAAAATAGCTGATTACGCTAAGTTTATATTCCCAACGGTTCCTCTTATTTCTTTATCAATATTAATATTTGCGGTATGTTTAATTACTCCAAGTATAGCTTATAAATATTCTAGCAAAAAAAGTGTGACGGAGAGATTAAAATAAATTTATTATAGTGATAGATTTCAAAAGTCTACCACTATAATTATATATATGAAAAGTTATAAAATGGGAGGGGGATTATATGGAGAATATTTTAATAATAGAAGATGATAGAATTTTAAATAGAGGAGTGTCATTTGCTTTAAAAAAGGAAGGATATAAGGTAATAAGTAAATTTAATATATCAGAGGGGAAAGCTTCTATCATGGAAAATGATATAGATTTTTTACTTTTAGATATTAACCTACCTGATGGTAGTGGTTTAGATTTATGTGAACAGCTTAATGATAAAATTAATTTTCCGATAGTATTCTTTACTGCCAATGACACAGAGGAAGATATGATTAAAGGTTTTGAAAGGGGTTGTGACGATTATATTGTAAAGCCTTTTTCTATGGATGTATTAAAATTAAAAATTAATGCCATTTTAAAAAGAAGTGTAGAAATTGAAAAAGGGATTTTTAAATACAAAGACTTAAAAATAGATTTTGAAAGTAGAAAGGTATTTGTAAAAGATAAGGAAGTTAATTTAACAGCGACAGAATATAAACTTTTAGAGTTACTCTCCAAAAATAAGGGAAGAGCTGTTACTAAGGAGATTATCTTAGAAAAGCTTTGGGATAGTAATGGCAATTATGTAGATGAAAATGCCATTAGTGTAAATATTAGAAGACTGCGAAAAAAAATAGAAGAAGATGCTAAAAATCCACACTATATAATTACTTTATTTGGTATTGGTTATATTCTGGGAGAATAAAAATGAAAAAAAACTACAATGATAATGTACTAAGAGACTTTAACAATTACAACCTATTTTTTAGAATTAGTATAATAACTTTATGTATAATTTTTAATGTTATCATATTGTTTGTAAGTAAGGATTTAGGAATAAACTATATATGTATAGGTTTTACATTGATTATTTTATTGGGATTTTATATTTATGAAAAACTATTTGAAAGATATATGAGTAAAATTTTAATAAAACTGTCTGATATGTTAGCCACTATATCAGATATGAAAGAAGAGGAAGTATTTTCTGAAATAGATGATTCTTTATTCTCAAAATTACAATATCAAACTATTAAGTTGACTAAATTATTAAAATCACAAAACCTAAAAATAGAACAAGATAAAGAAGAAATAAAATCTTTAATCTCTGATATATCTCACCAACTAAAAACCCCTTTAGCTAGTATGAAAATGTATAGTGAATTTTTAAAAGATGAGGGTATAACGAAGGAAGAAAGAGAAGAATTTAATAAGGTAATAATAACTTGTTTAGACAAATTATGCTTTTTAGTAGAAAGTATGATAAAAATGTCTCGCTTAGAAAGTTCTGTGATAAATTTAAGACCTCAAAGGTATAGTATAAATGAAACTATAATAAGTGCTATAACTCAACTACACAAAAAAGCACAGAATAAAAACATAAATATAAATTTTTATTCTAAAGAAGACATCTTGTTAATTCACGATAAAAATTGGACAATGGAAGCTATATTTAATATTATAGATAACGCTATAAAATACTCTCCAAAAGAAAGTGAGATTAACATTTCTGTTACAAGTTATGAAATGTTTACAAGAATAGATATAAAAGATGAAGGAATAGGAATAAAGGAAGAAGAAATGCCAAAAATTTTCTCGAGATTTTATAGGGGTGAAAACACTTATGACGAGGAAGGTATCGGCATTGGGCTTTACTTAAGTAGAGAAATTATTACTAAGGAAGATGGATATATAAAAGTAAGTTCAAATAGTAATGGGAGTATTTTTTCAGTATACTTGTCTAACAAAACTCCTTAAAATTTAAACATACAAAATTATATAATGAGTTGCAATTAAATTTTAAAAGAACTATAATAATAAAAAATAGACATAGAGGTGATTAGATAAAATGAACAATTAATCTTATTTAAAATAACAATAATATAGTTTGATTAGGTTTTTAAGCATCAAAATAGATGTTTTATTAAGTAAACCTAAAAGCTACTTAAAGTTAAAAATAAGATTAAATGTTATAACTAAATTACTCAAACAAAAGCAATTATAGCTTTTATTTGTATGTCATAATATATGTATATAACAACTTTCTTATCTTTGAGTAGCAATAAATGCTATTTAAATTAAGGAAGTTTTTTTATTTCCTTAAAAAGGAGAGGATAATTATGGCACAAATTAAAATAAATAACTTAAGCTTTCAATATGATACTCATGGAGAAGATATATTTAAAAATGTATCTCTAGATATAGATACTGATTGGAAATTAGGACTAATAGGTAGAAATGGTAGAGGGAAAACAACTTTTTTAAAACTCTTAAAAGAAGAATATAAATATAGTGGTCAGATAATAAGTCCGGTAAACTTTGACTATTTCCCTATGGATATAGAGGATGATAATCAAGTTGCATTAGAGGTTATGAGGCAGTCAATAGCTTCTTTTACTAAATGGGAAAAAGAATTAGAGGAGTATTCAAGCGATATTAAATATATAAAAGAATACGGAGAAGTACTAGACAATTTTATAAATTATGATGGGTATATCATAAATGAAATGATAGAAAAGGAAGTAAGAAAAATAGGGCTAGATCCAGAAATACTTGATAGAAATTTTAAGACATTAAGCTCTGGAGAACAAACTAAATTACTATTAGTAGCTTTATTTCTTAGAAAAAATAGCTTTTTACTTATTGATGAACCTACTAACCATTTAGATGCAGAAGGTAGAGAATGTGTAGCTAAATATTTAGAGAAGAAGAAAGGCTTTATATTAGTTTCACATGATAGAAATTTCTTAGATAAAACTATTAATCATGTTTTATCTATTAATAAAAATAATATAGATATTCAAAAAGGTAATTATTCTACATGGCAAGTAAATAATTATAGACGAGATGAGTTTGAAAAAGCAGAAAATAAAAAATTACTTAAAGATATAAACAGGTTAAAAACAACAGCTAAACAAAAATCTAATTGGTCTGATAAATTAGAAGCTACTAAAATAGGTAATGGTCCTGTAGATAAGGGTTATATTGGACATAAAGCTGCAAAAATGATGAAAAGAGCTAAGTGTTTAGAGAAACGCCAGAATAAAGCAATAGAAGAAAAATCAAAATTACTAAAAAATATAGAAGAAGTAGAAAAACTTAAAATAGACAGTATATATGTAAATTCAGAGAAGTTATTAGAAATTGTAGATTTACAAATAACATATCAAAGAGAAGTATTTAAGGAGCCTATAAGTCTTAAAATTAAACCAGGAGAACGTGTTTGGCTTAGAGGAAAAAACGGCTGTGGTAAATCAAGTCTAATAAAATTATTAATGGGTAAAGATATGAATTATACAGGTTATATAGAAAAGACAAATAATATATCATATGTTTCTCAAGAAACAGATTTTTTAAGAGGGAAAATTAAAGATTTTTCTAA
The DNA here is from genome assembly GCA_000686145.1 of Peptostreptococcaceae bacterium VA2. Taxonomy (GTDB): domain Bacteria; phylum Bacillota; class Clostridia; order Peptostreptococcales; family Peptostreptococcaceae; genus Romboutsia_D. Next base: position 2,946,614 of record JMMB01000007.1, on the reverse strand, counting down.
TGATAAAGGAATAGATGAAAAATATTTAAAAAGTAGCTTGCATCAATTAGGTGTAAAAAATGCTCAATTTGAAAAAAATATAGAAGAGTGGAGTGAGGGGCAAAGAAAAAAGCTACTTATTGCAGCAAGTCTATGTGAACCAACAAAGCTTTATGTTTGGGATGAACCTCTAAACTTTATAGATGTAATTTCTCGTATACAAATAGAGAATATGATTCTTGAAGAAAAGCCTGCTATGTTATTTGTTGAGCATGATCAATGCTTTGGGAATAATATAGCTACTAAAATTATAGAGATATTATAAAACATATTAAATATTATAATTTGGTTAAAAGCCCAATAATCTTAATTGACAATGCATAGAAAGTTGCTATAATTATAGTAAAGTTAGTAGTTACTAAAAGGATATACTAGTGTTATATTTTTAACTATAGTATAAAGATATGGGAGGACAAAATGTTATTATTATCAAAGGATGATATTAAAAAGATATTTACAATGAAAGATTCCATAGAAACAAATAAATTATCTTTCAAACTATTTTCTGAGGGGAAAAGTGAGGTTCCACTAAGAACAACAATACAAGCACCAAATCATAATGGAGTATTTTTATTTATGCCATCTTATGTAGAAGAGCTAGATGTTGCTGGGTTAAAAGTTGTTAATATATTCCCTGAAAATATTAATGAAAATTTACCAACTGCTCCAGCTCAAGTATTATTGATAGATGGAAAAACGGGAATAGTAAGCTCTATTTTAGATGGAACATATGTAACACAATTACGTACAGGAGCATCTTCAGGTGCTGCATTTGATTTATTTGCTATAAAAGGTGCAAAAATAGGAGCATTAATAGGTACTGGAGGTCAAGCTTCAGCTCAACTAGAAGCTATGATGGTTGCTCGTGACTTAGATATTGTTAAGGTGTATGATTTAAACAAAGAAAGAACAGAAGCTTTTGTAAATAAAATGAAAGAGGATTTAAAAGAATACAGAACTGAAATAGTAGCAGTTAGCTCATCTGATGAGGCTATATATGATGCAGATGTAATTGTTACTGTAACACCATCAAATACTCCGGTATTTGATGGAACTAAAGTTAAAAAGGGTGCTACAGTAAGTTGTGTTGGTTCATATCAACATCATATGCAAGAGATGGACCCAGCAATTCTTCCAAGAACATCAAAGATATACTTTGATTCACAAGAAGCTGTATTATCAGAATCTGGAGACATATTAATACCTTTAGAAGAGGGGATTATAACTAAAGAAGATTTTACTGGTGATATTGGAGATGTATTACTTGGAAACATAGTAGGGCGTGAGAACGATGATGAAATTATTGTTTATAAAAACGTTGGAGTAGGTCTACTTGATTTAATGACTGCTAGGGCGATATATATAAAAGCTAAAGAAGCTGGTATTGGAACTGAATGGAATTAATCTAATAAAAAATTAATATGGCAGTTGCAAAATATTAAACAATATATTGCAACTGCCATATTTACTAAGGATAACATATATGATACAGTAGCCGTTAGATGTAGTACATGAAAGATTATATGTTATAAAGAAAAAGGTGAAATATATGATAGATGAAAAAATAAATTTATTGAAGAGTATAGGGCTTACAGATGCAGAGTCAAAAGTTTATTTAACTTTAATAAAGTATGGAAACAATTCGGGATATGAAGCTAGTAAGCTTTCTGGAGTTCCTCGTTCAAAAATTTATAATACATTAGAGTCCTTAGTTAGAAAAGGATTTATTTTATTTTCTGAAAAGGATGGAAATACACGTTATGCATCTATACCTATAAATGAAATTTCGCAAAAGATTAAACGAGATATGAATTACACATTAGATGAATTAGATATACAATTAAAAGACTATGAAGCAGTTACAGACTTAGAGTATATATGGCATATCAAAGAGTATAATAATGTTTTTGCAAAATGTAGAAATATTATTAATAGCACAGAAAAAGAGTTATTAATCCAAATATGGGAAGAAGATATTAGCGAAATAATTGATGAAGTAGTACAGATGCAATCTATGGGAATTAAAATAGGAGTTGTATTTTTTAGTGAAAATGAAAAATCTACTCTTCCACTTAACAATTATGTCAAGCATGGTATGTTAAAACAAAAGTACGAAGAGATGGGTGGAAGATTTATTACCCTTGTGTCTGATAACAAACAAGTTGTTTTTGGTCAAATTTTGAGTGGAAATGTAGCAGAGGTAATATGGACTAAATCAAAACCTATGATATCTATGGCTGGAGAATGTGTTCGTCATGATATGTATTTCTATAGAAGTGCTGATATATGTAAAGATGAGATGAAAAAAGAATTAGGTAGTGATTATTCTAAAATTAGAGATATATTTTAATATTATTCATTTAAATCCATAAAAAATACATTGATAATACTATCAATGTATTTTTTATATAGAAAAGTCAAGTTACTTTAAAAATTATATAAATTATATTTATTAAATAGAAACTTATTTTATGATAAAATTAGACATAATCATACTATGTTCGGGGGTATTTGAATTGAAAAAAGACAAATTAAATTTAGAGAAAGTAATAGATTTTAAAAAGTGGCAGAAGCTACAAGATGATTTATCTTTAGTTACAAATATAGCTATAATTACTGTTGATTATAAAGGAAACCCAATTACCAAACATAGTAGATGCTATAAATTTTGCGAATCTGTAAGAGCTCATCCACAGATGGTAAAATATTGCCAAAAATGTGACTCAAGAGGTGGATTAGAAGCGGTACGTTTGAATGAACCTTATATATATCTATGCCACTACAATATAGTAGATGTTGCGGTGCCTATTATTATAGAGGGAAGATATATGGGGGCGATAATGGCTGGTCAAGTAAAGCTATCAGACTATGATACAACTGAAGGTATGGAGAAAATAGTGACAACTTCACATGAACCATTAGCTAATAAAGTACTTCATGAATTTAGAGAATACTATGAAGAATTACCGATTCTTCCATACAAAGAAGTAAAAAATATTGCTAATATGCTATCTTCATTATGCAATTACTTAGTAGAAGAAGCATTAGATAAAAACTTAATCTTAGAAATGTATAAAAAATCAATTGGCAAGGAAACACAATTAGAGTCTAGTGATTTTAAAGGTTATACAGCTAAAAATATTCAAAATGTAAAAAAAGAAATATCAAATGCTATGATAGATGCATGTGTTCCAGATTTTAAAGACGATGAAATAAAGACAAATATAAGTTCAACTTTAAAACCAGCAATAGAGTATATGTATCAAAACAAAAGTGAAAATATATCTGCACAAAAAATGGCGAAAATCTGTCATATAAGTCAAAGTTACTTTAGCCGATTGTTTGCAAAGGAAATGGGAGATAGTTTTTCAAATTATTTATCTAGATTAAAGATTCAATGGGCAAAAAATATTTTAGAAGAAACTGATATGAGCGTTAATCAAATAAGTGAAGAGATTGGATTTAATGAACCTGGATATTTTATAAAGATATTTAAAAAATATGAGGGAGTTACCCCATCTATATATAGAAAATATTATAAAAATGATTAAATATAGCAATAAGTTAGAAACATTAGATATATACATGCAAATGGTTAAGATGTTAACGAAAAGTAGTAAAATTACAATTTTATTATTTTAGTTAATAAAATTACGATTGTAAATTGTAATATTATGACATGTGAGTCTAATGTGCAAAAAGGAAAACGGTATTATAATGTAATTAAGATTAAATAACGAAAATAAATTAAAAATAGACGGGAGTAAATTTATATGAGAAAAGCATTTATATGTCCAACAAAATACGTTCAAGGGGAAGATGAATTATTAAACCTAGGTTATTTTATAAAAACTTTTGGAGAATCGGCATTATTAATAGCTCATCCAGATGACGTAGCTCGTGTTAAAAATAAATTAGATGAAACAGCTAAAAAATTCGGAGTTAAATTTATAGAAAGTGGATTTACAGGAGAATGTTCAAGACAAGAAGTAGCAAGACTACAAGAAATTGCTAGAAAAAATGAATGCTCATGCACTATAGGTCTTGGTGGTGGAAAGGCAATAGATACTGCTAAATGTGTTGCAGAAGGAGACGCTTTAATAATAGTTCCTACTATAGCTGCTACAGATGCACCAACAAGTCACTCAGCTGTACTTTATACTCCAGATGGAGCATTTGATGATTATGCATACTTCAAGCAAAGTCCAAGTGTAGTACTTATAGATACAACAGTAATAGCAAAAGCACCTACTCGTTTCTTAGTATCAGGAATGGGAGATGCATTATCTACTTACTTTGAAGCAAGAGCTACAGCAAATTCTTACTCAAATGTTAATGCAGGTCTACCTTGTGGAGTAAGAGAAGGAGTATGTGGTTCAGCTAAAGGGACTAACACAGCACTTGCTCTTGCAAAATTATGTTATGAAACTCTTTTAAATGATGGATCAAAAGCAAAAATATCTTCAGATTGTAACTTAGTAACTCCAGCACTTGAAAATATAATAGAAGCAAATATACTTTTATCAGGACTTGGATTTGAAAGTGGTGGACTAGCTGGTGCTCATGCAATACATGATGGATTAACAATGTTAGAAGGAACACACAAATACTTCCACGGTGAAAAAGTTGCTTTTGGAACATTAGCGCAATTAGTACTTGAAAATGCACCTGAAAGTGAAATAAATGAAGTTTTAGATTTCTGCTTAGAAGTAGGACTTCCAGTTTGTTTATCTGATATAGGTGTAGATGAAATAAGTGATAAAGAACTTATAGAAGTAGCACAAAAATCTTGTATACCAGAAGAATCAGTACATTCTATGCCATTCCCAATAACTGTTGAGTCAGTAGCTGCTGCAATAATAACAGCTGACCAATTAGGGAAAAACTACAAAGCTAAAAAGGGTATAAAGTAGAATAAAATAAAGACATAAGAGGTGGAGTATATGAAAAAGCTAATTAATAGACCCGAAACTGTAGTAATGGAGATGTGCAACGGAATAGCAATGGCTCATCCAGAATTAGAATTTGTTAAAAAATATAAAGTAATGAAGAAAAAAGATATAAATCAAAACAAAGTTAGTTTAATAAGTGGTGGTGGAAGTGGACATGAACCAGCACATGCAGGCTTTATAGGAAAAGGTATGTTAGATGCAGCTGTTTGTGGAGATGTATTTGCTTCTCCATCTCAAATACAAGTATATCAAGCTATAAAAGCTACTGCTAGTGAAAAAGGAACATTACTTATAATTAAAAACTACAGTGGAGATATGATGAACTTCAAAAATGCTGCTCACTTAGCAAGTGAGGATGGAATAAAAGTTGATTATGTTAAAGTAGATGATGATATAGCAGTTGAAGATAGTTTATATACAGTAGGACGCCGTGGAGTAGCAGGAACAGTACTTGTACATAAAATAGCTGGAGCAGCAGCTGAAATAGGGATGTCCCTAGGAGAAGTTAAGGTAGTTGCTCAAAAGGCAATAGATAATGTTAGAAGTCTAGGTTTTGGATTAACATCTTGTACAGTACCAGCTAAAGGAACTCCAACATTTGAGATAGCTGAAGATGAATTAGAGTTTGGTGTTGGTATACATGGTGAACCTGGTATAAAAAGAGAAAAAATGACTACGGCAGATGATTTATCTAAAAGAATAGTACATGCTATTTTAAAAGATATGAAAATAGAAGATGGACAAGAAGAAATAGCTTTATTAATAAATGGATTTGGAGCAACACCTCTACAAGAATTATACTTATTTAATAATTCTGTTACTCGTGAATTAGCAGAGAGAAATATTAAAATATGCAGAACTTTTGTTGGAAACTATATGACAAGTATTGATATGGCAGGTGCTTCAGTATCAATAATGAAGCTAGATGATGAGTTAAAGAAATTATTATCAAAAGAAAGTGATACTCCTGCATTTAAAGTTAATGGACCTGTTGAATCAGTAGAGTATACTCCTATAGAAAGTAATAATGATGAATTAGCAACAACATGCTTTGATTTAGAAACTGACGAAGATTTAGCAAATATAGTTGATGAAAAAGTAACTTTAGGTAACATGGCTTACATAGTAGACAAAATGAGTGAAATTATAATAGAAAATGAAGTTCCTTTCTGTGAATTAGATTCTTTCGCTGGAGATGGAGACTTTGGTATGAGTGTTGCCAAAGGATTTAAACAATTAAAAAGAGAATGGAAAGAAATACTTTCTAAGAAAGATTTGAATATAGGTGAATTTTTAGATGATTGCTCTATGGTAATAATGGAACACTGTGGTGGAGCATCTGGACCAATATGGGGATCTGCATTTAGAGCGGCATCTAAATCAGTTGGAAATAAAAATGAATTAAATATTAGTGATTTTGCAAATATGATGCAAGCAGCAGTTAAAGGAATACAAGATACAGGTGAGCGTTCATTTGGTCGTGGAGCAGTAGTTGGAGATAAGACTCTTATAGATGCACTAGAACCATGTGCTGATTCTTGGACAAATATTTCAAAAGAAGGCGGAAATTTCAAAGAAGCTTTTGAAAAAGGTGCAAAAGTTTCTGTAGAAGGAGCAAAATCAACTGAGCAAATAGTAGCACGTATGGGACGTGCAGGTACTGTGGGTGAGAGAAGTTTAGGACATCCAGATGCAGGTGCTTATGGATTAGGTGTAATATTTACAGAGATATCAAATAGTATAAAGTAGTATAAATTTAAAAGTGGGTATCAAAATTGAATATTTTGATACCCACTTTTTTATAAATGCCTAAGGATGATTTAGTTTAGAGAAATAATATTTATATTTTGATTTTCAGCTATGTTATTGATATAATCGGTTGTAATAAATATATTAATAGGATGTAAGGAGTAACTATGGAAATAAGAGAACTAGCTATAATAACACTAAAAAAAGATGCAGGCGAGATTTATGCAAATCAAATAAGATATCTTTTAGGAGATAATATAAAAATAAATTTGTACTCTTTTGAAGAGGGAAATATTACGTTCTTATATGAAAAAGTAATCGTTATTTCTGTAAAGTTAAAGTATGATGAAATTTTATTAATGTGTACAAAGGACGCACAAATAATTATACCTAAATTAACTTTTGAAAAATCTAATTTTAAAAAAATTTCAAATGTAGATAAGAATATGACTGTATTTGTGTACAATTTGTCTAGAAGTATGGCGCTTGAAACTATAATAATCATACGTAGACTTGGAGTTAATATACCTAACCTTATACCAAGCTATCCTGGTTCTGATAATATTTTACCCGATTCTGTAGTTTTAACACCAGGAGAAGAAGTTTTAATAGAATCTCATAACTGTCAAATAATAGACCTTGGATATAGGATAATAGACTTAGGTTGTATAGTTGATATAGCTATTAAGTTAAACTTAGAACACTTAATAAAAGAGGATTTATTAAAAAAGTTTATAGATAGAGTTGTTCCAACTAGTTATATTACAGAAAAGCTTTTAATCAGCCAAATTAAATTAGAAAATAAGTTTGATTTTTTGCTATCTTCTATAGATGAAGGTCTAATATGTGTAAGCGAAGATGGAATAGTACAGTTTTATAGTCATATGGCCAGAGAAATATTAGCTATCAATGATAATGAAATGATTGGAAAATATATTGGAGATTATATAAAATCCTTTGATTTTAGTCAAGTAAAAAACAAGCAAAATATTAACTTGCAAAAGCTTGTTAAAGTAAATAATATAGATATAAATCTAGAGCTTAGATATACAGATATAAATGTTTTTAGTGGATATATAATAAAAATTGCTAAGTTCTATGAGGCTGAAAAAAAGCAAGCAAAACTTAGAGCTCAATTGATGAATTCTGGAAATGTAAGTAAATATAACTTTGATGACATAATAGGATGTAGTGAAGACATTTTAAACACTAAAAAAATTGCTTATAAAATGGCTCAATCAAACTCATCTATATTAATAATAGGTGAAAGTGGTACAGGTAAAGAACTTTTTACTCAATCTATACACAGTGCATCAGCTAGGAAGCAAGGTCCATTTGTTGCAGTAAACTGTAGTACCTTCCAAGATGGACTTTTACAAAGTGAACTTTTTGGATATGATGAGGGTGCTTTTACAGGGGCCAAAAAAGGTGGAAAGAAGGGACTATTTGAACTTGCTAACAATGGAACTATATTTTTAGATGAGATTGGAGAGATGGATTTAAACTCTCAAGCAACGCTCCTTAGAGTTATACAAGAAAAGCAAATTAGAAGAGTTGGGTCAGATAAAGTTATTGATGTAGATATAAGAATTATAGCAGCAACAAATAGAGATTTAAGAAAATTAATTTGTGAAAATAAATTTAGAAAAGATTTGTTTTATAGATTAAACGTTCTTCCATTAAAAATTAGCCCATTGAGGGATCGTGTAGATGATGTATTTTTAATACTTGAATCATTTAAAAAAAACTTAGACGTTCATTTTAAACTTTCTGATGAAGTTGTAGATATATTTAGGAGATATCACTGGGAAGGCAATATAAGGGAATTAAGAAATTTAGCTGAATATTGTTCTTATGCAGATAAAAGTGTAATAGAGGTGTCTGATTTACCTGATTATATTCTTGAGTCGATAGAGTCTGAAAATCAATGCGCTAAAATACTAGAAGTAGAGAAAACCTATCAAAAGTTAAACTTTAAGAGAGATTTAAATGAATATATTTTCGTATTAGAAAAAATAAATCAAGCTTACAATCTTAAGCAAAGAATAGGAAGAAGAAAGATATATGAATACGCAGTAGAAGAACAAGTATTTTTAACAGAGCAACAAATAAGAAGTATTCTTCTAGAGCTTCAAGGATTTGAGCTTGTAAAAATTTTATCTGGTCGTGGTGGTTCTATAATTACTGAAAAAGGAATAGAATTTCTCAAACAACATAAAGGTTAGAATATAAATAAAATAAATAGGTTCAATGGGGTGAATGGTACACCTGTTGAAACCGTTTATTTTATTAATGGGTTAAAAACATAATAAGAAATAATGAAAAAGAAAAATACATTATAAAAATAATATTGTATTATAGATATAAAAATAAAAAATGAAAATGTATTCCTTACAATTACAAGGTTTTTATATAAAAATAATAAAAAATATTAAAATATAAATTTTGGCACACATATTGCTTTATATCTAAAGTGTAATTAAAAAATACTGGAGGTATAGCAATTATGAGTTATAAATTTGATGCTGTAATTGACAGAAGTAATAATTTTGCAGCAAAGTGGTCAGAAATGGATAAAAAATATGGAACTAATGATCTTTTACCTATGTGGATAGCAGATATGGATTTTAAAACAGCACCATGTATAATTGATGCACTTAGAGATAGACTAGAGCAAGGTATTTATGGATATACAACTAGACCAGCATCTTACAATGAATCTATTGCAAGCTGGATAGATAGACGATATGGATGGAAGATAAATCCGCAGTGGCTAATATTTAGTCCAGGGGTTATCCCAACCATAAGCATACTAATACAAGAGATGACTAAAGAGAATGATAAAATAATGATTCAAGAACCAGTTTACAGCCCATTTAATAGTGTTGTAAAACAAAATAAAAGAGAGCTTGTAATAAGTCCATTAATTAAATTAGAAGATGGAAACTATGTTATGGACTATGAAGACATAGAATCAAAAATTAAAGATGTGAAAGTATTTATACTTTGTAATCCTCACAATCCGGTAGGTAGAGTTTGGACTAAAGAAGAGTTAAAAAAACTAGGAGATATATGTATTAGACATAATGTATTAGTAATATCAGATGAGATACATAGTGATATAATATTTAAAAATCATAAACATATTCCATTTGGTTCAATAAGCGAAGAGTTTGCACAAAATAGTATAACTTGTATGGCTCCAACTAAAACGTTTAATATAGCAGGACTTCAAACATCTCAAGTTATATTACCTAATGAAGAGCATTACCAAATACTAGACAATGCTTTTATTAGACTAGATATAAGAAGAAATAATGCATTTAGCTTAGTAGCTACAGAAGCTGGTTATAATCACGGAGAAGATTGGCTAAATGAATATCTTAAATATATAGAAGAAAATATGGATTTTGCTATAAACTATATAAATGAAAATATACCATCTTTAAAGGTTAGAAAACCAGAAGGAACATATTTATTATGGGTAGATTTTAGTGAAACGGGTTTAAGTGATGAAGAAGTTGCAAAAGCCTTGATTGACAAGGGTAAGGTAGCTTTAAATAGTGGAGAATCTTTTGGTACTGGTGGAAAAGGATATCAAAGAATAAATCTTGCTTGTCCAAGGGTTATGGTTGAAGATGGATTAAGTAGAATTAAGAAAGCTATAATGAACTAATTATATAAACTAATCTAGCTAAAAATTATTTAAGCTAGGTTAACGCAAAATTGAAAACGTTATCAAATATATTCACAGAATAATTAAAGTATATAAAAAAGAAAATAAAAAATAGATGGAGAGTTAATATGAGCAAAAATATGGAAAAAAGAAAACCTACATTTAAGTTTGCAGCTTTAGTAATGCTTGCAGTTGTATCTTTAACTACAATTGGGATGGTTGTATTTCATGCATCTATAACAGTAATGTTTTTATTATCGTGGTTAATAGTAGTACCAGCAGCAATGAAATTAGGTTATACAAATAGTGAAATAGAAGAACTTGGATTTTCAGTTGGAAAGGATGCCTTCCAGTCTAACTTAATTATACTTTCAGTTGGAGTTTTAATAGCTACTTGGATATCAGCAGGTACTATACCAACTATAGTTTACAGTGGTTTAGTAGTAATAACGCCAAAATATTTTTTACTTACAACATTAATAGTATGTTCTTTAACATCAATAGCAACAGGAACATCTTGGGGAACTTTAGGAACTTCAGGTATAGCATTAATGAGCATAGGGACAAGTATGGGAGTTCCTGCTGGTCTTACAGCTGGAGCTATAATTTCTGGTGCATTCTTTGGAGATAAAATATCTCCTTTATCAGATTCTACAAACCTAGCAGCAGCTGTTTGTAAAACTGATGTTATAACACATATAAAGCATATGATGTTTACAACAGTGCCAGCATATTTAATATGTATTGTTTTATATACTGTAATAGGATTTAAGTATGCAAATAACACAATAGATTACAAGCAAATAAATGAAGTAATGATTATTTTAAAAGCTAATTTTAATATAGGATTTATAGCATTAATACCAATAGTATTATTACTAGCTTTATTATTGTTACAAAAGCCACCAATAGTATCTATATTATGTTCATCAATGTTAGCAGTAGGTATAGCAGTAGTTCAAGAAGGTGAAAAAATAGGGGATTTATTAAATTACATGTTAGGAGGATACTCTATAGAAACCGGTCTTTTATATGCAGATAAATTATTAAACCGTGGTGGAATAATGAGTATGGCAGAAACTGTACTATTAGTATTTATAGTATTTGTTATAGCTGGAATACTTCAAAATACAGGATTTTTAGAGGTGTTATTACAACCAATGATAGATAAGATAGGTAATTCTAGAACTAAATTAATAGGTTCTACATTTATAGCAAGTTATTGTGCAAATGCATTTAGTTCGTCTATGATGTTTACATCTGTATTTGTAGGAACTGTAATGTCGCCATTATACAAAGAGTTTAAATTAAAGCCAGAAAACCTATCTCGAATAATAGAAGATACGGCAACACTTGGAGGTCCATTAATTCCTTGGAACTCAAATGCTATATTCTGTAGCCAAACTTTAGGTGTTAGTCCATTTGAGTTTATACCATACTGTTTCTTAAGCTGGATAACTCCTATAATATCATTTATATATGGAGTTACTGGATTTAGTATGAAGACTTATACAGAAGAAGAACTTAAGAAAATTGAAGAAGTTGAAAAAGCAATATAAATAAAGGAGTAGTTATATATGGAGTTTTATTATTATTATATAATTCAAGATATTGTAGGTGTACTTATGGCATTTGTAGGTATAAGGATGTTTGCTTTAAGTATAAGAATGATTTTATCTGGAAGAAAGTCTAAAAATACAATATTATTTTTTATTAAGTACGCATTAATTACATTATCAGGAGTTAACTTGATAATTAATAAATTTGGATTAAAGCCTTGGATTATAAGTATGATTTTGGTGCTTTTAGTGATAGTAATTAGACCCAAATTAGGTACTAAGGACATATAAATAATATCTGATTCTAAACCCATTATGATAAAATCATAATGGGTTTTATAATTTCATGAATAGGTGGATTAAGTAATGAAAGTAGATTTAATAGCGATTAAAGTAAATAGTTTAGATGAATCATTAGTATAATTATTATGTTTAAATTAATTTAAAAAGTATATTAATATAATAAGTAGTAATTAAATCTAAATAAAAATCAAAAAATATAGAAAGAAAGGCATATTATGGAAGAATCAAAACTCATTCAAATAATAAATAACAATCCTAATATTATAGCAACTATAAACAATCCTACAGAGGAGATGAAGTTGCTTGCTATTAAAAAAAATGGACTTGTATTAGAATATATAGAGAATCAAACTAAAGAGATGCAAGAATTAGCAATAGATAATAATATTAGAGCAATTAAATATATAAATGACCCCACAGAAGAGATGATGATAAAAGCTCTAGACCGTGGATGGAGTATTTTACAGCATATTAAAAACCCTACTGATAAGGTCATTAAATTATCCCTACATAAATCGGGATGGGCTATTCAATATGTGAAAAATCCAAGTGAGGAGTTACAATTAATAGCAGTAAGAAAAAATTATGATTCGATAAAATATATAAAAGAACCTTATGAAAGTGTACAAGAAGAGGCTGTGAAAATAAGTTATGATGCATTAAGATACATAAAATCACCAAAGTTTAATGCACAACTTATAGCTATTAAAAACAATGAGGCGGCTATTAGCTTTATAATTGATTTAGATAAAAATAAAATATTAGAATTCTTAAAAGTAAATATTTTAGTTATTAAATATGTTGCAAAAAAAATATCTAAAGCTGAATTAGAAGACGTATTAAAACAAGTACTATCAAAGGAAGATGTTGAAGAAAAATATATAAGAGATTTTTTAAATTGTAGTACTATAGATAGAAACAGTGACACCATAACAATGGACAAGATACTGTTTATTTATAAATATGGAAGTAAAAAAGCTAAAAAAGTAGCTGTGGATGAAAAATTAAAGATGATGTAGGAGAGAAAAATATGAATTTTATAGATACATTAAAGAGCGTTGACTTAGTATTAGCGACAAAAGAAGTACCTTTGGTAGTTGGACAAAGTGGAATAGGAAAAACAGCTTTAGCAAAGAAGCTTGCCAAAGAAAATAATTGGAGTTTAATTGTTATTGATGGAAATCTACTTAAAGAAGGTGAAATAGGGGGGCTTCGTGTGGGTTGTTGTGCTTAAACACTAACGTTCGTTAGTGGGGACAGCACGGGATACATGGTATCCTAACTGTGTGGTTGATTATCGCTCTAGTACCCAAAACAAACTAGAGAACGAATAACACTGAGACTCCCCCATGCACAAATGGTAACATTCGTGTGTGAAGCGGGGTAAAGTCGCATCGAGTATCCCTAACACGTCATGGTGAGGAAAGGTTAAACATACTGAGAAAGTGATGCGGGTGGGGAAATTGATATGGTGAGAATGTACTAAACAGACTGTACTGACGAACTTGCGAATGTACGCATCGTAACCTAGGTAGTAGAAATGCTGCTAATTATCTGATATCCGAATATGTTATGTAGACGACATGAGAGGACGAGTTAAAGGGTTACTCGCTATAGCGTATGCTATAGTACAGACGGTGTAGAGCAAGCACCTAAGTCAATCTATATACCTAAACTACATGGAACAGACCAAGGTCCAAGGATATCCTAAGATATCCCTTTGACTGGGGAAGTATGCCAGTACTGAAAGGTTAATTAATTGGACTAGAGTAGGGATGAAGTACCAGTGAAGTAATGATAATAAGTTATGGAGGGAACGTCCCAAGTCGATATTTTATTATTCATACCTATAAACAAATAGGAAGAAGGTCGATAAACGATGAAAGTAGACAGTACGGCAGATTTAAATGCCAAGGATAGATATGCCATTTACTATGGGTCTACTGATATCCAGATGGATATATACAACCGTAGTAAAGACATGTATAAGTGGAATAACTTAAATAGAAAAGTGTGTCATCCAAATAATATCATGTTCGCTATAAAGCGACTAAGTAATAACTCTGGACGTAATACTCCAGGACCAGATGGGTGGAAATATGTTGATTTTGTAAAGAAACCTATCAATGAAATACAAGACGAAGTGTTCGCATTGTTAAACACCAGAGAACATTTAATCAGACAAGTAGAGATACCTAAAGCCAATGGAAAAACTAGGACACTTGGAATAGCTAATATTAATGTACGTATAGCACAACAGTGCATACTTAACATACTAGAATGTGTTTTAGAACCATATTTTAGTCCGAGAAGTTATGGCTTCAGACGTGATAAAAGTACAAAAACTTGTGTGAGTAGTATAGTAGCGTGTTTAAAACAATATAAGAATCCTATCATATACGATTGTGACTTAAAAGGATACTTTGACACCATTGAGTTGGATAGATGTATATACTTCCTAAGAAAGAATCATAACATTTATGATTCAACACTGTTACGTTGGATACGTAATATCATGCACTGCTCGATAGATGGCAGATATACTGGCATAGGATTAGCACAAGGAAGTATATTAGGTCCTGTACTAGCAAATGTTATGCTACATGATTGGGAAGAAAAACTTGCAAGAATAAACGGTTATAGTCAAGCTAATAAAATAGGGAAGGAAAAGAATACTTTCTTAGACAATGCTAGTCGAAGTCTTAATAAAGGCACCTATGAAAGCCACTATAAAAAAAGACGTAAGAAAAACCGTATAGGTACTATGTTCCGCTATGCAGATGACTTTGTTATCATAAGTAACAATGAGATAGACCTACAGCAAATAATATGTCGTTTTAAACAATGGTGCAAGAAAAACAAACTTGAAGTTAATGAGGAAAAGAGTAAAATTGTCAGATGCGATGATAAAGGGTTGATAAGATTAGATTTTCTAGGTTACGGTATCAAAGTAAACGCCAATAAGCAAATAATCATTCATATAAAGAATGAAACTAAGAAAATAAGAGAAATAAAGAAACACTTACGAAAATGTCTAAGACTTGGGAGAAGTGATTTGTTTATGAGCAGCCTATTGGGATATATAAACTATTATGATATCAATACAAACGTACGGAAACTGTGTCAAATAGTCAATAACACGTTATACTATGGGCAAGTTAGAAGTTATGGATGTAATATTAAGAAAATTGAACCTGGAACTTTTGAAATTATGAGCTCTATTCCACATTTACAGTATCGTGGTAAACCACAAGTATGTAATGTATGGAATTTCAGAAATATGACTTCTAAGAGCTACAAGGAATACTTAGTGAAAAAGAGCGATTGGGAGCCGAAGGAAATGTACGGAGGAGTATATTCATGGGTACAGGAAGTATTAAAACACCAGGTACATGAACAAGATGCACGTCTAACGTGTTTCATACCTGGTATGGTAATGATGAGGAAAACAGAGCCTATACTAGGTGTACCATATAATACATTAGACCCTAGCACGATGGAAATACATCATAAAATACCTATAAAGTACGGAGGGACAAACGAATTTAGTAACTTAGTATTACTGGATAGAAGAAGTCATTTAGCAATACACCATATAAATCGAACAATTAACACGACAAGAACCAAAATACTTCAAGGATATAGAAAACTTGCAAAAGCAATATAAACTATCATATTTTAATTAGCCTGGCAGTTAATTAATCTTAAAACGAATAATAAAATCTCGATGGAACGCCGTATGAGATGAAAGTCTCACGTACGGTGTGGAATGGGGGAAAAGATTGAGATAATATCAAAGTCTTACCTATCATTATCAACTATAGAATCTTATGTAGAAGTTAATTCCAATGGTCAGGAGCTAAAAAAGAAAAGTACAGTATATGCAGTTCATAACAGATTAAGAGAAATTGATGAAGAAATATCTAACGGTAATACCGTTCTTTTATTTATAGATGAGATAAATCGTTGCGAGCATACAGTACAACAGGAACTTATGAACTTAATATTAAATAGAGAAATCAATGGATATAAGCTACATAGTGATGTAAATATTTTAGCAGCAATGAATCCATCGAGTAAATATGGGTCAGACTTTGATTATCAAGTCGTGGATATGGATGCGGCACAAGAAAATAGATTTGTGTGGTTAAACATGGAACCTGATTATAAGCAGTGGTTAAATTGGGCAATGGGTGCAGAGATTGAACAAAAGGTTATAGAGTTTATTTCAACTTTCCCAGAATATCTACACAAAACAAATGAAGGTGATATATCAGCAACTCCAAGAAGTTATGAAAGAGTTTCTAAGAGTTATAAAATTTATAAGGAGCAAAAAGACTCAATACCTAAAGCTGTATTTTTAAATGTTATAAAAGGAAATGTAGGAAAAGTTATTGCAGAAGAGTTTATAAGCTTTGTTGAATCAGATTCTAGTCCATTAATATCTTATGAAGATATTTTTTTAGGAAAGACATTGGACTTATCTATAATGGAAAAAGTAAAAAATGAAAGTCACACAAGACTTTATCTATCGGCAGTGAATATTCTAAAAACATTAGAATTAAATATAAAAAATGATGAGTATGAATCAAGCTATTACATTAATAGATTTATTGAATTTTTAAAAATATATCCTATAGACCTAATGGTAGGAATTATGAAGGATATTAAAAATAGTTATATCCAAGTTTACAAAAGAGCCATAGAAAATGAAGATTTTGTAGAATTGTATTTTGAGACTTATAGTTTAATAAGGGGATAGCATATGGAAACTTACTTTGAAAAACAAACAAAATACCTTTATGATAAAACAAATGAAATTATAAATACGTATTCTATGTTAAAAGCAAATCATGCTGGCGAGAAATTTGAGATAGAGATACCACAAGATTTTAAGAATAAATTTTTTCATCTTGTAGATAAAGTTAATTTAAGCCTTATGGAGGAAAAAGATAATTTTTATGGATATTTCTTATTTCAAACGTCAAGAGAGATTAAATTTGATATAAGTAGCCCAACGGCTATAAATTTTAAAGGCGCAAAATATGTTATATATTTTAATCCAATAATTTTTCTGAATCTTAATATGAAACAAATGGAAAGTACAATCAAGCATGAAATTCTTCATATAGTATCGATGCATTTAGTAAGAGCAAAAGAATTAAAAGGTAAGTACAGTAAATTAGCCATTAATATGGCAATGGATATAGTCGTAAATAAATATATAAATAATTTACCACCATATGCTACTACATTAGAACAAGTAAATTTAAATTATTCTTTAAAGCTAGAAGCCTATGAGCCTTTTGAGTACTATGTAGAAAAAATTCAAACTGAATTAGATTTGCAAGAAGAAGATGAACATGGGGAAGAACATGATAGCAACAAAAATGAAAATATAGAAAATCAATATAGCCCAGAAAAAACTCATGATATTTGGGAAGATTCTAATGATATAGATGAAAAAACTCTTAAAGAATTTACAGAAAAATTTATTAATAGTTCTCAAAAAGGTAAAATTCCGGATTATTTAGAAGGAATGATATCAGCACTTAAAAATAGCGGGGGTGAGTTACCTTGGAATTTATATCTTAAGAAGTTAATGGGAACTGTTGAAAGTAATAAAAAGAAGACTATAACAAGAAGGAATAGAAGACAGCCCAATAGATTAGATTTAAGAGGTGAACTTAGGGGTCATAAAGCAGAAATAGCTGTTGCACTTGATATAAGCGGAAGTATTAGTGATGAAGAATTTAAACAAGCTATTAAAGAGGTGCTTAATATAGTAAAAAATTATAATCATGAAATTACAATTATAGAATGTGATAATGAAATTAGACGTGTATATAAAGTTAAGTCTATAAATGATATAAAAGATCGAATTAATATAAGAGGAGGCACTAAATTCACTCCAGTTTTTGAATATGCTAATAATAAAAAGATTAACTTATTGGTGTATTTTACTGATGGAAAAGGTGAAGATAAGTTACAAGCAATACCTAGAGGGTATAAAATTTTATGGGTTATTTCTGGAAGTGGAGATAAGCTTTCATTAAAAGAATCTTATGGAGCAGTTAAAAAACTTAGCAAAGTTGAAATAAAAAATTATACATCAGATATTAGTGATATTAGAAATGATGGATATTCAATGAATAACCAACAACCAATTTTATAAATATTATAGTGGGTATGATTATTGTCTTAAATCTTCGCTATTAAAAGTACTCATATCCTATAGGATATGAGTACTTTTAATATGATTAAAATAGCTTGATGTATTTAAGTTAAATAAAATCTGATTTATTTAAGTGGTCTAAAATATTAAAATTTTCTCATATAGCTTATGACAACTTAGATTATTATTAAATAATTTTCATATTGTTTCGGCAAAACATCTTAGGAGTGCAGCCTGTCTCTTTTTTAAAGCTCGAATAAAATTTTGATCTGTTTTTCAAGCTCATCTATATCAGTAAAATATTTATCAATTATATCCTTAGCATTTTTAGTAAGTTCTCGTGATGGATAAAAATTATCTCCACAGCAAATTGAGCGTGTGCCACAAAACTCTGTTTCAACAATATCGATGTTCATCTTTTTTAGTAAATTACGTACAGCTTGATGCACCTGTGGTTTTTCACGTACAGGACAGGCATCTTGAACAGATACTTTTTTAAAATTAAATTTTATTAAGGTACTCTTTGTTTACATACTAATTGTAACATTAGAGAAATAAAAAATCTTCTTGATTTTGTATTTCTAATTTTTGAAAATATAGCCTGAATATATATAATCTTGGTTAGAGTTTTGTGATTTATATAAAGCATATATAAACAAAATAATATGTAATCGGACAGTTACGAACAAAATAATATTTAAAAATATATGTTATAATGTTAACGTAAAAATTAAACAACTACATGAGGAGAATAATAATGAGGATTGAATTAAACAGATCTTATGTAAAGAGAGGAAATCTAATTTTCACAGGGGTTTCACTAATAACAGTAGGGATTCTTATATTATATGGAAAATCTGATTTTTTAAATATTGTAATGAAATCTATTGCAATAGCATTTATTATAAATGCAGCTTCTCAGATTATAAGCATAGCTATGAAGAAAAAAGATGATATAAACAACAATACTACAATAGGGCATATAATACTGAATTTAGTCATAGGTTTTTGCGTATTTTATCTAGAGAATATTTCATTATCTTTACTGCCGATAGTATTTGCTTTATATATGATTTTAAATGGAGTAGTTAAGCTAATTACAATATATATTTATATTAAAAATGGTATTAATGTAAAATTAGGAATATTAATTGAATGTATAGTTTATTTTATATTTGGAGCTACATCATTATTATCTCCACTAAGGCATTTAAATGAAATACTTGTAATTATAGCAATTTATTTTCTTTTATTTGGTACTAATTTTATAAAAAATTTTATTACAGAAGTTATGCCTAAAAAAACAAAGAATAAGTTGAAACGAAAAGTTAGGACTACCTTACCTGTTTTTTTAGTAGCATTGATGCCGCACAAGGTTTTAAAAAAGGTAAATGAATATTTTGAAATTAACAGTGATGATACAGAAAAACTAAATAGGAAATCTGAAGAAAATGTAGATTTAGAAGTATTTATACATGTAACATCTAATGGTATTGGAATGGTTGGACATGTAGACTTGTATTATAATGGAGAAATAATATCTTATGGAAACTATGATGAATCATCATATAAATTATTTGGTGTAGTTGGTAGAGGGATTTTATTTAGATGTGAAAAAGATAAGTATATTAATTTCTGTACAGGTTGCATGAAAAAGACATTATTTAGTTATGGACTGAAGTTAAATGAAGAACAGAAAAAAAATGTAGGTAAAAAAATAAATGAAATAAAAGATAATTTAATAGAATGGAAACCTCCTATTGTATTAGAGGAAGATAAAAATAGATTAGATGAATATAACGACTATGCAAGTGTATTATATAAATCTACTGGAGCTAAGTTTTTTAAATTTAAATCAGGAAAGTTTAAAACATATTTCGGATTAAATACTAATTGCGTATTATTAGCAGATAGTGTAATTGGTCATTCGGGAATTGATATTCTTAGTATAAGTGGAATTATAACTCCTGGAACTTACTATGAATATTTAAAGAATGAATTTATTAAAAGAAATAGTATCGTTATTAGTCAAAATATCTATAGATAGCCTATGTATATGATAGCTTTATTACTTTTAAATTTCAGATACTAAAATGCAAAAAAGATATTATCACAAGATTGAGATAATATCTTTTTTTAAAAAAAATTATACTCGACTTAATATAAAGTTCTTAAATAGCGTTATATATTTATTATCATAAATATCTTTTTTAGTAATCATATATATATCCCATACAAAAGTTTCATCTTTAAATGGAACATAATTAATCTTACAATTAGGAGTATGAGTAAAATCTATGCTAATACCTATACCTTCATTACGCTTACTTAAATCATGTATAAGCACCATCTCATCAGTTTCTATAGTTATATTTGGATCAAATTCATTTTCTAGACATTTAATAAGGAAATTATGACGAAGTTTAGAATGATTACTATTTATAATTATTTTTTCATTCTTTAAGTCTTTAAATTCGATTTTTCCTATATCACATAAATGGTGATTCTTATTAATAAGGGCATATAACTTTTTTGATTTGACTAACTGTGAATTAAACTTACCACTATCAAAATGATGAATAGCAAAACCTAAATCAACCTCGCCATTTAATACAGCTTCCTCACAGTTAAAGTCTGTATACTCCTTTATCGTCAATATTATATCTGGGTATAATTTGTTAAACTCTTTTATAATATCTATAGATAAGGCATTTATAACACCGTAGGAAACCCCAACTCTTAAATAGCCTTTATCTTCATCTACCATTTCTTTAATACCTTCTGTAAGAATATCAAATTGATAGACTATAGATATAGCTTTACTTTTTAAATATTCACCATATTTAGTAAGTTCATTACCGTTAGCATGTCTATAAAATAGATCTACATTTATTTCTTTTTCTAAGTTGCCTATAGCTTTACTTAGACCTTGTTGAGATATGTAAAGATTTTTAGAAGCCTTTGAAAAACTACCGTCCTTACAGATTTGTAAAAAATACTTCAAAGTCTTTATATCCATTTAATCACCTTCTTGTTATATATACAAAAAATATCAATAAAATTATAACACTCTTATAACTGATACACAATTTAAATATTATACATATGTAACAAAACCCGCATCACTACTGTAAGTTGTATAATACACAACAAACCCTTGTTATCCAAAACTATATAAACTTGCTACAATTCTAAATATAAGATAAATAAATCTAAAACATAAATAAATATAATTTAAAATCGCAATAAATTAGTAGATTAATAAAAAGGGGGATTAGAAATGGATAAGAAATTAATGACTATTGACTTAAACAGTCGCATATTATTAGAAAAAGCTGAAAAAGACGGTGTAGAGACAATGTACGATAGAAAGATAGCTATGAAATCTCAATGTGGGTTTGGTTTACAAGGGGGTTGTTGTAGAATATGTGGAATGGGGCCATGTAGAATAACACCAAAAACACCTAGAGGGCTTTGTGGAGCAGATGTCCATACAATAGTAGGTAGAAACTTTGCTAGAATGTGTGCTGGAGGAACAGCAGCTCACTCTGATCACGCTAGAGATATAGCACATACTATGGCTCTAACTAGCAGAGATGGTAATTACAAAATAAGAGAAGAAGCTAAATTAATAGAGTTAGCAAAAGACTGGGGAATAGAAACTGAAGGAAAAGATATATATGACATAGCACATGAAGCTGCAGATGTTGCGTTAATGGAGTTTGGGAAGCCTTATGGAACATCAATATTCTTAAAAAATGCACCAGCTAAAAGACAAGAAATATGGAAAAAACTTGACATAGAGCCAAGAGCAATAGATAGAGAGATAGCTACAGTAATGCATTCAACTCATATAGGATGTTGTGCAGATATAGATAGTTTAATAAATTTATCACTAAGAACATCTATGGCAGATGGATGGCAAGGATCTATGATAGGTACTAAATTTAGTGACATAATGTTTGGAACACCTACACCACAGCAAACAGAAGCAAACCTAGGTGTATTAGAAGAAAACCAAGTAAACATAATACTTCATGGTCATGAGCCTTCATTATCAGAAATGATAGTATTAGCGACAGAAGACCCAGAACTAGTAGCTTTAGCTAAAGAAATGGGAGCAGAGGGTATAAATATATCAGGTATGTGTTGCACAGGTAATGAAATAACAATGAGACATGGTATAAAAATAGCTGGAGACTTCCATCAACAAGAACTTGCTCTAGTAACTGGAGCGGTAGAAGCAATGATAGTTGACGTCCAATGTATATTCCCAGCTCTTAGTAGAGTAGCCGATTGCTACCATACTAAGTTTATAACAACTTCTAAAAAAGCAAAAATAACAGGTTCTATATATATGGAATTTAAAGAAGAAAATGCATATCAAGATGCATTACAAATAGTAAGAGAAGCAATACTTAATTTTAAAAACAGAGATAAGTCAAGAGTACTTATACCTGAATTAAAATCAAGTGCGACAGTTGGATACAGTGTAGACGCTATAATAAAACAATTAGACAGAGTAGTAAATGCTCAAATAGATAAACAGGGAACTATAAAACCATTAGTAGACGTAATAAAATCTGGAGCGATAAGAGGCGTAGTTGGTGTGGTAGGGTGTAATAATGCAAGAGTAGCATCAAATTTAGCACATACAACTATAATGAAGGAATTAATAAAAAATGATATCTTAGTTATTACTACAGGATGTGGAGCTTCAGCAGCAGCTAAATTTGGATTAATGAAAAAATCAGCAGCTAAGAAATATGCAGGGAAAGGTCTAGCTACAGTTTGTGAGCTAGTTGATATACCACCAGTACTACATATGGGATCATGCGTTGACTGTAGCCGTATACTAGATGTAGCTTCAGCTATAGCTAACTTTGTAGATATGGATATAAGTGATTTACCATTAGCAGGTGTAGCACCAGAGTGGATGTCAGAAAAAGCTGTTGCAATAGGTACTTATATTGTAGCAAGCGGTATAGATACATACCTAGGAGTAATGCCTCCTGTTGGTGGGTCATCAAGAGCAGTAGAAATACTTTGTGGAGAATTAAAAGATCAAGTAGGAGCATCATTTACAGTTAATGAAAATCCAGAAGAATTAGCAGCTACTATAATAGCAGACATAGAGAAGAAACGTGTACATTTTGAAAAAGTATACGAAGAAAAACTATGTGAAAAAGCAGATGCATAAATATAAAGACAAAGGATGATTAACGTGAAAATAGCAATAACAGGTAAAGGTGGAGTTGGAAAGACAACTTTCTCATCAATACTATCAAGAATGTTTGCAGAAGATGGATACAGAGTAGTAGCAGTAGATGCAGATCCAGATGCAAACTTGGCATCAGCTTTAGGATTTACAAAAGAAGTATATGAATCAATAGTACCAATATCAGAGATGAAAAACTTTATATCTGATAGAACAGCAGCACAAACAGGTACTTTTAATAAAATGTTTAAATTAAATCCAAAAGTAGATGATATACCAGATAAGTACTGCAAAGAATATAATGGTGTAAAATTACTTACTTTAGGAAGTGTAGATTATGGTGGTTCAGGATGTGTATGTCCAGAACATGTGCTATTAAAAAGGTTATGCTCTCATCTAATACTACAAAACAAAGATGTAGTTGTTATGGACATGGAAGCAGGAATAGAGCATCTAGGTAGAGGTACAGCACAAGGAGTTGATGCTTTCATAGTTGTAGTAGAGCCTGGTGAGAGAAGTATACAAACCTATAGAAAAGTTAAGCAACTAGGAAGTGATATAGGTGTTAAGAAAGTGTTTGTTGTTGGTAATAAAATTAGAAATAAGGAAGATGAAGAGTTTATAAGTGATAATTTAGAAAACGGAGATTTACTAGGATTTGTTTACTATAGCCAAGATGTTGTAGATTCAGATCGAAGTAATCAATCACCATATGATATAAATAGTAATGCAAAAAATCAAATAAGAGCTATAAAAAATAGATTGATACAACTGTAAAGTGTAAAAAGCATTTATTTAATTTGCCTATCCTAAACTTTTTTAAAACCATGAAAACTTATTTAATGTAGAAATACATTAAGAAGCTTCATGGTTTTTTTATTTCATGAAAATAACTTTTTAATTTATATAATTTGTAATATGATTATAATAGTAGAAAGTACTATAGAAAGATTTAGACGGGAGTAGTTATGTATAAAGAACATATTTTAGTAGTCGAAGATGATGTGGATATAAACAACTTAATTACAAAAACATTAAAAAATAAAGAATTTCAAATAACTCAAGCATTTTCAGGCAGTGAAGCATCACTACAATTGTCTATATGTGAATTTGATATAATTTTACTTGATTTAATGTTGCCAGGAATAACAGGGGAAGAATTAATAAAAAAAATCAGGACAATAAAAGAAATACCAATCATAGTCATCTCAGCAAAAACTTCATTACAAGATAAAATCAAAGTACTAAATTTAGGAGCAGATGACTATATAACAAAGCCATTTGAATCAGAAGAAATTATAGCTAGAGTAAATTCTCAACTAAGAAGATATAGAAAATTTGATATGCAGTTAAATAAAAATAAGGAGTATAAATTTAAAGAATTGACTTTGAATGAAGAATCTAGGCAGGTAAAAGTTAAAAATATAGACTTAGCTTTAACCGCACATGAATTTGATATATTGTGTATATTACTTAAAAATCCAAACAAGGTATATTCGAGAGAAGCATTATATGAAAGCGTATGGAAGAATGGATACTATGGAGAAGATAACTCTGTCAATGTTCATGTCAGTAATATTAGAAAGAAGATTAAAGAAATATCATTAGATGAAGAATACATAAAAACAGTATGGGGAATTGGATTTAAGCTAAATAATAAAAATCTTTAAACTTTCTTTAAACTTTCTTGAATCTTTATTAAAAATATTTTTGTATTATAGTTATTATAAGGTTGATTAAGTAACTAATAAGTAAAAATGTTTGAATAAGAAGGGAGAATAAGATGAAAGCAGTTATTAAGACTCATAAATTATCAAAAACATATGGAAAAGATAAAGTTTTATCAGATGTAAATATTACTGTAAATCAGGGAGATATATATGGATTAGTTGGAAATAATGGGGCGGGAAAGACTACATTTCTAAGAATTCTAACAGGTCAATCACAGGAAACTAGTGGAAGTTTTGAGTTGTTTTGTAAATCATCACAAAAAGAATTAAGTTCTGTAAGAAAAAGAACTGGAGCAATTATTGAATGTCCAAACTTTTACCCAAAGCTTACAATTCAAAAAAATATGGAGTACTATCGTATCCAAAGGGGGATTCCAGGTAAAGACAAAGTTGATAAGGTACTTAAAGAAGTTAATTTATTTGATGTAAAGAAGAAAAAATTTGAGGATTTATCTTTAGGCATGAAACAAAGACTAGGATTAGCTCTTGCTATGCTAAATGAGCCAGAGTTGTTAATTCTTGATGAACCAATCAATGGTCTAGACCCATCTGGAATTGTTGAAATTAGAAATTTATTGCTAAAGCTTAATAAGGAAAAGAATATTACCATTTTAATTTCAAGTCATATATTATCGGAACTATCAAATATTGCAACTTGCTATGGTTTTTTTAATAAAGGTAAATTAGTTGAAGAATTATCATCTGAGAATCTAGAAAAAAAATGCAAAAGCTTCTTAGAAATAAAAGTTACTAATGCTAATAAATTATCTGCATTGTTAGAAGAAGAACTAGGATATACGGACTTAAAAGCTTTACCAGGTGATGTAATACAGGTATTTGATATTAATAGAGAAGCTGAAAGAATAAGTGAACTCGCAATTTCTAATAAAATAGGTTTACTTGCTCTAGAAGAAAAGTCTATTGATCTTGAGAATTATTATATGTCTTTGATTGGAGTGGTTGAAAATGCTTAATTATATAAAAAGTGAGTTTTATAGAAATATACATTCTAAAGGGAATTATATTTTCTTATTTGGAAGTATGGCTTTTGTAGTTTTTTTAAATGTATCTTTGGGAATGTTTGCTAATGGACAGGAGAATTTTCCTTATGGAAATACACGTTTTTCATTTAGTGGTTTTTATGCATCTATGGGAATTATTATGATAATATGTTTGCCGCTTGTGTCAATTGTTTATGGTCAAGAATTTAAGAATCATACATTAAAAAATTCTGTTTCTTATGGAATTTCAAGAAGTGAAATATACTTTACAAAGTTTTTAATGGAAGTAGTTATATGTATAATAGATTTGATTTTAATTAGTGCAGCATATATTATAAGTGCATACGTTATGCTTGAAAATAGTGGTATTATATATTTAAATGATTTAATTCGAGCAATAGTAGCTTGTGTTCCGTTATTTTTAGTTAGTGTTATAGTTGATCATTGTTTGTATTTTATATTAGAAAATGAAATAACAGCAGGAGTATATTGGGCAATAATAATGATTGTAATTCCAAAGTTATTATCGATGGCAGGACGTAAAATTGAAGTTTTAGATAAGATAGCTAGTTATATGCCTTTTAATATTATGGGAGCATATAGCTATGATGAATCAGCTAAAAGAGCTATTATGAGTTGGAGTACTCAAGAAGGATTTGTGAAATGTTTTGTAGTAGGTATAATAGGTGTAATAGTATTTTATACATTGGGACTATTGTTATTTAAGAAAAGAGAGATTAAATAAAAAGGAGCGTGTAGAAAATGGAATTAATTTTAATTGTTTTGTTAGTACCAAGTGTGTATTTTTCTGCACGCTTTTTCTTGCTTTCTAAAAATATAAAAAAAGCAACGGAGGATTTTAAAGAGATTTGTGAAAATAGAGAAAGTAATCGTAAGCTAATATTTAGCTCTCCAGATAAAAACTTTGAAAATTTATTAATAGAAATGAATAATTATTTAGAAGAAGCTCAGATTGATAAAATTAAGTTTATAAGAAGAGAAAAGGAAATTCGAAAAGAAATTGAAAACATGTCTCATGATTTAAGAACACCTTTAACCTCTATTCGTGGATATTTAGAACTTGTAAATGCTGAAACTACTACAGAAGAAGAAAAAAGAGAGTATATTTCAGTAGTAGAAAGACGATCTAAGGGGCTACAAAACTTGATTCAAACTTTTTATGATTTTTCTAGATTAGAAAATAACGAGTACAATATGAATCTTGAAGTGACAGATGTTAATAAGGATCTAAGGGAGCAATTGCTTGTATTTTATAATGATTTTGAAAATAAGGGAATTGATGTAGAAGTAAATTTGGATAATAATCCAGTATATATAAACCTTGATAAAAATGCTATAGAAAGAGTATTTATTAATTTAATTCAAAATTCTATTAAGTACAGTAAAACTAGTTTTAAGCTATTTTTGGATAAAAAAGATAAAGAAGTAGTCTTGTCATTTGCTAATGATGTATACGATTTAGACAAAGAAGAATGTAAGCTTTTGTTTAATAGATTTTATATGAAAGATGAATCGAGAAATAATCAAAGTTCAGGGCTTGGGCTTACAATTACAAAGCTTTTAGTTGAAGGTATGGGAGGTAATATTGAAGTTGAGATTGAGGGAGATTGGATTAAATTCGAAGTTAAGTTTATAGAGTTAAAGATGTAGCAAAGATTCTTATTAATTTAGATTAAGAATCTTTGCTACATTTTTTATTTATAAAAAAATAAAAATATTAATTATATTAGGCTCAGCAATCGTTAGGTTAAAATAGTCACTAAACAAAAAGTTTAAAAAATAAAAAAGTTGTGTATATACAATATATAGTATGTTTATTAAAAAATAATAACTATATATTGTGTTTTTTTTAGGAAATAAAATATTGAGATAAAGGTGATAAAATATGAATTGGATAGAACTTAATAATCAAGTTATTATAAGAAATAAAGAAGGTAAATATCAATTAGAAAAAGACAAAGAAGCGTTAGATGATTATATAAAAAGGTATATAGATCCTAGATTAAAAAAGTTTAATAGTATAGAAGAAAAGTTATATTATTTAATAGATAAAGACTATTATTCTAAAGATGTAATAGATAAATATAATATGGAATTTATAAAGAGACTATATCAATATATAAATAATTATGACTTTAAATTTCAATCATATATGAGTGCAAATAAATTTTATCAAAATTATGCACTAAAAAGTAATGATGGTAAAGAAATATTAGAAAATTATAATGATAAAGTACTAATAGTATCATTAGCATTAGGAAATGGAGATGAAAAGCTAGCATCTAAGTTAGCTGATAAGTTAGTAAAGCAAGAATTCCAACCAGCAACACCAACATTTTTAAATGCAGGTAGAAAAAGAGCTGGAGAAATGGTATCTTGTTTTTTACTATCGATAGAAGATAGTACAGAAGGTATATCCTATGCAATATCTTCATCAAATCATTTATCAAAAATAGGCGGTGGAGTAGCACTGAACTTATCAAGACTTAGAGCAACAGGTGAGTCTATAAAAGATATAGAGGGAGCAGCAGGTGGCGTGATTGGAGTAGCAAAAATGTTAGAACAGTCATTTAGCTACTTCAACCAAATGGGAGCAAGACAAGGATCTGGAGCTGTGTATTTATCAGTGTTTCATCCTGACTTTGAGAATTTTTTAGATACAAAAAAGATAAATGCAGATGATAAAATAAGACTAGCTACATTGGCTTTAGGGGCTATTATACCTGATAAATTTATGGAAATAGCACAAAAAAACGAAGTAGCCTATGCATTTTATCCTAATTCAGTATATAAAAAATACAAAGTTCATATTGATGAAATAAGTATGGATGATTGGTATGATAAGTTAGTACAAGATAAGGATATAAAGAAGAAGAAAATAAACCCAAGAAAAATGTTAACGAAAATAGCACAAATGCAGCAGGAAAGTGGATATCCATATGTATTGTTTATAGATACGGCTAATAAAGAACATTTATTAAAAGATTTTGGAACAATTAAAATGTCCAATTTATGCTGTGAAATTTTGCAATATCAAACAGCTTCTCAAATAGAAGGATATGGTGGAGTGAATAATTGGGGGCAAGATATAAGTTGTAACTTAGGGTCATTAAATATAGCCAATGTTATGGATAATAAAGATATAGAAAGTACAGTGGATACAGCTATAAGAGCATTATCTTTTGTATCAGATGAAACTAATATAAAAGAAGTTCCAACTATTAAAATAGGAAATGAAAAGTCACATGCTATAGGGCTAGGGGCAATGAACTTACATGGATACTTAGTAAGAGAAGGTATATTATATACATCAGATGAATCTATAGATTTTTGTAATGTATTTTTTGCTATGATCAGATATTATGCAATTAAGTCATCTATGAACATAGCTATAGAAAAAAATAAAACCTTTGAAGGATTTGAAAAATCAGAATACGCTAAAGGTAAAGAAAGTAGTGTGCTTTCAAAGTATTACAAAGAGTCTTACTTACCAAAATCAGAAAAAGTGAAAAAAATATTTGATGGAATTTATATACCTACAAATGAGGATTGGTCTAACTTGTTATATGATGTAAAAGAAAATGGTATATATAATGCATATTTAACGGCAATAGCACCAACGCAAAGTATAAGCTATGTTCAAAATGCAACATCAAGTATAATGCCGATAACAGATATTGTTGAAGTGAGAACCTATGGAGATTCAACTACTATTTATCCAATGCCATTTTTAACTAATGAAAATATGTTATATTACCAATCAGCATACAGAATGGATATGAGAAAGGTTATAGATATAGTATCAGTTGTTCAACAGCATATTGACCAAGGTATATCTACAACATTATTTGTTACCGATGAAAAAACTACTAGAGATATAGCTAAGCTTTATATATATGCGTACAAAAAAGGTTTGAAAAGTTTATATTACACCAGAACAAAAATGACGAGAGAAAATAATGAGTGCTTAGTGTGTTCAGTATAGGAGGATAGATATATGACATTTGTATTAAATAAAATACATAAGGCTGTTAACTGGAATAAAGAAGATGATAATTTCACACAGGCTTTTTGGGAACAAAATGTAAAACAATTTTGGCTACCTGAGGAGATATCTGTTTCTAAGGATATTAAAGTATGGAATGAACTAAGCAGTAAAGAAAAAGAACTATATAAAAAGGTACTGGCAGGGCTAACATTATTAGATACAAAGCAAGGAAATAATGGAATACCATCTATGATGAGTTTAACAGATAATCTTCAAAGAAAAGCTGTATTGTCATTTATGGGAACTATGGAAGAAATACATGCTAAAAGTTACTCATCTATATTCATGACATTGCTTTCAAATAATGAAATAGATGAATTATTTAAATGGATTGAAACAGAACCTACATTACAAAGAAAAGCTGAATTAATCTTAAAGCATTATGAAAATATTGAAGATGAAGAAAATTTGTATTTATCAATGGTTGTTAGTGTACTTTTAGAGAGTTTCTTATTTTATTCGGGATTTTTCTATCCTTTATACTTAGCAGGACAAGGTAAAATGATTGCTAGTGGAGAAATCATATCTCTTATACTTAGAGATGAATCCTTGCATGGTAAGTATATAGGGCTTCTTGCACAAGAAATATATAATTCATTTGATAAAGATGGTAAATTAAAATTAAAGAATAAGATGTATGGGATTTTATGTAGCCTTATGGAAAATGAAATAGAATATACTAAATGCATATATAAAGAAAGTACATTAGAGGAAGAGGTTATTAACTTTTTACAATATAATGCAAACAGAGCTTTAGAGAATTTAGGGTTTGAGGGACTTTATCATATAGAAAATATAAATCCAATAGTACTAAATGGGTTAAGTACAGAGACTAAAAATCATGATTTCTTTTCAACTAAAGGTAATGGATATCAAAAGGGCATTTATGAAGAATTAGAAGATGAGGATTTTATAGTTTAAGTTTTAGTAAATGAAAACCATATTGATAAAATAATCAATATGGTTTTCATTTACTATTTTACTTAACACTATTAATAACCTCAGGAATTGCCTTTTTTAACAATAAAGTATAAATTTCTAAAATGTCATCGTTATTAGCTATATCAACTCCAATTAAATTTTGCAATATCAGCCCATCTATAGTTGCCAATAATACACAACTTAAAGCATTTACCTTAGATATTGTCATATCTTTATAAGTTAAAGTTAATAATTGAGCAACATCTACTATCCATGTATTATATTTAACTATCATTTTATTTTTAATTTCTTCGTTTCCTTCTATACCTAGAACTGTTAAGTATAGCTGTATTTTATTTTCTGAGTCTTTTTCAAATCTATTGATAAAGCTCTTCAATACATTATCTAAAATATCGGAATTCATAGTTTCACAATTTACAGTCTCATCATGAATATATTCTTCTAGTATTTTATGTGACTCGCTAAGAGATGTATCCATAACTTCATATAATATTTCTTCTTTATTTTTATAATGGTGATATATAGATCCAGTAGTTACACCTGCAAGTTTGCTTATTTCTCTTACAGAAGCTTGTTGTAGACCTTTTTCACTTATTAATTCTTTTGCAGATTTTAAAATTCTATCTTTACCTTTAAGGTTCATTAACTGTCACATCCTATTATACATTAATTTATATACACTAATTAATATACTCAATTGAATTGCTATAGTCAATTTAATCATCTTTTATGATAAAGAATCTAATTGACAAGTGGTGTGTAACATTCTATACTCTTATTAAAACATAACAAGCGTTATGTTTTGTTAAAAAGTAAACAGAAAAGGGGAGAAATTATGGATATTAGTGTTATAAAGTGTGCTGCATCGATGCTTGTTTATTTTACTGTACTTATTTTAATTGTTGAATTTATGCGTACTAAGCATCGTGCTGCTAGTGTTATTTGGGTATTATCACTACTAACATTTCCATTATGGATAATGGGGGGAGTTGAAGGATGGTTTCGTTGGGCTAAAATACTTAGTGTAATTCTTCCAACTATTATTGTAGGATTTTGCAGGGTTTCTAACGTCGAAGATAGAAAAGGAAAAACATGGGAATTTTTCCAAAAGCCTTGGATTCTATGGTTTGTTTATTGTATTTTATTCCTAAATATATTTGAAGCAACTATGAAGGATGTTGATTTAGGAAATTATGCAAATGCTGCATGTGGATTCTTATTATGTGTTACTATTCCTTTTGCTCCAAAGTTTTGGGAATATGAGAAATCAGGTAAAGGTGATTTAATAGTTTATACTAGTTTTGCATGGAACTTCTTATATACGACATGGAATCTTTGTTTTGTATATGGTGAGAGTCCAAATTATTTTGCAAGTTCAGTGTGTATATTATTAGCGGCTGAATTATATCCATTGTTTAAAAGAAGACATGAGTTATATATTACAGCTAGGGTATATACATTAGCTACTCATATGATAGTTAGATCTTGTTTTGGTGGAGTTATCTTAAAGCTTATGGATTCAACAGCATGGTTTAGTCCTAATGTTTTATCAATATGGGGAGTAGTAAATCTTGTTTTAATAATTCCATTTGTATTTTGGCATATGTGGCAACTTCATACTGGAAAAGCTGATGAGAGCTTCCGTAGAACTAAGCCAAGTACAACTTAATATATATTTTTAGGCATAGATAATATTAGAAATTAAAGTATTTTGAGTTGATAAGCAATCTAAATCAAATTTAAATGGGGGAAGTCTCTATGGTTAATGAAAAGGTATTGGAATTGGCAAATAAAATTAGCAAAGTAAAACGTGGTTCAAAAAAAGAAATTAAGCCTAATGACTGGGAATATAAAGTTTTAGAGCCTGTTGTTACAGAAGAAATGGCAGAAATAGCACTTTGTTTGGAGTTTCGTAAGCCGATGTCAGCAGAAGAAGTTGCATCTAAGTGTGGTAAATCTGTAGAAGAAACATCTAAAATATTATGGCAATTAGCAATTGATGGAATAGCTTTTGTTAATGAAATTGATGGTGTAGATAAATACTGGTATGAGATTTGGGTACCTGGACATATGGAAACAATAGTTAATCATCCAAACAGAGAAAACATTAAAGATTTTAAACAAATTGCAGAGGCTTTTGAGGGGTATGGATGGAAAAAAGCTCCTATAACAGCTGGTGTTTTTCCTGTAGGGACTGGTGCTATGCGTGTCATACCTATTGAAACAGCAATTGAGGGAGAAACAAGAAGGGCATCATATGAGGAAGTTTCTACTTATTTAAATGAGAATACTTTATTCTCTGTTTCAGATTGTTCTTGCCGTACATCAAGAGAGGCTATGGGCGAAGGTTGTGGCCACTTGAAGGAAGATATGTGTATACAACTTGGGCATGCTGCTGAATACTATATACGTACAGGTAGAGGTAGAAAAATTACTCGTGAAGAAGCTTTTGATATTATTAAAAGAGCTGAAGAAAATGGACTAATGCATCAAATACCAAATACAGATGGTCCAGGCAAAACACATGCTATTTGTAACTGCTGTGGTTGTTCATGTTACGCAACTAGAATTGCAGGGTTGTTTAATAACAATGATATGGTACGTTCAAATTATGTCTCTAAAGTAGATAAAGAAAAATGTGTTGCCTGTGGAGAATGTGTAAGTGTTTGTCCAGTTAATGCATTGAAATTAGGTCAAAAACTATGCACTAAAACACCAATTGTTGAGAAAAAAAGAGTAGACTTTGCACACAACACAGAGTGGGGCGAAGACAAGTGGAATATTGATTATCGTATAAATAGAGAAAACGTTGTCAAAACTGGAACAAGTCCTTGTAAAACAAACTGTCCAGCTCATATATCTGTTCAAGGATATATTAAATTAGCTTCTCAAGGTAAGTATAAAGAAGCACTTGAACTTATCAAACGAGAAAATCCATTCCCAGCAGTATGCGGGCGTATTTGTCCAAGAAAATGTGAATCTGAATGTACAAGAGGGGATATTGATGAACCCGTTGCTATAGATGAAATTAAAAAATTTATTGCAGAACAAGATTTAAATGCAGATAACCGTTATGTACCAAAATTAATGCACGAATATGGGAAAAAAATTGCTGTTATCGGTGGTGGGCCATCAGGATTATCATGTGCCTTTTACTTAGCTATAGACGGCTATAAGGTAACAGTTTTTGAAAAGCAGAAAGTACTTGGTGGAATGTTAACACTTGGAATACCATCATATAGATTAGAAAAAGAAGTTATAAATGCAGAGATAGATATTTTAAGAGAACTTGGAGTAGAATTTAAAACTGATCTTGAAGTTGGTAAAGATGTAAGTCTTAAAGAACTAAGGGGTGAAGGATACGAAGCATTCTATCTTGCAATTGGGGCTCAGTTAGGTAGAAAGCTTGGTATAGAAGGTGAAGATTCAAAAGGTGTTATTACAGGTGTTGATTTCTTACGTGAGGTAAACTTAGGAAATGAAATGAAACTTGAAGGGGATGTAGTTGTAATTGGTGGAGGTAATGTTGCCATAGATGTTGCAAGAACAGCTACAAGAGTAGGAGCTTCAAAAGTTGATATGTTCTGTCTCGAAAGTAAAAAAGAAATGCCAGCACTTGAAGAAGAAATTGAAGAAGCATTAGGCGAAAATATTATAATTAACAATTCTTGGGGACCTAAAAAAATCCTTCAAGAAAATGGTTCTGTTGTAGGTATAGAATTTAAAAAATGTATTTCAGTTTTAGATAAGGATGGAAGATTTAGTCCTGTGTTTGATGAAAATGAGACTAAAATTGTAAAGGCAAACCATATTCTGATTTCAGTAGGTCAAGGTATGGACTGGAGCAGCTTGTTAGAAAATAGTAAAATAGAATTAAACCCTAACAATACAATAAAAGCAGATTCATTTACTTTACAAACAGGAGAGCCAGATGTATTTGCAGGAGGAGACGCTTTTACAGGTCCAAGATTTGCTATAGATGCTATCGCTTCAGGTAAAGAAGCTGCCATATCAATCCATCGTTTTGTTCATCCTGGACAGAGTTTAGTTTATGGACGTGATAGAAAATCATATCATGCATTTGATAAAGAAAACTTAACTTTAGAAGGGTATGACCATATCACTAGAGAGAAAATAGATCATGTAGAAGGAGCTAAGTCAAAAGAAACATTTAGAGATTTACGTTCTACATTTACACAAGATCAAATAAAAAAAGAGACAGAACGTTGCCTTGGATGTGGTGCTACAACTACAGACGAATATCAATGTATAGGCTGTGGTGCATGTACAACTAGATGTAAGTTTGATGCTATTACACTTCATAGAAAGTATGATGCAAAAAGTGTACCGATTGAAAAACTTAAACCAATAGTTGTTAAAGCTACTATTAGGCGTAAAGGGGTAATAGCGGCTAGAAAGTTTAAAAAGATATTTGTAAAAAATTCTTAAATAGAAAAAAATTAAACAAAAATCCTTATCAAGAGAGACCGAGGGAATGGCCCGGTGACGTCTCAGCAACCTACCGATTTTGGTGTGGTGCTAATTCCACAGGAGTGAATAAATTCTGAAAGATGAGGGAAACATATTAAAATAAAAAATCTTCTTCTTATATTGAGAAGAAGATTTTTTATTTTAATTTTAAAAAGGAGGGTATAAAAATAATTTCGCTTAGAGATATAAGAAAAGATGAAGTGTCAGCTAGGGTCTAGACTTAAGACTTTAGCGAAACAAGAACAATTAGAGAAGGAATTATGTTAGTCCAAGAAAAAGTAAGTTCAACTATTTTAATAGATACACTTAAAGGTTTTATAGATAAAAAAGAACAAAGTAAATTAGATTCTAGATATTTTGAGGAGGGAAAACTTGAGGAGGTAACAAATGGGTAGGAAAAAGAAACCTGAAGAAGAACATGAAAACCATTAACGATGGCTACTATCTTATGCAGATTTTATAACTCTGTTAATGATATTTTTTATAATAATGTATGCAATGAGTAATTTAGATAAAGGAAAGTTCTCTTTCTAATAGCATCGGTACTACCATAGAAAAAAGGGGATTAGTCTTAAGTTTTAATGATAATCTATTTTTTGATAGTGGAAAGGCTGATGTAAAGCCAGAACAAATTGATAAATTTACTAAGATAGACGAAATTATAAAACTAACTGGGACCTATCTGTTATGAGGTCTAGTAATGTAGCACAAATCTTAATTAATCAAGCTGGGGTAAAAGCAGACAAGGTGTCGGCAACAGGATATGGAGAATACAGACCAAAAGCTGATAATAGTACCGACAAAGGAAAGTCTACTAATAGAAGAGTCGATATATTAATCATGAACTCAAAGTTTAATGAGCTTGAAAATCATAAAGAATAAGATAATTAATAAAAAATTAGCGATAGATTAGTTTACGGTATGTAAAGTATCTATCGCTTTTGTATTATATTTCACTTTCTTTAAATAATTTATGATTAGGTAGTTTTATTTTTAATCTTATATCTATTTCTTAAGTAATGAGACACCTTTATTATAATACTCATCCATAATATCTTTTGGAACCATACTTCCACCAGTAGCCCATGCAATATGATTTATATCTTTTACCTTATCTTCAAGATTGTTATCCCTTAAGTACTTTTTACCTTCTTTAGATGTAAGTATATTTACAATACCACAAACACCAGCAAGCGCTGAAGGTTCTAAGAATATATTCTCACTATCAGCCATAGTAGCTAATAATCTGTACATATTTTCATCTGTAACTGAATAACATCCGCTCATTAATTTTTCTAAAGTTTTACCAACGAATCCTGAAGCTCTACCAACTGCTAATCCATCTGCTGCAGTTACATTATCTATTCCGAAATCCTGAACACATACATTATCATGTTCTTTAGTCATACACCCTATCATCATACATGGAGAATGTGTTGGTTCAGCAAAAAAGAAGTGCACATTATCTTTAAATAGAAGCTTAAGTCCAAATGCAACGCCACCAGGGCCTCCACCAACTCCGCATGGAAGGTATACAAATAATGGATTATCGATATCTACTTTTATATTTATATCTTTTAATTGCTTTTCTAGTCTTTTAGCAGCAACTGAATATCCTAAGAATAAGTTTTTAGAGTTTTCATCATCTACAAAATAGCTATTAGCATCTGCATCTGCTTGTTTTCTGCCTTCTTCAACAGCTTTACTGTAATCAGATTCATATTCTATAACTTCTACGCCTCTACTTCTTAAAAGATCTTTTTTCCATTGTCTAGCATCAGCTGACATATGAACCGTAACTTTAAATCCTAGTTTAGCACTCATTATACCTATACTTAAACCTAAGTTTCCAGTTGAACCTACTACTACAGAATAATTAGAGAAGAATGATCTGACTTCATCAGTATCTAATTTTTCATAGTTATCATCTAATGTAATTATATTATGTTGTAAAGCTAAATCTTCAGCATGTTTTAAAACTTCATATATGCCACCTCTAGCTTTTATAGAGCCTGATACTTTAAGATGACTATCACATTTTAATAAAAGGTTTCCTATAAGTTTTTTGCCACATGTATCTTCTAATTTAGTTTTCATATTATCTATTTTAGCTATTGGAGATTCTATAATTCCATTTTCTGGTTTAGTTTCAGGGAATACTTGTGCTATATATGGAGCAAATCTATTTAGTCTGTTTTCAGCATCTAATACGTCAGCGTCAGATAGAGAAATGTTTTTTATACTTTCTTCAAATTTACTATATTGAGGATTTATCCACAATGACTCTTTTAAATTTATTATTTCTTGTAATAGTGGATATTCTTCTATCCAAGTTGAAATTTCTTTATTTAATATTTTTGAATTAACCATAATTAACCATCCTTGTTTTATTATTTTAAAGTATTTTATAAATTTAAATATATTTCTACATTGATTTAAAGTAAATTATATTTAATTAAAATCAATATGATTAAATTGTATTTAATAAATCGTAACATGTTTTTTTTATATAGTCAATAATATTTAATTAAATATAAAAAAAGTAAATATAATTTAATTAAATTGCGTAAAATAAGCTATATTGATATAATTATGTAATAAAATTTCTAAAAATATACACAAATGAGGTAGTTTATAAATGAATGAAGTAGACATATCAAAAAATATTACTGAGCATAGAAAAAGAAAAAAACTAACTATTAAAGAATTGGCTAACTTAACGGGAGTAACACCTTCTTTACTTAGCCAAATAGAAAAAGGTAGTGCAAATCCATCTATTAATACACTAAAGCAAATTTCAAGTGCATTAGATGTACCATTATTTAATTTTTTTATAAATGATGATAAAACTGAAAGTTTAGTTGTTAGAAAAGATAGTCGTAAGAAAATAATGCTTTCTGAAGAAGATAGTTTTGCTTATGAATTATTAACACCAAATTTACAGGGCTCTATAGAATTTATGCTTATGAAAATACCATCTAAAAAATCTTCTTCTAAAGACCTTTTTAGTCACAAAGGTGAAGAAGTTGCTTATGTAATGAAAGGGTCTGTAAATCTTTATATAATGAATAGCGTAATTGAATTGAATTGTGGGGATAGTATTAAAATATTACCACATACAGTCCATAAATGGGAGAATATAAATGATTGTGATTGTGAAATTATATTTGCAGTAACACCACCTTCTTTTTAATTTATATAGAAAATAGTTATTTAATATAATAATTGAAAAAAATAAATATTTATAAAAAGATATTGTCATATAATTATGATGATATCTTTTGTTGCGTAAAGCTATAATTTATTCTTTGATATATTACAAAAAATGACAAAAAAAAAATAGAAAATATGTTATTATCTGTTATAAATAGGAGGGATGGGAAATTATGATGACACAGCAAATAGAAAATAAAATTTTGATAGGAAAAGAAAAAAAAATATTTACATATATAGTTGTAACTGTACTATTAATATCTCTTGTTTTAGTTAGTAACATTTTTTTTAAAAAAGATGTTAATGGTTCATATTTAGAATCAACATTAGGTTTCATTAAACTTTTTAATTCTGTTCTTTCAATGTTAGCTTTTGGAACTTGCTTAATATCATACAGTAGATTAAAAAAAGATAGTATATTTATTATTTCACTAATGTATCTATGTTTAGCTATGGGGATATTATTAGGACATATTGACTATTTTAGTTTCTATTATGAAGAATTTACTATATCAAACTATATTACTGTATCGACATCATTATTAAGAGTTTTTATACTTATAGTTGCCATTTCACCAAAAAATAAATTAAGACCTTTAATTGTTAACAACAAAGGAGTTTCAATATTATTTGTAATAACATATTCAATAGTATTTGGATTTTTAGAAAATGGATTAGGACATAGTAAATTATATGATAGTAGCCAGTTTTTTATATTATACAATATATTTTTAATGATAGTTTATATTACATGTTCAGTAAAGTTATTTGTAACAGGTATGAAAGAAAAAGACTATTTATTTGTAGTTTTAAGCTCAAGTATATTTATGCTTGCAATAAAAGCTATTTATGCCATATATGGGATAAACATAGTATCTTTTTATGTTAAATTAACATCTGTATCAATAACCTATATTTGCTTATTTATAATTATTTTTGGGGCATTTTTTGAATTATTTATGTATATATGTAAAACAAAGTTATTAAATGATAATTTAAATGCATTTTATAACTTAACTGATAATAATAAGCATAATTTTATGTTCATATGTAGTGAAGATGAAGAGCTTTTGTATGCTAATAAAAAGATAAAAGAATATTATTTTAAATCAGAAAATTTAGATATGAATAAACTAGAATTTATTTTAAAGGAAAAAATAAGTTCAATAGGACGAAAAGAAGAAATTATGAAGTCCTTAGATAAAAATGGAGTTTGGAGAGGAATAATAAAAAATGAAATAAACAACAAAACTATTGATTGCTCGGTTCAATTAATTGATATGAATGAACAGAAAGGGGCGATTGCTGTTAATTATATGGATATTTCAGACGAAATAAGTATTGAATTAGAATTAGAAAAATTAAAAGTTTATGACAAAGAAAAAAGTGAATTTATATCTAATATTTCTCATGAACTAAGAACTCCTTTAAATATATTTTATTCGACTATACAGTTATTGGACAAGTTGAGTATAAAAGAAGACTCAGATTTTAAATTAATATATGAAAAACACAAAAAAACACTACATTTAAATTGTAAAAGAATGTTGAAACTGATAAATAATGTTATAGATATATCAAAGATAGACATAGGCCTTTTAAAAGCTAACTTTGAAAATTATAACATAATTTCTATTGTAGAAGATGTAACTTTATCTGTTGTAAATTATGCATTATTAAAATCTATAAATATACAATTTGATACTAATAAGGAAGAGCACATTATTAAATGCGATTCTTCGATGATTGAAAGAATGATGCTTAATTTATTATCAAATGCAATTAAATTTTCAAAAGAAAATAAAAATATATATGTTAAAGTTTTTATAAGTGATGACTGGGTTCAAATAGATGTACAGGATGAAGGAATGGGTATTTCCAAGAATGCTCAACAATTTATATTTGAAAAATTTATACAAGAGGACAAATCTTTTACTCGTATGAATGAAGGAAGTGGGATAGGTCTTAGTATTGTTAAATCCATAATTAATCTTCATGAGGGAGATATATATGTAGATAGTGAAGTAAATGAGGGTAGTATTTTAAAAATATTATTACCTAATAAACGTTTAGAATCTTTAGATTTTAAAGTTTATGATATAAATAATTACAATATAGAACTTGAATTATCTGATATTTATCAAGTACTAATATAAATTAATATGATTTTATATTGTCTGACATAAAAAAATACTAGGGGATTAATCCCTTAGTATTTTTTATGGAAATAAAAGTAAGATAAAAATTAGAATATCTGATATATATATTTTACTTGCATAATCATACCAAAAAATATAAAGTTAGTTGAAAATAAAAAAGGAGATATATATGCTTATATTTGATACATTGGAGATAGAAAAGACAAAGGATAAGCTAGCTATAAAAGAAGCTTACTTAAAGAAATTAAGTAAAATAAATCTAGAGGATAAACCACAAGAATTTATGAAACTAAGAAGTTCTTATGAGGATGCATTAGCTTATGCAGACAGCGACGATATAGAACCAGACAATAATCCAATAGATATATGGATATCAAAAGTAAACAAAATATATGATGATTTTGAAAGCAGAAACAATCAGGATTTATGGAGAAACCTTTTAAAAGATGATGTATGTCAAAGTATAGATACTAAAAATCAAGCTAGGGAAGCTTTACTTGTATTTTTTATGGAAAATAATAACATATATAAAGAAATTTTTATACTACTAAATGATTATTCTTATTTTATGGATGATTTAGATGAACTGTATGAAGAATTTCCAAAATTGTTTATTGATAATATTATTGTTGATGGAATAAACAATAAAGAATATCCCCCGTATGATTTATTTGAGATGAAAAAAGGGCTAAATTACGATAAATTTTTAGAAAAATATTATGAATTGGAAAGATCTTTTAGTGATGATAACCTAGAAAATATCAAAAATTTATTAGAAGAAATAGATAAGCTAAATATAAATCATCTTTACTTAGAAATTAATAGAGCTATTACATATTACAAGCATGAAAATATAAATCAAGCCTGGGACATAATAAATAATATAGATGATAAATGTCAAGAATTGATATATGTAAAGATAGCTAGAGGTAATATTCTTGTATCAAGAAAAGAATATGAAATGGCTAAAAAATATTTTGAAAATGTTATTAAAATAGATTGCAATAATTATGCAGCTATAAAAGGTCTATGTGGAGTTTATATAGAAGAAGGGAAGTTATTAGAAGCAAAAGAATTAATTTATGACTTGAATTCTTTAGGATATCAAAATATATATATTGATGAACTTTCAAATAATATAAATGATATGCTTATAAAAGACTTAGATTATCAAATTAAAAATAATACCTAATAGACTAGGAGAAAATATGACTCCTTCCATCGTTAGTATAGATGAAGATGATAATGTATATGTAGGAAAAGTAGCAAGAGAAAGAAAAATAACACATCCAAATATGACAGCAGATGTTTTTAAAAGAAGTATGGGAACTAAGAAAGAATTTTTACTTGGAAATAAAA
Organism: Peptostreptococcaceae bacterium VA2; assembly: GCA_000686145.1. Taxonomy (GTDB): domain Bacteria; phylum Bacillota; class Clostridia; order Peptostreptococcales; family Peptostreptococcaceae; genus Romboutsia_D. Next base: position 2,903,979 of record JMMB01000007.1, on the reverse strand, counting down.
AACTTAAAGCTGAAGAACTTTCTTCATTTGTTATAAAATCTTTAAAAGAAGATGCCGAAGTTTATTTAAATACCAAAATAGATGAAGCAATAATAAGTGTTCCTGCTTAATTTAATGATGAACAAAGGAAATGGAGGAGAAGATTTCACATACATACTCTATAAAATGTTTTTAGAAAAGATAAATATAAAAGAAGATGATTTAGACAATAAAACTATTGCACATATAAAAAAACAATGCGAAAAAGCAAAGTTGAATTTTAGTAATAATAAAATAATATCAGTTAAATGTAATATAAGCGATAATATATATGAATCATCAATACATATTGATGATTATAGAAAATCTTGTGAATTAATTTTATCTAAATTAAGAAAGCCAATAGAAAAAAGCTTAAAAGATTCAAAAACTAGGTTGTCTGAAATTGATGAAATTATATTAGTTGGTGGAGGAACAAAGTTACCTATTATTAGAAAATTTGTAGGAAAAATCTTTGGAAGAGTACCTAATATAAGTATAAATCCAGATGAAGCAGTAGTAAGGGGTGTAGCACTTCAGTGTGCAATAAAAGAAAGAGATAAATATATTAAAGAAGTTGTTCTTACCGATGTTTGTCCATTTTCATTAGGAATAGAAATTTCTATAGAACATAGAGGTAATATAAGAAAAGATGGATATTTTACACCTATAATTGAAAGAAACACAGTAATTCCAGTGAGTAGAACTGAAAGATTTTATACAACATATGATAATCAAAATAGAGTATTAGTGCAAGGATGTACGAAGAATATACGGGAGAATATAGAATTATTATTGATAATCTTTTGAGAGATTTTGAGGGCATTATTAATAAACAAGATAAAATTGAAATAGAAAAAGCTAGAAAAAACTTAAAAGAGTCATTAGATGAAATTGAGTTTCAAAGTTTATTTTAGATAAAATTAGCTAAATCTAAGTCGAGTGACATAAAACACATTATTAAATAAAAAATTTAGGTTATGTTAATGCCTTTTTTCGTTTAGTGCATTAATGTAAATTTGATGCTACAATCCTATCAAGGACTGTATTTTTTATAATTAAATGTAATAATATGTTAAAATAAAAATTAATATAAATAGGGGGGCATATGATATGGATACATACAAAGTGCTTGAAATTAAGCAAAGTGTTTTTCAAAACAACGATAGACAAGCAGATTTACTTAGAGCAGATTTAAAAAAAGAAAAAACTTTTTTATTAAATTTAATGTCATCACCAGGTTCAGGTAAAACAACAACTGTTTTAAGAACAATTGAAGCTTTAAAAGAGGAAATGAAAATAGGAATTTTAGAAGCAGATATAGACTCAGATGTGGATGCTAACACTGTTTCTAAAACTGGCACAAAAGTAATACAATTGCATACAGGTGGGATGTGTCATCTTGATGCAGATATGACTAAGCAAGGCTTGTTAGGTATGGGAACAGAAGATGTTGATTTTGCTATATTAGAAAATGTAGGAAATTTAGTGTGTCCAGCGGAATTTGATACTGGCGCATCAAAGAGTGCTATGATTTTGAGTGTACCAGAGGGGCATGATAAATCTCTAAAATATCCATTAATGTTTTCTATAGTTGATGTTTTATTAATAAATAAGATGGATGTAATAGATTATTTTGATTTTGATTTAGAAGCAGTTACACAGCATGTAAAAAAATTAAATCCTAATATTAAAATCATTCCGATTTCTGCTAGAACTGGTGAAGGAATTGAAGAGTGGGCAGAGTGGATACGTACAGAAGTGAAAAATTGGAACACAAATTAATAAAAATATAATTAATGGGCTAAAGTTATAGATATAAAGAAAAAGGAAAGGTGATTAATTTGCACGAGCTAGGGGTTGTAATTGAAGTTGTAAATACGGTAAAAAAGATTATCGTAGAGCAACAATTGAATAAAGTTGATACGTTGGTATTACAAATAGGAGAGCTTTCATCAATGATTCCAAGGTATATAGAGCAATGCTATCCAGCTGCGGTGGATGGTACAATATTACAAGATACTAAATTGAAAATTGAAGTATTACCAGGCAATGGTATTTGTAAAGAATGTAATAAAGTTTTTAATGTTATGGAGAACAATGGAACATGTCCGAATTGTGAAAGTAAAAAGTGGGAATTATTATGTGGAAGAGAATTTATGATTAAGGAAATCATTGCTTGCTAAAATTTATCACAATATTTCTTATATAGACTATATTGAATTAACATTCAGTATAGTTTTTTTTTATTGAAATAAAAATAATAAAAAAGATATTATCATAAGAGTCTATGGTAATATCTTTTTAGTTTTTAAATTATAGATAAGAAGCATTCAACTAAATGTTATCTTCTCGCAGGTGAAGACCTTTTAATTGATAAGTTAACAGTTTTATATAAAAACATACCTGCTACTAAATTTATAATAATAGATGGTGCTACCACAGTCAAAAATAAAGTTATAAAAGATGCTGGAAGCCCTACTATTACTTGAGCAGATACTAAAAATATAACGCCACTAATAAAAGTACCTATAGGTAATATTATTGATGCTATTATACTATTTTGCTTAGATTCACTTAATTTGTTAAATGATTTTATTTTGCAAATAATAAGTATTAATACATATACGCAGTTAGCAGTAACCATCTTATCTATGATATTTGGAAATTGTCCACCTGGAAATTTTGTTGTCATAGCTGTAAATATTCCTGTAATCAAAGCAGCTACAATAGATGTTTTGTAATCTTTCTTGTTTAATACCATTATCACAAATAGCATAGCTAATGCGAAGTCTGGCTGCATAGGCAATCCTAGTGTAGGCGTAATTTGATGAAGTAAAGCACCGATGGCTAGAAGTATTGAATTCATAGTTAGTTTTTTTTGTATTCATAATTTTAATTCTCCTAAATTTCATAATTAGTATATTTTTAAGCCAATGTTCAATATCATTTTTATTAGAATCTATAGTTCATAACATGGTGACCACCTCCTTACAAATTTTATTTTGGATAATTTATAAAATAAAAAAACTCCGTCCTAAATAAATAGGACGGAGTTATTATCCGCGATACCACCTAAATTGCACTATATATAAACATGCCACTTAAATTCGAGTACTACTATACTCTATCCGCTATAACGCGCAGACCGCGATATCTGGTACTTTTCTTAAGAATTTCCCTTTACTCCTCTAAGGCCCATTCACTAAATTCCCTCATACTAGGCTTTCACCGTCCCTAGCTCTCTGCTATGAATCTGAACTTAACTACTATCCCTTATCAATGGATTGTTATTTGAAATTTTATTTTTTCGTTGATGTTATAATCAATAGTATAATTTAAAATTTTATTTGTCAATATATATTTTTATTAAAGCTTATATAAAATAGAATAATAGGTTATTAGTATACTTAAATTTTAATAAAGATATGTATAACACATACCTATTTACAAAAAAATCCATAAATGTTAAGATAAAATGTATGTTTAAATGAAAAATTAAATTAAATTAGCAAACCCGGAGTGATCCGGCGACGCAAAGCTATAGGGACTTTTTAAAGTTAGCCAGTTGCATAAATTTGTCTTTTAGATAAGAGTGTCAACAGGTTAATGTTGATACTCTTTTATTTTTTATGCTATGAAGTGGACTTTAATAATTGCAATATTTTAACCAGGGAGGTTTATTATAGGGAGTTAGAAAATGTAAGTACTTAGATGAGTAAATAACTAAGTCTTAAATAGTTAATTTTGTTAGTACTACTTATAAATTAACAGATAAAGTAAAATAATAAAGGGGATAAATGAAAAATGAAATTTAAATTAAGACATAATAGTAAAGACAAAAACAAAAGTATAAAAACTAAGCTTACTTCAATAATAGTGTGTTTTGTTGTTATTTGCTGCTTATTGTTAGGAGCAATTACAAGTTTTCTAAATTATAAGACTGCTAATACTATTTTATCAAATGCAGTAGTAGAAACGACTAAGCAAGCAGCTGAAAATACTTCTCAGAAAATCAAAAATATTCAAAATGCAGCAATTCAAACCGGTATTATTAAAGAAATTTCAAATCCTAAAGTAAGTAAAGAAGAAAAACAAAATATTTTAACTAATCAAGAAAAATTATATGGATTATCATTAGGTCAAATTTTAGATGTAAATGGTAAAGATCTTTTTAGTGGGAATGATTATTCAGATAGAGAATACTTTAAAATTTCTATGACGGGAAAAGAATACATGAGTAGCCCTGTTATTAGTAAAGTAACAGGAGAACTTACACTTGTAGTTTCTGCACCTATTTGGGAAAATGGAGTACAAGGCAGCAAAATAGTAGGAGTTGTAACCTTTGATCCAGATAAGAATCTTTTAAATGATATTATTAATGATATAAAAATAAGTGAAAATAGTTATGTTTATCTTGTAGATAGCGAAGGAACAACAATTGCGGATGAGGATACTAGTGTTGTTGGTATAGAAAATACTATAAAAAAATCAGAAACAGATAAAAGCTTAATACCTGCTGCAGAGGCAGATAAAAATCTTATTTCAGGGGGAACAGGATATTCTGATGTAGAAATGGATGGTAAAGATTGGCTTTTAGGATATGCTCCAGTAGAAAATAGTAATGGTTGGGGTATAGGTGTAATGGCAAATAAAAATGATTTTCTTGGCCAAATGTATAGTTCAATTATAATTACAATTATATTAGCTATATTATTTACAGTTGCAGCATTTTTTGTAGCAATAAAGTTCTCAAATAAGATAGGAAATCCATTAAAAGAATGTAGTGAAAGATTGAAAAAGTTAGCTGAAGGTGATTTAAATTCAGAAATTCCAGTTATAGATGAAGATAATGAGATAGGTCTAGTAGCAGATGCTACAAGTAAAATAGTTACTGATTTTAGAGAAATGATAAATACATTGACAAATATATTAAATGAAGTTAGCAATGGTAATTTAGATGTTAATGTAGATGATGATAGATTAGGTGATTTATTTGTAAATGACTTTGAACCTATGTTAATAGCTGTAAATAAAATTACAGATAGTTTAAACAGTACTTTAACACAAATAAATGTTTCTGGTGAACAAGTTGCAATTGGTTCAAGTCAAGTAGCAGAGGGAGCGCAAGTACTTTCTCAAGGTGCTACAGAACAAGCAAGTTCAATTCAAGAACTTTCAGCAACTATAAATGAAGTATCAGAGCAAATAAAGCAAACTGCAGAAAATGCAGCAAGAGCGAAAGAAATATCTATAAAATCAAGTATTGCTACAGACAAAGAGAAAAAACAAATGCAAGAGATGATTGCCGCAATGGATGAAATTAGAAATACATCAAATGAAATTGAAAGTATAATAAAAAATATTGACGGTATAGCATTCCAAACAAATATTTTAGCACTTAATGCAGCTGTAGAAGCAGCACGTGCTGGAGAGGCTGGTAAAGGATTTGCTGTTGTTGCTGATGAAGTTAGAAACCTTGCTGCAAAATCTGCACAAAGTGCAAAAGATACAGCTGAGTTAATCGAAAGATCAATTATAGCAATAGAAAATGGAACTGTAATACTTTCAGAAACTGCAGAATCTCTTGAAGAAGTTGTTAATGGTGCACAAAAATCAGCAGAAGTTATACAAGAAATTGCAGACGCAAGTAACGAGCAAGCACAACATATAAATCAAGTAAATATTGGTGTTGAACAAATATCTTTAGTTGTCCAGACTAATTCAGCAACTGCTGAAGAGAGTGCAGCAGCAAGTGAAGAGTTATCAAGCCAAGCTCATATGCTAAAACAGCTTATTGGAAAGTTTAACTTAAAAGATGAAAAGGGTAAATATTATGATAGAACAATGATATTTGATAGTGAAGAAATATAAATATAAAATTATAATTAAAATTCAAAAAAGTATTATCATGAAATATTGATAATACTTTTATTTTTATTAATATAAAAATCTATTAATATTAATAAAGTTGTATAATAAATAAAAATAGAGATAGTACCTAAGGGGAATAAAAAATTATGAATAATATAAATAATAATTTATATGGAAAAACTACTATGAAACTTGGCAGTGAAAGTAAACAAATACAAAATAATTTATTATCTGAAATAAATACAAAAGATATCCCAAAACAAGAATTGGGAAAATTAAATAATCTTCAAAATACAGATATTATAAAAATTTTAACAAAAATTCAAGAAGATACTAAAAGAGCAGAGCTAATAGCTATAAAAATAGTTAAACAAGAAACAGTAACGACTAACGAGCAAAATTTTATAAATAAAAAATATCCTGACATGAAACAAGTAGCAAATGAATCAATAAATGAATGTGTATATTTAAAAGAAAAAATAAGTAATTGTAAAACGGATGAAGAAAGACAACAAGTATTGTTTAAAGCAATTAGCGACATAAAAGATATGACTAAAAAAGGGGTACTTTCTGAAATTCAAGCTCGGATTAAAAATTCAGGAATAGTAGAGGTTGAAAAATTCTTGAAAAATATTCAAAAAGAAGTCAAAAAAGCAGAAATAATAGCTATAAAAATAGTTAAAGGATATAAATTAGCTGCTACAGAAGAGAACTTTATAAATAAAAAATATCCTGATTTGAAACAAGTAGCAAATCAATCAATAAATGAATGTGCATATTTAAAAGAAAAAATAAGTAATTGCAAAACGGACGAAGAAAGACAACAAGTATTGTTTAAAGCAATTAGTGATATAAAAGATATGACTAAAAAAGGGGTAATTTCTGAAATTCAAGCTCATATTAAAAATTCGGGAATAGTAGAAGTTGAAAAATTCTTGAAAAATATTCAAAGAGAAATCAAAAAAGCAGAAATAATAGCTATAAAAATAGTTAAAGGAGATAAATTAACTGCTACAGAAGAGAATTTTATAAATAAAAAATACCCTGATATCAAGCAAATAGCAGACCAATCAATAAATGAGAAACTAGATTTAAAAGAAAAATTAAAAAGTTGTAAAACACCTGAAGAAAAGCAATTAGTATTAGCTAAGGCAATTGGTGATGTAAAAGATATGGCTAAAAAGGGGGTACTTTCTGAAACTGAAATTGTAATTAAAATGTTAGTTATAGAAGTAGTAAAAAAAGAGGATGAAAGAGAGTATGATAAAGAAAAAGGATTAAAGTTTATTATAAATCCATATATATATCTAAATTCAGGATTATTATCAGATAAGTTGTCAGGTATAATTATAATTGTAGTGATTTTAAGTATTATATATTTTTTTAAAAATTAGTAATTTATATTAAATAGTATAGAAGAATGCCCCAAACATATTTATTATGCCTAGGGTATTTTTATATATAAGTATAAAACTAAGTATACTAATTTATCAGAAGTAGTCCAAATGTTTATTTAAAAGATTGCGGTTTGGATTTACTTGTCCTACAATAAAAAATATACTACATTAAAACGAAAAAGGGGAGAAAATGATGTTTAAAAGCTATCCGCAATTTGAGAATTTCTACAAAAATGGTGTTTATTTAGATAACTCAGCTACTTCTTATCCTAAACCAGAATGTGTTATTAAGTCGATTAATGATTATATTTTATATAATGGAGTTAGTTCATCAAGGGGAGCATATAAAAAAGCGATGCAGGCAGATTATATGGTTTATGAAACTAGAAAATGGATTGGGGAACTTTTTAACCATAAAAAACCATCAGATATTGTTTTTACATCTGGAATAACAGAGGCACTTAATGGAATAATGTACGGTATGTTAAAAGAAGGAGATCATGTTGTAACAAGCAGTATAGAGCATAATGCAGTATGGAGATGCTTAAAAACTTTAGAGCGAGATAGAAATATTTCAATTACAAATGTAGAAAGTACAAAAGAAGGGATTACAAATCCTAATGATGTAGAAAAAAGCATTCAACAAAATACAAAATTAATTGTATTTAATCATGCATCTAATGTAATTGGAACAATTCAACCGATAAGAGAAATAGGAGCAATTGCAAAACAACATGGAATTCCTTTCTTAGTAGATGCTGCTCAAAGTGCAGGTATGTTGCCTATTGATATGGAAGCTGATAATATTAGTATTTTAGCATTCACAGGACACAAAGGTTTACTTGGACCTAGTGGAACTGGTGGTTTTGTATTGAATTGGGATGGCGATATTAAAGCATGGAAATCTGGTGGAACTGGTGGAAATTCAGCAGACCCTTATATGCCAGAAATTACACCAAATAAATATGAAGCTGGAACTATGAATATGGTTGGTATATCTGGACTTCATGCTAGTATTCGTTACTTATTAGATGTTGGAATAGATAAAATTCATAATAATGAGAAAGAAGTAATTGCTTATGCTTTAGAAAAACTTGAATCTATAGATGGAATTAGAGTATTTGGAACTAAAGATCCTGAAAAAATGGTTGGATCTATTGCAATTACTATAGATGGTATAGATTCAGGAAAAGGTGGATCGTTACTAGATAAAAAATATAACATAATGGTAAGATCGGGAATTCATTGTGCACCTATGCTACATAAAATTATGGGAACAGATAAGAATGGAGCAATTCGTATAGGAATCGGTTATACTACGACTAAAGAAGAGATAGATTATCTTATATATGCATTAGAAGAATTATTAAAAGGTGAGTTAGCCTAATATTTATATCATTATTAATTAACAGAGGGGGAAATATAAAAATAATGTATTTAAATTTAATTTCATTACAGGAGATTCAGCCGTGTTCAACAGTAGATGCACGATTTGGAATTATTGCAGGTTTTACAGATAGTATAACAGATATTATGCCTTATATTAATGCTGTTAACCCAACAGCAGTATATAATAAAGATCAAGGTTGGATATCTTTACGTATTAGACAAAGAATTATAACACTATATGATAAATCGCTAAAGGGAGCTTATTTAATTAGTGAAACAGATGCATATGAAACTCTAGATTATATAAAAGATATGATTAATGACTTAGATTCAAAAAGAGATGAAATAGAGCCAGACTTTACTGTAGCAGAAATGCCATCTTATATTGATATTTACAATCTTTTACCAAAAATTAATTGTAAGAAATGCGGAGAAGTTGGTTGTCTTGCATTTTCAGGAAAACTGCTTACTGGAAAGACTAGTATAGAAAAGTGCATACCGTTATTTGAAGAAAGTTATAAAAAAGAGCGTATGGAGATTGATGAGATAATGGTGGTATATGGATATAAAGATTAATAAATTTATATTATTATATTTAGCCTTAAAACCAGAATATTTGCTTATATAGTAAATAGAATAATTGTTGTGGTTACAAAAAAGTGCCTAATTGAGACTAATAAAAATTTTTGTTATATTAATTGTATAAACAAGATAAACACATACCCTAAAAAGGATGTACTATATAAAGAGGAGAGTTAAATTATGGCACAAATAATAAAAACAGATGAATTTGCAAACAAAGTAGAAAATAAAGATGGAATAGTTGTAGTTGATTTTTTTGCAACTTGGTGTGGTCCATGTAAAATGTTATCGCCAGTATTCAGTTCGATAGGGGAAGAAGTTAAAGATAAAGCACAGTTTTTGAAAGTAGATATAGATCAAAGTATGGAACTAGCACAAAAGTTTAAAGTAAGTACAGTACCAACGGTAATAGTATTTAAAAATGGACAAGAAATGGATAGATTAGTAGGATTTATACCTAAAGCAAGCTTGAAAGAAAAGGTTGAATCTTATTTATAAACTAAAATTTTAATTAATATAAAAAGCGTAGAAATAGTCTACGTTTTTTGTATTCTATAAGATAATTAATTTGATAAAAGAAACATAAGGGAGAGTATTTTATGGAAAAATTAAATTTAGTAGTGGTGCTTTTAGAAGGTGTTTTATCTTTTTTTTCACCATGTATATTACCAATATTGCCAATATATTTAAGTATGCTATCAAACAGTAATATAGAAAATCTTAAAAGTGGAAAATTCATACGTAGTTCTTTATTTAAAAATACACTATTCTTTATAATTGGGATATCAACAACATTCTTTATATTAGGATCATCAGTAAATGCATTAAGTTCATTCTTTAATACAAATAAAGACTTAATAATGATAATAGGTGGATTTATTATAATATTTATGGGCTTATTCTATATGGGAATTATAAAGTCATCTATATTAAATAGAGAAAAAAGATTTAATATAAAGGCTAAAGAAATGAATTGTGTATCGTCATTTATATTAGGATTTACATTTAGTTTTGGATGGACACCTTGTATAGGTCCAATACTTGCATCCGTACTTATTATGTCATCAAGTTCAGATGACATAGTAATGTCGAGTTTACTTATAGTCGTTTATACTTTAGGCTTTGTATTACCGTTTATATTGGTTGCACTATTTTACAATAAATTATTTAATACAATAGATAAAATAAAAAATCATATGGATAAGATTAAAAAAATTGGAGGAATAATACTTATAGTATCTGGAGTAGTTATGTTTATAAATGGTTTTGAAGGAACATTGAATTATTTTGAAAATCCTACTAAAAATGAAGTAGAGAATAATCAAAGTTTAAATGAAGCACAAGATAATGAAAAAATAAAAGCTTTAGATTTTGTACTATATGACCAATATGGAAAAGAACATAAATTAAGTGACTATAAAGGCAAAACTATATTTTTGAATTTTTGGGCTACATGGTGTCCTCCATGTAGAGAAGAAATGCCTTATATAGAGGAATTGTATAGTGAATATAACAAAAATAATGAGGATGTAATAATCCTTGGATTAGCATCTCCAAACTTAGGTAATGAAGTAAGTCAAAGCAATATAGAAAAATTTTTAAAAGAAGAAAATTATGCTTTTCCTGTAATGTTTGACGAAGATGCAAGCTTAACATATCAATATGGAATTAATTCATTCCCATCAACATTTATTATAGACAAAGAAGGATATATAAAACAATATGTTCCAGGTGCAATGGATAAAGAAACTATGAAGCAAATTATAGAAAATTAATAAACTAATAAAACTCATTAGTAAATTTACTAATGAGTTTTATTATGTAAAAATTAGTTTGTAAATGGTACAATTAAAGTTCAAAGTTAAGTAAATAGGAGGATACCTTATGTACAATATAGATGAATCTAGATATGATTGTCCAATAGAAGCACTATCTAATATATTGGGAAAAAAATGGGTTGCTGCAATAATATGGGAACTACAACACAATAAAATGAGATTTGGTGAGTTACAAAGATCTGTAAATGGATGTAGTAAAAAGGTTTTGGCGCAACAATTAGATTTATTAATAGAAAATGATATTATAATTAATGATAAAAAAGTAATCAATAATATAGTAGAATCTACATATTATTTGAGTAAATCAGGAGTATCATTAATTCCTATTATGCAGACTATGATATATTGGAGCAACTCAAATCTTTCATGTGGTAAATAAAAAAACTGTTTTTTATATAATCTAAATGGCTAATATAAATATATATTACTTTAATGAATGTAACTTACCTTAAAGTGCGTACTTGTGGTGAAAAATATACAAGAGTATTATAAAGGTTAAGAAGAATATAATAAATATATTAAAAATAGGAGTTGTGATATTATATGAAAGTAATTGCATTTAACGGAAGCCCTAAAAAAAATGGTAACACTTATACATCAATTGAGATTGTAGCTAAAGAATTAGAGAAAGAAAACATTGAAGTTGAAATTATTCATGTTGGAAACAAGATGATACGTGGATGTTTGGCTTGTGGTGGATGTAGTAGAAATATGAATGAAAAATGTGTGATTGATAACGATGAAGTCAATGAGTGGATTGCCAAAATGAAAGATGCTGATGGAATAATATTAGGATCACCAGTATATTACTCAGCAATTGCAGGGACTATGAAATCATTTTTAGATCGTGCATTTTATGTGACATCTGTAAATAAAGGTATGCTTAGACATAAAGTTGGAGCGAGTGTAGTAGCTGTTAGAAGGTCAGGAGGTGTACCTGTATTTGACCAGTTAAATAATTATATTAATTATTCAGAGATGTTAATGCCTACATCAAACTATTGGAACGTAGCATACGGTACTGCTCCGGGTGAAGTTGTTAAAGATGATGAAGGTATGCAAATTATGAGTACGTTAGGTAAAAACATGGCTTGGCTTATGAAAATTGTTGAGGCAGGCAAGGAAACTATTGAAGCACCAAAGAGACAAGATAAAACATATATGAACTTTATAAGATAAAGTTAAATATAAGGATAGTATAGGATAACCTATAATATGGGGGATAAGCATAAAATTAGGTATTATAGGAACTGGAATGATTGTTAAAGAGTTTTTGACAATCACTTCATATTTAAAGGACATAAAAGTAGTAGCTATTTGTGGAAGAAAAAATAGCGAAAATACAATTAATGATCTAAAAAATAAATATAATATTGATAATGCTTTTTATAACTATGATGAATTACTTAATAGTGATGTAGATACTATTTATATTGCATTACCAAACAATTTACATTTTGAATTTGCAAAAAAAGCAATAGAAGTAAATAAAAATGTCATATTTGAAAAACTGATAACATCAATATATAAAGAAGCCTTAGTTTTAATTAACTTAGCTAAAGAAAAAGAATTATTTATATTTGGATCAATTACTAATCAATATCTTTCTAATTATAAAAAAATTAAAGCGTTACTTCCTAAGTTAGGCAATATTAAAATTGTTCGATGTAAATTTTCTCAGTATTGTAGTAGATATGATAAATTTAAGGAAGGTAATATTTTACAGTATTTGACCCTGAGTTTTCATGTGGAGCATTGATGGATTTAAATATTTACAATATTCACTATGTAGTGGGCTTATTCGTAAAGCCTAAAAATATTGAATATCATGCTAATATTGAAAGAGGAATAGATAAATATATGGAATACTATAACAATTATAGATACCAATGGAACCTAAATAAGGTGACTCCTGATCAACACAGAAAGCATATTGTCGCATAATAGTGTATTTTGATTGTCCTTTACAAAGGGTAAATTTTACACATCTTAGGGCTTTTTTTTATTTGAATAAAATTTTATAAAAAATTAAAGTAATCACATATAAAAAAACTACAGTTGGGGGAACTGTAGTTTTTTTATATCTTGGGGGAGATAGTTTGTTTTTATCCGTTCATATTTTAAGTATTGTCACTTTTTTTCTATAATATACATACTTTTTAAAAAAAATACACAAAATATTAAGTTGACTTTATATTACATACAGATATAATAAGTTAAAGATATAATTTACAAAAAATGGTAATTCAATCACATATAATATGAATTTGAGATATAACAAAATGATATAAATGGTTGAAATAATACCAGTGTAAATTCTTGTTAAAGGAGTTGAAATCGATGAGTAGTTTATCGGCAAGAAAACAAATTAGAAAGAAAAAGAAGAAGATGAAGAAAAAAGCTGTAGTATCAATTACTGTGATATTGATATTATTGTCTATATTATTGATTGGTACGTTAAGTGTGTCTAAAGCTACAGTTAGCAACTTGGATGCTAAGCCAATTAAGCATGAAAGTATAGATAATAAATACATGGTATTAGTTAATAGAAAAAACAAAGTTGATGAGAAATTTTCTCCAAATGACTTAGTAATTCCAAATATAAAATTTTTAAGAGCGAATTCTACTAATAAATATTTGAGTAAAGATGTAGCAGTAGCAATAGAGAATCTGTTTAATAAGGCTGCAAGAGAAAATATAAATTTACGTGGAGTTTCTGGATATAGGTCTTACAAGTATCAGAAAAATTTATACAGAAACAATATAATAAAATCGGGGAAAACACAAACAAATAAATATATGGCGCAACCAGGAACTAGTGAACATCAAACAGGACTAGCTATAGATATATTATCTTCTGATTATGCAAGTTTAGACGAAGGTTTTGAAAATACAAATGCGTATAGATGGTTATTAGAAAACATAAGTGAATATGGATTTATAATTAGATATCCAAAAGAAAAACAAGATATAACAGGATATGCATATGAACCATGGCATTTAAGATATGTTGGTAAAACAGCAGCAACAGAAATAAATAAAAAGGGAATTACATTAGAAGAGTATTTAAATGAAAATAAATAAATTAATACAATTAGTTAATTAAGTATATAAAAAAGGATATATATAATTAAAAAATTTAAAATATAATATTGTGCAATAAAAAACTACAGTGGGGAAACTGTAGTTTTTTTTATCTGGGGGAGATAATTTTAATTTGCTTATATTTTAATTATTATCAGTTTTTTTAAAAAATATACATATTGTGTTCAAAAAAATAAATTTAATATAATTGACAGTAAATTAATTAATATGATATACTGTTAATATGATTATATATTAAATATATTAACAAAAAGTTAATATTAGATAGGAGTATTACAATGAAAAAAAATTTTTACTTGAATAACTTTAAAACACAATGGATTAAATATGATGATTATAAAATAAAAACAGATAATAACGGAAATGAATATATAGTTCCAAATAAAGATTCAGATTATACTATTTATAACCCATTTGAAGTTTCAGATAAATTATTATTTGATTTAATAGATTTAGGAGATGAGGCTCTAAAAAAGGATGCAGATAAAGGTATTATCAAAAAGAAGATTTTATTATTTGCTAGAAGCTATGGATTATTAGGGTTAATAAGTTCAAGTGTTTATAATAGAAATATTATAGGTGAAGAAAAAGTGCTATTTACCGAGAATAACATAATTACAAAAGAAAAATTAATGGATGTTAGTGAATATATGAGTTTATTTACACCATTTGCACTAAAAGGAGATATATACACTAGAGTATTTGATGATCATTTGACAGTATTTAAAGCAGAAGATTCACCAAAGTTTTATGGTAAGAGACCTTTAGTATTAGATGTAGTATTTTCTAAATTTTATTCAGAGCAGTTAAATTGGGTTATAGAGTTTGCAAAGAATATGTCTACGCACCTTAATCAATTAATAATATATAAAAATATAAGCTTAACAGATCCTGTAACTATTATGGCTGGTAAATTTAAAGCACAAAAAATCGGATTTACTATATCTATGTTTGATAAGCCTGAAATTAATTGGGAGTTTGATTCATTAGAAACTACAATAGAAACTATATATGCATTTGCTCTTACAGATGAAAGTTTTATACTTACTCGTTGTGAATATTGTAAAAAAGCTTTTATTGCAAAAAGTGAAAGAGAAAAATATTGTTCTCCTTCTTGTAGAAACTGTATAAATGTTATAAAAAGTAGAAATAAGAAAAAACTTATGACAGATTTGGATAAAAATGAAACCGTAGAAAAAAATAAATTAATAGAGAGTGATATTGAAAAAGCTAAAGGGGTGAAAAATATGAAAATTGATGAAAAAAGGAAAGATGCTATTTATGAATATAAAGAACGAAAAACTACAGGGGGAGTATACAGAATAACTAATACACTTAATAGCAAAAGTTTAATAAGATGTGAGATAGATCTTAAATCAATGGAAAATCGCTTTAATTTTTCTGTGTCAACAGGTTCTTGTGTAAATATAAAGATGCAAAAAGACTGGAAGGAATTTGGAGCGAAAGCATTTGAATTTGAGGTTTTAGAAGAAATTGAAATGAAAAATGATATGAGTATTATTGATTTTAAGAAAGAACTAAAGAATCTTGAAGAAAAATATATATCTAAGATTAATAAGGAAAATTTATACTAAATAAATTTATATAAGTAAAAGTCCTATAGATGATGCTATTCATCTAAAGGGCTTTTTTATAGCTTGTGCCACACTTGAATTAGTATTAGGAGCTGTTATATATTGAGCATAATTTTTCACTTTATCTATAGCATTTCCCATAGCTACACCAATACATGCATATTCTATCATTGATAAATCGTTTTCACTATCTCCAATACACATAACTTCTTCCCTTTTTAAATTAAAATAATTAGTGAGTTGTTTTACAGCCTCTCCCTTAGAGCTACCTTTTTTCATTATTTCAAAGTTATCATTCCATGAAGATACTATCTCTAATACAGGATTTAGTTTTTTTAATTCAGCTTTTGCTTTAAATAGTTTTTTCGTATTATTTTTCTCTACACAAACTCCTTTTAATAATTCATTTGGATATAATTTATAAGCATCATCTATATTGTTAATAACTTCTAATTTGATTTTTTCATCATCTTTAAGTCTATTATTTAGTACTTTGTAAATATTATTTTCCGGAAGTTCTATAGTTGATATAATTCCAAAATTAGCAGTTAAATAAGAAAACAATTCATACTTGCCTGTTAGTTTTAAAAAATCATTAACTTCATCAATACTTAAAGGGTTGTTATAGATAACTTCACCATTAACACCACCTATAAATGCTCCATTTGACGCAATTATAGGCGTTTCTAAACCTATTTCATTAGAGTATAACCTAGCACAGTTATAAACCCTTCCTGTAGTGATAGCTACATGCACACCTCTAGAAATAGCTTCCTTTATAGCTTGCTTATCTTTTTGTGACATATTTTGTTGATCCATTAAAAGAGTTCCATCCATGTCTATACATATTAATTTTATATCCATTTTAAATTCCTTATTTCTAGTACTTGGTATATATTCTTTATAATTTTTATTATAGTATTTTAAAGTAAATAAGTTAAATAGTAAAAATGTATGATAATTATAGTAAAAACTTATGGTAAGTGATAAAAAATAGATTTTTTAAAAAATATATATAGGTTAATCAATACTGATATAATTAAAAAATAGAAAATACGCATAGATAAATAAAATTATAAATGTTATGAAAAGATATAGTATAATAATGAAGATATAAAAGTATTAATAAAAACTATATGGGGGAGTATTAAATGGGTTATAAAATTTTAATAGCTGAAGATGATGAAGATATTATAAAACTTATAAAACTTTATCTTGAAAATGAAAAATATGAAGTGTTTTGCGCCACAAATGGAATAGATGCTTTAAATATTGTAGAAAGCAATGATATAGATTTATTAGTTTTAGACATTATGATGCCAAAATTAAATGGATATGAAGTCACAAAAAAAATTAGAGAAAATAGTAATATGCCAATACTTATTCTTTCAGCAAAAAATTTACATAGTGATAAAATATTGGGACTTGATTTAGGTGCAGATGATTATATAGCAAAGCCTTTTAATCCATTAGAGGTTATAGCGAGAATAAAGTCTTTATTAAGAAGATGTTATAACCTTAATATTAAAATAGATAAAAATAAATCTGCAGAAAAAGGGAATATTTTAGAGATAGGTCAGTTAGTTTTGAACACTCAAAATTTTACAGTTACTAAAGATAAAGAAGAAATAATATTGACTCCAAGTGAATATAAGATACTTGTTACCTTAATGAAGTCTCCAGGAAGAGTATACACAAAGGTTCAGATTGGAGAAATAATAAAAGGGGATTATTTTATAAGTGACGACAATACTATTATGGTACACATATCTAAACTGAGAGAAAAAATTGAAGACAACCCTAAAAATCCAATTTATATAAAAACTATACGAGGAGTAGGATATAAATTTGAAAAGTTTAAGAAAAACTAAAGGAAGTAGTTTTTTCTCACTTCTTATAAAAAATTATGTACTGTTTACCATAGTAAATATAATAATACTTTATGCAATATGTGTAATGGGAGTTTTTATTATAAGTAAATTATTAGACTATCCATATAGTGAGCCATCAAGTCAAAAAAATATTCTTGAAAGTGGAAGCTATGAAAATCTAAACGTTAATAACATTGCGGGAAATAAAGGTTATATTGAAATATTAGATGAAGAAAACAAGGTAATATATAGAAGTGGAAAAATTGAGAAAAAAATGAATAACTATACAGATAAAGAAGTTGAATATATTCCAGATTATCAACAAAATATTTTTAGTACAAAGCTTAAAAAATGTAAAGATAAAAATAACAAAGAATTAATTATGCTTATGAAAGAAAAGAATTCTAATTATGAAGAAGATAAAGTAGGAGATATAGCATTTCAAATTTTAGATGATAAATTAAATGTTTTATATAGTGGTGGAGAAATTGAACAAAAAAGTTCATATACAAAAAAAGAAATAGGATATTTAACTGATACCATATCTAAAAAATATCTCATAAGTAAATATCCATTTAAACATAAGGACGGTCAAAAAAGAACCTTAATTTTAAAATATAGAAAAGTAAATGAAGACAAGCAAATGAGTGTTTTATCTAGAGGAGTAAAAACATCATTTATTTTATTTATAGTTATATATGCAGGTTGCATAGGAATGTTTGTAATTTTATTAAATAGAAAAGTTAAGAAACCTATTAATAAATTAAATGATGCTATAATTTCTTTAGCAGAAGGAAATGGTAATGAATTTATAAATTATAAAGGACCTTATGAGTTTGTTCAAATATGCAATAATTTTAATGTTATGGTGTCAAAGCTAAATGAAATTGAAAAAGAAAAAGAATTATTAGAATCTGAAAAACAAAAAATGCTTGCAGATATTTCACATGATTTAAAAACTCCTATTACAATTATTCAAGGATATGCCAAGGCATTGTCTGATGGACTTATATCTAAGGAAGAAGAAAAGAAGTATCTTAATATAATATATCAAAAATCTAATAATTTAACTGAACTTATTAATATTTTTTATGAATACAGTAAATTAGAACACGCTGATTTCAAACTTAACTTAGTTAAAAAAGACTTAAGTGAATTCATCCGTGCCTATGTGGCTGAAAAATATGAATATATCTATGACATTGGTTTTGAAATACAAGTTGATATACCAGATTATCAACTTCTTAGCAAATTTGATGAAATTCAGCTTAAAAGAGTTTTTGAAAATATTGTAAATAATAGCATAAAACATAATAAAGAAGGTACTACAGTAGCTATTTCATTAAAAGAAGAAGCAAAATATTATAAAATTATAATTGCAGATGATGGAATTGGGATACCTAAGGATATAGTCAAAAATATTTTTGATGCTTTTGTAGTTGGAGATGATTCAAGAAACACTAAGCAAGGATCAGGATTAGGACTTGCAATTTCTAAAAATATAATTGAGAAACATAATGGAAGTATAAGCCTTCTTGTTAATGATGAAGGTATGTTTAAAACTGTATTTGAAATATTGCTACCAAAAGAATAAATAGTCAAAAATACTGTAACTTAAAATTAGTTATAGTATTTTTTATTGTATTAAGAAATCTTAAGAAAGTATTAAGGGAAACTTTAGAAGAAGATGATATTATTAGGTATAGTATTAACTGTTAATATTTCATATTTTATTATTGGAAGCTTGGTAATTAAGATATGAAAAAAAGAAATTGAAGATACAAAGCACCTAAAAAAGATTTTATATGTTGTCAACATAATACAAAAATATCTTTTTATATGATTTATAATCTTCTTAAGTTCTATTTAAAGACTGAAAAATTATATAGAATATTGCCAATAACAATTTATACACTTAATGTAATTGAAAATGTAATAATAATTTCACAAGTATAAGATAACATATTTTTAGCTGATTTATTTAATAGATTTTTTAGGTTCAATGGATAAATTTATCAAATAAAAATAAATAAAAAAAATAAATATAAAATATTTCAAAACAGGTAAATAAAGGGGATATTTCGACCGCAAGCTACAAAAGATTACAATATTGTATTTGAATAAGTATTCACAAAGTAATAATATATTGATATTATTACTTTGCGAATATTTTATAGGAGAATACATATGAAAAAATTGATTTATTTAATTATACCGTTGTTAATAGGAGGAATGTTTTCATTTGGATTAAATAAATTTCTTGACTATCAGATTGATGACTTACTTAAAGAAAAAGATTTAATCCAGATTATGAACGACTCTCTAAGTGATTTAAAAGATAAAGGAAGTATTGCAAATAATCATTTTTTAAAAAATGAAAATATAATGATGTTGGGATCATCGGAATTAGGTCATTCAACAAAACAACATCCAATATATTATTTCAATACGAATAGAAGTAAAAATGGAGTAGTACCTATAGGAAGAGCATATACACAAAATTTACAGGATGCAACTATTTTGGGAAGTGTAGATCCAACGATAAAGGACAAAAAAATTGTTCTATTAGTTTCTATGCAGTGGTTTATGGATAAAGAAGGTGTTACAAACCATCATTATCAATCTAGATTTTCGCCGAGTCAATTTTATAAATTTTTAGAAAATCCTAATATTTCGGATGAAAATAAACTAAAATTTACAAAAAGGGCAAGTGAGCTACTAGTAGGATGCAATCAGTATAAAGCTGAAGCTGTTTATGCAAAATTATATAATCCTAAATCACCGATTGAAAAAATAGAAAAAATATTGTTAACTCCATATTTTGAAGGAAGAGAATACTTTGTAAAGCTTAAGGAAAAAGGAAAGCTATACAAAAAGCTTATTAAGTTAGAAGATAAGCAAAAGCAAAAGGCAGGTAAGCCTATAGACTGGAATAAAGAAAAAGAACAAGCTATAGCAGATGCGAAAAAGAGAGTAGGGAACAATGACTTAAGTATAGACAAAGTATATTACAAGACTAATTTTGGAGATAATTTAGACAAAGTAAAAGGTAAATATAATGACGTTAATTTACTACAGTCAAAAGAATTTAATGATTATCAACTTACATTAGATGTATGTAAAGATTTGGGGATTAAACCTGTAGTTGTAATGTTACCAGCTATGGATAAGTTTTATGATGTAGTTGGCATATCTAAAGAAGAAAGACATGAATTCTATGACAAAGCAGAAATGATGGCAAAAAATGAAGATTTTGAAGTTATAGACCTTAGAAAGAAAGAAACAGAAAAATACTATTTACGTGATGTAATGCATCTTGGTACGAAAGGATGGGTGGATGTCTGTGAGAGATTGTTTAAAGAATTTAACCAGCAATAAGTATATGATGACTAGTTTTATTTTGACGTTGATTATAATTGCAGCTATAGTGATATTAACATTTACATCGTTTAAAGAATTAACATTTATATATAATGAATTTTAGTAAGGATGGTATATTATGAAAATTATTGAGAGTATAAAAAAATATTCAAAAACAGATAGAGTAGCATTAATATGCAATGAAGAAAATCTTTCTTACAAAGAATTAGAAATGTATTCAGAAGCAATAGCGATATATTTAAAAGAAATGCATGGGGATGCAAATACTCCAATAGTTATATATGGAAACAAAGAAAATATGATAATGCCATGTATGATAGGAGCTTTAAAATCAGGTAGAGCTTATGTTCCGCTTGATATTAGTTTTCCAATAGACCGAGTATTTGAAGTAACTAAAGAAGTTAATCCAAAAGTATTGTTTAACTTTAGTGATGAATCTAATTTTGGAGATTTAGAAGTAGTAAATGAATCTAAGCTTAAAGATATGATAGAAAAATATAAAGATAATGAAATATCTAAAGATAGTTGGGTAAAAGAAGATGAGAATGCGTATATTCTGTTTACATCAGGAAGCACGGGCAAGCCAAAGGGTGTTCAGATAAGTTCTGATAACTTAGATAGTTTTGTTGACTGGGTAAGTCCTCACTTAAAACTTGATGGAAGCGAAAAGGTAATTATGAATCAAGCAGCATATTCATTTGACCTTTCAGTTACAACTATATACCCAGGGTTAGCAAATGGAGCTACATTGTTTTCGTTATCAAAGAGTGTGTTAGCTGACTATAAAGAATTATTTAATCAATTTTCAAAATCTGATATAGCAGTATGGGTTTCAACTCCATCATTTGCTAGAGTATGTGTAACGGAAAATAGTTTTAATAATGAGATGTTAACAAAATTAGAATCGATGATTTTCATAGGAGAGACTCTTTCAAAGAGTTTAACTAAGGAACTTATAGATAGATTTCCTAAAACAAGAATCATAAATGGATATGGGCCAACAGAAGCAACTGTGGGTGTTAGTTTAAATTATATGTCACAGGATTTAATTGATAGTGAAAAGAGTCTTCCAGTTGGATACCCTATGGAAAATTGTAAAATTAAAATCATAGATGAATGTGGAAATAGCCTTAAAGATGGTGAAAAAGGCGAAATTGTAATAATAGGACCGTCAGTTTCTAAAGGTTATTTCAACAATAAAGAAAAAACTGATGAAGTTTTCTATTATGATGAAATTGATGGAGTTAAATGGAGAGCTTACAAAACAGGAGATATGGGTTATATGATAGATGGAAACATATACTATTCTGGAAGAAAAGATTTCCAAATTAAATTAAATGGATTTAGAATAGAAATAGAAGATATAGAAAGTAATCTAAGAAAAGTTAAAAATGTAAAAAATGCAATAGTTCTACCAGTTTATAAGAATGATAGTATTGCTTATTTAAAAGGCATTGTAGATTTAAAAGAGAGTAATTCTTTAGGTAATATAAAAAATGGAGTTTTAATTAAGAAGGAATTAGGAAAATATATACCTTCATATATGATTCCAAGAAATATAAAAATTATAGAGGAGTTTCCACTAAATATTAATGGAAAAATAGATAGAAAGAAACTTATGGAGGAAAATTAATGACGTTTTCACAATATGGAGATTATTTCTATCTTTATATACTACTATTAACATCAATACCAGCAATTATTTTAGGCTTAAATGGCAAAAATATAAAGTACTATGGAATGATTGCAAGTTCATTTATGATACTTTTAATAATAGGAGTAAATGTTCAACTTTCATTCTTGATAGCCTTTATAATAATTCAGATTATAGTAGTTAAAGGATATGAATATGTAAGAAAAAAAACCGATAGTAAATATGTATACTGGATATTTTTATTAGCTTCAATGTCTCCAATTATAGCCAATAAACTTTTACCAGTAGAAATATTTGGTCCTATTGGGTTTATAGGTTTATCTTATTTGAATTTTAAAACTATCCAAATGGTTATTGAAATTTATGATGGAGCAATAAAAGAAGTTAAGATCTCTAAAATGCTTTATTTTGTATTGTTTTTCCCAACACTAAGTTCAGGGCCAATTGATAGATCAAGAAGATTTGAGAAAGATTTAGAAAAAAAGATATCTAGAGATGAATATCTAGAGGAATATTTGATACCAGGTGTGACAAAGATATTTATGGGAATTGGGTATAAATTTATAATAGCATTTTTACTTGATACACATTGGATGTCACATATACCACCAGAAAAAACTTTCTTTAATGCTCTTAGCTACATGTATGCATATAGCTTATACTTATTCTTCGATTTTGGAGGATACAGTTTATTTGCAGTAGGGACAAGTTACATATTTGGCATAAAGGTACCAGACAATTTTGACAAACCATTTATAAGCAAGGATATGAAAGAATTTTGGACTAGATGGCATATAAGTCTTTCAAGATGGTTTGGAGATTATATTTTCTCAAGATTTGTAATAGCTTCTATGAGAAAGAAAAGATTTAAAAAAAGAGCTACAGCAGGCCGTGTTGCTCAAATGATTACAATGACAATTATGGGATTTTGGCACGGATTAACGTGGTTTTATATTGTATACGGATTATATCAAGGGGTAGTACTTGTATTAACTGATATTTACCAAAAAAATTCGAAGTTTTATAAAAAACATAAGAAAGAAAAATGGTTTGAGATTGTTCAAATTGTAATGACGTTCCATATTGCATGTTTTGGACTATTAATATTCTCAGGGTATTTTTCATAATTTAAGGAGGAATATAAAATGCAAGAGAAGGTTATAGAAATATTTGAAGATGTTTTAGGGTGCGATGAAATAAGAGATGATTTAGATATGAATTTATTTGAAACTGAACTTTTAGATTCACTTGCGATAATAGAGGTCTTACTTGAAATTGAAGAAAGACTTGGAATACCACTTCAGCCGACTGATTTAGAAAGAAGTGATATGGCAACAGTAAACAACTTAGTTAAATTTTTAAAGACAAAATAGCATAAATTATTTTGAAATTAATTTAATAAAAAATAAAATTAAACACTCTACACAATAGGCTTAGAAACTCTATCTTGTAGGGTGTTTTTATATGCTTATAATAGTTTCGTAATTTGTCAAAATGTGATAAAATATCAAATATATTAATTTGTTAAAGAAATGATAATCTTAAGGGGGATACAATTGAAAATTTCAAAGAAAACTATAATAAGCATAATAACCTCACTTTTAGTAATGGAAAGTGCTACTGGGTTAACATTTGCAAACCCAGAAGTAAAAGATATTGAGATGAAAAATGCTATAAATCAAGAAGAACCATTTGTAATTACAGGGGAGATACCAAATGAAAATCGAAAAAATAATATACCTGAAGAACAAATTATAATTCAATATTTAAACAAATTGCAAACAACATCTACATTTAAATTCAAATCTAAAGAAGACGACAAAGCAGACTCACAAGTTATAGTAAGACTACAACAATATATAAAAAACATACCTATATATGGTTCAGATATAGTGGCTTGCATAGACTATAATGGAGAAATTAAGTCAATATCAGGATATATAGAATCTACGCAAGAAACATTAAAGAATTTTAAAACTACATTTAAAATAAATAAAGAAGAAGCTATAAATATAGCGATAGAAAAATTGGAAGTATCAAAGAGTAAAAATAAAAATATAGATACACAATTGTATGTATATAAAAATATAGATGAATACAAGCTTGCATATAAAGTTGATTTAAAAATGATAGATACAGAATTACATAGCCAGACTATATTTATAGATGCAAATGATGGAAGCATAATACGTCAATCTGAAAATATAAATAACTTAGTGCAACCTAAAATAGCTAATGCAAAGGGAGTATTTGGTGATGACAAAGAAATACAAGTAGCTTATAAACAAGGAGAAGCAAATTTGGCTGATGGAAATTATTTTATAGATAACACTAGAGGAAAAAATCCGATAAAAACAGTAGATTTAAGAGGACAATATTATTTTCAATATGATTTAATTAATTCTATGGAAAAAGACATAAAGTATTATACACAAAATTTGGAACAAAGCGATGGTAAATTTGTAGATGCACACTACTATGTAGGAAAAGCATATGATTTTTATCATGATAAGCTTAATAGAGATGGGATAGATACAAATGGAAGCAAACCAGTAGTACTTGCAAATGTAAATAATCCTGGAAATGCATTTTATATTCAAGATAAAGGGATAGATGTTTTAGCGTTTGGAAATGGAGATTCAGAAAATTATGATTCATCGGGTTCTATAGATATAGTAGGGCATGAATACACTCATTCAATAGTGCAACATACAGCTAAATTAGAATATGAGGGCCAATCAGGAGCTATAGATGAAGCATATGGAGATATATTTGGGACTTTGATAGAACATAGCTATAAAACAGATAAGAATTGGATTATAGGCGAGGATATGGTTAAAAATGGATATCTAAGGGACTTAAGCAATCCTAATGTAGATGATGTTGATAAATTGAAAGTATGTAAGGAGATTCATACTCATAATTTAAGATGTGATAATAATTATGTTCATTATAATAGTGAGATAATAGATAAAGTAGCATACCTAATATCACAGGGAGGAACTCATAACAATATCAATATTGAGGGGATTGGAGAAAAACGAATGGGTGAAATTTTCTACAATGCTCTTACAGAAGGTCTATATTCTCAATCTAATTTCAAACATTTAGCTGAAGTTTTAGTATCTAAAACTAAGACACCTGCTGAAAAAGAAACAGTAGAAAATGCACTGAAATCAGTGGGCATAATAGATTCTCAGATTGGGACAAATGAAATCATAGGTAGCACTAGATATGAAACGTCTACGAAGATAAGTCAAAGTGGATGGAGTGAGGCTAGCAATATAGTACTTATAAATTCAAGCGCTATGGCAGATGCACTTTCTTCTACACCTTTTGCTAAATCTAAGAATGCACCTATACTTTTAACACAAAGTAATAAATTAAATGAGGAAACTAAAAAAGAAATAAGTAGATTAAAAGCTAAAAATGTATATGTAATAGGTGGAAGCAGTGTAGTATCTGATAATGTGACTTCTGAATTAAAATCTATGGGACTTACGGTAGATAGAATTAGTGGAGATGATAGATATATGACGTCACTAAAAGTTGCAAAAAGATTAGGAAATATATCAGAAATAGCATTTGTAAATGGAGAAACAGGGATTCCTGATGGAGTATCAATAGCTCCAGTTGCGTCTACTAAAAATATGCCAATAGCACTTGTATCTCCTAGAGATGGGGCTAAGGTATTTGATGAGTATATAAATGATAATAACATTAAAACATCTTATGTTATAGGAAAGCAAAGTGCTATATCAAATGAAATTGAAAATAAATTGCCTAATGCAAAAAGATTAGGTGGAAATGACAGAAATGAGACTAATGCGATTATAATAAAAGAGTTTTACAATGATAACAATCTTAATAATATATTTGTAACTAAGGATGGAATGGACAAAGAGGACAATCTTATAGATGCATTATCTATAGGGGTTTTAGCATCTAAGGAGGCATCACCAGTTGTAATAGTAGGTAAAAATTTAAATGAAAAACAAGAGGAAGTGCTATCTTCTAAAAGACCGAAGGTTCTTACGCAGGTGGGAGGAAATGGTAATGAAGATGCATTTGAAAGAATAAAACAATTATATAATTAATAGTTATTTTGATTATTAAAATAACTATTAATTTGTTCTTATTAAATTTAAAAAATAATAAAGTAGAAAATATTTTTAATTTGTTAGAAAATTATATTTTATGACTTTTAAGTGTTAGGTGAAAAAAATGAATAATAAAAATAAAAAAATTATTACGATATTTGTTTATATTAGTATTATGGGAATCGGTAATTACATAAACAGTAATATTTTATCAAAAAATAGAACTGACTTTGAGATATTAGTAGTTTCTTTTATAATACAATTTATAGGAGTACTTAGTATAATTTACATAGTAAAAAAATATTATGGATGGAAAAATATAGGGTTTAGTAAAATGAATTTTAAAAGTATAATATGGTTTATACCTTATTTAATATTAATTATATTTATGATAACTGATTTTTTAAAATATGTTTATATAAACTCTGCATCATTTACGCACATTATGTGGATTAAATTAGGTATAAATTTTATAGCAACTTTATTAGTAGCGTTTTGTGAAGAAGTCCTATTTAGAGGAATATTACTTCTTAAGTTAAAGCCAAAAGATAACATTTTAAAATTAATGATTTTAAGTACATTTTGGTTTTCTATTATACATATTGTAAATATATTTATGGGAATGCCATTGTACGCTGTATTTGCTCAAATTATATATTCAGGGTTATTAGGATTTTCATTTGTGTCTTTAGCAATTAAACTAAATAACATATGCCCTATAATATTATTTCACGGTTTATGGAATTTTATAGGTATATCTTCGGTATCAATCGGATATAAAGCATCAAATATTAGTTCATTAATTGTAATTTTAAATGTTATAATAGGAACTATTTTATGGATATCAATTATAAAACAAGAAAAGAATAAGACTATAAATATTAATGAAACTAGAAAATTAATATAGTTATATATAGCATCCAATGTTTATATTGGATGCTATTTTGCATTAAAATATAAATATAAAGTATATAGTGTAAAAATGAGTTTGAATTAATCATATATATATAATAATATAGTAGATAGAACTTAATAAAAAAGAACGGTAAGGTGTATTAAAATGGAAGAATTAATAAAGGCAATTGATGAAATAACAGAACAAGAAATTATAAAGCTAGTTATTAGCAACAAAAAAAATAAAGATGTAGAGTACAACAAAATAAATGCTACTCTAAAAGAAAGTAATAAAAATCAATATTATCAAATAGAAAAATACACAGACAAACAAGTATTTCATGAAAATATTGATAAAGATGAATTAAAAGAAAAAATCATGGAATATATAAAAGAAGATTATAAGCAGCTTGCAGCTTGGTCAGACAGTACTACATTTGACCTTAAAATATCTAAAAAAGGAAAGGTATTTTTAGGAAAGAAAAAAGGTGACAATGCAAAATTTGTTAACAAAAGTCACAACAAAGAAAAAAATTATATTCTAAAAGAAGGTATGATAATACAGCCTCTTATAGATTTAGGTGTATTTACTAAAGAAGGCAAAGTAGTAAATTCAAAATATGATAAATATAAGCAAATAAATAGATTCATAGAAGTTATTGATGATGAGGTTAAAAAGAATGATCATAAGGAACTTACTATATTAGACTTTGGGTGTGGGAAATCTTATTTAACATTTGTACTTTATTACTATTTTGTGGAGATTAAAAAAATTAATGTTAAAATGATAGGGTTAGACTTAAAGGCAGATGTCATTCAAAAGTGTAACGAAATAGCTAAAAGATATAATTATGAAAATCTAAGTTTTGAATTAGGTGATATAAATGGATTTAAGTACAACAACAAGGTAGATATGGTAATAACGCTACATGCATGTGATACAGCTACAGATTATGCTTTGTATAATGCAGTAAAGTGGAATACTAAAATGATATTCTCAGTTCCTTGTTGTCAACATGAATTTAATGCTCAAATGCAATCTGAATCTCTATCTTTACTTACAAAGTATGGAATAGTACAAGAAAGGGTAGCTGCACTTATGACAGATGCAGTTAGAGCTAATTTACTAGAGCACTTAGGGTATAAAACACAACTTTTAGAATTTATAGATATAGCACATTCTCCTAAAAATATATTAATTAGAGCTTCTAAAGGAAATATATGTAGTGAAAAAAGAGAAAAAGCTTTGAGTGAAGTTAATAAGTTAATGAATGAATTTAAATTCAAACCAACTTTATATAATTTATTAAAAGAAGATAATTTAATATAATACAAAACTGAGCACTAGTTTGTTAATAATATTTAGTTACAATACTAAAATAACAAATAAGTAGCTCAGTTTTTATATTGTGATTAATTACTCTTTAAATCTAATTTACTTTTAAAATAAGGTAATTTTAAAAGGTGAGATAAGAGATAATTAGCGGATAACCCCACAAATATACCTGTACCAATACCTACCCCAGATAAAACAGGAAGATATAAAAACATATTAATATTATTTAGTATAAGTGAAGCTGCAAGCAACTGACCTACATTATGAAAAACAGCAGCTGAAGCGCTAACACCTATTATAGATACATGTTTGCCACCAAGTTCCTTTACTACAATAGTAGCTATAAAGCTTAAAATTCCTCCAGTAGCACTATATAGCAGCATAGATACATTGCCACCAAGCATAGATGCCAAAAATAGTCTTAAGAGTAGTACAGTAAAAGAATCTTTGTAACTATCTAATGTATAAACTGATATTATTATGACTAGGTTAGCTAAGCCTAGTTTAGCGCCAGGGGTTATAAATGGTACAGGTATCATACGTTCAATTAAAGATAGTATCAAAGCCATCGATACAAGTAAGGACATATAAACCATTTTAGAAGTTTTATTTAATTTCATAATATTAATGCGACAGTATCATATCAGACGAACTATCCTTTTCATCTCCTTTAATTTCTATTATTAATTTATGAGGAAGGCATATAATGCTTTGCCCCACTTTAGATGAAATCCCTTGATTAACACATAGAGAATCTTTACAATCAGCATCAACTATTTGTATTGTATCATCTTTTACTAAGATGGTATTTTTTCCATATTTAGTTTTTATAACAAAAGTTTTTTCTCCCTTAAATGACGATAAAGGTATATTATCATAAAATTTACCTGAAAGTGTTATATTAGCATAGGTTGTACTTAAATCAGCAGATAATGTTTTTGAGAATATAAGCTGTGGAATAAAGGATAAAACTATAAGAAATAAAATGATAACTATATCAAGTTTTTTCAAAGTTTTCATTAAAAAGTTCTCCTTAAGATTTAATTAATAAAACATAAAAGTTTTACTAACTAAAGTTTAAGTTATTTAGAAGCAATTTAGCAAGATAAAAATTATATATGTGTTAAAAAGTACTAATAGAAGAGAATAAAAAAGGTGTATAATATATTACATAAATAATAAAACGTTATCAAAAGGGAGAGTATCATGAAGAAAAAGACAATTCTTATGGTTATAATTTTTATTTTAGCTATCAATTTAGCTGGGTGTAAATCTACAAAGTCAAATGAACCAATAACGAGAACTGAATTAATGATGGGAACAGTAATCAAAGTCACTTTATATGAAAATGAAAGTCAAAAAATATTAGATAAAGTATTCAAACGTATAAGTGAGATAGAAAATTTAGTTAGTATCAATAAAAATGGAACAGAGCTTGATAAACTAAATGAAAATGCAGGAATAAAGAAAGTTAAGCTTAGTGAAACTAGCTATGATATCATTAAAAAAGGATTAGAGTATTCAAAATTGTCTAATGGAGGATATGATATTTCTGTTGGACCTTTAGTTAAACTATGGAGTATAGGACTGCCAGAAGCGAAAGTACCAACTAAAGAAGAAGTAAAAGATACTATAAACTATGTTGGTTATTCTAAGATTCAGATGAACGATTCTACCCATGAAGTATTTTTAACACAAAAAGGAATGATGTTAGACTTAGGAAGTATAGCTAAAGGGTACGCTACTGACGAAGTTGCTAGGATTTTAAAAGAAGAGAATGTTAAGAGAGCTATTGTTGATTTGGGTGGCAACATATATGCATTAGGTTCAAAAGAAGAAAATGAAAAATGGAATATAGGTATTCAAGATCCATTTGATAGTAGAGGAAATGTAGTTGGATCAATTGAGGTTTCTGATAAGTCAGTTGTTACAAGTGGTGTTTATGAGAGATTTATCGAAAAAGATGGAGTTAAATATCATCACATACTAAATCCAAAAACAGGATACCCTTATAAAACAGAAATAGCAGGTGTATCAATAGTAGCACAAAAATCAACAGATGCAGATGCACTATCAACTTTAATATTTACAAAAGGATTAAAAGAGGGATTAAAATTAGTAGAAGATATAGAAAATGTAGATGCAGTTTTCATCACAAAAGAAAAAAAAGTATATACAACAAAAGGATTAAAAGACAATTTTAAGCTAATAAATAAAAAATTTGAACTTGGTAATTAATAATAAAATTAGTGTAAATTTAAAAAAAGCTTGCATTATCATTTTGATAATAGTAAAATAGTTATTATCAAAATGATAGCAAATAGGAGGCAAGTTTATGGACAGTACATTTTTTTCAAAATTTATAATGATAACAGATATAAAAACAGTAATATTTATTATCGCATTAATAGGATTATTATTCTTAACCAGTAAGATAAAAAGCAAACTTAATTTTACAAAGTTGATGATAGTATCTACTTTATTAGGTATAGGTTTAGGAATTATAATTCAATATGTAGCAAAATTCCCACAAGATCCATCTAAAATAGTTTGGATAACTGAAGTTTCAAAATGGTATGGGTTAATTGGATACGGATTCATGGATCTTTTAAAGATGTTAGTAGTACCTTTAGTATTTGTATCGATTATAAGAGTTATAATGAATATGAATGAAGGTGAAAATTTATCAAAATTAACATCAAGATCAATAATTATGTTATTAGGAACGACAGCTATAGCAGCAATAATAGGAATAATAGTAGGTAATTTACTTAACCTAGGAGTAGGTAGTGAAGTAGTAAAAGCTACAGAGCAAATAAGAGAAATATCACCAATAGTAGATACTTTAAGAGGGTTATTACCATCAAATCCTGTAAAAGCTATGGCAGAAGCTAATATAGTAGCAATAGTAATATTTGCAGCATTTATAGGTTTAGCTATAAAAAGACTTAACAAAAAGTATTCTAGCATTATAAAACCACTTACAGATTTAGTAGAGGCATTTTATAAGGTAATAGTAAGTGTAGCAATAACTATTATAAAGTTTATGCCTTACGCAGTAATAGCTTTAATGGCAAATACTATAGCAGAGAATGGTATACAGTCAATATTTGGAGTAGTAGACTTCATAATAGCTCTTTATATAAGTGTTGCTATAATGTTTATTATACATTTAGCAATAATTTGGATGAATGGATTAAATCCAAAGACATATATAAAAAGTGTTTCAAAAGCATTAATATTAGCATTTACATCTCGTTCAAGTGTAGGAACATTGCCTGTAACTATAGAGACTTTAACAGATAATGTTGGAGTTGACTCAGGAACTGCAAGTTTCGTGGGTAGTTTAGGTTCTAATATGGGAATGAATGGATGTGCAGGAATATACCCAGCATTAATGGCAGTTACTATAGCTAATATGGCAGGAATTGAAATGAACTTTAGTTTCTATGTTATGCTTGTAATAGTTGTAACTATAAGTTCTTTAGGAATTGCTGGAATACCTGGAACTGCAACCATGGCAGTATCCGTAGTTATATCGGGAATGGGAATGGGAGCATATTTCCCGCTTGTAGGAGGTATCATAGCAATAGACCCAATATTAGATATGGGACGTACTATGTTAAACGTAAATGGAACAATGACTACTGCCATAAGTGTAGCAAACTCATTGGATAAGATAGATAAAAGTAATATAAAGAGTGTATAAAATAATCCTATGAAAATTAATAAATATTAATTTTCATAGGATTATTTCTTTTTATTTAGCTAATATATAATTATATATTAGCTAAATAAGCAGTACTAACATAAGCAAATTGATTGTTAAACTTTATTCTAGTCCATCCAGAATTTAAATGATATACAATTTCAACTTTATCACTATTTCTTAAATTACCCACTATACTTTCAGAAGATGAAGGGCCTTTTCGTACATTTAGCATATGAGTATCACATTTCATAAAGTTATTAGATACAGGTGTTGAAGATATAGCTGATAAATACTGACCACTAACATAACCAAATTGATTATTAAATCTTATTTTAGACCAGTTGTTGTTTAATTTCTCAACAACTGTTACTTTGTCACCTTTACTGAGGTGTCCAACAACACTTTGAGAAGTAGATGGTCCTTTTCTAACATTCAAAGAAGTAGCATTACATACCATAGTTGTTAATGCATCAGAAGTTTCATTTGAACTAGAGTTATTATTTGAATTAGGATTAATTAAATATTGGGTACTAACATAAGCATATTGATTATTAAACCTTATTTTGGACCAATTATTGTTTAACTTTTCAACAACAGATACTTTATCACCTTTATTAAAGTGTCCAACGATACCTTGAGAAGTCGAGGGACCTTTTCTAATATTTAAAGAATTAGCATTAGATAGCATAGTTGTTGATGTTTGAGATGATTCATTTGAATTAGTATTAACTTCAATTAAGTATTGAGAATTAATATATCCATATCCATTATTATACTTTATTCTAGACCATCTATTGTTAGTCTGATAAACAACGTAAACTCTATCTGTTTTATCAATTTTACCAAGTATAGACTCAGAAGTAGAAGGGCCTTTTCTTACATTTAATGAATCTACATTACATTCCATAAGTATAGTTTCAGTATTATTATTATTTTCTTCAGGTGAAGGTTTGATTACTGGTAATTGCTCCTTAATATATTGAGAAGATACATATCCAACAGTACCGTTATATTTAACAATCGCCCATATATCTGAATTCTCTAATACTTCAATAGTGCTACCTTTTTCTATAGTTAAGAGTATTGAATTATTTGTACTAGGGCCAGTTCTTAAATTAAGCTTTTGTAAAGTCTCAGCTTGTAACCCTTGAGCATGGCTGTTAAGTATACTTCCTAAAGTTAGTGTTGCAACCCCAATAGAGCATAGGGATAATTTTTTTGATTTCTTCATTAGTGTTTCTCCAATCTATGATTTAAAATTATGTTGTTAGATATTTATATATATATTAGTAATTATATCTATAATTGTTATCGTTATTATGGTAGTTGTGTCCATAGTTTATATTTTCATGATGATGGTTATGTCCAGGGTTTCTGTGCTTATTTGGACGATTGTGGCTATTATTGCCATTAGAGGATTTATTGTTACCACTATTGCTATTGCCATTAGAGGATTTATTGTTACCACTATTGCTATTACCGTTAGAGGATTTATTGTTACCACTATTGCTATTGCCATTAGAGGATTTATTGTTACCACTGTTGCTATTGCCATTAGAGGATTTATTGTTACCACTATTGCTATTGCCGTTAGAGGATTTATTGTTACCACTATTGCTATTGCCATTAGAGGAGTTACTGTTACCACTATGGTTGTTATTAGCCGAATTAGCATTACCATTATTATTAGTAGATTTATCGGTATGCTTAGAGTTAATATTTTTATTAGAATATTCATTAACATAGTCAACTTTAGTTTTTGAATCTGAAAGATTGGTATTAGTCTCTTTAGAAGTATTATCTCTAAGTTTTAAAATCTTCTTTTCTATGTTTATAATAGACATATTTTTATAATCTTTTATTACAGTGTTAGAATCTAAAGATTTAAGCTCTTCAACTAATGTATATTTACTAACTGTAAAACCAAGGTTTTTTGCTTTTAATCTTTTATTAAAATCATCATTTGAAGATATAACATTTGCTTCAATAGACTTACTTTTTAGAGTGTTATTAACAGTGTTTTTTAAATCAGCCTGAAGAGTTTTCCTAATAGTTAAATTATTAGATATAGCAGCAAAAGCAATAATTGAATTATTATTATCTAATAAATATTTTTCACTTATGGCAGATGAAATGATATTGCTTATAGCCTGATCAACAGTAATATTACATTTATCATTATTACCTAATAAAATTTCACCATCTGAATTATATGCTTCGTAAGAAATAACTTTTTTAAATTTATTTATAGCTAATTCAATGCTAGGATTTATATCAAGTGATACATAAGCTACTGGAGTCGTAGCAGAAACATATCTTCCAGTTCCGGTTACGAGTATAAAAATAGCCATAATCATTGCAAATCCCCTATTAATGAATAGAGAACTAAAAATATTTTTAAATTTATGTAATATATTTTCATTATCTTTAAATTGTAGCTGTGATTTTGATTTTACAGAATCCATAATTCGTTTTTTTACATTTTTGTCTATATGCAGGTCAAAGTCTTTCTCTAATAGTAATGATGTTTCAGATATATTCAAATCATCTAAAATATCTAATAATTTATCTTCCAATTATAAAATCCCCCTTAAAATATCTAATAATTTATCTTGCAATTACAAAATCCCCCTTAAAATATTTTTTAATTTATTAATACATCGAGATGATTTTTTATCTATTGTATTAACCTTTAACCCCAAAACTTTAGATATATCCTTAGAACTTTCTTTAAAATAGTATTTTCTAATAATTATTTCACTATCAGGTTCCCCTAGGGACGTAATAGCTTCAATTAATAATTTATTTCTTTCATTGGTTGAAACTGAATCAGAAACAGAATCAAAATCACTAAATAAATCTTCATTTAATGACTCTATTGGTATTTGAACATCTACAGACCTTTTTAATTTTCTATATACGTCTATAGCCTTTCGCTTAGCAATAACAGATAGAAGAGACTTTATACTACCTTTATCTAGGTCTATTTTATCTTTGTAATTGAATACATAAAAGAATACATCGCTGACACATTCTTCTATATCCTCATTAGGAAGTATGCTATATAGCTGATTGTAGACTATAGTATATACAAGCCCCATATAAGTATCCATCATTAGATGAAGACCTTTTTCGGGTTGACTATGTAGAGCGTTTAATAATTGAATGTCTGAAACCAAATTTTACCATCCTCCTAAATATATATAGTGTACACTATATATATTCGAATAAATTTTACAAAAAATGACAATAAATACTGTTAAATTTTCTATTTTTTGTAATTTATAGACACTATTAAATTTAGTGTAAAATATTAATAAAATAAAGAGGAAAAATATGTAAATAAAAATCGTATAAAAAAAGAAGCAGAGTGAAATTTTCACAACTACTTCCTGAATGTAATATCTATAATGAATAAATTATTGGATAAAAACTTATTTTCTAAGATTGTATGAACTTATAAGATTATCTAGCTTGAATTTTGGATAAATAGGTTTAGTTTTCCATACAGAGCTGCTAAGAAGATGATAGCGATATTCCTCAGTGCCTTCTTTGAAATACTTACTTATAGACAATTCTAGCATATCTTCTTTATTGCTGAAATTCATATAATCTAAATAAGAATTTTTCAAATTTGAGTTTTCAATAGTAAGATTGTAGAATTTTCTTTCTACTATTTTTAATTCTTCTAATAAGCTTTTAGTTCTTGAATCTAATTCATCATTTATGTAACTAAAGTCCCTAGAACTATTAGTTAAATCAGACATTATATCATATTGTAGATTTTTTATTTTTCTATTTAGCAGAAAAGATAAGCAAAATAGTGCCCCTAATTCTTTTTCATTTTCATACTCACCTTTTAAAAGAAGTCTTATTGAAGATAAATCTTCACAAGAAAATATTTTTAATTGAGTTCCTTTATTAAATACAATTTTTAATGGGAATTTTAAATCTTCAATTGTAGTAGTTTTACTTAAGATACCATCTTCTACAATGAAAAATTGGCTATTTTCGTATATAGCAAAATTCTTACCATAATTGTAGTAAAGTGTTTTAGTAGGAACTATATCACCAAGATTAAATTCTCTTAAATTTTCATTACTTTTTAAAACCTCACCATGCTTGTTTAATGTTGGATAGTAAAAACATTCAAATATCATAATGTGCCCCCCAATACCTATTAAAAATTTATCAATCATAATAATTATAGCTCTAAAAAGTGCTCTTGTAATAAATTTACATAAACATTTTATATATATGCAAATATTTGATGAAATTTTCATTATTTGTCATGTTAGCATGAAATAAGAGGCATATTTAGAGCATAAAAAATATCTAAAATTATTTGTGTTATAATTGTATTAAATGAAATAAAAGGAGATATTATGAAAATTTTAATAGATGCTGATGGATGTCCTGTTGTAGATGAGACTATCAAAGTTGCAAGTAAGTATAATATAGAAGTGATAATAATGTGTGATACATCTCATACTTTTAATAAAGCTGGAGTGCAAACTATAATTTTATCTAAGGGAGCGGATTCAGTTGATTTTGCGTTAGTTAATAAAGTAAATAAGGGAGATATAGTTGTAACTCAAGATTATGGATTAGCAGCTATGGTACTTTCAAAAGGAGGCCAAGCTATAAACCAAAATGGAAGAGTTTATGATAATAATAATATAGACCAATTATTATTTACAAGACATATTTCAAAAAAAATGAGAAGTGCTGGCGGAAGAAGTAAAGGTCCTAAGAAAAGAACTAAAGAAGATGATAGGAACTTTGAAAAAGGCTTAGTTAAGTTATGTGAAAATATTATAGTTAGCTAACACAAAATAAGGTGGTGGAGGAAGTATGAAAGATTTTATTATGTTTTTAATGGGCGTAGGGGTACTATTTTTAATAGGTTTTAGTATATCATTATATGACCATATAAGTAGGCTAAAGTACATAAAGAAAAAGATATTAGCAAACTACGGTAAGGAAATAGATTTAGAAGAAGTAGATATAAAGATTGATAGTGTATCTAGTTATTTTAGAAATAAAAAAATTAGATCAGCAATAGATGATATAACATGGAATGACCTTAATATGAATGATATTTTTAAAAAAATAAACAATACGCAAAGTAGCGCAGGGGCAGAAGTTTTATATGATATATTAAGGAATCCATTATATGAAAATGAAAAATTAAATAAAAGAGATAAACTTATAGAGTACTTTAGAAATAACGAAAAAGAAAGAAAAGAAGTTCAATACATATTAGGAAAGCTTGGTAAAAGTAAGGATATGTACACTACAAGCTGTTTGTTTAATAAACTAGATTTAAGTAAAAGTAAGCTATTGAAGTATAGAATATTATCATTAATACCACTTTTAAGTTTGATACTTGTATTTTTTAACGGATACTTTTTAATATTACTTGCATTATCAGTAGTATATAATGTTTATTTGAGTCAAAATAATAAAAAATATGAATATAATATAGATGGATTTACATATATAATATCTATTGTTAATGCTGCAAATAAAATAAAAAATATGAATATAGAAGTAATTAAAAAAAATTTAAACAGTATAGAAAATAATTTAGAGATGGTTAGACGAATAAGAAAAAAATACATAAGTTCAAATCCAAATAACTTAATGGCAGATATAAATATATTGAGTGAATATACTAAAATGATAGCCCTTAGTGATTTAATAGCTTATGAAAAAGTAAAAGATACAGTAATAAAAAGAAGTGATGACTTTAAAGCTATATATGAATTTGTAGGAAGTATAGATGCAATAATAGGTATATCATCATTTAGAGATAGCTTAAAATATTACTCAATTCCAAATTTATCAAATAGTAATTATCAAAGTGAAAATAATTTAGAATTTATAGATATATATCATCCGTTAATAAAAAATCCAGTAGAAAATAGTGGTGATTTCTCACAAGGAATATTATTAACGGGGTCTAATGCATCTGGTAAATCTACATTTATAAAGACGATAGCAATAAATGCAATATTATCTCAAACTATATATACTACTTGTGCTAAAGGTTACAATTCATCTTTCTTTAATATATACACTTCAATGGCTCTAAAAGATGATATCTTTAGTAGTGAAAGTTATTATATAGTAGAGATAAAATCTTTAAAAAGAATAATAGATAATATGAATGAAGATACACCTTGTTTGTGTTTTGTAGATGAAATATTAAGAGGCACTAATACAATAGAGCGTATATCATCATCTTGCGAGGTGTTAAGTTACTTGGGCAGAAGTAATTGCATATGTTTTGCAGCGACTCATGATATTGAACTTACGCATTTATTAGATGATTTATTTGAAAATTATCATTTTGAAGAAACTATAACTAATAAAGATATAGAATTTGATTATAAATTACATAAAGGAAGATCTCAAACTAGAAATGCAATAAAATTACTGGAATTTATGGGATACGATGAAAATATAGTATTAAATGCAAATAACAGAGCGAAGAACTTTTTAGAAACTGGAAAATGGCAAATATTAAATAAAGAAAATAGTTTAAATATAGATTAAAAATATTTAAAAATGTACACAATCATAGTATGAAAATTTTAAGGGGGTAAAATATGATTGTGTTAAGTAGAGAAAATATTATACAAGGTCTTATTGAATTGAGAGCAGAAGAAGAAAATGAAAATAAATTAATAATTAATAATATAAAAGATATAATAAACAAAAAAGAGATAGATAATTTAGAAAAATTAAGATTAATAAATAATGAATTAAGTAAAGTTTTATCAGCATAATCAAAATATGCACATATTAATTTGAAAAAATTAAAAATATTCAGAAAAAAATGTTGATAAGTCTAATTAATTGTGAACAACTAATTTATTAAATAAATATTAAAAATAAGAAATGTTGCTTATTTTAATGCAATAAAAATAATTGATGTACATATTTAAACATAAAATAAAACTATAGAAACTTAAATTTTAGAACTATATTTAACATTTAGGTTTGATAAAAAAGGAGTATGAGTAAAATTCTTAAATATAATTTTACTCATACTCTTTTTTATTAACTCATAAATTAATAGATAGCTGTATAAAATTTAAGTGTAAGGAAAAAGTTTTCCACTGAATTAATGTTAATTTGTGGATAGAATAAAATTCTGTGTGGAAAAAAATGAAAAATATAAACAATTTATCCACAGGAACTATAAATGTCATATAAAGTTTATACAATGATATAAATTTAGAAAAATACATTTTTAAGGAGGGTAAATATGGAGGATTGCAAAATACACAAAAATCAAATATATATAACTTTGTTTTTATGTATAGTTCCTATAATCGTATGTGTAATTATGGGTATCTCATTGGTGTATGCATTTCTATTAAGTACTACATTTTCATCACTGATGTGTATGAAAAATGGAATAAGTTTTAAAGACATTAAATCTATGGTATTTAGTGGTATAAATGAATGTAAAAGTCTTTATATAGTAATTTTATTAATAGGAGCAACTGTATCAGTATGGTTATCATCAGGTGTTGTACCAACCATGATATATTATGGGTTAGAATATATGAAAGGAATGAATCTCTTATTTGCATCATTTATATTGATTTCTATAAGTTCAGTTTTTATGGGAACAGCAGTTGGGACTATTAGTACAATTGGTGTAGCAATAATTGGAATTGGTAAAGGGTTTGGAATACCTACTCATATATTAGTTGGAGTTATTGTATCAGGTGCATTTTTAGCAGATAAAATATCACCAATTTCGGGGCTTTTAAATTTAACTTTGACAACAACTGAAATAACATATAAAGAAGCAATAAAATCAGCTATATATACAATAGTACCAACTATGATAATATGTGTAATTATATATTACTTTATAGGCGTAAAGTATCAAGGAATAGAAGGTGCAAATACTTCAATTGAATTAACTAAAGCAATGAGTAGTGAATTTTTTATCTCCCCATATCTATTATTATTACCTATATTAATGATAGTTTTGTCTGTAGTAGGAGTGAAATCTATATATTGTATGTGGGCAGGCATTATAGGTGGAGGCATTGTTAGTATTATCTATCAAAGAACTAGTATTTTTCAACTATTAAATTATATATTTTTTGGATTTGATTTAAACACAAATTCTAAAGCATTAAATGAAACTTTAGTTAGTGGGGGAGTTATATCTATGGTATCAGTAGTTCTTATTGTTATTGGTGCAATAGCTCTCAGTTCTATATTGCAAGGAACTGGAATTATAAACTATTTAACAAAAGAAATGATAGAAAAAATTAGTAATAGAAAACAATTGATATTAAAAACCGGAATAATTAGTAGCACTTTAACATTTATAACTTGTGATCAAACTATAGGAATAGTTATACCTTCTA
The DNA here is from genome assembly GCA_000686145.1 of Peptostreptococcaceae bacterium VA2. GTDB lineage: Bacteria > Bacillota > Clostridia > Peptostreptococcales > Peptostreptococcaceae > Romboutsia_D. The sequence continues at coordinate 2,862,831 of JMMB01000007.1, read as the reverse complement.
GGCTGCTAAAATCTAAATATAAAGAAATTGGGGTAGATAATAATGTATTGGCAAGAACTATATCTGATACAGGAACTATAATAGCACCACTTATGCCATGGAACATAAATTCTTTAATAATAACTTTAGTTACAGGAGTTTCTTGTGTAGAATATGCACCGTTTGCTATACTTTGCTTTATAGCACCGATCATGACAACATTGTTTGCATTTAATGATAAAAATTAAAATAAGGAAGGTATATATGAAAAACTTTTTTGATAAAACTAAGATATTAAACATGAATATGAAAAATGGATTTTGGGAGATATAAAATCACCTAAGTGTGCTTCCTGTGGAAAATGCTACAAATCAGGAAAAGAATCATGTATATTGAATAATAAGTAAACAGATATTAAAATCACTCATAACTTTTATATAAATTATTACTAGTAATATAAGCGTTTATGTTCATTGGAAAGTAAAAATAGTTTATAATGAAAATAAAACAAGTTATGGAGGAAATAAATGAAATTTAAATTTTGTCACAATAATTTTAATGTATTAAATCTTGAAAAGAGTTTAGATTTTTACGAAAAAGCGCTAAGTCTAAAAGAAGTAAAAAGAAAAGTAGCAGATGATGGGAGTTTTATATTAGTATACTTAGGTGATGGAGAAACAACTCATAATCTAGAATTAACATGGCTTAGAGATTGGGAAAAACCATATAGCTTAGGAGATAACGAATTCCATTTAGCTCTAAGAGTAGAGGATTTTGAAGGTGCATATAACTTACATAAACAAATAGATTGTATATGTTATGAAAATAAAGAAATGGGAATATACTTTATAGCTGACCCGGATAACTATTGGATAGAAATACTTCCGATGAATAAGTAGTAACAAAAACACATCAAATTTTATTTGATGTGTTTTTTTATTGACTCAACAGATAAGAAAGGTTAATAATATAATATACAAATCAAAAATAGTGAGGTACATAATATGAATAAAAATATTGTAGCAGTTTGCGAAAATGAAGCAAGTGCAAAAGCATTACAAGAATCAGGCAAAGAATTAGGATTTAATATTAAATGCGAAATACAAAATAAGTCTAATATAAAAAATGAAATTTCAGCAAAAGAAATAAGTGAGTCAGCAAATGTGTTATTTGTTATAAGTTATGAAGTAGAAGATATAGAAAATATAGAAAGATTTATAGACCGTGAATATTACGAAGTAGAGCCAAAGTTTGTAATAGATAATGCTAAGGCAGTACTTAAAGAAATCTCATCAGAACTAAATTAATAAAAAGTAAAAGCTCAGATTTATTCATCTGAGCTTATTTCCATTAAGACTTCTCTTAAATTTTCTAGCGATGAATTTAACTTGTTGAGTTGCTCATCTGGTAAGGTTGCTAACCTTTCTTTTATTGAAGAATGAACTTGCTTAAATTTACCCTCTAAATGTTTTTCGCCTTTTTGTGTCAAAGCTATATTTATTATCCTGCGGTCCTTTTTATCTGGGATTCTCTCAATAATTTCCTCATCAATAAGCCTAGCAAGAAGCTTAGTCATGTTAGGAGTAGATATAAAAAGTCTTTTAGCTACATCAGAAATTGGTAATTTGCCGTGATCTTTAAGAACAACCATTATTTGAAAATGTGAATGGTTTAAAGAGTCGTGTTGAGAATTGCAATTACGTTTTATAAGCTTTTTTTGAAACAATGGCATGATAGTTACAAAATTTTGAACTATCGAATCTAGTTTAGGATCCCTCATCTCCCATTACCTCCATAAATATTATTTTTTATCACGTAGGAAAGTACATTTATTTTAAATTATGCACAACTATAATTCTTATATATACTTAAATAAAATTACTATTTAAAGTATTCAAATAATGTTTTACTTTCATATGAAGTTTAATAATCAATATACTTTAAAATTTAATATAATAAAATATTGACTTTTATATAAAATCCTATATACTTAAAAAGTACAATAGTTAAAAAGTATAACTATTAAAAAGTATAACTATTAATATTATACACTAAAAAGAATTTAAATGTAACAAAATATAAGGCAAAAGCAAATGCTTGCACATTATATTTAAAAATTAAATCAAATGGAGGCGGAGATTGAGCAATGTTTAAGATATTAAGATATTTAAAACCGTTCGTAGTGTCAATTATTGCAGTAATTGCACTTTTAGTAGTTCAAGCAGTGTGTGACCTTTCATTACCAGATTACACATCAAACATTGTTAACATAGGTATTCAGCAAAATGGGATTGAAAATGCTGTTCCTACTGTAATTCGAGAAAAAGAGTTAAATAAATTAAAGATTTTTATGAATGATAGTGAAAAGAATAAAGTGGAAGCTAGTTATGACTTGTTAGATAAAAATGAGTTAAGCAAGGAAGATTATGATAGAGAAGTAGAAAAATATCCTGCCCTTAAAAAAGAAGCTTTATACAAATTACATACTGAAGATAAAGAAAATATAGATGCGCTTAATAAAATAATGAGTAAATCTATGATGAAAGTTTCTGGAATAGAAATGGCAAATGAAAAGGGTGCAATACCAAATATTCCACCAAACATGGATATATGGACAGTACTATCTCAAATGCCTAAAGATCAAGTAAATAAAATGACTGAAGAAATTGATAAAAAGATAAATGGGTTAGATGAAAATATGTTAACTCAATCATCAATTTATTCTATAAAAAAAGAATATAAAGCAATAGGTATAGATTTAGATAAGCTCCAAACTAATTATATATTTAAATCTGGGGGAATAATGCTTTTAGTAGCGCTTGTAAGTATGGCAGCAACAGTTACCGTTGGTTTTTTAGCAGCTAAAATTGCAGCTGGTATGGGTAAAAGCCTTCGTAAAGATGTATTTAGAAAAGTTGTAGGATTTTCAAATATAGAGTTTGATAAATTCTCTACAGCATCATTAATTACTCGTAGTACTAATGATATCCAACAAATACAAACGCTTATGGTTATGCTAGTAAGAATGGTATTTTATGCGCCAATACTTGCTATAGGTGGAGTAATAAAAGTTCTAAGTGTAGATAATTCAATGGCATGGATAATAGGAGTAGCAGTAATTGCAATATTATCATTTGTGTCAATTTTATTTGGATTAGCAATACCTAGATTTAAGATAGTTCAAAAACTTGTAGATAAGTTAAACTTAGTAACACGTGAATCATTAACAGGTATGTTAGTTATAAGAGCGTTTAGTACTCAAAGGACAGAAGAAAAAAGATTTGATGAAACTAATGAACTTCTTAGAAAAACAAACACATTTGTTAACCGTATAATGTCGATGATGATGCCTGTTATGATGCTTATAATGAACATTATAACAATAGTAATAGTATGGGTAGGAGCTCATAACATCGATGGTGGAACTATGCAAGTAGGGGATATGATGGCATTTATACAATATGCTATGCAAATAATAATGGCATTCTTAATGATATCAATGTTATCTGTTATATTACCTAGAGCATCTGTATCAGCGACTCGTATAAATGAAGTTTTAGCTACAGATAGTTCAATAAAAGATTCAGAAAAAATAAAAAAATTAGGATCTGACAAAGATGGATATATAGAATTTAAAGATGTTTCATTCAAATATCCAGATGCAGAAGACAATGTTTTAAGTGATATAAGCTTTGTAGCTAAACCTGGTCAAACAACTGCATTTATAGGAAGCACAGGTAGTGGTAAATCAACACTTATAAACTTAATACCTCGTTTCTTTGATGCAACAGAAGGTGAAGTATTAGTAAATGGTAAGAATATAAAAGAAGTAAGTCAACATGAACTTAGAGCAAAAATAGGATATGTTCCACAAAAGGGTGTTTTATTCTCTGGAACTATTGATAGTAATATAAGATATGGAGCTGAAAATGCTAGTGTAGAAGTAGTAGAAAAAGCTTCAAAAATAGCTCAAGCTATGGAATTTATAGAAAATAAAGCAGAAAAATTCAAAGCAGAAATATCTCAAGGTGGTACAAATGTTTCAGGAGGTCAAAAGCAAAGACTTTCAATTGCTAGAGCATTGGCTAAAACTCCTAAGATATTCATATTTGATGATAGTTTCTCAGCACTAGACTTAAAGACTGATGCAAAACTTAGAAAAGAATTAAAATCTGAAGTTTCAGACTCAACAGTTCTTATAGTAGCGCAAAGAATAAGTACTATAATTAATGCAGATCAAATAGTAGTTCTTGATGAAGGTAAAATGGTGGGTATAGGAACTCACAATGAGCTTATAGAAAATTGTGAAGTATACAATCAAATTGCACTATCTCAACTTTCAAAGGAGGAGTTAGCACATGAGTAATAAAAAAAGTGGACCAGGCGGTATGGGTGGACCTATGGGAGGAATGGCTGGAGGAGAAAAAGCCAAAGACTTTAAAGGTACTATGAAAAAGTTATTGCAACATTTAAAACCATATAAGGTAGCTATGATATTTGTTGTAATATTTGCGATAGGAAGTGCAGCATTTACTATAGTTGGACCAAAAATATTAGGAAATGCAACTACTGATATATTTAAAGGATTAGTTAATAAAGTTAGTGGAACTGGAAAGGGAATAGATTTTGATTCTATTTCAAGTACACTTATTATGTTGGCAGTCTTATATGTTATAAGTGCGGTGTTCTCATTTGTTCAGACTTTTGTTACATCTGATATATCGCAAAAAGTTTCTTATAAACTAAGAAAAGACATATCACAAAAAATAAATAAATTACCACTTAAATACTTTGATAAAAGTACACATGGTGAAGTATTATCAAGAGTAACTAATGACGTGGACGCTATAAGTCAAAACTTAAATCAAATATTATCACAAATGATAACATCAGTAACAACACTTGTTGGGGTTCTTATAATGATGTTATCGATAAGTGTAAGTATGACCGTTATAAGTTTAATAATTATACCAGTATCATTAATATTTATAATGTTAGTAGTTAAAAAATCTCAAGTACACTTTAAAAATCAACAAGAGTATTTAGGGCACACTAATGGTCATGTTGAAGAAATATATAGTGGACATAACATAATGAAAGCATTTAATGGAGAAGAAAAAGCAATAGCTGAATTTGAAGAATTAAATGAAACCTTATATAACTCGGCTTGGAAATCACAATTCCTATCAGGAATGATGATGCCTATAATGACTTTCATAGGTAACATAGGATATGTAGTAGTAGCTATAATGGGTGGATATCTTACAATAAAGAAAACTATACAAGTTGGGGATATACTATCATTTATACAATATACAAGATCATTTATGCAACCAATAGCACAAACTGCTCAAATTGCTAATGTAATGCAAGCAACAGCAGCAGCAGCAGAAAGAGTTTTTGAGTTTTTAGAAGAAGCTGAAGAAAAAGAAGAAACTAAAAATCCAGTCTCAACAAAAGGTGCAAAAGGTGAAGTAGAATTTAAAAATGTTAACTTCGGATATGACGAAGACAAAACAATAATAAATGATTTCTCAATTAATATAAAACCAGGTCAAAAAGTAGCAATAGTAGGACCAACAGGTGCTGGTAAAACTACAATAGTAAAATTACTTATGAGATTCTATGAATTAAATAGTGGAAATATATTAATTGATGGGAATGACTCTAAGGAGTTCACACGTGATGACTTAAGAAAAATGTTTGGTATGGTACTACAAGATACATGGTTATTTAATGGAAGCATGATGGAAAATATACGTTATGGTAGATTAGATGCAAGTGATGAAGAAGTAATAGATGCAGCAAAACTTGCTCATGCTCATCACTTTATCAAAACTTTATCAGATGGATATAACATGGAAATAAATGAAGAAGCAAACAACATATCTCAAGGTCAAAAACAATTATTAACAATAGCAAGAGCTATACTTGCAAATCCTAAGATATTAATATTAGATGAAGCAACAAGTTCAGTTGATACTCGTACAGAAGTGTTAATACAACAAGCTATGGAAAATCTTATGAAAGATAGAACTAGTTTTATAATAGCTCATAGATTATCAACAATAAAAAATGCAGATATAATATTAGTAATGAAAGATGGAGATATAGTAGAGCAAGGAAACCATGAAGAATTATTAAAAGCTAAAGGATTCTATGCTGATCTTTACAACAGTCAGTTTGAAGAAGTAGAAGCTTGTTAATAAGATGATATAAAAAAACTAAAAGCATTAAGTTTAAATTTAACTTTAAACTTAGTGCTTTTTTTATGGGTAAATTTAATTATTTATAAAATATGAAAATATATCTTATAAATAGGGTTGACAGATTAAATAAAAAACTATACTATTGTATTAAGTAATTAATACAATATGTGAGGTGAAAAATATGGATTGGCAATTGGATAATAATAGTCCAATATATATTCAGTTAGTAGAAATAATAAAGCTGAAGATAGTATCAAGTGAAATGCCATCAGGATCGAAATTAAATTCTGTTAGAGATATGGCACAAGAAGCCGGTGTAAATCCTAATACGATGCAAAAAGCATTAGCAGAACTTGAAAGGCAAGGATTAGTATATAGTCAAAGGACTAGTGGAAGATTTGTAACAGAAGATAAACAAAAAACAGAAGATATGAGAAAAGAAATTGCAGATTTAGAAATAAATAATTTGAAAGAAAAATTAAGTAAGTTAGGTTATTTGAAAAATGAGATAATTGAGCTTATAAGTGAAAATTTAACCAACAGCTAGTTGTATATAACTTTTCATATAAATAAAAAAGGAGAGAAATTAATGAATGATAATATAGTAGAATTTAAAAATATATATAAAAAATATGGAAACAAAGAACTTTTCACAGATATGAATTTAGATATTCCTAAAGGTAAGATAGTTGGATTATTAGGACCTAATGGAAGCGGGAAAAGTACAATGATAAAGCTAATGAATGGATTACTACATCCAGATAAAGGCGAAATTAATATAAATAATATGAAGCCTTCTATAGAAACTAAAAAAATAATTTCATATCTTCCAGAGAGAACCTATCTTAATGACTGGATGAAAGTTAAAGACTTAGTTGAATTTTTTGAAGATTTTTATTCTGACTTTGATAAAAATAAAGCTGAAGATATGATTAAAAATTTAGATATAGATATAAATGAAAAACTAAAAACTATGTCTAAAGGAACAAAAGAAAAAGTTCAACTTATTTTAGTTATGTCAAGAAAAGCAAATTTATATATATTAGATGAGCCTATTGGGGGAGTTGACCCAGCAGCAAGAGCTTATATATTAAAAACAATAATAAAAAACTATAGTGAAGAAAGTACATTACTAATAGCAACTCACTTAATAAGTGAAATTGAGAATATATGTGATGAAGTTATATTTATATCTAAAGGAAAGATAGTACTTCAAGGGGATGTAGATGATATAAGAGAAGAAAAAGGAAAATCAATAGATGCATTATTTAGGGAGGAATTTGAATGTTAGGAAAGTTATTGAAATATGAATTGAAATCTACTAGTAGAACTTTTATACCTATGTATGTAGCAATATTATTAGTAAGTGTTATAAATAGAGTGTTTATAAATACAGAGATGTTTAAAATAAATGGAATTGCATCAATGGTATTAGCAGCTCTTTTTGTCGCACTTGGAGTTTTAACTATAGTTGTTACTATACAACGTTTTAGAAAAAATCTTTTGGAAGATGAAGGATACTTGATGTTTACATTGCCAGTCAGTATAAAAAAGATAATACTTTCTAAATACTTAATAACTATAATGTGGACGTTTTTAAGTGGTATAGTAGCTATATTATCTTTTGCAATTATAATGAGCATTGATAGTGCACAAGGATTTAAAGAATATTTAGATGCATTTAAAGTGTTATGGGAATCTTTATTTACAAATGATATATGGATAATAGCTATATCCTCAGTTATAAATTTTATTTCTGTGTATTCTATATTTATATTTAGTGTATATGTTTCACTTTCAATGGGTCAATTACCTAAGTTTAATAAACATAGAAATATTGTAGCACTTATAACATTTTTCGTATTAAATACAATAATCAGCAATGTACTTTACTTTGTTAATGATTTACTATTTAATACCGTATCAAATTATAAAGGAACAGATAGTATACGATATATGGCTATGAATATAAATATAAATACAATAATATATATATTGGTGATTATAATTTTATTTAGCTTAATTAATTATATTTTGAATAGAAAATTAAATTTAGAATAAAGAGACAATTATATTTATAAAAACTAATAAAGAGTTATACCAAGGATAAAGTCCTAAGTATAACTCTTTAACTATATTTAGAAGCGTTTATAAATGTATATATAATATTATTTTAAAAAAATATAAAAAAGTATTGACGAGATAAATTTATGATGGTATAGTTATACTTGTCCTTAAGAAAAGGGACAAAACGAAATTAAAAATGAACTTTGAAAATTAAACAGTAGGTTAATTTATAGAATTTGAAACAACCAAGAAACATAAAGCCAGATATATAACAGTATCTGAGCCCTAGATAAACTTTTATTTAAGAGTTTGATCCTGGCTCAGGATGAACGCTGGCGGCGTGCCTAACACATGCAAGTCGAGCGATTCTCTTCGGAGAAGAGCGGCGGACGGGTGAGTAACGCGTGGGTAACCTGCCCTGTACACATGGATAACATACCGAAAGGTATGCTAATACGGGATAATGTACTTTTGTCGCATGGCAGAAGTATCAAAGCTCCGGCGGTACAGGATGGACCCGCGTCTGATTAGCTAGTTGGAGAGGTAATGGCTCACCAAGGCAACGATCAGTAGCCGACCTGAGAGGGTGATCGGCCACATTGGAACTGAGACACGGTCCAAACTCCTACGGGAGGCAGCAGTGGGGAATATTGCACAATGGGCGAAAGCCTGATGCAGCAACGCCGCGTGAGCGATGAAGGCCTTCGGGTCGTAAAGCTCTGTCCTCAAGGAAGATAATGACGGTACTTGAGGAGGAAGCCCCGGCTAACTACGTGCCAGCAGCCGCGGTAATACGTAGGGGGCTAGCGTTATCCGGAATTACTGGGCGTAAAGGGTGCGTAGGTGGTTTCTTAAGTCAGAGGTGAAAGGCTACGGCTCAACCGTAGTAAGCCTTTGAAACTGAGAAACTTGAGTGCAGGAGAGGAGAGTAGAATTCCTAGTGTAGCGGTGAAATGCGTAGATATTAGGAGGAATACCAGTTGCGAAGGCGGCTCTCTGGACTGTAACTGACACTGAGGCACGAAAGCGTGGGGAGCAAACAGGATTAGATACCCTGGTAGTCCACGCCGTAAACGATGAGTACTAGGTGTCGGGGGTTACCCCCCTCGGTGCCGCAGCTAACGCATTAAGTACTCCGCCTGGGAAGTACGCTCGCAAGAGTGAAACTCAAAGGAATTGACGGGGACCCGCACAAGTAGCGGAGCATGTGGTTTAATTCGAAGCAACGCGAAGAACCTTACCTAAGCTTGACATACTTATGACCGATACCTAATAGTATTTTTCCCTTCGGGGACATGAGATACAGGTGGTGCATGGTTGTCGTCAGCTCGTGTCGTGAGATGTTGGGTTAAGTCCCGCAACGAGCGCAACCCTTGCCTTTAGTTGCCAGCATTAAGTTGGGCACTCTAGAGGGACTGCCAGGGATAACCTGGAGGAAGGTGGGGATGACGTCAAATCATCATGCCCCTTATGCTTAGGGCTACACACGTGCTACAATGGGTGGTACAGAGGGCAGCCAAGTCGTGAGGCGGAGCTAATCCCTTAAAGCCATTCTCAGTTCGGATTGTAGGCTGAAACTCGCCTACATGAAGCTGGAGTTACTAGTAATCGCAGATCAGAATGCTGCGGTGAATGCGTTCCCGGGTCTTGTACACACCGCCCGTCACACCACGGAAGTTGGGGGCGCCCGAAGCCAGATAGCTAACCTTTTGGAAGCGTCTGTCGAAGGTGAAATCAATAACTGGGGTGAAGTCGTAACAAGGTAGCCGTATCGGAAGGTGCGGCTGGATCACCTCCTTTCTAAGGAGAATTGCCTACTGTTTAATTTTGAGAGTTCGTTGAAAAATGAATCTCAAAAATAGGGCGTAGCCCTAATAAAGTACTTTGAGCAATGCAGCACGACCGAATGGAAGTGACCTTTGCGAAGTACGTTAGTACCTTGAAAACTGTATAACATTTAGTGATATGACATCATTTAAAATATATGAAGAAGATAACTTCTAAAAATATCATCGAGAAGATAAACTCTTTAAAAATCAACTTTTAGTACTTAATAAACTGAACATATGTGAAGTTTGTTATTTACGATAACTTTTGATAACTTGGTCAAGTTATTAAGGGTGCAGGGCGGATGCCTTGGCACTAGGAGCCGATGAAGGACGCGATAAGCTGCGATAAGCTTCGGGGAGTTGCACGTAAACTTTGATCCGAAGATTTCCGAATGAGGAAACTCACTTAGAGTAATGTCTAAGTATTGTTAAGTGAATACATAGCTTAATGAGGGGAACCCGGGGAACTGAAACATCTAAGTACCCGGAGGAAAAGAAAGAAATTCGATTCCGTAAGTAGCGGCGAGCGAACGCGGAACAGGCCAAACCAATGAAGTTTACTTCGTTGGGGTTGAGGACATGCAACATGGATGCAATATTGTAAGCGAAGAGAGTTGGAAAGCTCCGCCATAGAAGGTAATAGCCCTGTAGTTGAAACGAGAAAGCTACTAGCATGATCCAGAGTACCACGGGACACGTGAAACCCTGTGGGAAGCAGGAGGGACCATCCTCCAAGCCTAAATACTACCTAGTGACCGATAGCGCATAGTACCGTGAGGGAAAGGTGAAAAGAACCCCGGGAGGGGAGTGAAATAGAACCTGAAACCCTGCACTTACAAGCTGTGGGAGCACTTTTTATGTGTGACCGCGTACTTTTTGTAGAACGGGCCAACGAGTTACGTTAAGTAGCAAGGTTAAGCACTTAAGGTGTGGAGCCGTAGCGAAAGCGAGTCTTAAATGGGCGCTTAAGTTACTTGACGTAGACCCGAAACCGGGCGACCTATCCATGAGCAGGTTGAAGCGAAAGTAAAATTTCGTGGAGGACCGAACCCACGAGCGTTGAAAAGCTCGGGGATGACTTGTGGATAGCGGTGAAATTCCAATCGAGCCCGGAGATAGCTGGTTCTCCCCGAAATAGCTTTAGGGCTAGCCTCAAGCGTAGAGAGGCGGAGGTAGAGCACTGAATGTCCTAGGGGGTATTGCACTTACCGAAGACTATCAAACTCCGAATGCCGTTTTCTTTTACTTGGGAGTCAGACTGTGGGTGATAAGATTCATAGTCAAAAGGGCAACAGCCCAGATCGTCAGCTAAGGTCCCTAAATGTACGTTAAGTGGTAAAGGATGTGGGATTGCACAGACAACCAGGATGTTGGCTTAGAAGCAGCCACTCATTTAAAGAGTGCGTAATAGCTCACTGGTCGAGTGATCCTGCGCCGAAAATTTCCGGGGCTAAAACGTACTACCGAAGCTACGATATCAGCAATGATAGGTAGGGGAGCTTCGTATACAGGCTGAAGCATGACCGTAAGGACATGTGGACAGTATACGAGTGAGAATGTTGGCATGAGTAGCGAGACGTGGGTGAGAATCCCACGGGCCGTAAACCCAAGGTTTCCAGGGGAAGGTTCGTCCGCCCTGGGTTAGTCAGGACCTAAGCCGAGGCCGAAAGGCGTAGGTGATGGACAACAGGTTGATATTCCTGTACCGCCAATAAGCGTTTGAGAAATGGGATGACACAGTAGGATAAGCTAACCACACTGTTGGTTATGTGTGGCTAAGTACTGAGGCAGTCAAGATAGGCAAATCCGTCTTGATGTTAATGCTGGGGTACGATGGGGAGCGAAATTAAGTAGCGAAGTAGCTGATTTCACACTGTCGAGAAAAGTCTCTATCGAGTTTAAAGGCGCCTGTACCTCAAACCGACACAGGTGGGTGAGGAGAGTATCCTAAGGCCAGCGAGAGAACTATTGTTAAGGAACTCGGCAAAATGACCCCGTAACTTCGGGAGAAGGGGTGCCATCTTTGGATGGCCGCAGAGAATAGGCCCAAGCGACTGTTTACCAAAAACACAGGTTTCTGCTAAGTCGCAAGACGATGTATAGGAGCTGACGCCTGCCCGGTGCTGGAAGGTTAAGGGGATCTGTTAGAGCAATCGAAGCAGTGAACTTAAGCCCCAGTAAACGGCGGCCGTAACTATAACGGTCCTAAGGTAGCGAAATTCCTTGTCGGGTAAGTTCCGACCCGCACGAAAGGCGTAACGATTTGGGCACTGTCTCAACAATAGACTCGGTGAAATTGTAATCCCGGTGAAGATGCCGGGTACCTGCGACAGGACGGAAAGACCCCATGGAGCTTTACTGTAGCTTGACGTTGGGTCTTGGTACTACATGTACAGGATAGGTGGGAAACTATGAAGCATGGACGCCAGTCTGTGTGGAGTTATCCTTGGGATACCACCCTTGTAGTACTGGGATCCTAACCATAGGCCTTGAATCAGGTCTTGGGACACCGTCAGGTGGGCAGTTTGACTGGGGCGGTCGCCTCCTAAAGAGTAACGGAGGCGCTCAAAGGTTCTCTCAGCACGGTCGGAAATCGTGCGTAGAGTGTAAAGGCAGAAGAGAGCTTGATTGCAAGACATACAGGTCGAGCAAGGACGAAAGTCGGACTTAGTGATCCGGTGGTACCGCATGGAAGGGCCATCGCTCAACGGATAAAAGCTACCCTGGGGATAACAGGCTTATCTCCCCCAAGAGTCCACATCGACGGGGAGGTTTGGCACCTCGATGTCGGCTCATCACATCCTGGGGCTGTAGTAGGTCCCAAGGGTTGGGCTGTTCGCCCATTAAAGTGGTACGCGAGCTGGGTTCAGAACGTCGTGAGACAGTTCGGTCCCTATCCGTCGCAGGCGTAGGAAATTTGAGGAGACCTGTCCTTAGTACGAGAGGACCGGGATGGACGTACCTCTGGTGTACCAGTTGTTCTGCCAAGGGCATCGCTGGGTAGCTATGTACGGAATGGATAAGCGCTGAAAGCATCTAAGCGCGAAGCCGACTTCAAGATAAGATTTCCCACCGTAAGGGTAAGACCCCAGGAAGACTACCTGGTTGATAGGTCGAAGGTGTAAGTGCAGTAATGTATTTAGCTTACCGATACTAATAGGTCGAGGACTTGACCAAAATAAAATCTAACGATTTTATATAGCAACTAAAAAATAGTTGCTAAAATTAAAATGATTAAACCTAAATGTATACAGTTTTCAGAGTATTAACTCTAAAACTAAATGCGGGTGTAGCTCAATGGTAGAGTTCTGGCCTTCCAAGCCAGCTGTGAGGGTTCGATCCCCTTCACCCGCTCCAAAAAATTATGTGGTTATAATAGCAAAGAGGATACACCTGTTCCCATTCCGAACACAGAAGTTAAGCTCTTTAACGCTGATGGTACTTGGTGGGCAACTGCCTGGGAGAGTAAGACGTAGCCACGTAATCTTTTTTTGTATTTTTTATAGCATCTCCAATTATGGGGATGCTATTTTGCATGTATATACCTTTTTCTTTTCTAGTTATGAAAAGAATGGTATTATTATTTGTAATAATTATTTTTAATTGATTATAAAAATAAATTATAAGGTAAAAATATATAATACAGATACATCAATAGAAAGGATTATTTAGGTCTAAAACAACTAAGAAGACCGCAATTATTCTAATTGATTATAATACTAGTATCTAAGGTAACTGGTTTTTTAAGGGATATAGTGTTAGCACAAACATTTGGAGCAGGAAATATAACAGATTCTTATCTTACGGCATTAAATATACCTGATATATTATTTTCTATGAATTTTATAGCTACAAATGGATTAATATCATCGTTTTTAGTAGCGTCTGGAAATGTATATATATCAGGCCTAGTAAGTATACCATTTAATATATTTGTAATTGTAGCAATATTTTTAGGATCGATGACAAATTCATATGTAATGGTATACGGAACTCTATTTGCATATGTAGCACAACTTTTATTTCAAATACCATTTTTATTTAAAAAAGGATATAAACATAAGTTCGTATTAAGTTTGAAAGATGAGAATATAAAGCAAATGTTATACCCCGTTGTGCCTGTATTTTTAGGATCGTATGTAAACACCGTAGTAAATAGAACATTAGCATCGACATTAGAGTCGGGAAGTATACCAGCTCTAAACTATGCCAATAAACTAAATGTATTTGTATAGTTATATCTTTATCAACTGTAATGTACCCGATACTTTCAAAGTTGGCAAGCGAAAATAATATGAAGCACTTCAAACAAAATGTATCTAAATCTATCAATATAATAATAATATCTATGGTACCAGTTATGATAATGATTATGGACTTATCAACACCCATAGTTAGGATACTATTTGAGGAGGGCTTGCATTATCAGGATCTATTTCGGCCATAGTATCAACTGCCTTATTATTTATATCTTTAAGGAAAAAAATAGGACAAATCGGATTTAAAAATATTTTAGTTATATTTATAAAAGTCATTTTATCGTCTGTAATAATGGGAATTGTAATTAGATCATCATATAATATATTATTTGGATTTGGATCAAATATAATTAGTGAAAGTAGAGAGCTAATGGGTCTAGTCGCTTTTATCTGTGTTGTATTAGGTGTATGCTTAATATTATTACTTAATATTAAAGAAGCTAAAGAAATAGTGAATTTAGTAAAAAATAAAATTATAAGTATAATAAAAAAATAATTTTACATAAAATATAAAAAATAAAGTCCTTATAAATGGACTTTATTTTATGTCTAAATTTATAAAGTTTATTTATAATAATAATGTGACTTATTTAAATAATAGTATTTATTTACAACTGAAAATACATATAACAGTAAACTTGAAGTTAGCTTTGTGGAAAAAAAATCCATTATATAGTATAATTCTTAATAGTACATATAAAATTACTGTCTAAATTAAGGGGAAAAAAATGAAAAAAGTAAAAAAAACAAAAATTTTAGGTATTGCTGTTTTAGGTATTATACTATTTAATATAAATATTTGGATTTCATATGCATCAGATATTAACTTTAGAAATATTAGAAATGAAGATGGTTTATCTCAATCTACAGTAGAAACTATGATTCAAGATAAAAAAGGATATATTTGGATGGGTACGAATGATGGTTTGAACAGATATAATGGATATAATTTTAAAGTTTATAGGCATGATGAAAAATCTAAAAATAGTATAGCTAATAATTATATAGTCGATATTAAAGAAGATAATTTAGGAAATATATGGGTAGGAACAGCAAATGGGTTGAGTAAGATAAATAGCAAGACTGATGAAATAACTAATTATTTTTCAGATGAAGATAAAGGAAATTTATCACATAATAATATTGGAGATATTTTAATAACAAAAGACAATAAAGTTATAGTGGGTACCTCTAAAGGGCTTAATATTTATGATGAATCTACTGATAAGTTTAAACATATACTTTCTGGTGAAAATGAATTAAGTAGCCAATTTATACATACCTTAGAGCAAGATGGTAATGGAGATATATGGATTGCAACTAAAATGGGATTAAATAAGTTAGATGTAAGTGAAAAAAAAGTATACAAATTTTATAATAGTGATAAAGAAAACACAATAAGTGAAAATAATGTATATGGACTTTGCTATGATAACGATGGATATATATGGGTAGGTACATTTAAGCAAGGATTAAATAAGATTGATATAAAAACTAATCAAATAACAAGGTATAAAAATGACAAGAATAATAAAAAGTCAATTCCAGGTAATTACATAAGAGATATATTTAAAGATACAAATAAAAAAGTATGGGTTGCAACAGATAAAGGATTGGCCAAATTTAATAAAGAAAATGAAAATTTTACAATATATAAAAATAATATATATGATAGAAATAGTTTAGTTGATGACGATATATATACAGTTATACAAGATAAAAGTGGTTTGATATGGGTAGGAACGTATCTGGGAGTAAGTGTATTTGATTCAAGCAACAATATTAAACATTATAAAACTGATCCATTAGATAGTAACTCATTAAGTGAAAATACTATACATGGAATATATGAAGATGATGATGGTCTCTTGTGGGTTGGAACTAACTCAAAGGGAGTAAATATTATAAATAGAAAAACTAATAAGATATCTCATTTAAACAGAGAAACAACAAATTATTTATTTAGTAATAATTGCATAAATGATATAACTGGAAAAGGTAATTATATCTATATAGCTACAAATAATGGTGTAAATAAAATTGATAAAAAAGAAAAAACGATAACTGTATATAATAAAGAAGATGGAATCTGTGAAGAAAATGTAAGGAGTTTGTTATTAGATAGTAAAGAAAACCTTTGGATAGGGACACCTGATGGAGTAAGCATATTAAATACAAAAACAGGTGAAGTAAAAGACATAACTGAAGAATTAAAAAAAGTTAATATAGATACTCTATATGCAAGAGTTATATACGAAGATAAAGATGGAATATATTGGATAGGATGCTTTATAGATGGAGGATTAATAAGATTAGATGCAAAAAATAAAACTATAAAAAAGTATAGGACTAAAGAAAAAGATAAAAAAACAATTAGTTCGGATACTGTAAGATCTATATCTGAAGACCATAATGGAGATTTATGGATAGGAACTAGCTATGGGTTAAATAAATTTGATAAAAAATCTGAAATATTTACACGATATAACACTTTAGATGGTCTTGCTAATAATATAGTTTACGGTATATTAGTAGATGAAAGTAATAATTTATGGGTTAGTACTAATAAAGGAATTTCAAAATTTGATATTAAAAATAATACATTTGAGAATTTTGGTGTAACAGATGGATTACAAGCTAATGAATTTAATGGTGGAGCAACCTATAAAAATGATGAAAATGAATTTTTCTTTGGGGGCATAAACGGACTAAATACATTCTATCCTTCTCAATTAAATAAAAAAAAGTACACACCAAATGTAGAGTTTGATGATTTTGAAATTAATGGAAAACATTTTAATAATATAGATGGAATGAAATTTAAATATAATGAGAACTTTCTTAATATAAATGTATTTTTACCAGATTATAATAACAGCGAGAATATACAATATTATTATATATTAGAAGGTGCAAATGAAGATTGGCGTGAAGTGGAATCAAATGATATAAATTATAATAATTTATCTTCAGGAGAGTACACATTTAAAATTAAAGCTAGGAGCCATAATGGTAATATTACAGATGAAAGTAAAGTTACTTTTACTATAGAGCCGCCATTTTATAAAAGTACAATAGCCTTTTTTATATACATTATTTTATTATTATTGATAATATATTCATATATTAATAGAATGAAATATTTAGATAAAGTGGTACAAAAAAAGACTGAACAGCTAAGTCAAGAGATGGAAGTAAATAATGAATTACTAAGTAAAGTAATACAACTAGAAAGAAATAAAAATAATTACTTTATTAATTTATCTCATGAATTAAGGACACCTTTAAATGTTATTTATACTACGGAGCAATTAATAACTGAATTTAATAAATTAGACAAGGGAATAGAAAAAGAAAAATTAACTCAATACATGAGTGTAATGGGACGAAATACAAAGAGACTATTAAATTTAATAAATAATTTAATAGATACAACTAAGATAGATCATGGAAAATATAGAGTTAATTTAAAAGAAAATGATATTGTATATGTAGTTGAAGAAGCTACATTATCCCTAAAAGAGTATATAGAAAGCAAGGGAATTGAATTAATAATTGATCCTGAAATTGAAGAAAAAATTATACTGTGTGATTCATATGAAATAGAAAGATGTATAGTTAACTTAGTTGGAAATGCAGCTAAATTTACTCCTGAGGGTGGTAAAATAGAAGTCTGTATAAAAGAGTTAGGAAATAAGATTTTTATATCTGTTGAGGATAATGGTATAGGTATAGATCCAAAATATCATAATCTAATATTTGATAGATTTAACCAAATAGTAGATGTCCATGCAGAAGTTAAAGGTGGAAGTGGATTAGGATTAACAATAACAAAGCATATAATAGATTTACATAATGGAGAAATATATGTTGAAAGTAACTTAAATGAAGGTTGTAAATTTGTTATAATTTTATAGAAAATACGAAATTAATTCATGATATAATTATATTATGAATTAACACAAAAAATAATAAAATGAATTTACATTTAATACAAATAATGCTAAAATTAGACTGTAATAATAAATAGATAAAAAAATAACTATTAAAATCAAAGCCATGAAGGTTTTACACGATGAGTGTATACTTTTATGGCTTTTTCGTATTAATAAAAATTTTAATTCAAATACATGAGGGGGATTATTTTGTTAATCAATATATCAAAGAAATTAATTCAGTTTATAGGAGCAATGTTTCTATTATCAATAATTGTATTTTATATGGCAAGATTATCTCCGGGAGATCCTTTAAGATCTTATTATGGAGAAGGCGTAGAAAGAATGAGCACTATAGAAAAGCAATATGCTATGGACAAATTAGGACTAGATGAACCAATATATATTCAGTATGAGAAATGGATATCTAATGTATGTAAAGGGGATTTTGGAATATCTTTTAAATATAAACAAGATGTATCTACAGTTATAGGAGATGTTTATATAAATACTATAATTTTAGGTGGTCTAGGTTACATATTAACATTTATTTTAGCATTGATAATGGGAATATTTTGTGCATTAAATGAAGATAAGGTAATAGATAGATTTATATGTAAACTAGGAACCATAACTAATTGTATACCTTCGTTTTGGATTTCTTTAGTACTAATATTAATATTTAGTATAAATTTAGGAATATTGCCAACAAGTGGAGCCTATGTGACGGGTCAAGAAAACGATGTTATAAGTAGAATAGTGCATCTGATTTTACCACTAACAGTTCTTATATTAAGCCATATTTGGTATTATACATATATGATAAGAAATAAATTATTAGAAGAAATAAGAGAAGATTATGTTTTATTATGTAAATCAAAAGGATTACACAATAAGGCTATAGTGTATAAACATTGTTTAAGAAATATAATGCCAACATATATAAGTATAATGGCAATTTCAGTTCCTCATATATTAGGAGGTACATATGTAGTAGAACAAGTTTTTTCATATCCAGGTCTAGGATCACTTTGTTTTGAAAGTGCGAAGTATCATGACTATAATATGTTATTAGTTTTAAGTTTACTAACAGGCGCATTGGTTGTATTTGCAAACATGTTATCACAAGTTATAAATAATAAAATAGATCCTAGGATGAAACATGATAGAGGTGATAACAGTGAAATTGCAATATAGTGACTTTGAGATAGTAGGAGAAAATTATATTTGTCAGGAAAGTGATAAAAAAATAAAAGGCAAGACTTTTATAAATCAAATTAAAGATAAACCTTATATATCAATAATTGTACTAAGTATAATAACGTTAGGATGTATTTTTTCATCAGCAGTAATGAATCATAATCCATCTTATATGGATTTATTAAATTCAAATGTATCTCCAAATAAAGAGTTTTACTTTGGAACAGACTCAATAGGAAGAGATATATTTTCAATGATATGGTATGGAGGAAGAGTATCTTTATTGATAGGTATATTATCTACAACAATTTCAACATTTATTGGAATTATATATGGAAGTATTAGTGGAACGTCTTTAGAAATTATAGATGATATTATGATGAGATTTACTGAAATAATACTTAGTATACCATCAATATTAATAATAATATTTGTACAGGCTATGCTGGGAAAATCAACACCAATTTCTATTTCTATAGTTATAGGTATAACTAGCTGGATGAATATTGCAAAGATTGTAAGAAGTGAAGTAAGGCAAATAAGAAATAGTGAGTACATATTGGCAGCTAAAAGTATGGGGGGGAATTTCATATATATAGTGGGGCAACACTTATTACCTAACTTTATATCATCTATAATGTTTATGGTAGTGACTAATATTGGGTCAGCTATTGTAACAGAATCAACTCTTAGTTTTTTAGGAATCGGCTTACCTTTAGAAATTATATCTTGGGGAAGTATGCTTTCATTAGCAGAACAAGCACTACTAACAAATGAGTGGTGGATAATATTAATACCAGGTATATTTTTAGTAGTTACACTAGTTTGTATTACTAATATAGGGAATTATATAAGAAAAATTAATAATAAGAAGTTAAGTAACTTATAGGTTAGATTTGAGTAAGCAAATGCTATATAGTATTTAAAATAAAGTGGTAATTATACAAGGGGGGCACATTATGAAATTAAAGAAGCTAAAGATTATGAGCTTAGTAATGATTTTAAGTTTAATGGCAGGATGTTCAAGTACTGGTAAAGGTGCTGATACTTCAGTAAAGCCATCTGACGAAAAAGTTTTAGTTTATGGAAGTGGAGATTATACAAGTATAAATCCAGCTTTATATGAACATGGTGAAATAAATTCATTAATATTCAATGGGCTTACAGCACATGATAAAAATAATAAAGTAGTTCCATGTTTAGCAGAAAGTTGGAAGATTGATAAGGAATCTAATACATATACTTTTAAATTAAGAAATGATGTTAAGTGGCATGATGGAAAAAAATTCACTGCGGAAGATGTCAAGTTTACTTTAGAGACAATAATGAATCCAGATAATGCTTCAGAAATAGCATCAAACTATGAAGACATAAAAAACATAGAGGTAGTAGATGAAACTACTATAAAAATAAATTTAAAAGCACCAAATGTAGCAATGCTTGATTATTTAACAATTGGTGTATTACCAAAGCACGCGCTAGAAGGTAAAAATATATCAACAGATCCATACAATCAAAGTCCAATAGGAACAGGCCCATTTAAAATAGAAAAATGGGATAAAGGTCAAAGTATAACTCTTGCTAAGAATGAAGATTACTTTGAAAAAGAACCTGGTTTAGATAAAGTTGTATTTAAAATAGTTGTAGATGCAAAAGCAAAAGCAATGCAATTAAAATCAGGAGAATTAGATTTAGCTCAAGTAACTCCAAAAGATGCTAAAATATTTGAGGGGAATAAAGATTTTAAAGAGAATATAATGAAAACTTCCGATTATAGAGGCATAATGTATAACTTTAATGCACCATTATTTAAAGAAAATAAAGAATTACCAAATGCATTAAGTTATGCAATAGATAGAAAAGCTATATTAGACAGTGTATTATTAGGACATGGTGAAGTTGCTTACTCTCCACTTCAAGCTGGAGCATATAATAATCCTGATATAGAAAAATTTGATTATAATCCATCTAAAACTAAAGAAGAACTAGAAAACAGTGGTTGGAAACAAGGTAATGATGGTATATATGAAAAAAATGGAACTAAGTTAGCGTTTGAAATAGTATGCGGTGAAGGTGACCAAGTTAGAATAGATATGGCAAATATATGTGCACAACAATTAAAAGAAATTGGAGCGGATGTAAAAGTGGCTGTAAATGCTGAAGTAGACTGGGAAAATCAAGACAGCTTCTTAATAGGATGGGGTAGTCCATTTGATCCAGATGATCATACATATAAGGTATTTGGAACTGATAAAGGTGCTAACTACAACAAGTATTCTAATTCTAAAATAGATGAATTACTTCAAAAAGCAAGAGAAACAGATGTAGATGCAGATAGAGTTAAGTATTACAAAGAATTCCAAGAAGAAATGGTAAAAGATATGCCGTACACATTTATATCTTATATAGATGCGATATATGTAGGAAAGAGCAATATAAAAGGTATAACACCTGAAACAGTTCTAGGGCATCATGGCGTAGGTATATTCTGGAATATAGCTGATTGGACAATAGAATAATATAATAAAGAATATTTAGAAAGTAATTATCTATAAATAGATGATTTATGATTATTATCATTATAAAAAAGCTTAAGGGGTCTTTTGACTCTTTAAGCTTTAAATAGTATAGGGGATGATTACATGAGTAATATATTAGAGGTTAATAACTTAGTTGTAAAATTTAAAACAGATGATGGAGAAGTTGAAGCTGTAAGAAATATTTCGTTTAATTTGAAAAAGGGTGAAACATTAGCTGTAGTAGGAGAGTCGGGCTGTGGAAAATCTGTACTTTGTAAAAGTATAATAAAAATATTGCCTCAAAATGCATATATCGAAGGTGGCGAAGTACTTCTTAAGGGTGAAGATTTAGCCAAAGTATCACAAAAATATATGAATAGTATAAGAGGAAAAGATATAGCTATGATTTTTCAAGACCCAATGACTGCTCTTAATCCAACTATTTCTATAGGTAAGCAAATAGTAGAAGCTATATTAATACACAATAAAATAAGTAAGCAAGAAGCTAAAAAAAGGGCTATAGAGTTAATAAAGCTAGTTGGGATAGAAAGTCCAGGAAAAAGGTTCAAGCAATATCCTCACCATTTTTCAGGTGGGATGAGACAACGTATTGTTATAGCTATAGCACTTGCATGTAATCCAAGTGTGTTAATAGCAGATGAACCTACAACAGCACTAGATGTAACCATACAAGCACAAATAATAGATTTAATAAAAGATTTACAGAAAAAAATAGGTATTTCCATCATATTCATAACACATGATTTAGGAGTAGTTGCAGAAATAGCAGATAGAGTTGCTGTTATGTATGCAGGAAAAATAGTAGAAATAGGAACAGTAGAAGATATTTTTTATAACTCTCAACACCCATATACATGGGGACTAATGTCATCTCTACCTACATTAGAATCAGAAAATGAGTTTTTATACAATATACCTGGAGAGCCACCAAATTTATTAAATCCTCCAAGGGGAGATGCTTTTGCAATAAGAAATGAAAATGCTTTAAAAATAGATTACTTCGAAGAACCACCAATGTTTAAAATAAGTGATACACATAGAGCATCAACATGGTTATTACATAAAGATGCACCTAAAATAAAAACTAAGGGAGAGAGTGTGCTTATAAATGAATAAAGAAAAAATATTAGAAATTAAAAATTTAAGTCAACATTTTAAATTAGATAAAAATACTGTTGTAAAAGCAGTTGATAATATAACTTTTGAGATTTATAAAGGAGAGATTTTCGGATTAGTGGGAGAATCGGGTTCTGGAAAATCAACTCTAGGAAGAAGCATAATAAAGCTATATGAGCCTACGAGTGGAGAAATAATATATAAAGGAAATAAAATATCGGATAAAAAAATATACAAAAAAGAAAAGAAGCTTTTAAAGAAAAACATGCAAATAATATTTCAAGATTCAACTTCAGCATTAAATCCACGAATGACAGTTGGTGATATTATTTCGGAGCCTTTAAAAATACAGGGAATATATAATAATAAAAAAGAACGATTAAATAAAGTATATGAAATGTTGAGTTTAGTAGGGTTAGATAAAAGTTATATTAACAGATATCCAACAGAATTTTCAGGTGGGCAAAGACAGCGTATAGGTATTGCTCGTGCCCTTTGCATAAATCCAGAATTTATTATAGCAGATGAACCAATTGCATCGCTAGATGTATCTATACAGGCTCAAATCGTAAATTTATTTAAAAAACTACAAAAGGAAAGAGATTTGACTTGCTTATTTATAGCTCACGATTTATCAATGGTTAGACATATAAGTGACCGTATAGGAGTTATGTACAATGGAAAATTAGTAGAACTAGCAGAAGCTAATGAATTATACAATAATCCAATACATCCATATACAAAATCTTTACTGTCAGCAATTCCAGTTCCAGATCCAAAATATGCTAAAAGAAGAACAAATATAATATATAATCCGAGTATACATGACTATTCTAAAGACAAACCAAAATGGATTGAAATATCTCCAGGACATTATGTATACGCATCTGAAAAAGAGTTATATACATATAATCAAGAATTTGATTTATATGTAATAAATACATAATATAACAATAGTATAATAAGATTTAATATATATTAGATAATGCACTACTGATAATTCTGATATAGGAAAAATTGATTATAATGCAGAGAAATGTAAATAAGAAATAGCAGAACTTGGATTGAAACTAGCTAATGATGGGTATATGAGAAATATAGTGAAAAATAATATAAAAGGCATAATATCAGAAATAGTTTTAGCTCATCATGATGTAGGTATATTTTGAAATATTACAGATTGGAGAATAGAATAAAATATTAATAAATAAAAATATAATGTTTGGAATTATACAATTGTATGATATATAATTGAAGATATAAAATTTAACAACGAGGTGTAAGACATGAAAAAATTAAATGAAGTATTACAAAGTTTAAAAAATGATTTATCAGGTTTATTAGGTGTAATGTTAGTATCAGAAAGAGAGAATAGCCAAAGATGTATAGCTAAAGACTTAGATACAACAAAAACTATAATAGACCACAAGAATGAGAGCGAAGAATTTAATCAAGAAGATTTAAATAAAATTGGAAAAGAAATACAAAAGATTACAGAAGAGATAAAAGGTATGGCAAATGTAATGTTAGTATCAGAAAGAATAAATAGTCAAAATTGCACAGCGAGAGATTTAGATACAACAAAAACTATACTAGATATTGAAAATGAAAAATATGAATTTACAGAAGAAGAAGTTAAGCATTTAGTAGATGAAGCTAAAAAAGTAGTAGATACAATATTAGTATCAGAAAGAGTAAACAGCCAAAGATGTACAGCTAAGGATTTAGATACAACAAAAACTATAATTGAGCATAGCGATAATAAAGAAGAAATAAATAAAAATGATGTAGAAAATGTAGTAAATGAATTAAAGGGAATAGTAAATGAAATGCTTATATCAGAGAGAATAAATAGTCAAAGGTGTATAGCTAAAGATTTAGATACAACAAAAACTATAATTGATCAAAAATAAATAGATATAAAAGATAGCACTTAATGAAAACATTAGGTGCTATTTTTATAATATGAATGAATTAAAAATTATAAAAATAGCATAATTATAAATTAGTGAAATGTATTATAAATTGAAGCATAGTATAAACTAATACATAATTAATTACATCAAAGTGTAAACAGTAAGCTGTATGCATAAATAGATAAATTTATTTTAATAGTAACAAAAGTTTACAAAATTATAAATATATACAAGAGTATAGTATAATTGATTACAAGATATAAATTGGGAAGGGGATGCATATGAAATTGATATGGCTACTTATAGCGATTATATTTGCTATAGGTGAAATTGTAACACCAACTTTGACGCTTATTTGGTTTAGCATCGGTGCATTTGTATTAATATTTTTAAGTAGCTTTATAGATAGTATATTAATTCAAATAATAATATTTGCATTAATATCAATAACATTACTGGTAGTAGTAACTAAGTGGATAGTAAAAAAAGACGAAACTTACGAATATAATACAAATTTAAAAGCAATTTTATGCAAAACAGGGGTAGTTAAAAAAGAAATACTTCCTAACAATACAGGCATAGTAGTAGTTGAAAATGAAGAATGGACATCAGTATCGTTAGATGGAGAAACGATAGAACAAGGATGTATTGTGAAGGTTATAAAAATTGAGGGAGTTAAATTAATAGTTGAAAAAATAAAATAAGGGAGAAATTTAAATTATGGAGTCAGTAGGTTCAATAGTATTAGTAGTAGTACCAATAGTCATAGTTGCGATAATAGGCTTATCTTGTGTAAAAGTAATTAAGCAGTCTAAAGTAGGTATAATAATGAGGCTTGGAAAGTTTAGAAAAGTAGCTGATACAGGTGTTCATTTTTTAGTACCATTTATAGACAGTATGAGTTATGTAATTGACTTAAGAGAAAATGTGGTAGATTTTCCACCACAACCAGTTATAACTAAGGATAACGTAACAATGCAAATAGATACTGTTGTTTATTACAGAATAACAGACCCAGCAAGATATGTATTTGAAATAGCAAACCCTATTACAGCAATAGAAAACTTAACAGCAACAACTCTTAGAAATATAATAGGGGAACTTGATTTAGATGAAACATTAACATCAAGAGATATAATAAACACTAAGATGAGAGTTATATTAGATGAAGCAACTGATAAGTGGGGTATTAAAGTAAATAGAGTTGAACTAAAAAACATAATGCCACCTCATGACATTCAAGTAGCTATGGAAAAACAAATGAGAGCAGAGAGAGAAAGAAGAGAGTCTATATTACAAGCAGAAGGTAGTAAATCAGCATCAATTCTTCAAGCAGAAGGTGAAAAACAATCTTTAATTTTAAGAGCAGAAGCTAAAAAAGAAGCTATGGTTAGAGAAGCTGAAGGTCAAAAGTTATCTTCAATATTACATGCAGAAGGAGAAGCAGAGGCTATAAGACAACTTGCTATAGCTAAAGCACAAGGAGAAGCAGAAGTTATACTAAGAGTACAGGAAGCAACAGCTAAAGGTTTAAGAGAAGTATTCTTAGCTATGAAAGAATCTGATGTAGATGACAACATATTAGCATTAAAATCAATAGAAGCGTTAGAAAAAGTAGCACAAGGAAATGCTACTAAGTTGGTATTACCTTCGGATACTGTAAACTTCTTAGGAACATTTAAAGGAATAAAAGAAGTTTTAGGAGACGATAAATAGATTAAGTTTAAAAGCCTTAAATACTATAATAGTATTTAAGGCTTTTTTAATATATATAAAATTGTCGATAATTATATTTGAAGTTATCATTTAAATTTAATTATCATTTAAAGTGATTTTAGTTTTTATTTGATTAAAAAAAAGAATGATAAAAAAATAACTAAAACGTTTTCCATAAAGATAAATAAAACATAAATATTAAAATATTTATGTTTTATTTTATATATATAGATAAAAAAATGTTTTAATATATATATTTGTATTGAAATATAGAACAAATTGACTGAATTTTACTGAAATTTGATTGTGAATAATATGGTTTATTGATATATAATTAGATACTATACAGGGGATAAAAAAGAAGGGGCGAGAAATTTATATTATGAAATACAAAAAAATAAACAGTAATAAAATTCTAATTGATAATATAGATAAATTCAAATCAGGAGAATGCTATGACAGTTATAAATTTATGGGATGTCATATTGATTCGAAAAACAATACAGCGTCTTTTACAGTTTGGGCTCCAAATGCAAGTGAAGTATATTTAGTTGGAGAGTTTAATAATTGGAATAAAAATTCTCACCCTATGATAAATATGTGTAATAGTGGAGTTTGGAACATATCTTTAAGCGATATAAAACAAGGAGATACGTACAAATATGATGTAGTTGGATGTGATGGAATTAGCAGATTGAAATCTGATCCATATGCGTTTTTTTCGCAACTAAGACCAGATACTGCATCCGTTGTATACGACTTAAATAAATACAAATGGAATGATAAAAAATGGAATAATAAAAAGATAAAAGAAAATTGTAATCAAATACCAATGAATATATATGAAATTCATTTAGGTTCATGGAAGAGAAAATGGAATGGGGATTTTTTCTCATATGAAGAACTATATGAAATGATAGAGTATGTAAAAGAAATGGGTTATACGCATATCGAAATCTTACCTATAACAGAGCATCCATTGGATAAATCTTGGGGATACCAAACAGTTGGATATTATAGCAGCAGCAGTAGATATGGAAATCCGAATGAATTCAAAGCATTCATAGATAAATGCCATGAAAATGAAATTGGAATAATTGTAGACTTCGCATACAGTCATTTTTGTAAAGATGATCATGGCCTTTATAAATTTGATGGCTCACCTCAATTTGAATATCAAGATAAACTGAAGGCAGAAAATATTGGCTGGGGAACAGCTCATTTTGATTTAGGAAAACCAGAAGTCAATAGTTTTTTAATTTCTAACGCGCTATATTGGTTTAATGAATTCCATGTTGATGGAATAAGAGTAGATGCAGTGTCAAGCATGCTTTATTTAGACTATGATATAGGTCAGTGGAAACCTAATAAGTATGGAGGAAGAGAAAATTTAGAAGCTATAGATTTTTTAAGAAAGTTTAATGAAAGTATTTATAAGTATACAAAAAATCCTATCATAATAGCTGAAGAATCAACGTCTTGGCCAATGGTCACAGGGCCAACATATAAAGGAGCACTAGGGTTTACATATAAATGGAATATGGGATGGATGAATGATACCTTAAGATACATGGAAATGGACCCAATATATAAAAAATATCATCATGAACTTATAACCTTTTCTTTTATGTATGCATTTTCGGAAAACTTCATTTTACCATTATCTCATGATGAAGTAGTACATGGCAAAAAGTCACTGCTAGATAAAATGCCAGGAGATGCATGGCAAAAATTTGCAGGTCTTAGAACACTATATGCATATTACATGATACATCCAGGAAAGAAATTATCATTTATGGGAAATGAGTTTGGTCAAGGGTTAGAGTGGAGATATTCATATGGATTAGAATGGGAATTGTTAGATATAAAACCTCATTTACATATGAAATATTATGTAAAAAAACTTAATAATTTATATAAAGATGAAAAAGCATTGTACGAAGTAGATAATAGTTACGATGGATTTGATTTTATAGATCCACATAATAGCGAACAAAGTGTAGTTGCAATTATGAGAAAAGGTAAAAAATCAGAAGATTTTATTATAGCAGTAATAAACTTTACACCGGTAGTATATTACGATTATAAAGTTGGAGTTCCTTACCCAGGAATATACGAAGAGGTATTTAACTCAGATGATAACGCATATGGAGGTTCTGGGCAAACTATGGATAAAGCAGAACTATTTTCAAAACATGAAAAATGGAATAACAAAGATTATCATATAACTATAAAAGTTCCTCCACTAGGAGCAACATTTATAAAGGGGAAAGATATAAATATTAATAAGCTTGAAATTAACAAAGAAGAAAAGATATTAATTGGTGGAAAAAATGAAAAATTAGAAATCATAAATAGAGAAGCTATTAACAGCTTACATGCAATTAAAATGCAGGAACTATAATAAATTTATAAGTTTTAATTAAACAATAATCAACATTTTAAGGGGGATAACTAGTGAAAAAAGAAATGTTAGCTATGATTTTGGCAGGGGGCCAGGGATCGAGACTAGGGGTTTTTACAAAGAGGATTGCAAAACCAGCAGTATCATTTGGAGGGAAATATAGAATTATAGATTTCGTACTAAGTAACTGTTCTAATTCAGGAGTAGATACAGTAGGTGTATTAACTCAATATAGACCCTTAATACTAAACTCTCATATAGGAATGGGAAGCCATTGGGATTTAGATAGAATAAATGGAGGAGTTTATGTACTTCAACCATATATGAATGAAAAAGAAGGGAATTGGTATGAAGGAACAGCACATGCAATACACCAAAATATGAATTTTATAGATAGCTATGACCCAGAGTATGTGCTTATACTATCAGGTGACCATATATATAAAATGGATTACAGTAAGATGCTAGATTATCATAAAGAAAAAAATGCTAAGGCTACAATAGCAGTAATAGAAGTACCCTGGGATGAGGCATCACGATTTGGAATAATGAATACTAATAAAGATGGAAGTATATATGAGTTTGAAGAAAAACCAAGTAATCCAAGGAGTAACTTAGCTTCTATGGGTGTTTATATATTTGAGTGGAAGATGATAAGAGATTACTTTATAAAATCTGAAAAAGAAAATTTAAATTATGATGATTTTGGAAAAGATTTAATACCTACTATGCTACAAGATGATGTAGGTATGCATGCATATCCATATAAAGGATATTGGAGAGACGTTGGAACCATACAAAGTTTGTGGGATGCAAATATGGACCTTATAAAATACAGAGGAACATTAGATTTACAAGATCCTAAGTGGAAGATATATACAAATACTATGGCTATGCCACCTCAATATGTAGGAAAAGGCGCAGTTATAAAGAATTCATTAGTAGCAGATGGATGTGTGTTGTTAGGAAAAATTGAAAACTCTGTTTTATCTCATGGTGTTTTGGTAGGTGAAAATAGTGAAATAAAAGATTCCGTTATAATGCCTAACGTAAAAATAGGAAAAAATGTAATTATAGAAAAAGCTATGATAGGTGAGGGTGCAGTAATAGAAGATTATGCAATAATAAAAAATAATAATAATGAAATAAATGTAGTTTCTGAGTATGAAGTGGTTAAGTCACAATTGGCATTAGAAGGGGGGCTAAAATAATGAGAAATGAATGTATGGGATTAATAAACTTAAACAAAAAGGGAGACCCAAATATAGATAAACTTAATTATAGTAGACCAATAGCATCTACTCCTATTGGAGGTAGATATAGAATAATAGATTTCGCTCTTTCTAATATGGTCAATTCAGGAATAACTAATGTAGGTATATTTGCAAAAGAAAAATATAGATCTTTGACAGATCATATAGAGAGTGGTAAAGATTGGGACTTAAGTAGAAAAAAAGGTGGTTTATCTATATTTAGCCCAGAAAATACTGAATCTCAAAATATGTATCAATACAGAAAAGGTGATATATACAACATATTATCTAATATAGATTACATAAAAAAAAGTGAAGAAGAATATATTTTAGTTGCCCCAAGCTATATGATATGCAATATAGATTACTCAGGAGCACTTAAATACCATAAAAATTCTAATAATTATATAACTATGATATATAAAAATATTGAAAGTTCTAAAACTGATTTTAAAGGTAATTTAACATTAAACTTAAACAGTGATAACAAGGTTGTAAATGTAGGTAGTAATATTGGTGCATTTGAAGGTTTAGATATATATATGGAAAGTTATATAATGAAAAGAACAGATTTTATAGATATTGTATATAAATTAAGCAATAATGGAGATTATCTATATCTAGAAGATTTTATAATTGAAGAAGTTAAAAATAAGCAAATAGGTGCATATGAGTATGCTGGATATTTAAAATGTGTAAAGTCTGTGCAAACATATTTTGAAATAAGCAAAGACCTATTAAACATAGATATAGCAAAAGAGTTACTCTACTCAGATAGAAAAATACGAACTAAAGAAAAAAATGAATCTCCCACTATATACACAGAAACTGCTGATGTAGATAACTCTTTTATAGCGAGTGGATGTGTAATAGAAGGTACTGTAAAAAATAGTATAATATTTAGAAAAGTACACATAGAAAAAGGTGTTAATATAGATAATTCTGTAATAATGCAAAACTGTATTATAGGAGAAGGTGCACAATTACAAAATGTAATATTTGATAAAAATATAAATTTAACAAAAAGAAAAGAATTAAAAGGGGACGAAAATTATCCTATTGTTATAGAAAAAAATATAAGTATTTAGTTAGAGGGGGAAATTTTTAGTGAAAGTTCTTTACGTAACATCGGAGTGTTGGCCATTTGCCAAAACAGGTGGATTAGGAGATGTAGCATACGCATTGCCTAAGGCATTAAAGAGAGAAGGTGTTGATATTAGAGTAATATTACCTAAATACTCTACAATGCCTAATTATTTAAAAGAACAGCTAAAAGAAGTGGCAGTATTTAATGTAAAAGTTGGGTGGAGAAATCAATACTGTGGGCTTTTAGAGATGGAGTTAGATGGAGTTAAATTTTATTTTATAGATAATGAGTATTATTTTAAAAGAGAAGGAGAGATTGCATATCTTTATGGATATGAAGATGATGCAGAAAGATATACTTTCTTTAGCAATGCAGTTTTAGAAGCTATATCTATCATTGATTTTTATCCGGAAATAATTCACATGAATGACTGGCATACAGGTATGATTCCATTGATTTTAAAAGAAAAATATAGTGCTTTAGAAAAATATAATAATATAAAAACTATCTACACTATTCATAACCTGCAATATCAAGGTGTATTCTCAAATAAATTTTTGGGTGATGTATTAGATTTGCCATATAAGTATATCGATAATGGAGATGTAGAGTATTGTGGTGGGGTCAGCTTTATGAAAGCTGGGATAGTTTTTAGTGATAAAGTAACTACTGTAAGTCCTACTTATGCTAATGAAATACAAACTAAATTTTATGGAGAAAGTCTAGATGGATTATTAAAATGTAATTCTTACAAACTAAAAGGTGTTTTAAATGGAATAGACTATGACTTAAATAATCCTAAAACTGATAAAGATATATTTATTAACTATGATGTAAATAGCATAGATAGAAAATCTGAAAATAAAGTTGAATTACAAAAAATGCTAGGTTTAGAACAAAATCCAGATATACCTTTAATAGGAATTGTATCTAGATTGGTATCACAAAAAGGTTTAGATTTAATATCTTATATTATGCCTGAAATCATGAGGGAAAATTTACAAATTGTGATTTTAGGTACAGGAGAGCATCAGTATCAATCTATGTTCAATTATTATGATTCAATATATCCAGGTAAGGTATCCGCTAGAATCACATTTGATGCTGCACTTGCACAGCAAATATACGCATCAAGTGATATATTTTTGATGCCATCATTGTTTGAGCCTTGTGGAATTGGTCAAATGTTAGCTATGAGATATGGAACCCTTCCAATAGTTAGAGAAACAGGTGGTCTAAAGGACACAGTACAGCCGTATAACAAGTATACGGGAGAAGGAAATGGATTTAGTTTTGAAAATTATAATGCACATGATATGCTTTATTGTATCAAAGGTGCTATAGAAACGTATAAAAACAAAAATGCATGGAGAAATTTAATTATAAATGCTATGGAAACAGATAGTAGCTGGACAAAATCAGCCCAAACTTATATAAATACGTATCAAGAAATGCGAGGTTAAAGGAGTGATTTTATGGTCACATTCAATAAAAAAAAATTTAAGCAATTATTTGAAAATAAAATGTACAGTATATATGCTCAATCAATAGAAGAAGCAAATAATGAACAGCTATTAACTATTTTGAGTAGTGTAATAAAAGATATTATATCTAAAAAATGGATAGAGACTAGATTAAGTTGCGAAAAAGAAGTTTACTACTTTAGCATAGAATTTTTAATGGGAAGACAATTAAAGTCTAATTTATTAAACTTAGATATCCAAAAAACTATTAAAGATGGGTTACAAGAAATGGGGATTAGCCTAGATGATTTAATCAATGAAGAGGGCGACCCAGCTTTAGGAAATGGTGGATTAGGCAGGCTTGCAGCATGCTTTTTAGATTCAATGGCATCATTAAATATAAGTGGACATGGTTATGGCCTTAGGTATAAGTATGGTTTGTTTGAACAAAAATTTGTAAATGGTTATCAGGTAGAAGTACCTGATAATTGGCTTACTCAAGGGTCTTATATCTGGGAAACGGTTAGACCTAATAAAGCCATTGTTGTAAAATTCGAAGGAAAAGTTTATTTAGCAGAGGAAAATAACAAACTAAAAGTATACCATAAAAATTATATACCTGTTATGGCTATGCCATATGATATACCGATAATTGGGTATCAAAATGAATATATAAATACACTGAGGCTATTTAAATCTGAAGTAATAAATAGAGATTTTGGTCCATTAACATCTAATGCACAAAATCATTCGGGTAGTTATGAAGAAGCATTAAAATATAAGTATTATACTGAAGAGATATCTCAAGTATTATATCCAAATGATTCTAACTATGCAGGCAAGCTATTAAGGCTTAAGCAAGAATACTTTTTAGTTAGTGCAGGAATGCAAGACATAATTAGGAAGTATAAAAAAAGTAAATTAAATATATTAGATTTATCGAAAAATATAGCTATTCATATAAATGACACACATCCAACATTATGCATACCAGAACTTATGAGAATATTGATTGATGAAGAACAATTATCTTGGGACGAAGCTTGGTGTATAACTAAGAACACTATATCTTATACTAATCACACAATAATGGCAGAGGCTATGGAAAAATGGCCTATAGATATGATGAAAAAATTACTACCTAGAATATATATGATAATAGAAGAAATAAACAGAAGATACGTTCAAAATTTAAATAATAAGTACAATGATCATGATAAAATAAAAAGAATGAGTATAATAGATCATGAAAATATAAGCATGGCAAATTTATGCATGGTAGGTAGTCATAGTGTTAATGGAGTTGCAGCATTGCACACAGAACTGTTAAAAAAAGAAGTATTAAATGAATTTTATGAGGATGAGCCTGAAAAATTTAATAATAAGACAAATGGGATTGCTCATAGAAGATGGGTTATGAATTGTAATGAAGATCTTAGTGACTTAATAACTGAATTAATAGGGGACACATGGAAAAAGGATACATTACAACTTAAGAAACTAGAAAAGTATAAAGTTAATTCAAGAGTCTTATCTAAACTAAACAATATAAAATATAATAATAAAAAAAGATTAGCTGATTTTATAAGCAAAGAATATAATATCGAAATTAATCCAAATTCTATTTATGATGTACAGATAAAAAGGTTACATGCATATAAAAGGCAATTATTAAATGTTTTACACATACTTCATTTGTATCATGAATTATTAGAAAATCCAAATTTTGATATGGAGCCTAGAACATTTATATTTGGAGCTAAGGCAGCCCCGGGGTATGACTTAGCAAAATGTATAATAAAGTTTATAAATTCAGTAGCTAATAAGATTAATAACGATGAAAAAATAGAAAATAAAATAAAGGTAGTATTTGTAGAAAACTATGGAGTATCTTTAGCTGAAATTATAATACCAGCAGCAGATGTTAGTGAACAAATTTCTACGACTACAAAAGAAGCATCAGGCACAAGTAACATGAAGTTCATGATGAATGGCGCAATTACACTTGCAACATTAGATGGGGCTAATGTAGAGATATATGAGCAAGTTGGGGATGAAAATATAATTTTATTTGGTCTTAAAGCATCTCAAGTATTAAATTACAATAAATATGGAGGCTATTCAGCACTAGATTTATACAACTCTAACCGATATATAAAGAGGGTTGTAGATGACTTAATAAATGGATTTATCCCTAATATGGGAAATGAAGGTAGAAAAATATATGATTCTTTAATAACATACAATGATGAATATTTCGTATTAAGAGATTTTGAAAATTATATAGAAGCGCAATATAAAGTAAACGAATTATACAAGCAAGAAGAAAAATGGAATAGTATATCTTTAGTAAATATAGCTAATTCAGGGATGTTTTCTTCAGATAGAACTATATCAGAATATGCAAAATACATTTGGTTTAAGGGTGTGAGATAAATGGAAAATATAGTGAATTATAATTCATGGGAAAATAAGGCTCCTTTTGGAGCCCTAAAAAAAAGACAAAGTATGAGAATATCTGTGGCTAGTGATGAAAATTATAATATACAAGATATTTCCTGGGTAATTTTAAATGAAAATGTAGTATTGAGTAAAAAAAGTTTAGTAAAAGAGAGTAAAAGGTACTATCGAGGCGAATTTGATGGATTTAATGAAGTTGGTGTTTATTTTTATTATTTTGAAGTAGATATAGAAATAAATGGGGAAATTCAAAAAAAATATTACGGAAAAAGTATAGAAGATGGAAATGTGTGTGAATATACACATGAAAATATAAAGAAATATCAAATTACAGTATATGATGATTATAAAGTACCTAAATGGTATAAAGATGGAATAATGTATCATATATTTGTAGATAGATTTAACAATGGAAATAGAAGCAAAAAGCCTACTGATACAAAGGAAAATAGCTTTATATATGGAAATTGGAGTGATACTCCAATTTATATAAAAGATAGTGATGGAGATATAATCAGATGGGATTTTCATGGAGGAAATTTAAAAGGGATTATAGATAAATTAGGATATTTAAAAAAACTAGGTATTAGTATCATATATCTAAGTCCTATATTTGAGGCTTCTAGTAATCATAAATATGATACAGGAGATTACAAAATAATAGATTCAATGTTTGGGGATGAAGAAGTATTTAAAGAGCTTATAGATAAAGCCAATAAAAGAGGTATTAGTATAGTATTAGATGGGGTGTTTAGTCATACTGGATCAGATAGCAAATATTTTAATAAATATGGAAAATACGAAGAAGTTGGTGCATATCAGTCACAAAATTCTAAGTATAGCCCTTGGTATAATTTTAAACAACATCCAAATGAATATGAGTGCTGGTGGGATATAAAAGCACTTCCAAATGTAAATGAACTAGATGATAGTTATATGGATTATATAATTAGAGATGAAGATAGTGTGATTAAAAGATGGACTAGCATGGGTGTTAAAGGATGGAGACTGGATGTAGCTGATGAACTGCCTACAGAGTTTATAAAAATACTTAAAAAGGAACTGAATGAATTAGATAACGAGGCTATTTTAACAGGTGAAGTATGGGAAGATGCATCAAATAAAATAAGTTATGGAGAAAGACGAAGCTATCTTTTAGGAGGACAATTAGACTCAGTCATGGGATATCCATTTAGACAAAATTTACTTTCTTTTTTGAAAAATGATATTACTTCTAAACAACTTAATAATAAGTTTATGGTAATAAAAGAAAATTACCCATGCGAAGCATTTAAATCAAATCTAAACTTATTGGGAACACATGATGTTGCTAGGATCAAAACAGAACTTAACGATGACTGTGAGATGCTTAAAATAGCAGTTGGAGTTCAGATGACCTTTGAAGGAGTTCCTTATATATATTATGGAGATGAAGCTGGAGTTTGTGGTGGTACAGATCCAGACAACAGAAGGACTTATCCTTGGAAAAACGAAGATGAGGATATGATTGAATTTTATAAAGAGTCTATAAATACAAGAAAAAAATATGAAATATTAATGCATGGAGAAACTAAATTTATATATACGAAAAATGATGATGTGTTTGGTTTCATTAGATACATAGAAGAAGAAAAAATGCTGATAATGATAAATAGAAGTGAAAATAATCAAAAGATAGGTTTAAATTTTGAAGAAAATATTTTAGAAGTAGTAGATATAAAAAATAGCTCTAAAAAATATTTAGAAAGCATATTTAAAGAAGAAGGATTATTTAATATACATTTAAATAATAAGGACATTAAAATATTTAATATAAAAAATTTAATACAACTATAATATGAAAATAAAAAAATAGATATTAATCATACTTCGATCAATGATAATATCTATTTTTTATGTAAAGTAATTTTATAAATTCGTTGATAAATAAAGTGGATTTTGTATAAATGAATTATTATCTGTATATAATCTTACTAAAACAAGGTGTTTGTATAAAATAAATAAACAAAGGATGAGATAGATATGAATAATATAGTTTTAGTAGGAAAACTTGTCAGAGACCCACAAATAAAATATATTGGAAGTGAAAATATAGCACTAACAACTTTTACAATAGCAGTAGACAGACGTACAAAAAAACCACAAGATCAAAAATCAGATATAATAGAAATTCAAACATGGGATAAACAAGCAGAAAATTGTGCTAGATATCTAACTAAAGGTAGGTTGATTGCAGTAAATGGCCAACTTAGAATTGAAAAATATAAGAATTCTAATGGTGAAAATAAATATTACACAAGAGTTAAAGCTGATAATGTGAAATTTTTGAGCTCTACAGAACCTAAAAATAAATACTTTAATGGATCAAATGTATTTGAAGAAGCTGGAATAAATACAGATAAGATTGAAGAAGAATTACCCTTTTAATTAGTTTTAAAAAATAGCAATAGCATTAAAATTAAATCAATCTAACTTAGCAGGAGTATAAATATAAAATTATTGTTCGTTAAATGATAATTTTATATTTATACTCCTACTTTATTTATTAATGTATATATAAAAAAAACTTTAATATAGAATATAAAAAATGACTATTTAAATAAAAAAAATAAAAAAATAAATTAATGGGTTTTGCGACTAATTGATTAATTAGAAAGGTATAAATCATAAAACTCTAACTTAATTAAGTTTTATACAATTAATACTTTAAAAAATAATGTTTAAATAGTATTTATATTATGATTTGCTTTAATTTTTAATGTACAAAAAAATATAATACTGTATAATATACTGTATAAGTATATGGAATGTTCGAAAGGTGGAGAATGAAATTGAAAAAAAAATTAACATTGACAAGTAAAATTTTACTAGGATTACTGTTAGGATTTATAGTAGGTTTAGTATTAAAGCAATTGCCAGGAGGATATATAAAAGATACATTGATCTTAGGTGGCATATTTAAAGTGGTAGGAAGTGGATTTACATCAGCTATAAAAATGATGGTAGTACCATTAGTATTTGTTTCGTTAATATGTGGATCAGCTTCTATGGGAGATGTTAAAAAGTTAGGAAGAATTGGTGGGAAAACAATGTTGTTTTACTTAAGTACAACGGCATTAGCAATAGTTATAGCACTTATATTAGGTAGCTTGTTAAAGCCAGGTATGGGTCTTGATATGAGTAGTATGGTTTCTGGTAAAGTATCAATTGGAGAATCAAAATCAATAGTCGAAATAATTTTAAGTATTATACCAAGTAACCCAATTCAAGCTCTAGCAAATGGTGATATGTTACAGGTAATATTCTTTGCACTTCTTATAGGAATAGCTATAAATATAGTAGGCGAAAAAGCTGAGCCTATAAAGATATTATTTGAAAGTGGTAATGAAATCTGCATGAAAATGGTAAATATAATAATGCTATTTGCTCCTTATGGTGTATTTGCACTAGTAGCAGATACTTTTGCAACGGTTGGAACTGATGCTATATTTGCATTATTAAAATATGTAGCAGTTGTTTTGTTTGCATTATTAATACATGTAAGTATTGTGTATGGTGGATTGTTTAAATTATTTACAAAACAAAAAATTAAGCCATTTTTAAAGAAATTCACACAAGTTGCAGCAGTTACATTTTCAACTGCGTCAAGTAATGCATCTGTGCCAGTAAGTTTAGAAATTATGGAAGAATTAGGCGTAGGAAAATCAACAAGATCATTTACAATACCAATGGGAGCTACTATAAATATGGATGGAACGGCTATAATGCAAGGTGTAGCAGCACTTTTTATAGCTCAGATATATGGAATAGATTTAGGGATGAGTGAAATGATGACAATAGTTCTTACTGCAACATTAGCATCAATTGGTACAGCGGGAGTACCTGGTGTAGGAATGATAATGCTATCAATGGTGCTTCAGTCAGTAGGTCTTCCACTTGAAGGAATCGGATTAATAATGGGTGTTGAAAGAATTATAGATATGTTTAGAACTACTGTAAATGTAATGGGAGATAATATTTGTACACTGGTAGTAGCTAATAGTGAAAAAGACTTAGATTTAAATTTATACAATAAAAATAGTGAAAGTAAAATAGCATAATAACTTTTATAAAAATAAAAAGACTTACTTAGATTATTAAATTGAGTAAGTCTTTTTTATGCGTAGAAATAGTGAATTTTTTTAAATGAATTTCTAATTTAAGATATTAAAAACGTTGAACAAGCATATAAATTATCAAAGGATTGAACCAAAAAATAGAGAGGGGGCTAATTATGAAAAAAAGCGGTGATTTAAACGAAATTATGAAATTTGCTGGTACATACATATCTGTGTGTATAGGGTCAGGATTCGCAACAGGCCAAGAGATAATGCAATTTTTTTCAGCTCATGGAATGATAAGTATTTTATCTAATATGATCTGTATGATAATACTAGCGTATTGTGGTGCAACTTTATTAGAAATAGGTAAAACTGCAAGATTAAAATCAAGCAGTGATATATTTACATATTTATGTGGAAGTTGGGTTGGTGGCTTTTTTAAAGTATTCATGCCTGTTTTTTTCTTTTGTAGTTTCGTAGTCATGATATCTGGAGCAGGTGCTTCTATGAATCAATATTATGGTATGAATAAAAATATAGGATCTTTTATTTTAGCAATATTGGCATTGATATCGGTATTATTAGGTATGAATAAGGTAATAGATATATTAGGAAATATAGGACCTATGATTGTAATAATATCAGTTGGAGTTGGTATAGTAACAATCGCAAGAAACTATGAAACATTTTGTTGTACTAATCAAATAATATCTACATTAAATGTAACAAAATCTGTAGATAGTTGGTGGATGAGTAGCATTATATATAGTGGACTTAACTTAATAATAGCAACACCATTTTTAGTAGGTGTAGGATCTACTGCAAAAAATAAAAAGAATTGTATTTGGGGAGGGGTAATAGGTGGAATAGCATTTGCCATTGCAGCTATAGCTCTTAATCTAGGGATAATGTCAGACATACAAAATGTATATATAAAAGAAATACCAACATTGTATATGGCAGATAAGATAGGTCCCATAGTCGGTATTATGTTTTCAATAATATTGATAGCTGGGATATATACAACTGCAGTACCTTTACTTTGGAGTGTATGTAGTAGTTTCGCACAAGAAAAGAGCAAAAAATTCATTATAATAGCTACTATATGTACAGTTTTAGGATTTATTGGAGGTAGATTACCATTTGCTATGTTAGTTAAATTTATTTATCCATTGTCTGGATTATTTGGAGTGATAATAATAGTAGCCATCCTTATAAGGCGTCTAAAAATAAATATGCATGGTATTAATATTAAAATTAAGGGGTTATAATATGCATATACTATAAAATATATTAAAACTATGATAATATATTTACATCATAAACGCTAAGGAGAAAACATATGAAAAAAAAATTAGAAATAGACTATTCGTTTGGATATATATTCGATAAAAGTAGATTAATAGTGATGTATCCTGTAGGAACTAATGTAATAGATGAAGAAGAATATGAAATGGAAGTAGAAGTAGCATTTTTAGAAGATGGTATAGAAGTAGCATTTGAAGAAAGTGATATAAAAGAGGCTAATGAAGTAATGAAGCCATTAGAAACATTTTTAATGAAACCAAACAAGATAATACCATTTATAACAAACATAAAATATGAAGATACTAAACAAGAACTACCTAAATTAGTTAAGGAATTTGATGAAGAATATGAAATAAAAGAAATGTACATAAATAAGGGATATGAAATAAAGGATATATACCATGTATTTGAAAATGTAGCAAAATATATACCACAAGAAAATATAGAGACCTTAAATATATTAAAAATAGAAGTAGATAAATTTGATATGGATAGATTTGTTAAAACAACAAAAGAAAGTTTAGATGAAGCTATAGAATCTAAGTTAATACCTATGAATATGAATAAAAGTAGTTTAACTAATAGATTATTTATAAAGTGTGATGAAAAGAAAACAAATAGCAAGTATATAGTTTTTGCAACTGATATAAGTACATACTCAAATGGGATTTTATGTGCAAACAAAGAATTAGTAAAAGACTTAAATGCTGATATGGGAGATTTAGAGATATCAACTACTATGGAGGTTGGTTATGTGGTTGAAGAAGTTGATGGATATTTAACTTTCAAAATTGCAAATTACAATAGCCAAACTGAAAATAACCATCAGGTAGCTCAAATACTTGATTATAGTGGAATATTTAAACCAATGATGATTAATTTTGTACATCAGTTTATTAAATA
This sequence comes from Peptostreptococcaceae bacterium VA2, assembly GCA_000686145.1. Lineage (GTDB taxonomy): Bacteria > Bacillota > Clostridia > Peptostreptococcales > Peptostreptococcaceae > Romboutsia_D. Next base: position 2,821,087 of record JMMB01000007.1, on the reverse strand, counting down.
GAAACTTAGTCATTAAGAAAAGATAAAAAAAGGACAGAAAATCTGTCCTTTTTTTATCTATTTTCATGTACAAGCAACAAATAAGCCCCACCAGCAAGTATCGCATTATCATTATTGATTTTAGCGATTAACTCACCGTCTTTTATAATGAAGCCATTCTCGTCAACTTTACCTATAGGGCAAGAATTTAAATGATGAGAGTGAATAAAACCACTTTCATCAACCCTACCTACAGGGTTTTTATCAAGGTTGTAAACAATATTATTTTCATCAACTTCTCCAATAGGACAATTATGATACAGGTGGTTGTGAACCACATTATCAGAGTCTAATCTTGCAACCCCTCTGTTATTATAAGGAAATTTAACCATTTCAATCATATCTAACACCCACCTTTTTTTAAATGAATTGTTTATTAATTTGATAATTCTGAATTATTTATTAATTCTACAGAAAATAGAGTATTCCTCTAAAAAAACTTAAGAATACATAATACATAAAAATAGTTTAATACTTCAAAGAGTATATATTAAATTATTATTAAAAAATAAATGAATTTATGACATATAAACTTAAATCAGAATATAAATTATTGTTAAGCATAAATATTTAACACATAGATATAGTGTATTGAAAGTATATTTCAAGCAAATATAGAGGAGAAAATAACATGAATAAAGAAAATATTTTTAGATATTGTAAAGATATTGAAAGTTGGATAATTGATGTGAGAAGAGAATTTCACAAAATACCAGAATTATCACTACAAGAGTATAAAACAAAAGAAAAAATAATTGAGTATTTAAAAGAAATTAAAATAGATTATAAAGACTTTAAAAATCACAATGGAATAATGGCATACATAATAAACCCTAACAATAAAACAACAATAGGTATAAGGGCAGACATAGATGCGTTACCAATTAATGAAGAAGTAAATCATGATTACCGATCAACTAATGAGGGTAAAATGCATGCTTGCGGACATGATGCACATATAGCTATGTTATTAGGTGCATGTAAAGTATTAAATTCAATGAAGGAAAAACTAAATGTAAATGTTAAATTTTTATTTCAACCAGCAGAAGAAACATTAGGTGGAGCTAAGTTTTTAATAAAAGATAAATGTCTTGAAAATCCAACTGTAGACTATATGTTTGGTCTTCATGTGATGCCGCATATAGAAGTTGGATATATAGAAAGTAAATATGGAACTCTAAATGCTAGTACAGATACTTTAAATATAATAATTAAAGGGAAACAATCTCATGGAGCATATCCTGAAAATGGAATAGATGCATTAGTAGCATCATCTCATATTATAACAGCACTTCAAAGTATAATAAGTAGGAATTTATCTCCACTGGATAGTGCAGTTTTAACTATTGGAAAAATACAAGGTGGGGATGCTCAAAATATTATCTGTGAAGAAATAAAAATGAATGGAACACTAAGAACTTTAGATAGAGACACAAGAGAATTTATGATTAACAGAATAAAGGATATTGTTGAAAATATATCTCATGCATTTGGATGTATAGGAAATTTATTGATAGACAATGATGGATATCCAGCAGTTATAAATAATAAAGAAATGGTAGATATTATAATAAAAAACACAAATGAATTGTTAGGAAAGGATAAATTTATAATGAGAGAAAAAGCATCTTTAGGTGGCGAAGATTTTTCATTTTATACACAAAATAATAAAGGCGTATTTTTTCATGTAGGATGCAAAAATAAAAATAGTGATAAAGTACACTCTCTCCATACATCTCAGTTTGATATAGATGAAAGTTGTTTGATAATTGGAACTATGATGCATATTATGAACGTACAATATTTTAATTAACTTTAAAATAAAAAAAATCAAATATTATTATAACGTTGACAAAACTGTATAAAGATGTCATAATCGTTTAAAGAAATTATTTTAAATAAAAAAATGGCTTTAATTTAGTACAGAGAGACTAAAAAGATATCTGAATGGTTAAATTAATACAACAATAACTATCCTTTTATCATGCTGATAAAAGGATTTTTTTTGCAATTATACTTGGAGGTCATGACATGAAATTAAAAAAAGTAGTAGCATTAGCACTAGCATCAGTGCTATCAGCATCATTATTAGCAGGATGTTCAAATGATAAAAAGAGCGAAGTAAAAGATGATCAATTAACTATTGGTATGATAACGGATGTAGCGGGAGTAAATGATCAATCATTTAATCAATCGGCATGGGAAGGTCTTAAAAAAGCAGAAAAAGAACTAGGTGTAAAGGTTAAGTACTTAGAATCAAAACAAGATTCGGATTATGCAGCTAATATAGAAACATTATCAGATGAAGGTGTAGATTTAATACTAGGAGTTGGAATGAAATTAGCACCTGCAATAGAAGAGGGATCTAAATTATATCCAGAACAAAAATTTGTCATAGTTGATGAAACATATCCAAAAGTTCCTGAAAATGTAAAGGCAATACAATTTAATTCTCAAGAGTCAGCATACTTATCTGGATTAGTAGCTGGTAAAATGACTAAAACTAATAATATAGGATTTATAGGTGGTATGCAATTACCAGTTATAGAGGCATACCAATATGGATATATGGCAGGAGCAAAAGCTGTTAATCCTAACTTAGAAGTGCAAGTTCAGTATGCAAACTCATTTACAGACCAAGCAAAAGGAAAAGCTATAGCGAATCAAATGTATTCAAAAGGTGCAGATGTAATATTCACTGCTGGAGGAGATGTTGGAACAGGTGCTATAGAAGCAGCTAAAGAGCAAGGTAAGTTTGCAATTGGAGTAGATAGAGACCAAAGTTCTTTAGCTCCAAAGAGTGTATTAACTTCAGCTATAAAAAGAGTTGATGTAGGTGTATTTGACACAGTTAAAGAATTAGTAGATGGTAAATTCCCAGGTGGAACAACAGCTATCTACGGTTTAAAAGAAGGTGCAGTAGGAATACCAGATACTACTAAAAACTTAGTTTCTAAAGACATAATAGACTATGTAAACACACAAGCAGATAAGTTTGAAAAAGGTGAGCTAAAAGCACCTAAAAATGAAAAAGAATACAAAGAAATGGTAAAATAATACTAATATACTAAAGTTATAAATAATAATAAAGTAACCCCCTTATATATAGGAATGTAAAAACCTAATGAATAAGGGGGTTTTTGTATAAGAAACTAAATTTTATATAAAAATTATCATTTTAAATAAAGTTTTATCTAAGCATTTAAAAAAACATTCCTTATATTAATTAAATTTTATCCTAAAAATAGAATTAATATATATATTTATACCAAAACTATAACAGATATGTATTTGCATAAAAAATATATAATTTATTAATATATATACTTAATATAAAGGAGTAACATAAATATGGATAAAGATAGTGTAAAAATAATTCCGCTTGGGGGACTTGGAGAAATTGGAAAAAATATAACTGCAATTGAATATAAAGATGAAATAATAGTAATAGATGGAGGAATAGCATTCCCAGATGATGATATGTATGGGGTTGATTTAGTAATACCTGATATAAAATATTTGGTTGAAAGGAAAGATAAAGTAAAAGGAATGTTTTTAACTCATGGGCATGAAGATCATATAGGAGCAATTCCTTATATATTAAAACAGCTAAATATACCTGTATACGGAACAAAGCTTACCTTAGGATTAGTAAAAAATAAATTAAAAGAGCACGGTTTAGAAAATTCATCTATACTAAAAACAGTCAGAACCCAACAAAGTATTAAGTTAGAAAATATGAAAATTGAATTTATAGGAGTAACACATAGTATAGCAGATTCTTGTGCTTTAGCTATTCATACTCCAATAGGGGTAATACTTCATACTGGAGATTTTAAAATTGATTATACTCCAATAGATGGAAGAATGATGGATTTAAATAGGATAGCTGCTTTAGGAAAAAAAGGTGTATTACTTTTAATGGCTGACAGTACTAATGTAGAAAGAACAGGTCATTCGCTTTCAGAAAAAACTATAGGTGAGGCATTAAATAAGATATTTTCACCTTCAAAAGGAAGAATTATTGTAGCTACATTTGCGTCTAATATTCATAGAATGCAACAAATAGCAGATGCATCTATAGCACAAAATAGAAAAATAGTATTTAGTGGAAGAAGTATGGAAAATGTATCAAACGTAGCTATAGAGCTTGGATACCTTCATATACCATCAGAATCTATGATAGAAATAGATGATATAAATAACTATCCTAGTGAAGAAATAACAATAATAACTACAGGCAGTCAGGGAGAACCTATGGCTGGACTTTCAAGAATAGCATATGGGACACATAGAAAAATATCTATACAACCAAATGATTTATTCATAATTTCAGCATCACCAATACCTGGAAATGATAAATCTGTATCAAGGGTTATAAATCAATTATTTAGAAAAGGTGCAGATGTAATATATGAAGATTTAGAAGAAATTCATGTATCAGGTCATGCATATCAAGAAGAGTTAAAATTAATTCATAGTTTAGTTAAACCTAAATATTTTATGCCAGTACATGGTGAATATAGACATCTAAAACACCATAGAGATTTAGCTATAAAATTAGGTATGAAGCCATCCAATGTTTTTACATTAGAAACAGGTAAAGTCTTAGAAATATCTAAAGATAGTGCAAATGCAAATAAAACAGTTCATACAGGCATCTTATTTGTAGATGGTCTTGGTGTTGGAGATGTGGGAAATATAGTTTTAAGAGATAGAAGAGAGTTAGCAAAAGATGGAATGGTTAATATAGTAGTAGCAATAAATAGAGAAAAATATACCATAGCATCAGGTCCAGATGTAATAACAAGAGGATTTATATACGCTAGAGAATCTGAGGATTTAATTAATAAGATAAAAGAAATATCTAAGGAAGAAATTGAAAAATGTTTGGAGAAAGAAATTTTAGAGTGGAATATTATAAAAATCAATGTAAAAAAATCAGTAGAGAATTTTTTATATCATAAGACAAAGAGAAATCCGAGTGTATTCCCTATTATAATGGAAGTATAGTAAATTAAAGCTAGATTATAATTTTTAATCTAGCTTATTATTATATGAAAAATTATAATGAATTTTAATTAAATCTTTTATATAGAAATAGCATTAAAAATATCAAAAGTAAGAGTGTTTATATATGATATAATAAATTTAATAAATTTAATCAATATAAAAAGAATAGAGGAAATTAATTGAGTAAATACATAGAATTTAAAGATGTTAAAAAAATATACAAAATGGGAGAAGTTGAGATCTATGCATTAAGTGGAGTAGATTTTTGTGTAGATAAAGGTGAATTTGTAATAGTAGCAGGAGCAAGTGGAGCTGGAAAAAGTACAATATTAAATATTTTAGGAGGTATGGATAGTCCCACTAGTGGAGACGTGGTAGTAGACAATAATAATATAAATAATTACACAAATAAAGAACTAATAACATATAGAAGATTTGATATCGGATTTGTATTTCAATTTTATAATTTAGTACAAAACCTTACTGCTAGGGAAAACGTTGAACTGGCAACGCAGATATGTAAAGATCCATTAGATATAGATGAAATAATGGAGGCTGTTGGGTTAGGAAATAGAAAAGATAATTTTCCAGCGCAACTATCAGGTGGAGAACAACAAAGAGTTGCAATAGCAAGGGCGTTGGCTAAAAATCCGAAACTTTTATTATGTGATGAACCAACTGGAGCACTAGATTATAATACAGGAAAATCAATTCTTAAGTTATTACAAGATACATGTAAGAAAATAGGAATGACAGTAATTATAATTACGCATAACCTAGCATTAGCGCCAATGGGTGACAAAGTTATAAAAGTTAAAAATGGAAAAATAGAAAGCATTGCTATAAATGAAAATCCAATATCAGTAGAAGGGATTGAGTGGTAGCAATGAAAAGTATCTTAAATAAAGATATTATAAGAGATATAAAAAAATCTAAGGGTAGATTTTTATCTATAATGTGTATTATAGCATTAGGAGTAGCATTTTACTCAGGTATAAAAATATCACCTATGGTAATGAAAGATACATCAGATTCATACTATGATGAATATAACCTAATGGATATAAGATTACTATCAACATTAGGGATTACAGATAAAGATGTAGATGAAGTTAAAAAAATAGAAAACATAGAAGGTGTGTTTCCAACATACTCAATGGATGTTATTACAAAATATAAATCGCAAGAACAAGTAAGTAAAATACACGCACTACCATTAGATGACATAAAGGAAAATAATAAAAATTACATAAATAAAGTTAAAGTAGTACAAGGTAGATTACCACAAAAATCAGGAGAGTGTGTAATTGAAAAAAGTAAAGTAGATAAACTTGATATACCATTAGGTTCAAAGATAAATTTAAGCTCAGGAAATGATGAAAAGCTTAGTGATACTTTGAAAAATACACAGTATACTGTAGTTGGAAAAATTGAAACTCCATATTATCTTTCTTATGAAAAGGGAAGCAGTTCAATTGGCGATGGAACTATAAGTAGTGTAATAATGATTCCACAAGATGATTTTAAAATGGACTCATACAGTGAAATATTTTTAACTTTAGACAATACAAAAAAAGAAAACTCATATACAGAAAAATATTTTAATAAGGTAGATAAAGTAACAAAAGAACTAGAAAAAATATCGGATTCTAGAATAAAATCTAGATATGATGAAGTTATAAAAAAAGCTAATGAAGAATTAAATAAAGGTAAAAATCAGTATGAAGATAAAAAAAATGAAGTTAATAATGAATTAAATAAAGCACAAAATAACATAAATAAATTTACAAATGAAATAAAAAATGGAGAACTTAAATTAAGAGATAATGAAAACAAAGCAATCCAGGAAATAGAAAAAGGAAAAATAAAAATAGCTAACGGTGAAAAACAATTACAAGAGGGATATAACCAATATCAAAGAGGAAAAAATGATTTTGAAGAAAATAAAAAAATAGCAGCAACTGCAATTAGTGATGCTCAAACTAAATTAGATAGTTTAACTAATCAGATAAATGATTTAAATAAAAAAAGCATATATATAGAAGATAAATTAAAAGAAGAAAATTTAAGTATAGAAGAAAAAGAACAACTAAATAAAGAATTGAACCAAAATAAAACACTAATTAGTTCTATGAATTTAGCATATGAACAAGGAAATTCACAATTATCAAGCAAAATTAATGAGTTACAAAAAATAGAATTAAAACTTAATAATACAAAACATACTTTAGATAAAAATAAAGAAAAATTAGCTACACAGAAAAGCAATTTGAGCTCAATGGAAACTAAATCGAAAGATGAGTTTGAAAAAGCCAGAAATAATATAAAAATACAAAAACAAAAAATAGAAAAAGTTAAAATTGAATTAAAATATGCAAAAACAAAAGCAAAAGATGAATTATCTAAAGCAGAAAAAAAGATAAAAGATAGTGAAGACAAAATAAGCAAAATAGAAAAACCTAAGTGGTATATATTAGATAGAAATAGTCACTATTCATATGTACAATATGAAGGAAATGCAAATAGTATAGATGCACTTTCAAAAATATTCCCTGTATTTTTCTTTTCAGTAGCAGCTTTAGTTTGCTTAACTACCATGACTAGGATGGTAGATGAACAGAGAATAAACATAGGTACATTAAAGGCTTTAGGATATACAACTAGAAAAATAGCTAAAAAATATATAATGTATGCATTAAGTGCAAGTTTATTAGGTAGTATTATAGGTTTAGCTATAGGATTTACTGTATTCCCAATTGTTGTATTTAAATCCTATGGAATAATGTATACATTGCCTGAAATTCAGCTGTTATTTGATATTCCTTTAGCATTAGGGGTAACATTTACAGCGATTTCAATAACTACAATAGCAGCGTATTTAGCATGCTATAAAGAATTAAAAGAAACACCATCAGTATTAATGAGACCAAAAGCTCCTAAAAATGGAAAAAGAATATTACTAGAAAGAATGCCGTTTATATGGAACAAAGTAGGTTTTATCGGAAAAGTAACTATAAGAAATATATTTAGATATAAAAAGAGATTTTTAATGACTGTACTTGGAATATCAGGATGCACAGCTTTAATATTGTCAGGTCTTGGTATTCAAGATTCTATACAAATGATAGTAGATGGTCAGTATAAAAGCATATTTAAGTACAATATGACTGTTACAATTGATAACAATGCAAGTCCTAGTGAATTAGGTAAAATAGAAAAGTATGTAGATGATGAAAAACTAATAGATAATTATTTACTTATGAATAATGAAAATGGAAAAATAGTAAAAAATAATAAAGAAAAAGAACTTACAATAGCAGTACCAAAAGATAGCGACGAAATGAAAAAAGTTATAGGATTAAGAGATAGAAAGACTCAAAATAATATAGATTTAACTAAAACAGGGATAGTACTTAGTGAAAAGGTATCAAGAGATTTAGATGTTAAAATAGGAGATAACATAGAAATTGTAAATTCAAAAGATAAAAAAGCAAAAGTAAAGGTTGAGGCAATAACGGAAAACTATGTAGGTCACTATGCCTATATGTCTAAAGAATGCTACAAAGAACTATTTAAAAGAGATAGTAGATACAATAGAATAATAGGGACTTTAAAAGATGAGTCTATAAAAGCTGAAGATAAAATATCAAAAAATCTTACTAACATAGAAAAAGTAAGTGGTGTTGGGTTTAGTACAGGGGTAAAAGAAAACTTTGAAAAAACCATAAAAAGTTTAAATTATGTAGTGCTAATAATGACATTATCAGCAGGTGCTTTAGCATTTGTAGTTTTATATAATTTAACAAATGTGAATATATCAGAAAGAATAAGAGAAATAGCAACAATAAAAGTTCTAGGCTTTTATGATAATGAAGTGTCTGCTTACATTTATAGAGAGAACATAATACTTACAGTAGTAGGGACAATATTAGGACTGGGAATAGGAAAATTGCTTCATCAATTTATAATGGTTACAGTTGAAATAGACAATATGATGTTTGGAAGAATAATAGATAGTAGTAGCTATATAATAGCAGCAGTACTAACAATAATACTTGGATTTATAGTTAATTTTGCAATGTATTACAAATTAAAAAATATTAAGATGGTAGAATCGCTGAAATCTGTAGATTAATAGAAAAATAGGTCTGAATAAATTAATGTCAAAAATAAATTAACTCTCATAGTATATGTTAAGAGTAGAAACTCTACAAATATTAAATACAACAGGGGGTTAACAATATGTTAGACAGATTATTTGGTGAAGGTGGATTTAGTGGAATATGGATAGTAGTATTATTCTTCTTATTTTTAGCATTCCAAGAATGTTGGAAAGAAATTGATATATGTTCTTGGATACCATTTTTAATATTATTATTAATAGTTTGTGGTGTAGGAGATGTGTTTGATGGTGGATGCTGTTAATTAAAATCTATTAATTTAAAATTATAGAATACCCATCATAATCGTAAGAAATTATTATGATTATGATGGGTATTCTTATTTATTATTAAAAATTTTAATTTATATAAAACATTTAATAATATAAAAATAATGATATGAGCAAAATAAAATCATCTTCAAAAGGATAGTAAAATAATCTTGAAATATTTATATCTTAAATGTATAATATAAACTTAAAGTGGAAATTATGAAAAAAGTAGCGCTAGATTACTAAGTAAGAATTTCCACTTTACATAAGTATAAATAAATATAAATATATGGTTATCAAGAAATTAAATAATTTAGTGAGGTGGCAACATGAAAATAGGATTCGATCACAAAAAGTATCTAGAAGAGCAATCAAAATATATTTTAGAAAGAGTTAATGATTTTGATAAGCTTTATTTAGAATTTGGTGGTAAGTTAATAGGAGATTTACATGCCAAGAGAGTATTACCAGGTTTTGACGAAAATGCAAAAATAAAAGTACTTCAACACATAAAAGAAAAAGTTGAAGTTGTCATATGTGTTTATGCAGGAGATATCGAAAGAAATAAAATCAGAGGTGACTTCGGTATAACATATGATATGGAAGTTTTAAGGCTTATAGACGATTTAAGAAAATATGAATTAGATGTAAACAGTGTTGTAATAACAAGATTTGAAGGACAACCTGCTACTACCGTATTTATAAATAAATTAGAGCGTAGAGGAATAAAAGTATACAAACATGCTCCAACAAAAGGATATCCAACTGATGTTGATACAATAGTAAGTGATGAAGGATATGGAGAAAATCCTTATATAGAAACTACTAGGCCAATAGTTGTTGTTACAGCTCCAGGGGCTAACAGTGGAAAATTAGGAACTTGTTTAAGCCAATTATATCATGAAAATAAATTAGGTAATGCTGTTGGGTACTCAAAATTTGAGACATTCCCAGTATGGAACGTTCCATTAAAGCATCCTTTAAATATAGCATATGAAGCTGCGACAGTAGATTTAAAAGACGTTAATATGATAGACTCATTCCATCTTGAAAAATATGGGAAAATGTCAGTAAACTATAATAGAGACTTAGAGTTATTCCCAGTTGTTAAGAAAATAATAGAAAAAATAACAGGAAAAGAGTCTATATATCAATCGCCAACTGATATGGGTGTTAATAGAGTTGGATATGGTATAACAGATGATGAAGTTGTTGCAGAGGCATCAAGACAAGAAATAATAAGAAGATACTTTAAAACTGCTTGTGAATACAAAAAAGGTCAAGTGGATAAAGGCGCTTATGATAGAATAAAAATGATAATGGAAGGTCTTAACTTAAAACCTGAAGATAGAACAGTTGTTATGACTTCAAGAAATTATAGTAATAAATTAAAAGAAACTGCACAAAAAAATGATGCTTGTCCAGTAGTAGCAATAGAACTAATAGATGGAACTATGTTAACTGGAAAAGGTTCAGACTTAATGAATGCAACGGCAGCGGCTACATTAAATGCTATAAAACATTTAGCTAAAATAGATGATGAATTACATTTAATATCTCCGGCTATACTTGAGCCGATTGTAAATTTAAAAACTAAAACATTAGGAAGTAGAACTCCTGAGTTAAGTTGTGAAGAAGTATTAACTGCACTTAGTATATGTGGTGTTACAAATCCAACAGCTCAAGCTGTAATTGATAAATTACCATTATTAAAAGGAGCTCAAGCACATTCTAATACTATATTAAGCAAAAATGATGAGCAAACATTTAGAGAACTTGGAATAGATGTAACAAGTGATCCTGAATATCCATCACAAAATCTTTATTATGCAAACTAAACTATAAAATAGTTAAAAATAGAGAAAATATAAGACCATATTACCCCCGAGGTAGTATGGTCTTTCTTATATAAAATTATATAATGTTAAAAATAAATATAAATATACGGTTATCAAGTACCTAAAATAAGTTAGTTCCTTGGAATAACTATTTTAAAGGTTTTTTGAAAAATTTGCAAGTGATTTTTCAAAAACTATAAAATAAAATTTAAATTGCATGTTATTATGTCACGATATCGTGAAAAATACTAAATGATAAGAGGTGATATGTATTAATGAAAATAGAAAAATAATTCATATAGATATGGATGCTTTTTATGCATCAGTTGAACAAAGAGACAACCCAAATTTAAGAGGAAAGCCTGTAATTGTTGGAGGGGACCCTCAAAGCAGAGGAGTTGTTTGTACTTGTTCTTATGAAGCCAGGGCGTATGGTATTCATTCAGCTATGCCATCTCAAAACGCATATAAAAGATGCCCTTACGCATATTTTGTAAGACCGAGGTTTGATGTATATCATAAAGCATCAAATCAAATAAGAGAAATATTTTATAGGTATACAGACTTAGTAGAACCATTATCTTTAGACGAAGCTTTTTTAGATGTAACAAATAATAAAAAAAATATAAGATATGCTACAGAGATAGCAAGGATGATTAAAAAAGAAATTTTAGAAGAAGTTGGTTTAACAGCATCAGCGGGGGTTTCTTATAATAAATTTTTATCAAAACTTGCATCTGATTATAAAAAACCAAGTGGTCTTACTGTAATAACGAAAAAAAATAAACAAGAATTTCTGGATAAATTACCAGTAAATAAATTCTTTGGAGTTGGGAAGGTAACTGCTAGAGCTCTTAAAAATTTAGGAATAGAAACTGGATATGATTTAAGAAAATTGGAACTAAATGAATTAGAAAACATATTCAAAAATAGAGGATACACATTTTATCAATTTGCAAGGGGAATAGATTACAGACCAGTTCAACCGAATAGAGAAAGAAAGTCAGTAGGAGCAGAGACTACGTTAAGTCATAATTTAAATGTAGAAGATGAAGAAGTTGTAGATATACTTAGTGAAATATGTGAAGAAGTATGTGAGAGGCTTAAACATTGTGATAAGCTAGGGAAAACAATAACTCTAAAGGTTAAATTCGAAGATTTTACGCAAATAACAAGGAGTGTTAGTTTAGGAAAAGCTCTAAACAAGCATTATGAAATAAGAACAAATGTATATAATTTATTAAAAAATATCAATACAGATAAACAAATTAGATTGTTAGGGGTAACTTTATCAAATTTAATAGATGTTAAAGATGAATGCACAAATGTAACAATATTTGAATATATAGAAAGTATAACGAATAAAGATGAATCCATGGATTAGTTTAAAAACTTTTCTGTGGATTTTTTAGTTAAGGGACAAATGAAAGTCATTATTAAACTTAAGCTAATTTCAAGTGCGATAGCATGTCAAATGTCAATTTTAAAATAAATCATAATGATTTGAGGGGGATAAAATGGAAAATAATAGTTATAAAAAAGTGAAACAAGTACTATGGATTATTTTGTTTGCAAACTTTGGGGTTGCAATGTTAAAAATTATTATAGGTAGTGCTATAAAAAGTGCAAGTATGACTGCAGATGGATTTCACTCTTTATCAGATGGTGCATCTAATATAGTTGGAATTATAGGTATTAGTATAGCATCTAAACCTAATGATAAAGATTATCCATATGGACATAAAAAATTTGAAATAATGGCAAGTATGTTTATTGGATGTATGTTAATTGTAATAGCGGGTAAGATAATTTTTACTTCAATTTCAAGATTTGCAAATGTAGTAGAACCATCTATAACTGTAGAAAGCTTAATAGTGTTGATAGTTACACTTATAATAAATATATGTGTATGTACTTTTGAAAATAGAGTTGGAAAAAAATTAAACAGCCATATCCTTATATCAGACTCAATGCATACTAAGAGTGATATATTTGTTTCAATAGGGGTTTTATCTACATTAGTCGTAGTTAAACTAGGATTGCCATCTATTATTGACTCTATAGCATCTTTAGTAGTTTCAGGGTTTATAATTTATTCAGCTTATGAAGTATTCAAATCATCTACAGGTGTGTTAGTAGATAAATCAACAGTAGATGAGGAAAAAATAGTTGAAATTGTGAGTAGTTTTAAAGATGTAAAAGGAGTTCATAATATAAGAAGTAGGGGGAGCGAAAGTGATATGTATGTTGATATGCACATACTGATTGATCCTTATATAAGTATTGAGAAATCGCATGTATTAACTCATGAAATTGAAAATATGATTCAAACTAAAATAAATGAAAGTTCCCAAGTAATAGTACACTTAGAACCATTTTATGAGAAAAAATAGTTTGAATTAAAAAAAGGGCATCTTTTAATAAAAGATGTCCTTATTTATAGCTATATTTATTAAAAACTGTATAATTTGAAATTATTTTTTGAATATCCCAAATGGTTTTCCAACTGGTAAAAATACTTTTCCAAAGTGAGCATTTAAAACTGCAGCACCACAACCATAGAATGAGAATATTGCTATTGCTAACTCAGAATATGCAGCAAATTGATGAGTAGCATGCTCCATGATACCGAATGAAGTTAATGTTAATCCTATGAATAAACAATCTATAAGTACGAATATTATAAATAATACCTTGTGAGTTTCCATTGCACCTAAAGTCATAAATAATGTAAATATTAAGTACCCTAAGTAAGCAAATCCTAATTGCTTGATATCAGCAGAGGCTGCTAATTTTTCACCAAATACTCCATTTTGTATTAACCATGTAAATCCAACTGCATACCAGAAGAATGCATATGCTCCAAAAGCAGTAGCTCCAAATGTGTTATCATGTTTAAAATCATTTATACATGCAAATAACTGAGCAGTTGCTCCTAAAAATATTGCCCATGGTAAAACTAGTGATACTCCTGAAGTTATCCCTAATTTTTGAGATGAAGCAACTAATGTTATTATTGCTAGTCCAAAAAGTCCTAATGCTGAAGGGTCAGCTGTTACAACTTTTACTTTTGTTTCGTTTTTCATTTTTTATCCTCCTAGAAATTTAAATATTATATAGAAATGTATCTTGTATACAAAAAAATACTTGTATATCATATCATGTATTTTTTTATAAGTATATAAAAAAATAAAGTTTTGTAAAAAATAAATAGGTATTATACCTATTTATTCCATTAATATACTTTTAAGTGAATCTAAATTTAAAATTTTAATTACATCTTTAGAGTAGTCTATAAGATTTTCATTTCTCATATTTATAAGTTCTCTAGATAAAGATGGTCTAGGAATGCCTAGTTTTTCAGAAAGTTTTTGCTTTGTCATATTAAGGTTAATAAATACACTACCTTGAACATTATATTCAGTAATTAAGTAGTTACTAATTTTTTGACGTATACTAGTTAAAGATAAACCGGTAATTGATTTATTTAAGCTTATAATTTTATTAGTTAAAGTATTTAAAAACATCTCTAAAAAATCAGGGTGATTACTGCAAAACCCAATAAAATCATTTCTACTTATAAACATGATTTTACTATTAGTAGAAGCTATTACTGTAGCAGGATATGTATTAGTATCAGAAAAAGCGATAACTTCTCCGAAAAACTCGCCAGCACTAAATGAAGAAAGATGAACTATATTATTACTTGTTAGTACTCTTTTTATATCAACGTTTCCTTCTAAAACTAAGCCAACTTTTCCACAAGGGTCACCCTCTAGTGCAATAATATCATTTTTAGAATAACTAACTACATTATAATTAGATTTTTCAAAGAACTTTAAAACTTCATTTTTATTCATAACCATAATTACCACCAAACTTTCTTTACTTTATAATAGTGTAACCTATGTTACCGCTATGCATACTAATCATAACATATAATGAGTATATAAAATATAGATTTAAATTGGAGGAACAATTATGGAAGATAAAATGTTTTGTTTTCAGTGTCAAGAGACAGCAGGTAATACAGGCTGTACGAAATTTGGAGTATGTGGAAAATCACCAGATTTAGCAAGAATGCAAGATTTATTAATATATACAACTAAAGGTTTATGTGAAGTTACTACAAGGCTTAGACAAGAAGGAAAAGTAGTATCATCAAATATAAATCATTTAATAACAATAAACTTATTTACTACAATAACAAATGCTAACTTTGATGATGAAGTATTCTATGAGAGAGTTAAAAATACTTTAAAAGCAAAAGATGAATTGTTAGCTACATTAAATAACAAAGAAAATTTATCTGAAGCAGCATCATGGAATGCAAGCTCTAATGAAGAAATGGATGTAAAAGTTGGTGTTTTAGCTAAGCTAAAAAACTCAATATTTGTTCCGAAAGAAAATATAGATATTGATTCAATATTAAATGAAAAATCAACAAAGGTTGGTGTTTTATCTACTAAAGATGAAGATAAGAGAAGTTTAAGAGAACTTATAATATATGGATTAAAAGGTTTATCAGCTTATGTAAAACATGCAAATGCGTTAGGATATGATGACGAGAGTGTAAATGCATTTATGCAAAGTACTTTAGCAAAAACTTTAGATGATAATTTAAGTGTAGATGAATTAATAGCATTAACTTTGGAAACAGGAAAAGTTGGAGTAGATGGCATGGCTTTACTTGATAGCGCTAATACAAAAACTTATGGAAATCCGGAGATAACTAAAGTTAATATAGGTGTTAGAAATAACCCAGGTATATTAGTGTCAGGACATGATTTAAAAGACTTAGAATTATTATTAAAACAAAGTGAAGGAAGCGGAGTAGATATATATACTCACTCAGAGATGTTACCAGCTCACTATTACCCAGCATTTAAGAAATATTCACATTTTGCAGGTAACTATGGAAATGCATGGTGGAAACAAAAAGAAGAGTTTGAAAGTTTCAATGGACCTATATTAATGACTACAAACTGCATAGTAACACCAAAAGATAGTTATAAAAATAGATTATACACTACTGGAGCAGCTGGATTTACTGGATGTACTCATATAGCTGGAGAATCTGAAGACAATAAAGATTTCTCAGTTATAATAGAACAAGCTAAAAAATGTCAATCTCCTATAGAAATAGAAACAGGAGAAATAATAGGTGGATTTGCACATAATCAGGTATTTGCATTAGCAGATAAAGTAGTAGAGGCAGTTAAAACTGGAGCTATAAAGAAATTCTTCGTTATGGCAGGATGTGATGGAAGAGCTAAGTCTAGAGATTACTATACAGACTTTGCAAAAGCATTACCAGAAGATACAGTAATACTTACAGCGGGATGTGCAAAATATAAGTATAATAAGTTGCCATTAGGTGATATAAATGGAATACCTAGAGTATTAGATGCAGGACAGTGTAATGATTCTTACTCATTAGCACTTATAGCATTAAAACTTAAAGAAGTATTTGAATTACAAGATATAAATGAATTACCAATAGCTTTCAATATAGCTTGGTATGAACAAAAAGCTGTAATAGTATTATTATCATTATTATATCTTGGAGTTAAAAACATACACCTAGGACCAACATTACCAGCATTCTTATCTCCAAATGTAGTGAATGTTTTAGTTGAAAACTTCGGTATAGCTGGAATAACTAATGTTGAAGATGACTTGAAAATATTTTTGGGATAATTTGGAATATAAATTAATAAATTCAGTCAAAAGTTGAGATATTTAATATTTCAACTTTTGATTATTAAAATGTAATAATTTGACATAAATTTAAAGTTAAAAAGTTGAAAAAGTAGTTGCCAAACAATATCAATAAACATATAATTATATTGTAAGAGATAAGGCGACATAGCCAAGCGGTAAGGCAGTGGACTGCAACTCCTTGATCCTCAGTTCAAATCTGGGTGTCGCCTCCAATTAAATAAGTTAGTAGTAATATTAGATAAGCTTACCTAATAAAAAATAACTTTAATCAAAACTGATTAAAGTTATTTTTTTGTTTGCTATATTCAAACAATATAATAGATGGGACTATTTAAAATCAAACATTTATATTTAAAATGTTTATGACTTCAAATAAACATGTTATAATAGTATGAATAAAATGTTAAAATACAATTATTGATAGTGATAAAATAAACAAAAATATTAAAAAAGATTTTAGGAGTGATAAAATGAGCAACACAAGTACTGACTTGGGAAAAGAAAATATAGGAAAACTTCTTTTTAAATTAGCTACACCAGCGATAATCGCACAGTTAGTAAATGTACTGTATAATATTGTAGACAGAATATTTATAGGTAGAATGCCAGGTGGAGATATGGCTATGGCAGGAGTAGGAGTAGCATTTCCAATAATACTAATAATAGCAGCATTTAGTGCTTTAGTAGGTATGGGTGGAGCACCTTTAGCGGCAATAAAAATGGGAGAGCAAGACAATGATGGTGCTGAAAAAATAATGAGTAATAGTTTCTCTATATTAATGATTTTATCATTAATATTAACAGTAGGATTTTTAGCATTTAAAGAGCCTATACTTTGGGCATTTGGAGCAAGTGAAGCAACAATAGGATATGCAACTGATTATTTAAGCATATATCTTATAGGTACTGTATTTGTTCAAATAGGATTGGGAATGAATCCTTATATAAATACTCAAGGGTTTGCAAAAGTTGGCATGATGACAGTAACAATAGGGGCTATCATAAATATCGTATTAGATCCAATTCTTATATTTGGATTAGGGATGGGAGTAAAAGGAGCGGCGCTAGCTACTATACTAGCACAAGCAGTATCAGCTGTATGGGTACTAAGTTTTTTACTTGGAAAAAAAAGTGTTCTTAAAATAAAGAAAAAATATTTAAAATTAGATATTAAAATAATAATGTCTATATTGGCATTAGGAGTATCTCCATTTATAATGCAAGCTACAGAAAGTTTAGTATTAGTATCTTTAAATAGTCAACTGCAAAAGTACGGTGGAGATTTAGCGGTAGGTGCAATGACTATAATTAGTAGTATAATGCAAATAATAATGTTGCCTAGTCTAGGATTAACTCAAGGAGCTCAACCTATAATAAGTTATAATTATGGGGCAAAGCAAATGGATAGAGTAAAACAAACATTTAAGCTGTGTTTAGGTTTGTGCTCATTATATACAATCGGTATGTGGTTAGCACTTATGGTATTGCCACACGTATTTGTAGGGATATTTAACAATGACCCAGCACTTATGGAAATAACTACTTGGAGTATAAAGATATACTTTGCTGGAATATTTATATTTGGTGTACAAGTAGCTTGTCAGCAGACATTCTTAGCACTTGGCCAAGCAAAAATATCTTTGATATTAGCTTTACTTAGGAAGGTAATATTGCTAGTTCCATTAATATTTATATTACCAATGGTTATGGAAAATCAATTATTTGGAGTACTCTTAGCAGAACCAATAGCAGACATACTTGCAGCAACTACAACTATAATATGCTTTATGGTATTTTATAAAAAAACTTTATCGGTAGTAGATTCTAATGATAATAAAAATATAAAAAAAGACATTATTAATAAGAATTAATATTACATTAAAACAACCCTTATGGATATATATCCATAAGGGTTGTTTTAATGTAATATAAAATAAAATGCAGTAAATATTAAAATAAAAATGCAAGTATTTAAAACATTAATGGTATAATATTTAAGTAGATGATACTTAGAATGAAAGGATTGATAATCATGACAAATAACTTATCGATGCAAGAATTATTAGATCAACAAGAACAAGAGTTTAATAGTGTTAAAATTGGACAAACTATAAGCGGAAAAATATCTAAAATAACTAATGACTCAGTTGCTTTAGAATTAAACTATGGATTTGATGGAGTAATATCGATAAACGAGTTAAATCTTCCTAAAGGCAAATATATTAGTGATATATACAATGTAGGCGATGAAATAGCTGCAATTATAACGAAAGTATATCATAAAGATGGAGTAATACATTTATCTAAATTACAATTAGATAAAAAAGCTGATTTTACAGAACTAGAAAAGGCTTACAAAGAACATAGAATAATAACTGTAAATATTGAAAAAAATATAGAAAGAGGAGTATTTGCTACATATAATACACAATCACTATTTATACCAATATCACAATTAGATACTAAGTTTGTTAATGATACATCTGGATATGTAGGATGTAATTTAGAAGTTTATATAAAAGAAATGGATGTTAAGAAAAATAGATTAGTAGCTAGTCATAGAGACGTACTACAAGAGCGTTTAGATAAAGAGAGAGAAGAAAGAAGAGTTCGTATACAAGAAGAAAAAGAACAAGCGAGAGCAAAAGCAAAAGCTGAAAGAGAAGCACACAAAGCTCAAGTAAAAGAACAAAAAGAAACTTTATTTAATTCTTTAGAATCAGGACAGAAAAGAGAAGGTAAAGTTACTAAAATAATGCCTTATGGAGCATTTGTTGACATCGGTGGAATAGAAGGATTAGTTCACTTAAACAACTTGTCTTGGGAAAGAGTAGAATCTGTAGAAAATATGCTTTGTGAAGGCCAAGAAGTAGAAGTTTATGTATTAGATGTAGATTCAGAAACTAAAAAAATAGCATTAGCATTAAAAGATATAAATAATGATCCTTGGGATTTAATAAAAGATGAAATATATTTAGATGATATAGTTACTGGAAAGATTGTAAGAACTATAGAAAAAGGTGCTTTTGTACAAATAAGAGAAGGTGTAGATGCATTCTTACCTATATCTGAACTAAGTGAAGACAGAGTTATGAAAGTTACTAATGTTGTTAATGTTGGAGATGAAGTTAATGTAATGGTTATAGACTTTAAGCCAAAGAACAAAAGATTAGTAGTATCAATAAAAGAAGCTACAAGAGAACCAGAAGAAGATATAACAGAATTTTTAGAAGTAGAAGATTCACTAGGAACTCTTGGAGAATTATTTAAAGAAAAGTTTAAAAACTTACAAAAATAACAAATATAATTAAAGCCATATTAGATAGACCGATATGGCTTTAATTTATATATATAAATGGAGGTATTTACATATGAAGGGATTAATAGATTTACATACACATACGATAGTAAGCGGTCATGCATATAGTACGGTTCAAGAAAATATACAATCAGCAATAAAGAATGGGTTAAAGTACTTAGGGTTATCAGACCATGCTCCAAATATGCCAGGGGGACCACATCCATATTATTTTCATAATATATACTGCATTCCAAAAGAAGTTGATGGACTAAAAATACTTAGAGGGATAGAAGCTAACATTATAGATTTTGATGGGAATACTGATGTTTCTGATGATATGTTAACACATATTGATTATATGATAGCTAGTTTGCACAATCCATGTATAGATGCAGGAAACAAAGAAGAAAACACAAATGCAATACTTAAGGTAATGGATCATCCAAAAGTTAAGATAATAGGGCACTTAGATGACAGTCGATATGAAGTTGACTATGAGCGTGTAGTAAAAAAAGCTAAAGAAAAAAATATTTTATTAGAAATAAATAACTCATCGCTAAAGCCAACTACTTTTAGACAAGGTGCATGGGAAAACTTAGGAGTTATGATTAAGCTTTGTAAAGAACATGAAGCTAAGGTTGTAATGGGAACAGATTCTCATATATCTTATGATATCGGTAAATTTACATATTGTGAAAAAATATTAAATGATAATAATTTTCCAACACATTTAGTTATAAATTATAACGAAGATGAAATCATAGAATTCTTTAATATATAGTAAATCAAATAAGACGTTTATTAGTAGTCATATACTTTAAATAATTTCGTAAATAAAAAGTGTATTCTTTATAAAGAATACACTTTTTATTTATGAGATAATAAGGATGGTTTTAACATTAGTAGTGGCATATTTTACTATACCTGTTTACATTTGATATGATTTTTAATATTTTAGATATATTATCATTTATTGCAATTGGGCTGAATATAATGGCATTAGCTATGTTTATCTTATATTTTTATTATTATTATATCAAATAAATTTAGTAAGTAAATTAAGTAAAAATACGAACTATTTTTATTTTTAACATAGGTAAATAAATACGTTGAAAAGTACTATGACAATATTGTATAATCAGAGTATTAAGATATTATAATGATTTGTTATGTTTAAAAGATTAAAACGTATATTTAAAATTAAAAATCTTATAAAGTTCAGTTAAAGTATGAATTAAATGCGCTGGTGCATTATGCCAGCGCTATATTTATGGATAACGGAGAAAACTTAAATTTAATATAAGGGGGAGTGTGTAATAGTGGAAACTATATAACTGAGCTTAATATAATAGTATTAGGTATGTTTGCTTTGTTAAAAATTATAGTTATAAAATAAAATATTATAGGTTTAAAAAGGAGGATCGAGAGTATGACTAAAAAAACATTTAGCTTAGAGGATAACGTATTCTTGCAAAATTCAATTATGGTAATTGGACTAATGTTAAGTGCAGTGGGTATAAATGCATTTCTTACGCCTGCAAATTTATTGAGTGGTGGACTAACTGGGATTTGTGTTATGTTAAATAATTTATTTGGAATAAATCAAGGTGTAGCTAGTTTTCTAATGAATATACCTATCTTTATATTGTCTAAAAAGTATTTTGGAAAGAGATTTTTAGTATTAAGTTTTATAAATATGCTTTTATTTTCTATAGCATTAGGAGTTACACAGGATTTATATAAATATGTCAATATAAATGACACTATCCTTCAATGTATATATGGTGGACTACTTAACGGAGTTGGTATGGGACTTGTATTTAAGGCTAAAGCAGCAGCAGGGGGATTAGATATTATAGCAGCTGTAATTAAAGTTAAATTTGATATTGCAATGAAAAATACATTCTTAATGGTTAACTTTTTTGTAATTTGTGCAGGAGGTTTTTTATTTGGACCTAAGTTAGTTATGTATACTTTAATATCAATGTATATAACTTCTATAACTATGGAAATTTCTAAAGATAGTTTTAATAAACAAAAATCAATACTTCTAATATCACAAAAAAGTGAAGAGATAGCGCAAATAATTATGAAAGAAATGAAAAGTGGGGTAACTTTTTTAGAAGCAGAAGGTGCGTATACTAATGATAAAAAGAAATTAATTTATTGTATAGTAGCATCAAAGGATTTAGCTAAGTTAAAGGATTTAGTTTATAAAATAGATTTAGATGCTTTTATTTCAATCAATAATGTTGAAGAAGTAAGAGGAGCTGGATTTAAAGAAAAATTCTTATAAAAACATAAATTGAAATAAAAAAGACGATTTCAAAAATCGTCTTTTTTTATAGTTTAATCATCAATAAATATAATTTTTAAATATGTAGTTTAAAAAAAGCAATATTTTAAATATATTTACCAATAATTATTTTTAAAAATGATGTAAACTAATCTATTTTAGTGATATAATTATATATTAGCAACTAAAATAATAAATTAGTTTTGATGAGCGTTAATTAGGATATAATAAAACTAACAATAGATTAAGCAGGTGATATTAATGGGAAATAAATTTTTACCAATATGTAAACAAGATATGATAGATAGAGGATGGGAAGAATTAGACTTTGTATTAGTTACAGGAGATGCATATGTCGACCATCATAGTTTCGGAACAGCTATAATATCAAGGGTATTAGAAAGTGCAGGTTATAAAGTAGGTATAATTGCACAACCAGATTGGAAAACTACAGATGATTTTATGAAGTTAGGAAAACCAAGATTAGGTTTCTTAGTTAACTCTGGAAACATGGATTCTATGGTAAATCATTATTCTGTAAGTAAAAAACATAGAGAAAAAGATATGTATTCTCCAGGTGCTAAAATGGGTCTTAGACCAGACAGAGCAACTATAGTTTACTGTAACAAAATAAGAGAAGCATACAAGAATGTACCTGTCATAATAGGTGGAATAGAAGCGAGTTTAAGAAGATTTGCTCACTATGATTACTGGAGTGACAAAGTTAGAAAATCTATGTTAGTAGACAGTGGTGCTGACATGCTGATTTATGGAATGAGTGAAAAGCAAATAGTAGAAGTTGCAAATGCATTAAATGATGGGTTTGAACCAAAATATATAAGACATATAAATGGTACATGTTATGTAGCAGATTCTTTAGAAGAAATATATGATGATTATGTATTAATACCTTCATATAAAGAAGTTTGTGATGATAAAATTAAATATGTACAAGCTTTTAAAGTTCAATATGACGAACAAGACCCTTATAGAGGAAAAGCAATAGTTCAAAAACATTCTGACAAGTATGTTGTACAAAATAAACCGGAAATACCTTTAAATAGAAGCGAATTAGATGCAGTATATGCACTGCCATATCAAAAAACTTACCATCCTGTATACAAAAAAGATGGTGGAATACCAGCAATAGAAGAGGTTAAATTTGGTATAGTTAGTTCAAGAGGATGTTTTGGAAGTTGTTCTTTCTGTGCAATAACTTTCCATCAAGGAAGAGCTGTACAAAGTAGAAGTCAAAATTCTATAGTAGATGAAGCTGTAGGAATAACAAAACTTCCAGATTTCAAAGGCTATATACATGATGTTGGTGGACCTACTGCAAACTTTAGAAAAGCTGCATGTAAAAAGCAAGTAACTAAAGGTGCATGTAAAAACAGACAATGTTTACATCCAGAACCATGTAAAAACTTAGAAGTAGACCATAGTGAATACTTACAACTACTAAGAAAATTAAGAAAATTACCGGACATAAAGAAAGTATTTGTTCGTTCGGGAATAAGATATGATTATGTTATGGCTGACAAAGATAATAAATTCCTTAGAGAATTAATAGAGCATCATGTGAGTGGACAATTAAAAGTAGCTCCTGAGCATATTGCAGAAGAAGTTCTACATCATATGCAAAAGCCAGCAGGTAATATGTATGATAAGTTTAGACAAAAGTTCTTTGCTATAAATGAGCAACTAGGTAAAAAGCAATACTTAATACCATACTTAATGTCAAGTCATCCAGGATCTACATTAAATAGTGCTATTGAGTTAGCTGAATACTTAAGAGATACAGGGTATCAGCCAGAGCAAGTACAAGATTTCTACCCAACACCAGGAACATTATCTACAACAATGTTCTACACAGGAATAGATCCTCTTACTATGCAACCTGTATATGTTCCAAAGAGCAAAACAGAAAAAGCAATGCAAAGAGCTTTACTTCAATATAGAGCACCAAGAAATTATGATTTAGTTCATACTGCATTAGTGCAAGCAGGAAGAGAAGATTTAATAGGTATTGGACAAAGATGTTTAATAAAGCCTAAAGAATTAAGACCTTATGCTAATAGAATAGCTGGTTCTAAGAATAAAAATAGTAATAATAGAAATTCAAGCAATAAGCCAGCTGGAAAAAGAAAAGAAGATAGTAGAGATAAAAGTAATAGCCAACAAGCTAATAAAAGCTCTAATACTAGAAAAAAGAAAAGAAAATAGATTAAGCTTAATAATGGAAATCATCATGTAGTTAACATGGTGATTTTTATTATGCAAAAATATAGATAACAATAGAACTAGTCTTATTGATTTTTTAATCTTAAAGTAAATATAAAGTTATTTATAGAAGGAATATTCTATAAATTTATAGAAATTATTAAAGTATAGTTTACATAAGAGAGGATGATAATATGAAAAAACTTATACCGGTAATACTATCTATGGCCTTAGGCAGTACGTTTCTAATGGGATGCACTAAATCAACACAAGAAACGTCAAAATCAAAAACACAGGTAGTATCTAAAGAAGTAAAAGTATCTATACCAGATGGACTTCCATCGATAGCTATAGCTAAGTTAGCTAATGAAAATACACACATACAAGAAGGATATGAAATTAAATATACAATAGAAAAAACACCAGAAAATTTATCTACTTCAGTAATGAAACAAGAACCAGATATAGCAATAGTACCATCTAATATGGCGGCTATTGCATATAATAAAACTTCTAATTATCAAATCGTTGGAAGTGTAGGAAACGGTTCGTTTTACCTAGTATCTACTAAAAATATAAAAGGATTTGAAGACTTAGTAGGAGCGGAAGTACTAAATAGTGGCAAAGGTTTAACACCAGATATAACAGTTCAAAGTATATTAACTGATAAAGGGATAGATCCTGTGAGTATAAATTTTAATTATGTAAATTCTACAAGTGAGCTAATACCATTATTAGCAACAGGGAAGGTAGATACAGGGTTTGTGCCAGAGCCAGCACTTACAATGTTAATGAATAAAAATCCAAACATAAAGATAATAAAAAGTTTAAATGATGCATGGAAGGAAACTAAGAAATCAAAAGAGGGATATCCCCAATCTACTATAATAGTTAAGTCTGATTTTGCTAAAGAGAATCAAGAGTTTATAGGTTTATTTTTAAATGCAGTATCAGATAGTGTAGATTTTGCAAATATTAATGGAAGTGATGTTGGAGAATATGCTAAAAAACTAGGAGCATCTGTAGAGCCTAAAATTATAAATAAAGCTTTGGAAAGAGCAAACTTAAAATTTATACTAATAAAAGATAGTATAAATGATTACAAAAATTATTATCAAAACTTATTTGATTTTGATGCAAAATCAGTAGGAGGAAAGATTCCAGATGAAGGGATTTATTTTATTAAAGAATAAATTAAAAAAAAATGAAATAGAGGTAGCGCTATCTTGCGTTGTCCTCTTATTTTCATGGCAAATTATTGCAATCAAAATAAACAATGACATATATCTCCCTACAATAAATCAAACTCTTGAGAGTTTGTATGAAATTTTAAGTCAAGAAAGGTTCTATTTAGATATAATTTTTTCAACAGGGAGAAGCATAATAAGTTCTATAGTTGCACTGACCTTTGCAACTATAATAGGGATTTTAGCATATATAAGTATAATGTTAAGAAATTTTTTTAAACCTTTAAATACTTTAGCAAATTCAATACCTATGATGATATTAATATTATTAGCTTTAATTTGGTTTGATAAAAATAATGCTCCATTTATTGTTGGGTTTATGATTACATTTCCAATTTTGTATGAAAATATTTTAGGCTCTATGATAGAACTAGATAAATCTTTAATAGAAATGGCTAATGTATATAAAATAAATTTAAAGGATAAAATTTTTAAAATTTATTTTCCTTCAATAAAGTTTAGGCTAGCACCTATAATAGCATCAACAATTTCTTTAGCACTAAAAGTTGTGATAGCAGGGGAAGTCTACGGACAACCAAGTTATGGGATAGGAACTATGATACAAGTTGAAAAAATTAACTTTAATACATCTGGAATATTTGCTTGGTTAATAATTATAGTTTTAATATCTGTATTTATAAACATAATACAAAATAAAATATCAAGGAGTACTTTTACATGGAAAAGGTGAAGCTAAATATTAAAAACGTAAATAAATCATATAATGATAAAATAATATTTGAAAACTTTAATATAGATTTTTATAAAGATGAAGTTAATATTATAATGGGCAAATCTGGATGTGGTAAAAGTACACTTTTAAATATAATAAGTGGCGTAAATAAAAATGATGGTGAAGAAATTAATTCTTTGAAAAACTTAGGGATAAGTTATATATTTCAAGAAGATCGATTAATAGAATGGTTAACAGTTGACGAAAATATAAAACTAGTGATAAAAAAAATGTATAGTAAAGAACACGTAGATAAACTATGTGATAAGTACTTAAAATTAGTAGGAGTAAGTGAGTATAAAAATTATTATCCTCAAATGTTAAGTGGTGGAATTAGACAAAGGATAAATATAGCGAGAGCATTTATATATCCATCTAAAGTTATTGTAATGGACGAGCCTTTTAAATCTATAGACATAAAAAATAAAAAAAATATAATGGATAGTTTCAAATTATTATTAAAAAAAGAAAAAAGAACTGTTATATTTGTTACACATGATATTGAGGAAGCTATATACTTAGGTGATAAAATTACTATATTAGGAGGAAATCCAATAAAAATAAAAAAAAATATAAATGATTGTAACCATTTAAATAAGGAAGATGTAGCTATATTAATATAAAAAAAGAGTTAATAATATTTAACAGTTGTGATAATATATTAAATAATCAAGGAATTAACGAGCTTATTTAAAGAGTAGGTAATATACATACTTAAAAGATTAAAATAAGAGGGAGTAAAAAAATGATAAAACAAAGAATTGAAAAGCTAAGAAAAATAATGAAGGAAAAAGGAATTTATTCTTATTTAATACCATCATCAGATTACCACCAAAGTGAATACGTAGGAGAATATTTTAAATCTAGAGAATTTATATCAGGATTTACAGGTTCTGCAGGGACTGCTGTAATAACTTTAGATGAAGCTGGACTATGGACAGACGGTAGATATTTTATTCAAGCTGAAGATGAATTAAAGAATAGTGATATAGAGTTATTTAAAATGGGAGAAGAAAATGTACCAACAGTAGAAGAATACTTAATAGAAAAATCACCTCAAAATTCAAAATTAGGATTTGATGGGAAAGTAATATGTGCAAAAGAAGGTAAAACATTAGGCGATAAATTATCATTTAAAAATATATCGATAGAATATAATTATGATTTGATAAATGATATATGGGAAGATAGATGTAGCTTGCCTAACAAAAAAGCATTTTTATTAGGTACTGAATATACTGGTGCAAGCTTTAGTGAAAAATTAGCTAGAGTAAGAGACGCTATGAAAGAAAAAAAAGCTACAAGTCATATAATAACAACTCTAGACGATATAGCTTGGTTATTTAATATAAGAGGTGGGGATGTAAAATCTAACCCAGTAGTACTTTCTTATGCAGTTGTAGATTTAGATAGTGTTTATTTATTTATAGATGAAAGTAAGTTAAATGATGAAATAAAAGCTGAATTAAATAAAGAAAATGTAAAAATTAAAAATTATGATGATGTTCATAAGTTTGTAAAAGAAATAGATGAAAATCAAGTAGTGCTTCTTGATCCATCTAAGGTCAGTTACTCAATATACAATAATATACCTAAAAATGTACAAAAAATAGAATCTATAAATCCAACAATAATGTTTAAAGCTATAAAGAATCAAATAGAATTAAAAAATATAAGAAATAGTCATATAAAAGATGGAGTAGCATTTACTAAATTTATGCACTGGTTAAAAACAGGGGTATGTAAACAAGAAATTACGGAATTAAGTGCAACAGAAAAATTAGAAGAATTTAGAAGAGAACAAGATAAGTTCATAGAGCCTAGTTTCACTACTATAGCTGCATATAGAGAGCATGCTGCTATGATGCATTATAGTGTTACAAAAGAAAGTGACTATAAGTTAGAAGCAAAAGACTTATTCTTAGTAGATTCAGGTGGACAGTATTACGATGGAACAACTGATATAACAAGAACTATAGCACTAGGAGCTATATCTGAAGAAGTTCAAACTCATTTTACAAATGTTGTAAGGGGTATGATAAGATTATCTAGAGTCAAATTCTTACATGGATGCAGAGGTTATAATTTAGATATTCTTGCAAGAGGTCCACTTTGGGATTTAGGAATAGATTACAAATGTGGGACAGGACATGGAATAGGATTTGTACTTAATGTTCATGAAGGTCCTAATGGATTTAGATGGAGAGTGTTACCAGACAGAGATGATAGCTGTATACTTGAAGAAGGAATGGTTACAACTAACGAACCAGGAGTTTATGTACAAGGTTCTCATGGTATAAGAATAGAAAATGAAATAGTAGTTAAAAAATTAGAAAAAAATGAATATGGTCAATTTATGGGGTTTGAAGTAGTTACATTTGCACCAATTGACTTAGATGCAATAGATGAAAGATTAATGTCAGACAATGAAAAAGAATATTTAAATGACTATCACAAAGAAGTTTATAAAAAGATAGCACCATTTTTAAATGAAGAAGAAAAAGAGTGGTTAAAGGAATATACAAGAAGTATATAGTAATTTAAAATAAACATAAGAGGGATGTTTTATGTCAAATATAAAAACAAATGCAATGAGAATTTTAGATTCTAAAAAAATCAAATATGATGTACATTGCTATAATGTAAAAAAAGGGGATCATATTGACGGGGTAGAGGTAGCTAGTAATATAGGAAAAGATGTTAGTGTAGTTTACAAAACATTAGTAGCTATGGGTTCTAGTAAAACTATATATGTATATGTAATCCCAGTTAATGAACATTTAGATTTAAAAAAAGGTGCAAAAGTAGCAAAAGAGAAAAGTATTGAAATGATTAGTGTAAATGATATAAATAAAATAACAGGGTATATAAGAGGTGGATGTTCACCTATAGGGATGAAAAAAGCTTATAAAACTTTTATAAATGAAAGTGCAAAAAATTTAGAAACTATTATAGTTAGTGCTGGAAAAATAGGATATCAAGTAGAGCTTTCACCAATGGATTTACAGAGTATAGTAAATAATGAGTTTGAAAATATTATAAATTAAACAATAAAAGGAGGACTATAGTCCTCCTTTTATTTTTATTGGAAATTTAATTACATCATAGTAAGAAAGTATTGAGTTCCTACGTAGATAGCTGATATGCCAACTAATCCATAAATAAATCTGCTTAAACCACTTATATTTCCGAATTTACCTGAGCCAGCAAATAAAGCTGCAACTAAATCAAATTGAGCTATTGCAACTAAGCCCCAGTTGATTGCTCCGATTAAAATAAGAATAACACATATATTATAAATTATTTCCATTTGAAAAATCCTCCTATAAAATTATTTATCTTATCTTACTATTATTTACAAATATTACATTTTAATTCATAATTGTTAAAAAATATAATTATATTAAAAAATGGGTTATCTCAAAGCTAGAGATAACCCATTTGCGTATTCATTATTTTAAATTAGTTCCGTTTTCATCTTGAATTATTAATCCTTTTTTCATTAATACACCAAGAGCACGTTTGAAATTCTTTTTACTAGTATTAAAAACTGTAGATATTTCTTCCGGAGAAGTTTTATCGTTAAATCTCATATGTCCATCGGCACCTTCAAGATAACTCATTATTGCAGTTTCAAGAACATCTAATTCTTCTTTTCTACCTTGTCTAGGAGAAAGACCTAGTTTACCGTCTTCATATATTTTTATAACGTTTAAGTTTAACTCTTCACCTATTTTTAATTCTGTAAAGTATTCGTTATGAAGTATAACTCCTGCATACTTATTATCAATACAAATCATCGCTGAATTATTTGTTTGGAAACCGTAAACTATACCTGTAACATTATCACCGATATTGTAACTGTGGTCTGTAGTAAGATGTGCATCTATATCAGTAGTAGCTGCTAGTCTTCCAGTTTTATCTAAATATATGTGGAATAAATATCTAGCACCTTTTTCTAATTCATAAGTTTTAGCTTTAAAAGGAACTAATATATCCTTTTGAAGTCCGATATCTATAAAACTTCCGATTGCAGTATGAGCAACAACTTTTAGGTAAGCTATTTCATCTACCTTTCCTTTTGGTGTTACTAAAGTTGCAGAAGGTCTACCTTCGGAATCTTTATATATGAAAGCATCTACTATGTCTCCAACTTCAATTTTGTTTTTGTTAAGTAATCTGTTGTGAAGTAATACATCATCCTTAGTATCTCCTGTTTGAGCATCTAAGAAGTAACCGAAATCAGTTTTTCTTTTTACTTCAAGTTTGTTAAAATCGCCTATTTTTATCAAATTTTGCATCTCCTTAATTCTAATTATTGTTAATGGTTATAATTTAATATAATACCATACATAAAGGATATATAACATACAAATATTTTATGCAAAATAGCTAGAAAGTATTGAAAATGATTATAAAAATAGTGTATAATTGGTATATACCAAAAGGTATATACCGTATAAAGATTGGTGGAAAATATGGAAAAAATAAATAAAAATAGTACAATACCTCTACACATTCAACTTAGCTCAATAATAAAAAAAATGATACATGATGGACAACTTAAAGAGGGAGACTCGATAATACCAGAAAGAGAATTGTGTAGTTTGCAAAATATTAGCCGTATGACTGTTAACAAAGCTATAGTAGGATTAGTATCAGAAGGTCTTTTGTATAGAGCTCAAGGAAAAGGAACATTTGTAGCTAAAAACAAAAAGAAATATCAGTTTTCTAATGTTAAAGGTTTTACAGATGTAATGAAAGAAAAAGGAATTAAAATAAGAACAGATATATTATCTTTTGAAATGGAAGTCCCAAGTGAATTAATAAAAAGAAAATTACAAATAATTAGTGAAGAAACTAATGTTTATAAAGTAGTTAGATTAAGATATACAGATGGTGAGCCTTTTGGTATAGAAACAGTATATTTATCAGAAGATACATGCAAAGGTTTTACTAAAAGAATGTTAGATGACAATTCGTTATATAAGATGCTAAGCGAAGATTATAATTATAAAATACAAAGAGCAGAACAGATTATAGAACCTATAATCATGTCGGAAGATGAGTGTAATATATTAGATGCAGAAGAAGGAGCATTAGCACTTAAACTTCAAAGAAACTCATATACTATAGAAGGTCAGCCTATAGAATATACTATATCAATATTTAGAAGTGATAAGTATCAATATGAATTAATATTAAGTGAGTAGGAGGCTATAGTATGAAATGTATAATCAATGGAAAGATAGTTTTAGAAAATCAGATTTTACAAAATAAGGTTTTGGTTTTTAACAATAAAATAGCAGATATAGCTAATGAAGTGCCTAACGAATGTGAAATAATTGATGCTAAGGGGAAATTTGTTACTCCTGGATTAATAGATATACATATACATGGAAATATGGGAAAAGATACTATGGATGGTAGTGAAGAATCGCTAACTACTATATCTAAGTCCATCGCAAGACATGGGGTTACATCTTTTTTACCAACAACAATGACTATGGATGAAGAATTGATAAATAATGCATTAAAATCAATAAAAGATTGTATGAATAATAAAATAAAAGGTTCGCAGATTTTAGGTGCTCATTTAGAAGGTCCGTTTATAAATAATAATTATAAAGGAGCTCAAAATTCACAATTTATAGTAGCCCCAAGTTATGATTTAATAAAGCAATATGAGGGAGTTATAAAGATTATTACTTATGCCCCTGAAACAGATAAAGAGTTTCAATTTACAAGAGAAATATGTAAAAACACAGATATAGTTTTATCAATAGGTCATAGTAATGCTAAATTTGAAGAAGCTAGAGAAGCTATAAATTTGGGTGCAAGTAATATAACTCATACTTTTAATGGTATGAGTGGATTAAATCATAGGGATCCTGGTGTAGTAGGGGCAGCTCTTACCACTAATGTATATTGTGAAATAATAGCAGATGAGATACATATACTAAAGGATTTGTTCCAATTTATATTAAACAACAAAGGTGAAGATAAAATAGTTTTAATAACTGATTCTATTGAGGCTGGAGGTTTAGAAGATGGAGAATATTCTTTAGGTGGTCAAAAGGTCATAGTAAAAGATAATCAAGCAAGACTTGAAAGTGGAAATTTAGCTGGAAGTGTTATGCCGCTTAATAAGATGGTGTATAATTTCATGAATAATACAAATTTAGATATAAATAAGGTTATAAAATTTGCATCTATAAATCCTGCGAAGTCAATAAAAATAGATGATAAAAAAGGTAGTTTAGAAATAGGTAAAGATGCAGATATAGCTATATTTGATGAAAAATTAAATTGTTATATGAGTATAAATAACGGGGAAATAATTTATAAAAAATAGCTTAGGAGAGGGTTTGATTCAATGAGAATATTAGTATGTAAAAATTATGATGAAATGAGCAAAAAAGCAGCTCAAATGATATTAAGCCAAGTAACATTAAAGCCAAATTCAGTTTTAGGTTTAGCAACAGGTAGTACACCCGTAGGAATGTATAAGCAATTGGTTAAAATGTACAATGATAAACAAATAGATTTTTCAGAAACATCAACTTTCAACTTAGATGAATATTATAATTTACCAAAAGAAAATAATCAAAGTTACGATTATTTTATGAAAGAAAATCTATTTAATTATATAAATATACCAAATAAAAATATAAATATACCAAATGGAATGGCTAAAGATGTAGAAGCTGAATGTGAAAGATACGATAAAAGTATAAAAGATTGTGGTGGTGTAGATATACAAGTATTAGGAATCGGGCACAATGCTCATATCGGATTCAATGAGCCTACTATAAACTTTGAAAGAGGAACTCATCTAGTAGATTTAAAACAAAGTACTATAGAAGCTAATGCAAGATTTTTTGACAAAGAAGAAGATGTACCTAAAAAAGCAATAACTATGGGAACAGGTTCTATATTTAAAGCTAGAAAGATAATGCTGCTAGCTTGTGGAGAATCTAAAGCACAAGCTATATATAATACCGTATATGGTAAAGTTGTACCAGAAGTACCGGCATCTATATTACAATTTCACAATGATATAGTTTTAATATTAGATGAAGAAGCTGCAAGTAAGTTAAAACCTGAAGATTACAAAATAGTTTAACCTAAATATAAATATAAAAAGGCTATGATGTAAATAAATACATCATAGCATTTTTATATTTATATAAATTTATATCAAAAATATATTATCATTTTGATAAAAAAATCAATGAAAAATGTTGACTAATTAGATAGACATGATATAATAAGATACAGTAATGATAATTAATATCAAATATTAATAAAAAACAATTAGGAGGAAAGTTCATGAGAAAAAGAAAATCATTAGCTTTGCTTTTAACATCAATATTGGCGATAGGTGTTTTAAGTGGATGCTCTAGTAAAAATATAGAAGAAAGCTCAAGTAATAAAATGAGAAAAGTTCAAAGTGTAAAAGGAGAAGTTGAGATACCAGCAAATCCTAAGAAGATAGTAGATATATCAGGGTCTACAGAAGAATTGCTAATATTAGGTCATAAGCCTGTTGCAACTGCAAACGTAGATTCTTATCAAACAGATAAATTTTCATCATACATAGCTGATAAGTTAGAAGGATCTAAAATAGTTGGGAATTCTATGATGGACACAATGGATATGGAAGCAATATTATCTGTTAATCCAGACTTAATAATAATGAATGAGAGACAAGAAAAAATATATGATGAATTAAAACAAATGGCACCAGTTGTTATGGTAAAAGACTATGCAAATGATTGGAGAAATAAATTAATAGATATAGGAAAATTATTCAATCAAGAAGAAGATGCAAATAAATGGTTAAAAAATTATGATGAAAAAGCAGAAAAATTAGGTAAAGAAATAATAGAGAAAAATGGAAATAAGTCATATTTGCCAGTTTTATCTACTTCAGGAAGCTTCATGGTATTTAGTGATGCAGGTATAGGAACAGTGATTAATGACGATATGAAATTAACTAGACCAAAGAATATGCCAGCTCAAGATAATATAACATTACCAACAGTTACTATGGAGGGATTAACTAAAATAGATGCAGATCACATAATAGCAATTGCTACTGATTCTGATAAAAAAGACTTAGAAAATAGCAGTGTTTGGTCTAAAATAAGAGCAGTAAAAGACGGGAATATAACTATACTTGATGCTAGCCCATACTTTACACAATGTTATAACCCAATAGGAAGAGAAATGTTATTAGAATCAATTAAAGACGCTTTAATAAAATAATTAATAATTTAGGTGTGGGATAATGTTGTACATTTTTCACACCTATTTTTATTATTAATAAAGTAAAAGTTGATGAAATTATTTAAATATATTTATAAAAATAAGCTATTGAAAGAAAGTTGAAACTGAGGAGGAAAAAAATGATTAATATAAGTAAAAAGAAAAAAGCATTTTTATTAGTACTTATAGGTTTAGTTATGCTTATATCAGGACTATTATTATCTATATCTTTAGGAGCTAACGATATAAGTTTTTCTACAACTATAAAAAGCTTACTATCATCAGATGTTGATATAAATACAAGCATAATTAAAGATATAAGATTGCCAAGAGCATTAGCTGCAGCACTGGTTGGAGGTTTTTTATCAGTTTCTGGAGCTGTAATGCAAGGTATAACTAGGAATCCAATTGCAGACCCTTCTGTAATGGGTATAACTCAAGGTGCAACATTTACAATAGCAATAGCTTTAGTTTTACAAACGTTAGTACCTGGATTTGAATTAGGTAGTTTTGAATTAATGTTATTTGCATTTTTAGGAGCTAGTATAAGCGGTATATTAGTTTATTTTGTAAGTTCTAAATCAAGAGGTAAAGTAGATCCGGTTAAACTTGCATTAGCAGGTACGGCACTAGGAACTTTATTAGTTTCTTTAGCAACTGCAGTTTCAATGTACTTTAATTTATCTCAGCAATTAAGTTTTTGGATTTCAGGAGGACTAACAAGTGCAAAGTGGGAAGGCGTTAAATTATTATTTTTAGTTGGAGGAGCAACCACGATTTTATCTATGATAATGGCCCCAAAAATAACAATACTAAGTTTAGGCGAAGAAGTAGCTATAGGTTTGGGTCAAAAAACTAATTTAGTAAGGTTTATATGTTTAATTATAGTGATACTTTTAGCAGGATCATCTGTGGCCGTAGCAGGTAATATAGTGTTTGTAGGTCTTATAATACCTCAAATTGTAAAGGCAATAGTGGGAGCAGACTATAAATACATAATCCCGGGTTCGTTAGTATTAGGATCAGTATTATTGGTTTACAGTGACATTATTGCGAGGATGATAAATCCACCATATGAGACCCCGATAGGTTCATTAACAGCACTTTTAGGGGTGCCGGTGTTTATCTATCTTGTAAGAAAGGAAACTAGATAAATTATGAAGATAAATAAAAATAAAAAATTTATACTTATAAGTGTTATATTGTTGGCTTTAATATTTATAACATTTTTAATTAGCTTGAATTTAGGTTCATTTGCAATAAGTCCAGAAGATGTTATAAAAACATTATTTGGACAAGGGCAAAGAAACTATGAAATTGCCATATTTAAATTGAGATTGCCAAGAATTGTTATAGGTATATTAGTAGGTAGTGCATTAGCAATAGCAGGAACAATACTTCAAGGTGTTACAAAAAATGATTTAGCAGACTCTGGTATATTGGGTATAAACTCAGGTGCAGCACTATTCGTGGTAATATATATTTATTTTATGAATGGAAATGTGTATGACGGAATAAGCAACTTGACTATATTTACAATGCCAATAGTTGCACTCTGTGGAGCATTATGTGGAGCATTTTTAATATACATACTTGCATGGAAAGATGGCATTAGCTCATCTAGATTGTTACTAATTGGGATAGGTATAAATATAGCATTTACATCTATTTTAACAATATTCCAATTAAAGTTTACAACACAAGAATTTAATAGAGTAATGGCATGGACATCAGGTAGCATATGGGGAACTAGTTGGAAATATGTAATAGCAGTACTACCTTTTATACTATTATTTATGATATTAACTATTTATAAAGCAAGATATTTAGACGTACTTAATTTAGGTGATGAAATATCTACTGGATTGGGTATAAAAGTTGAGAGAGAAAGAAGAAAATTAATAATATATGCTGTTATACTATCGGGGGTTGCAACATCAGTAGCTGGAAGTATTTCATTTTTAGGACTAGTTTCACCTCACATAGCTAGAAAATTAGTAGGGCCTAAGCATAAAAAACTTATACCAACAGCTGCACTTATAGGTACATTAATGCTGTTGATTTCAGATACAATCTCAAGAAATTTATTAGCGCCTATAGAGATACCTGTAGGAATAGTTGTTTCTATAATAGGAGTACCATATTTTATTTATTTAATGTTATCAAATTAGAAAGAGGTAATGAGCATGAACTGTATAACTACAAAAAATTTGAACATAAGTTATGGAAATATAGATATTGTAAAAAATCTGAATTTAAGTATACCTAAAGGTAAGATAACTACTATAATTGGAGCAAATGGATGTGGTAAATCTACAATATTAAAAACTATAGGTAGAATTATAAATCCTAAAAGTGGAAATATTTATGTGAATGAAAAAGACATTCATACCCAAAATCCAAAGGATCTTGCAAAAGAGATGGCAGTACTTCCTCAAAGTCCTCAAGCCCCAAGTGGATTAACTGTAGAGGAACTTATATCTTATGGAAGATTTCCTCATCAAAGTGGATTTGGAAAATCTAAGAAAGAAGATAAAGATATAGTAAAATGGGCTTTAGAAGTAACGGGAATACTTGAATTTAAAGATAGAGATATTGATGATTTATCAGGAGGTCAAAGACAAAGAGCTTGGATAGCTATGGCCCTAGCTCAAGAAACAGATATACTTTTATTAGATGAACCAACAACTTATTTAGACTTGGCTCATCAATTAGAAATATTAAAGTTGTTAGAGAACTTAAACAAAAAAGAAGGAAGAACCATAGTTATGGTTATACATGAACTTAATAATGCAGCTAGATTTGCAGACCATATGATAGGCGTTAAAAAAGGAAGTGTAGTTTGTGAAGGTAGTGCGGATAAAGTTATGACAAAAGAAAATCTTAGGGAATTATTTAATATAGATGCAGAAATAGTTAAAGACCCTAGAACTCAAAGGCCAGTATGTATAACTTATGATATGGTATAAATGGTGAAAAAATGGAAAATCAAGAGGCTTTAAAAAGTGAAAAAATAGAGACTTTACTAATAAAATACTCAATACCTGCAATAATTGCAATGATGGTTACTTCCTTATATAATACTGTGGATCGAGCATTTATAGGATCTATTGAAGGGGTAGGAGCTTTAGCTATATCAGGTCTTGGAGTAACTATGCCAATATTTACATTAATAGTAGGCTTTGGAGTATTAATTGCAGTTGGAGGAAGTACCAATATATCTATAAAACTTGGCGAAGGCAATAAAAATGAAGCTGAGAAAGTTTTAGGAAACACCTTTGTACTAGCTATTATTATATCCTTGATAATAATGATAGTTGGAACTTTATTTATGGATAATATACTTTATTTGTTTGGAGCAAGTAAACATACAATTTCTTATGCAAGAGATTATATAGGTATTATTTATATAGGAACTCCATTTAATTTAATATCATTTTCTTTGAACAATGCTATAAGGTCGGAAGGAAATCCTAAGTTAGCAGCCAAAACTATGGTAGTAGGATGTATACTAAATCTTATTTTAGACCCGATATTTATATTTGTTTTTGGACTAGGTATAAAAGGTGCTGCTATAGCAACTGTAATATCTCAGATAATAATATCTATATGGGTATTTACTTACTTTATAAAAGGTAAATCTAGTTTAAAATTACACAAGCATAACCTTAAGCTAGATTTTAAAATAGTAAAAATTATTATTACAGTAGGATTAGCACCTTTTGCTATGGAACTTACAACTAGTTTAATACACGTATTGTCAAATACGGCACTTAAAGTATATGGAGGGGATCTTGCTATAGGAGCTATGACGGCAATAACATCTATAGTGCTTTTATTTATGATGCCTGTATTTGGATTAAGTCAAGGCATGCAAACTATAATAGCCTATAACTATGGAGCTAAACAACATGATAGAGCTAAAAAAACGCTAATTTTAGCTATGATAATGTCTATAGGAATTTTAACTTTTGGATTTTTAGCTATTAAAATATTCCCGGAATTTTTCATAGGGATATTTACCAAAGATGAAGAGCTTATAAAGCTAGCTATAAAAGGAATAAACATAAATTTATTTGCACTTCCTATCGTGGGAATAGCTATAGTTGGTCCAGTATATTTTCAATCGGTGGGAAAAACTAAGCAGTCTATGTTTTTAACTTTACTTAGACAGTTTATAATATTAGCGCCATTAGTTCTAATTTTACCAAAAATATGGAAGTTAGATGGAGTATGGATATCACAACCAATAGCAGATATACTTGCAGTGATAATAGTGATTTTATTTTTAATAAAAGAATTTAAAAACAAAATAAAATAAAATAAAATGTAGTTAATAATTATTATATAAAAATGGCATCTCTTTGTAGAGGTGCTATTTTTATACAATAATGTAGTATAAAAAATCTACATTGTGTAGAGGTTATATTTATAATTATAACTTTATTTTGCTAGTTTAGATTATATAAATTCTAAATAATGTGAAATGAAATTAATATAAAAAGGAATTTAGATAAATTAAAAATTGATTTATAAAAATTAGACATACTAAACTTTTTTAATATTAATATAAACACATATAATTGAATAACTAGTACAAACTCTTTAAAATACTAGAATTAACACTATAAATAAAAAATAAAAAAATATTTAAAAACCCTTGAATTATAGTGCTAAATTTTATATAATAGGTTTTGTTGTTTACATATTTTAAACATATTGTTTAGTTATAATAACAAAAAAATAGGAGGTGGAATTGTGGAAATTGGTGAGAAAATAAAACGAATGAGAATAGAAAAGCAATTAACTCAAGAAGAACTGGCCAATAGATGTGAATTATCAAAAGGATTTATATCTCAATTAGAAAATAATTTAACTTCACCATCCATCGCTACCCTTATAGATATACTTGAGATATTAGGTACAAATCTAAGGGAGTTTTTTAATGAAATAGATGATGAAAGAATTTCATTCACAAAAGAGGATATGTTTGAGACTGAGGACGAAGATTTAAAATATACTTTTAAATGGTTGATACCAAATTCTCAAAAAAATGAAATGGAACCTGTAATAATAACGCTATATCCAGGTGGGCAATATAAAGAAGAAAAACCTCATGAAGGTGAGGAATTCGGTTATGTATTGACGGGATCTGTATATGTTTATATAGGAGATAAAAAAAATAAAGTGAGAAAAGGTGAAAGTTTCTATTTTAAACCAAGGGCGAATCATTACATATCAAATGCAGGCAAAACAACTGCAAAAGTAATTTGGGTTAGTACCCCGCCGTCATTTTAGGAAAGAGGTGTTAATAATTGAGTGAAAATATAATAGAATTAAAAAATCTATCTAAAACATATGATGATTTAACAGTTTTAGATAATTTATCATTAGATATAAAGAAAAATGAGTTTTTCACACTGCTAGGACCAAGTGGATGTGGAAAAACTACGATATTAAAGATAATAGCTGGATTTGAATATGCAGATGATGGAAAAGTTTTATTTGAAGAAAAGAATATAAGCAACCTTTCGCCACATCAAAGACCAGTAAATACAGTATTCCAAAAGTATGCTTTATTTCCACATATGAATGTATATGAAAATATTGCTTTTGGACTAAAAATAAAGAAAATGCCTAAAGATCAAATAGATAAAAAAGTAAGAGAAATGTTAAAGCTAGTTGCACTAGAAGGCAAAGAAAATAGAAAAGTTGATTCTTTAAGTGGAGGTCAACAACAAAGAATAGCGATAGCGAGAGCTTTAGTTAATGAACCAAAAGTTCTTTTATTAGATGAACCTTTAGGAGCCTTGGACTTAAAATTAAGACAAGAAATGCAATTAGAGTTAAAGAGAATGCAACAAAAACTTGGAATAACATTTATATTTGTAACTCATGACCAAGAAGAAGCTCTTAGCATGTCAGATACAATAATAGTAATAAATAAAGGTAAAATACAACAAATGGGAAGTCCGCAAGATATATATAATGAACCTGAAAATTCATTTGTAGCTAGATTTATAGGAGAAAGTAATATATTTGATGGAATAATGCATGAAGACTTTAAAGTAGAGTTTTGTAACACTAAGTTTGATTGTGTAGATAAAGGTTTTGAAAAAAATGAAAATATTGAAGTTGTAATAAGACCAGAAGATATAAAAATGGTTGAACCACAACACGGCATGTTAAAGGGAATAGTTACATCTACAGTATTTAAAGGAGTTCACTACGAGATAGAAGTGAAAGAAAATGATAGAAAGTGGATACTTCATAACACTAAAAATGCAGAAGTTGGTTCACAACTAGGTATGGATATATATCCAGAAGATATCCATATAATGAGAAAAGAGAAAAACTAACATGAAGAAAAAATCTATCTTAGCATATCCATATGTTATATGGAGTGCAATATTTATAATAATCCCTTTAATATTAGTATTAATTTTTAGTTTTACAGTAGAAGTAGATGGAAAACAAGTATTTTCTTTAGCAAACTATAAAGAATTAATGGATCCTATATACTTAAAAGTATTCTTTAGATCTATTTTATTAGCTGGAGTATCAACTTTAATATGCCTTATAGTCGGATACCCAGTAGCTTATATAATTTCAAAAGCACATATAAGTAAAAGAGGAACGTTGATATTACTATTTATACTTCCTATGTGGATGAATTTTCTTTTAAGAACATATGCATGGGTAGCTATACTTGGTAAAAACGGATTGCTAAATTCATTCTTAGGTATATTTGGAGTAGAGCCAGTAGCAATATTATATACTAATTTTGCAATACTGCTTGGTATGGTCTACAATTTTTTACCATTTATGGTCTTACCAATATACACTTCATTATCAAAAATGGATGATGATTTAGTTAATGCAGCGCGTGATTTAGGCGCTAACAGTTTGCAAGTATTCACTAAAGTCATATTCCCTCTTAGTTTGCCTGGGGTTGTATCTGGAATAACAATGGTATTTATGCCAGCTGTTACTACATTTGCAATATCAAGACTGTTAGGTGGAGGAAAGTTTATGCTACTTGGAGATTTGATAGAACAACAATTCACAACAGTAGGTGATTGGAACTTTGGGTCTGCAGTATCTATATTTATGATGATAGTAATACTTATATCTATGGCTGTTATGTCTAAATTCGAAGATGAATCTGACAAAGAAGGCGGTGGGTTATTATTTTAAAGTTAAAGAAATGTGTTTGTAATATATATTTATTTTTAGTATTTTTATTTTTATATGCACCAATATTTGCACTAGTTGTATTTTCTTTCAATGATTCTAAATCAATGGCTCGCTGGGGCGGATTTACTTTCAAATGGTACGAAAGATTGATTCATAATGAAAGTATTATGAGTGCCCTTTATTATACTATTGTAGTTGCAGTACTTTCATCTGTGATAGCCACAATTATAGGAACTATTAGTGCTATTGGTATACAAAAGATGAAATCAAAACGAAGAAAGTTGATTTTAAATGTTAACTATCTTCCAGTATTAAATCCAGATATAGTAACAGCAGTTGCACTTATGAGTTTATTCGCATTCATAAACATTGAATTTGGTTTTACTACAATGCTTTTATCCCATATAATGTTTAATATACCTTATGTTATATTATCGGTTCTTCCTAAGATAAAGCAAATGCCTCAAAATATAGAAGAAGCAGCTCTAGATTTAGGAGCAACTCCAATGTATGCCCTTAGAAAAGTAATATTACCTCAAATTAAACCTGGAATAGTATCAGGGTTTTTAATTGCATTTACTATGTCTGTAGATGACTTTATAATAAGTTTTTTCAATACAGGAAATGGAGTTAGTAATCTTTCTATAGAAATCTATGGAATGGCTAGAAGGGGTATAAAACCTGAAATAAACGCATTATCAACTATAATGTTTGTTACAGTTTTAGGATTGCTTTTACTATCGAATAAGAAACAATCTATAGTAAGAGGTGATAAATAATGAATATATCTAAAAAAATAGTAGCACTTTTGAGTATAGGTGCATTAAGTATAGGTATGATGACAGGGTGTAACAAATCTAGCGATTCGACGAAGGTTCTTAATGTATATAATGTCGGAGATTATATAGATGAAGAGCTTATAACTAAGTTTGAAGACGAGACTGGCATAGATGTACTTTATGAAACTTATGATACTAATGAAATGATGTATCAAAAAGTTAAAAGTGGAAGCACTAATTATGATTTAGTTTTTCCATCAGATTACATGGTGCAAAAAATGAATAGCGAAAATCTTATTCAAAAAATAGATTTTAAAAATATACCTAACTTAAAATATATAGATAAAAGTTTTTTAAATCCTATATACGACAAAAATAATGAATATAGCGTCCCTTATATGTGGGGAACTTTTGGTATATTATATAATACAAAGATGGTAAAAGAGCCTGTAGATAGTTGGGATATATTATGGAATCCTAAATATAAAGGTAATATAATGATGTTTGATTCAGTTAGAGATACTATGGGAATTGCCTTGAAAAAATTAGGCTATAGTATTAATACAACTAATCCAA
Source organism: Peptostreptococcaceae bacterium VA2 (assembly GCA_000686145.1). Lineage (GTDB taxonomy): Bacteria > Bacillota > Clostridia > Peptostreptococcales > Peptostreptococcaceae > Romboutsia_D. The sequence goes on along the minus strand of JMMB01000007.1, from coordinate 2,777,421 downwards.
AAGAAGTTAATGAAGCCAAAGACCTTTTAATTAAACAAAAAGATTTAGTTATGGCTTATGTAAATGATGAAGGTAAGGATAGACTTTTAGCTGAAGAAGTAGCTATGGGGATAATTTACTCTGGAGATGCAGTAACTTTAATGGATCAAAATCCAAATTTAAGATATGCTATACCTAAAGAAGGAACTAATAAATGGGTAGATGCTATGTGTATACCTAAAACAGCACAAAATAAAAAAGAATCTGAAATGTTTATAAACTTTTTATTAGATCCGGAAAATGCAAAAGCAAATGCTGAGTATATAGGTTATTCTATACCTAATACAGGAGCTTTAAAATTATTAGATAAAGAAATAACTGATAACAAAGTAGCATATCCATCAAAGCAAATATTAGATAAAAGTGAAACTTTTATAGATATAGGCTCTAATATAAAAACATATGACAGAGCATGGATTGAATTAAAATCTAAATAAACAAAAAAGAATAGATTAAACAACACCCCAATCATTAGACCAAAATTTTAATGATTGGGGTGTTTTTATTTAAAAAATAAAAAAATCAATAGAAGATATTATTATATTACAGTAATATAATAATATTAGGGAAATATTAGGAGGTATTGATGGGGAGAAAAAAGATTAAACATCTAGGTAGATATAAAAAAATAAAAAAGAATTTAAAAAAATTTGGAAGTATAATTTGTGTACTTATAAGTATAAGTGTAATTTTAAATATAACTAATCATATAAAAAACACAAATGAAGAAAAAGAAATACATATAGAAGAAAGTAAAACTGATTTTATAAATAAAGTAGAAAAGGGAGCTAAAAAAAGTTATAGAGAATATGAAATATTTCCATCAATAACAATAGCACAGGCAATACTTGAATCAGGATGGGGAGAATCTGAATTAACTAAAAATAGTAATAATTTATTTGGAATAAAAGCTGATAGTCGTTGGAAAGGTGAATATGTAGAAGCGATAACATCTGAAAATTATGATGACAAAATAAAAGCTAAGTTTCGTAAATATGATAGTTTAGAAAGTTCCATAGAAGATCATGCTAAATTTTTAGTTGAGAATCAACGATATGAAAAAAATGGGGTATTTAAGGCTAAGGACTATAAGCAACAAGCAAAAGCTCTTCAAGGTGCTGGATATAGCACTAAGAAAAATGAAAAAGGGGAGTTGATGTACGCAAATATGCTAATACAGTTAATAGAAAAATATAATTTACAAGAACTAGATAGTAAATTATAGTTAAATAATAGTATTGAAAAATATACTATTATTTAACTATATAAAATATGAATTAAAATTAAATAAATGGTTAATATATATTTGAAATAATTAGTTATTTTCAAATTATGACAAAAAAATATAAAATATGTTGACTTATTATTTTAGACATGATAATATTATAAAGTACTCAAGAGGAGTACAAAAGAACTTTGAAAATTAAACAGTAGGTTAATTTATAGAATTTGAAACAACCAAGAAACATAAAGCCAGATATATAACAGTATCTGAGCCCTAGATAAACTTTTATTTAAGAGTTTGATCCTGGCTCAGGATGAACGCTGGCGGCGTGCCTAACACATGCAAGTCGAGCGATTCTCTTCGGAGAAGAGCGGCGGACGGGTGAGTAACGCGTGGGTAACCTGCCCTGTACACACGGATAACATACCGAAAGGTATGCTAATACGGGATAATGTACTTTTGTCGCATGGCAAAAGTATCAAAGCTCTGGCGGTACAGGATGGACCCGCGTCTGATTAGCTAGTTGGAGAGGTAATGGCTCACCAAGGCAACGATCAGTAGCCGACCTGAGAGGGTGATCGGCCACATTGGAACTGAGACACGGTCCAAACTCCTACGGGAGGCAGCAGTGGGGAATATTGCACAATGGGCGAAAGCCTGATGCAGCAACGCCGCGTGAGCGATGAAGGCCTTCGGGTCGTAAAGCTCTGTCCTCAAGGAAGATAATGACGGTACTTGAGGAGGAAGCCCCGGCTAACTACGTGCCAGCAGCCGCGGTAATACGTAGGGGGCTAGCGTTATCCGGAATTACTGGGCGTAAAGGGTGCGTAGGTGGTTTCTTAAGTCAGAGGTGAAAGGCTACGGCTCAACCGTAGTAAGCCTTTGAAACTGAGAAACTTGAGTGCAGGAGAGGAGAGTAGAATTCCTAGTGTAGCGGTGAAATGCGTAGATATTAGGAGGAATACCAGTTGCGAAGGCGGCTCTCTGGACTGTAACTGACACTGAGGCACGAAAGCGTGGGGAGCAAACAGGATTAGATACCCTGGTAGTCCACGCCGTAAACGATGAGTACTAGGTGTCGGGGGTTACCCCCCTCGGTGCCGCAGCTAACGCATTAAGTACTCCGCCTGGGAAGTACGCTCGCAAGAGTGAAACTCAAAGGAATTGACGGGGACCCGCACAAGTAGCGGAGCATGTGGTTTAATTCGAAGCAACGCGAAGAACCTTACCTAAGCTTGACATACTTATGACCAATACCTAATAGTATTTTTCCCTTCGGGGACATGAGATACAGGTGGTGCATGGTTGTCGTCAGCTCGTGTCGTGAGATGTTGGGTTAAGTCCCGCAACGAGCGCAACCCTTGCCTTTAGTTGCCAGCATTAAGTTGGGCACTCTAGAGGGACTGCCAGGGATAACCTGGAGGAAGGTGGGGATGACGTCAAATCATCATGCCCCTTATGCTTAGGGCTACACACGTGCTACAATGGGTGGTACAGAGGGCAGCCAAGTCGTGAGGCGGAGCTAATCCCTTAAAGCCATTCTCAGTTCGGATTGTAGGCTGAAACTCGCCTACATGAAGCTGGAGTTACTAGTAATCGCAGATCAGAATGCTGCGGTGAATGCGTTCCCGGGTCTTGTACACACCGCCCGTCACACCACGGAAGTTGGGGGCGCCCGAAGCCAGATAGCTAACCTTTTGGAAGCGTCTGTCGAAGGTGAAATCAATAACTGGGGTGAAGTCGTAACAAGGTAGCCGTATCGGAAGGTGCGGCTGGATCACCTCCTTTCTAAGGAGAATTGCCTACTGTTTAATTTTGAGAGTTCTTATTTTTTTATAAAAAAATTAAAAACTTTGTTGAAAATATGGGGGTGTAGCTCAGCTGGGAGAGCACTTGCCTTGCACGCAAGGGGTCTGGAGTTCGATCCTCCACATCTCCACCATTTTAAACTTAATTGTTTGAATAAATAGTACTTTGAAAACTGTATAACATTTAGTGATATGACATCATTTGAAATATATGAAGAAGATAACTTCTAAAAATATCATCGAGAAGATAAACTCTTTAAAAATCAAACTTTTAGTACTTAATAAACTGAACGTATGTGAAGTTTGTTATTTACGATAACTTTTAATAACTTGGTCAAGTTATTAAGGGTGTAGGGCGGATGCCTTGGCACTAGGAGCCGATGAAGGACGCGATAAGCTGCGATAAGCTTCGGGGAGTTGCACGTAAACTTTGATCCGAAGATTTCCGAATGAGGAAACTCACTTAGAGTAATGTCTAAGTATTGTTAAGTGAATACATAGCTTAATGAGGGGAACCCGGGGAACTGAAACATCTAAGTACCCGGAGGAAAAGAAAGAAATTCGATTCCGTAAGTAGCGGCGAGCGAACGCGGAACAGGCCAAACCAATGAAGTTTACTTCGTTGGGGTTGAGGACATGCAACATGGATGCAATATTGTAAGCGAAGAGAGTTGGAAAGCTCCGCCATAGAAGGTAATAGCCCTGTAGTTGAAACGAGAAAGCTACTAGCATGATCCAGAGTACCACGGGACACGTGAAACCCTGTGGGAAGCAGGAGGGACCATCCTCCAAGCCTAAATACTACCTAGTGACCGATAGCGCATAGTACCGTGAGGGAAAGGTGAAAAGAACCCCGGGAGGGGAGTGAAATAGAACCTGAAACCCTGCACTTACAAGCTGTGGGAGCACTTTTTATGTGTGACCGCGTACTTTTTGTAGAACGGGCCAACGAGTTACGTTAAGTAGCAAGGTTAAGCACTTAAGGTGTGGAGCCGTAGCGAAAGCGAGTCTTAAATGGGCGCTTAAGTTACTTGACGTAGACCCGAAACCGGGCGACCTATCCATGAGCAGGTTGAAGCGAAAGTAAAATTTCGTGGAGGACCGAACCCACGAGCGTTGAAAAGCTCGGGGATGACTTGTGGATAGCGGTGAAATTCCAATCGAGCCCGGAGATAGCTGGTTCTCCCCGAAATAGCTTTAGGGCTAGCCTCAAGCGTAGAGAGGCGGAGGTAGAGCACTGAATGTCCTAGGGGGTATTGCACTTACCGAAGACTATCAAACTCCGAATGCCGTTTTCTTTTACTTGGGAGTCAGACTGTGGGTGATAAGATTCATAGTCAAAAGGGCAACAGCCCAGATCGTCAGCTAAGGTCCCTAAATGTACGTTAAGTGGTAAAGGATGTGGGATTGCACAGACAACCAGGATGTTGGCTTAGAAGCAGCCACTCATTTAAAGAGTGCGTAATAGCTCACTGGTCGAGTGATCCTGCGCCGAAAATTTCCGGGGCTAAAACGTACTACCGAAGCTACGATATCAGCAATGATAGGTAGGGGAGCTTCGTATACAGGCTGAAGCATGACCGTAAGGACATGTGGACAGTATACGAGTGAGAATGTTGGCATGAGTAGCGAGACGTGGGTGAGAATCCCACGGGCCGTAAACCCAAGGTTTCCAGGGGAAGGTTCGTCCGCCCTGGGTTAGTCAGGACCTAAGCCGAGGCCGAAAGGCGTAGGTGATGGACAACAGGTTGATATTCCTGTACCGCCAATAAGCGTTTGAGAAATGGGATGACACAGTAGGATAAGCTAACCACACTGTTGGTTATGTGTGGCTAAGTACTGAGGCAGTCAAGATAGGCAAATCCGTCTTGATGTTAATGCTGGGGTACGATGGGGAGCGAAATTAAGTAGCGAAGTAGCTGATTTCACACTGTCGAGAAAAGTCTCTATCGAGTTTAAAGGCGCCTGTACCTCAAACCGACACAGGTGGGTGAGGAGAGTATCCTAAGGCCAGCGAGAGAACTATTGTTAAGGAACTCGGCAAAATGACCCCGTAACTTCGGGAGAAGGGGTGCCATCTTCGGATGGCCGCAGAGAATAGGCCCAAGCGACTGTTTACCAAAAACACAGGTTTCTGCTAAGTCGCAAGACGATGTATAGGAGCTGACGCCTGCCCGGTGCTGGAAGGTTAAGGGGATCTGTTAGAGCAATCGAAGCAGTGAACTTAAGCCCCAGTAAACGGCGGCCGTAACTATAACGGTCCTAAGGTAGCGAAATTCCTTGTCGGGTAAGTTCCGACCCGCACGAAAGGCGTAACGATTTGGGCACTGTCTCAACAATAGACTCGGTGAAATTGTAATCCCGGTGAAGATGCCGGGTACCTGCGACAGGACGGAAAGACCCCATGGAGCTTTACTGTAGCTTGACGTTGGGTCTTGGTACTACATGTACAGGATAGGTGGGAAACTATGAAGCATGGACGCCAGTCTGTGTGGAGTTATCCTTGGGATACCACCCTTGTAGTACTGGGATCCTAACCATAGGCCTTGAATCAGGTCTTGGGACACCGTCAGGTGGGCAGTTTGACTGGGGCGGTCGCCTCCTAAAGAGTAACGGAGGCGCTCAAAGGTTCTCTCAGCACGGTCGGAAATCGTGCGTAGAGTGTAAAGGCAGAAGAGAGCTTGATTGCAAGACATACAGGTCGAGCAAGGACGAAAGTCGGACTTAGTGATCCGGTGGTACCGCATGGAAGGGCCATCGCTCAACGGATAAAAGCTACCCTGGGGATAACAGGCTTATCTCCCCCAAGAGTCCACATCGACGGGGAGGTTTGGCACCTCGATGTCGGCTCATCACATCCTGGGGCTGTAGTAGGTCCCAAGGGTTGGGCTGTTCGCCCATTAAAGTGGTACGCGAGCTGGGTTCAGAACGTCGTGAGACAGTTCGGTCCCTATCCGTCGCAGGCGTAGGAAATTTGAGGAGACCTGTCCTTAGTACGAGAGGACCGGGATGGACGTACCTCTGGTGTACCAGTTGTTCTGCCAAGGGCATCGCTGGGTAGCTATGTACGGAATGGATAAGCGCTGAAAGCATCTAAGCGCGAAGCCGACTTCAAGATAAGATTTCCCACCGTAAGGGTAAGACCCCAGGAAGACTACCTGGTTGATAGGTCGAAGGTGTAAGTGCAGTAATGTATTTAGCTTACCGATACTAATAGGTCGAGGACTTGACCAAATTTAAATGATTAAAACCTAAATGTATACAGTTTTCAGAGTATTAACTCTAAGATTTAATTAAGAAATTAATTAAAACATAAAGATTATGTGGTTATAATAGCAAAGAGGATACACCTGTTCCCATTCCGAACACAGAAGTTAAGCTCTTTAGCGCTGATGGTACTTGGTGGGCAACTGCCTGGGAGAGTAAGACGTAGCCACGTAATCTTTTTTTTGTATGCAAATATACAAAAGAATGCTTTTTTAGAACCTTTTTCTTTGTTTTATATATAATAAAATAAAGGAAAATTGAGGTGATCATATGCAAAAAGCATTTGATGTAGGAGAAAAATTATTCTTTGACGTATTAATTATATGCCTAGTATCATCTATTTACTTTAAAATAGTTCCTATGAATGAAATGACATTTTTTATTGGAATCTTAATTTGTACAGCCTATTTTGGAGTGAATTTTTATGTAGGATATAAATATGATTTAACAACAACACAAGCCTTAATTACAGGTACTATTGGGTGTGGAGTAGGGTTATTCTTATCCTTATTTGCACTATATGTTCACTTTGTTTTACAAAATCCAAGTGGCGCAATATGGTTTATAATGCCTTACTTAATACCAACTACTCCAATAATTGATTTACTTGTTAAAGATTTAAGTTTCCTATATTTATTTGAATTGATGCTTATAAATATAGTATTAGTTACTTTTGGGTCTTTTGTAAAAAAAATTATGAATAAATTAATGAATTAATCTAAATAATTACAATATAGTTTTAATAATAAAAAGCAGCCAAGAGCTGCTTTTTATTATGTCAAAAAGAATGCAAAAACGCTAGTGTGATATAATTAATATATCAATACAATTAAAGAAAGGATTTTTATGAAGCACTTATTTGAAGAAAATAATATTAAGTACAAACAAAGTAAGATTTTAAATACATACATGAAATTATTAAAAGAAAATAACTATAAGTCTAAAAGTATAATGCTTTTAGTACCTAACAATAATATAAAGTTAAATTATGAGAGTAAAATAGATATAGAGTTTAGTGAGGATTTAAATATTATAACTTATTTAAATTTTGTTAAAAAAGAATTAGTTAAGTTTTGGCCAATTGTAGTACAAAGTTGTGAAAGAATAAAAAAAGATGTAATTTCACCTATTTTTATAAATAGTAGCTTAACTGACTATATAATAAGCAATAAAGTAAAAACTAAGAGAAATTTAGATGGATATTTTGAAGATATCACAGGTACTAATAAAAATATTTCAATGAGTATAAATACTAATATAAACAAAGCTGCACTAAGTTTAATAGATTTTAATACTATTGGTGAAAAGTTATATTTATCTAAAAAAAATAAAGATAGTTTAACTAAATTTTCTTATAGTCAAATGAATGAAATTATAAATTATTATATAAATAAATTATTAGAAAACTCGATGATAGATAATTCACTGTGTATATATTTGTATAATAAGTATTTATTAAATAGTGAAATTTATAAAGATCACTTAAAAAAAGAGACAAATTATCTTATAGTTGATAGCTTAGAATCATGTAGTAGTGCGGAAGTTGATTTCATAAAGTTGGTACAAGACTACGCAAAGGATACATACATTTATTTTAATAGCACTAGGGATTACTCTGTATTTAACAATATAGATATGGAGTACATATATGAAAATATATTAAAAAATTATGACATAGATGAAATTAAATATGATAAGAATCAAGTTACAAATATACTTGGAAAAAATAAAATAGGTATACAAGATATATTCTCATTGCCTGTTAATATACATTTGAATGAATGCAGTCAGCTATACAATGAAATGATAGGAGAAGTTTGTAATAAAGTTTTAGAATTGGTTGAAAATGGAATATCAGCGAAAGATATAGCTATAATATCACCTATAAACAATACTATATTAGATTATCAAATAAATAATAAATTAGAAAAGAGCAATATAGAAGTATTCAATACTAAGAAAGATAAAAAAATAATTGATTATCCGTATTCAAATACATTGGTAGTAGCATCTTGTATTTTTTATGATTATACAGAAAATATAAAAGATGAAGAGTACATAAGCTTTATAGAAATACTACTAGATGTAAATAGAATACAAGCTTTTAAGATATATAAAAATAAAGATGAAAGTGAAGAACTTAATGAACTTTTAAAATACATATCAAACAAAAAAGATGAAAAATTAAAAATAAGCGAATTTTTAATGAAATTTTATATAGATAAAATGCTTAACCTTAAGTATGGCAAAGAAAATGTGCATATATGCAAACAAATAATACACGAAAGTGAAGTCTTCACAGAAAATATTAGCTTGTTAGGGTTAGATAAAAGCAAAGACAAAGAAAAAATATTTATAGATGCTTTAAAAAGTATTATAAATGATTACTTTTCTATAGCAGAATTAAGAGAGCTAAACGAGTGTGATAAGGTAGTAATAACTACTCCATATTCGTATATATCATCAATTATGGATAGACCTATACAACTATGGGTAGATATAGGTAGTAATGCTTGGAATATGAAGATAGAAAAAGATATAAGTAACATTATAGTACTTAGAAAATCATTTAAAGATAATAAAGTTTATAGTGACAAAATAGAAGAAGAATATAAAAAATATTACTTATATAATATGATATACAACTTATTAATAAACGCAAAAACAGTCTATGCATATAAAAGTGAATATACGGTAAACGGGTATATTCAAGAAAGTATATTATATAGTTTACTATTAAAGATAGTGGATAACGGAGGTAACTTCTATGAATAACATTAATTATAGAGAAGACCAATTACCAATAATCAGATATGAAAATGGAACTATGGCAGTTCCAGCAGTTCCTGGGGCAGGTAAAACTTTTATAGTTACAAATTTAGTAGCAAAACTTTTAAAAGAAAAAAAACATGACAATTCAAAAATATTAATACTTACTTATATGAATAGTGCAGTTAATAACTTCAAAGGAAGAATAAAAAAAATATTACAAGATAATGAGATAAAAGAAGAAAACTCTTATGAAGTAATGACAATACATAGCTTAGCTGTAAAAATAATAAAAGAAAAACCAGAAGTTGTTATGCTAAGTGAAGAATTTAGCATTGCTGATGATTTACAAAAAAGTATAATATTGAGTGACTGCATATATAAATTTAGAATGAGCGGTGGAGAAAGAGCATTTCAATGGTTTTTAAAAGACCAAAAAGATGGTGAGTGGAGAGAAAGAATGGTCAATGCTTGGGAGAATGGATTTTATGAGCTTGTGGGAAATGCTATAGGTGAACTAAAATATAAAGAAATTTCTCCAGATAGATTAGAATGTATAGTAGCAAATGACTATAAAGGTATTTTGAAAATAATACTTCCTATATACAAAGATTATGATAAAAAATTAAAACAAAATGGCTTGCTAGATTATGACGATATTTTAATATTAGCATATAGAGCCTTAAGATTAGATGAAAATTTAAGAATGAAATTCCAAAATAAATATAAGTATATATTTGAAGATGAGTGCCAAGATTCAAATGAAATACAAGGGAAAATTATAAAACTAATATCTAAGGAAAATAATAATTTAGTTAGAGTTGGAGATATAAATCAAAGTATTACAGGAACCTTTTCATCATCAGACCCAAAGTATTTTAAAGAGTTTATAGAAGAAAGTGATAATTGTTATAGGATGGATATGTCTAATAGAAGTTCTAAGGATATATTAGATTTGGCTAACAAACTAGTGCAATATGTAACTACTGAATTTAAACAAGAGGAATGTAGACAAGCACTAGAAAATATGGAAATAAGAACTGTTCCAAGTGGTATGGGATATAGGGAAAATCCTAAGCCAGATGTGTATAGTATAAATACTAAAAGATATGAAACTTGGGAAGATGAAATAATAAAGACCGTAAAATATACAAAAGCAATAAAAAAGAAATATCCAGATAAAAGTATAGGAATTTTAGTGCCTTTTAATGATCAAATTACACAGACAGCAAGAGTATTGATGGAAGAAAATATGGAATTTGAAGAGCTAGGTCCAAATTCATTAAACAAAAGAAAAATACTAAATAATATGGGGTATATAATTGATTTTATAATTAATTGTGATGAAATAGAAAAGCTTATATTAGCTTTAGATAAAATATTTATACATACAGACAATGAATTAGGTAAAAAGGATTTTATACAAATGATTGCAAAGTACAATGTAGAAGACCTTATGTATGATGAAGAAAAAAGTGAGTCTATTATAATAGACAAAGATTGCGATATATATAAAGGATTTCTAAATGGATTAAAAGTTTTAAAAGATATACTAGAACATCCTATTGTAAGGTTAGATATACTAATTTTATTTATAGGTGAAAAATTAAATTTAGAAAAAGAAGATAAAGCAGTTATAGAATATTTATCATTTTATATAAAATTTATATCAGCTGATAATGTTAATACAAACTTAGTAGATGTCTATAATATATTGTTTAATACTAAAAATAAAGTATTTAATCATATTATAGAGGTAGTTTATGAGATGAATGGATATGAACCACAACCTGGAAGCATAACTGTTTGTAATTACCACAAATCAAAGGGAATGGAGTGGGATTGCGTATTTTTGCTAGGTCTTGTAGAATATAATTTTCCAGATAATATAAATCAAAAATTCCAATGTGATAAATGGTATTTAAAAGACAAATGCAAAAATCCAACAGCTATTATTAAAAGTGAAATAGAAACTATTGCAATGGGAGTAGAACCTATAAACTATGTCCATAAAAGTAAGATAGATTTAATAAATGAAAAAATAAGATTATTATATGTGGGGATGACTAGAGCTAAGGAAATGCTAATACTTTCATGTAGTTTATACAAAGATAACAGTGATGTTGGTAAGAAAAATAAAATGCAAAAACCTTCACTATATATAAATGAATTAGAAAAACATATAGAAAAAAGGAAAAAGGAAGTGATTATAAATGAATAAAAAATTAAATCATTTTAGATATAGTCAAAATTCAATAAATACATATAAATCATGTCCTTTTAAATTTAAGTACAAATATATTGATAAAATAAATTGGAAACATGATGATATACAAAGTAGAGAATACTATGAAAGCTTAAAAAGTGGTAGTGAATTTCATTTGTTATGTGAAAGATATTTTAGTAGTATACCACTAGGAATAAACGATAATACAAAACATGATTTTGTAAGATGGATAGAAAAAATTAAAAATTTGATACCTATATCAAGTGAATATACTTATTTACCAGAATATGAAGTAAGATTAAATCTTAATAAAAGTATAATACAAGCAAAGTATGATTTAATAATAATAAAAGAAAATGAAATTGAAATATGGGACTGGAAAACAGAAAATAAAAAAGTAGATTATAAAAATGCAGAAAATAGAATGCAAACTATTGTTTATATGCTTTTAGCTAAAGAAGTAATACCTAAATTATTTGATATTAATATAGATACAAAAAATATAAAAATGAAATATTATCAGCCTGAATTTGATACTGATTGTGTTAGCATTTCTTATAGTGATGACAAGCATAATAAAAATAAAAAAAATATAATAAGTTACATAGATAAAATACAAAATACTAAATATAGTGAAGAACAAGAAACTTACAAATATGATTTGATAAAAAATAAAAATCATTGTCAGTTTTGTGAATTCAATAAGTTATGTAATGGGCTAGACTTAGATTATAGTGTTTTTGAGGAGGAAGTTTATGGGCGTTAAATTTGTGTTAGGCAGGGGTGGAAGTGGAAAATCTACTTATATGCTTGATGAAATAAAAAAAAGAGTACAAGATGATGAAACATCTCCAGTAATACTATTAGTTCCCGAACAGTATACATTTGAGATGGAAAAAAGAATGAGTAAACTTTTTTTAGGAAAAGAAAAAGATAAATTTTTAAGAGCTAGAGTTCTAAGTTTTAAAACTATGAGTAGTATAGTTTTTTCTTATGTAGGCGGACTAACAGATGTTAATATAAATTCAAGTGGTAAAGCTATGATGACTTACAGAGCTATAGAAAATGTAAGTAGTGAATTAGATATATTTTCAAAATCAGCAGCTCAATCAGGTTTTGTAAGTTCAATAGCAGAGATGATATCGGAACTAAAGCAGTACAACGTTAGCTATGAGATGTTAGAAAATATATCTGGTGAAGTAGAAAATGAAACTTTAAGCTTAAAGCTAAAAGATGTAAGTAAAATATATAAAGAGTTTGAAGAAAAATTACATGAAAATTATGTGGATTCTCAAGATATGCTAAAATCGCTAGCTGATAAATTAGACATATGTGATTATTTTAATGATGCATATATCTATATTGATGAATATACAGGTTTTACACCAAATCAGTACAGAGCATTAAAATCAATTTTTCATAAAGCTAAAGAAGTACATATATCACTAACAGTAGATCACCCAAGTAACATTACATATAGCAAAACAGATGCTTTTTCAAGAACTAAATTTACTTATCAAAAGCTTATTAAGTTATGCAACGAAGAAGGGGTATCATTACTTCCATCAGTGAATTTAGATAACAATGTAATACCAAGATTTAAAAATAGTGAAGAACTTCAACATTTAGAAAAATACTATCATTCATATCCTTATAGAGTGTATGAAGAGCAAACTAATAATATAAAAATAAAAGAATTTAATAATTTATATTCTGAAGTAGAAGAAATTGCAAAAGAAATAATAAGCTTAGTAAGAGATAAAGATGTTAGATATAGAGATATAACAATAGCTACTAGAGATTTAAATAAATATGATTTTTTAGTAAACTCAATATTTAATGAATATAGAATTCCAAACTTTATAGATAAAAAAAGAGAAGCTAAAAGTAATCCTATAATAGTACTTATCATATCTGCACTAGAAATGAAAAATAGAAGATATAGCTATGAAACTGTGTTTAGGTATTTAAAAAGTGGACTTATTGGTATAAGCAATGAAGAAATTAGTTTACTTGAAAATTATGTACTTGCAAATGGAATAAAGGGTAAAAAATGGTTTGAAGAAAAATGGGAATATAGAATAAATCATAATATAGTTAGTGATGAAAAAGAACATGAAATAGCTATAAGAGAAAAAGTAAATGAAATAAAAGATAAAGTTTTAAAACCTATAATAAGCTTACAAGAAAACTTAAAAGGAAAAAATAAGGTAGAGGACATATGTAAATTTATATACGAATTTTTAATAGACATAGATATGCCAACTACTATAGAAAATTTAATAACAAACTTTAAAGATAAAGGTGAATTAGATATAGCGAATCAATATTCTCAAGTGTGGAATATAGTAGTAGAAACTTTTGACCAAATGGTAGAAATAATGGGAGAAGAAAAAATAGCTTTAGATAAATTTATAAAGCTTATTGGATTAGGATTTGATGAGTATGAACTTGGATTAGTACCTCCAAGTATAGACCAAGTACTTGTAAGTAGCGTTGATAGAATGAAAAATGCTAATACAAAATATCTTTATTTAATAGGAACGACAGATGGAACATTCCCTCTTATAGCAAAAGATAGTGGTTTGCTTAGTGATAGTGATAGATCAAACTTAGGCAAAAAAGGCTTAGATGTAGATATAGACAGTAAAACTAAAACATTTGAAGAACAATACTTAGTTTATAAAGCACTTACTTCAACAAGTGAAAACTTAACAGTAAGCTATCCTATTTCTGACCATGAAGGAAAAACGCTAAGACCATCTGTAATAGTGTCTAGACTTAAAAAAATATTCCCAAACATAGATAACAAAAGTTATTTAGTAGAAGTTGATGCTGAAAGTGATGAAGAAATACTTAATAAAATAACTGTGAAATCTCCAACTTTTAATGAACTTATTAGTGAAATAAAAGAGTTTGATGATGGTAAAGAAATAAACAATATATGGTTAGATGTTTATAGATATTATTGTAATGATGAAGAATACAAAGAAATAGCACAAAAAGTTATAAGTGGGTTAAACTATACAAACCAAGTTCAAAGAATAGAAGAAGCAAAAATAAGAAGTTTATACGATACTAATTTAAGTGTTTCTAGATTAGAAAGATATGCTCAGTGTCCATTCGCGTATTTTATTCAGTATGGATTAAAAGCAAAAGAAAGAAAAGAATATGAGTTTAGTGCACCAGACTTAGGAACATTTATACACAATATATTAGACCAATTCTCAAAACAGTTAAGTGTAGACAATTTAGACTGGAGAGACATAAATTATACATATATACAAAATAGAGTATCTCAAATAGTAGATGAAATAGTATCTAAAATACCAGGATACATATTACAAAGTTCAGAAAGATATAGATATCTTGCTTATAGACTTAAAAATATGCTTATATCGGCAATAAGTATAATAAGTGAACAAATAAAACAAGGTTCATTTGACCCAGTTGATTATGAAGTTGATTTTGGAAGCAAAGGAAAGTATCCTCCTATAAAAATAGTTTTACAAAATGGAGTAGAAATAAACTTAAGAGGTCAAATTGATAGAATTGATGAATTTGAAAATGAAGAAGGTAAATATATAAGAATCGTTGACTATAAATCAGGAAAAAAAGATTTAAGTTTAACAGATATATATCATGGACTTCAATTACAATTATTAGTTTATTTAGATGCAATACTAGAAAGTGGGAAAGATAATGCTAAAAATTTAAGTCCAGCAGCAATATTATATTCTAGAATTGATGACCCTATAATAAAAGCTGATGAAAATAAAGAAGACGAAGAAATAAGAGAAGAAATATTAAAAAATCTAAAGATGCAAGGTCTTTTGATTAAAGATTCTAACATAATAAAGCAAATGGACAAGTCCCTAGCTAGTGGAGAGCGAACTACATCTTTAGTTATACCAGCTAATTTAAATAAAGATGGTACGTTAGGAAGACATACAAAAGGTGTAACAAATGAAGAATTTGAAGTAATAAGAAAGTATGTAAAAAACCTTATAAAAGAGTTATGTGAAGATATGTTAGGCGGAAATATAAGTATAGCGCCATATAAGAATAAAGATAAAAATTCATGTGACTTCTGTAATTATTCTTCAATATGTCAGTTTGATACAACATTAAAAGATAATAAATATAAAATTATAAATAAAAAAAGCGATGATGAAGTAATAAATACAATGAGAGGAGAGGTGAAATAATGAGTTCTCCTAAATGGACAAGTGAACAGCAAGCAGTTATAGATAGTAGAGACTGTAACTTGCTTGTAGCAGCAGCGGCAGGTTCAGGAAAAACAGCAGTACTAGTTGAACGTATTATACAAATGATAACGGATAGGGAAAATCCTATTGATATAGATAAGTTGCTTGTAGTTACATTTACAAACGCAGCATCATCAGAAATGAGAGAAAGAATAGGGGATGCAATAGGTAAGGAATTAGATAAAAATCCTGAAAACAGACACCTTCAAAACCAGCTTGTGCTTTTAAACAAAGCAAGCATAACAACTATACACTCATTTTGTTTAGAAGTTATAAAATCAAACTTCCACAAAATAAACTTAGATCCTAATTTTAGAATAGGTGATAGTACAGAGTGTACATTACTAAAAGTAGAAGCAGTAGAAGAAGTATTTGAACAACTTTATTTAGATAAAGACCAAGGATTTTTAAATTTAGTTGAAAGTTATGCAGAAAAAAGAGGCGATAATAACTTGCAAGATATCATTCTTAGTATATATAATTTTGCGATGGCGTCCCCTGATCCAAAAGAGTGGCTGGAATTTTCAGCACAACAATTTAATATAGATGATGATTTTGAGTTTTCTAAATCTATATGGGCAATGGCTATACTTGATACTGTAAAGATAGAAATAAGTGGTATGGAAGTTAGTATGAAAAAAGCTTTAGAGGAACTTAATGGAATTGAAGAACTTGAAACTTATACTGATAAATTCAAAAGCGATTATAGTTGTGTAATAAAAATATTAGATGGATGTAATAGTTCGTGGGATGAAGCTTTTAGTGCAGCAACATCTGTAAAATTTGAAAACTATGTAAAGGGAGTAAAAAGACTTCCAAAAGATGCACCGTCATATATTAAAGACATAAAAGATAGAGCTGACGATATAAGAAAAAAAGTAAAAAAATCAGTAGAATCAATGTTAGACTCAACATTTAGTATGGAAAAAGACGACATAAAAGAAGAAATTAAATATTTATACAATGTAGTAAAATCAATATCAGAAACTGTAATAAAGTTTGAAGAAGCTTATCAAAGCAAAAAAAGGGAAAAAGGAATAATAGATTTTAATGACATAGAACATTTTGCATTAGAAATATTGACATCAAAAGATGAAGAAGGAAAAGCAATACCATCTGATATAGCACTTACATATAGAGATAAATTTTATGAAATATTTATAGATGAGTATCAAGATAGTAACTTAGTACAAGAAGTACTGCTTAGTACAATTGCAAAAATTAAAACTCCTAATAGATTTATGGTTGGAGATGTAAAACAAAGTATATATAGATTCAGACAAGCAAAACCAGAAATATTTTTAAAAAAATATGCAGACTATGATAATGAAAAAGGCTCATTATATAGAAAAATAATGTTATATAAAAACTTTAGAAGTAGAGCTGAAGTAGTAGATTGTGCAAATTATATATTTGAAAATACTATGAGCAGAAATATAGGAGAAATTAATTATACAGAAGAAGAAAGACTTAATTTAGGAGCAATTTTCAAAGAAAATAATGATGAAAATGCTATTGTAGGTGGTCCCTCAGAAATACATATAATGCAAACTAAAGCTAAAGCAGAAGAAAAAAGTAAGGAAAAAGAAGCTGAAAATAATACAGAAGAAGAATCCGAAGAAATAGACAATATACAACTTGAAGCTAGAATGGTTGGTAATATAATAAAAGATTTAATGAATAATAAAAAAGATAAAAAAATTCAAAAGGTGTATGATAAAAGATTAGATGATTATAGGCCTGTAGAATTTAAAGATATAGTAATCTTATTAAGAGCAACATCTGCTTGGGCACCAGTTTTTGCAGATGAGCTTATGAATATGAACATACCAACTTATGCAGATACTGGAATTGGATATTTTGATACAATAGAAATAAAAACTATCATGAGCTTACTTCAAGTAATAGATAATCCAATGCAAGATATACCATTGCTGGGAGTACTTAAATCTCCAATTTGTGGATTTACTCCAGAAGAATTAATAGATATAAGAATAGAAGATAATCAAAAAAGCTTTTATGAAGCATTAGAAATATTTAGTGAACATGAAGATGAAAAAGGTAAAAAATCTTTATCGTTTATAAACAAATTAAAAGACTTTAAAGAAAAATCATTATATATGAGTACTGATGAATTTTTATGGTACTTATACACTAAAACAGGATATTTTGCTTATGTAGGTGCATTGCCCGGAGGTTCACAAAGACAAGCTAATCTAAAAATATTATTTGAAAGAGCAAAGCAATTTGAGGAAACGAGCTTTAAGGGGATATTTAACTTTATAAACTTTGTGAGTAAACTTAAAAAATCTAATACAGATATGGGTAGTGCCAAAACTCTTGGAGAAAATGCCAACGTAGTTAGAATAATGAGTATACACAAAAGTAAAGGATTAGAGTTTCCCATTGTTATATGCTCGGGTATGGGTAAAAATTTTAATACTCAAGATTTTAAAAAGAATATATTATATCATCATAATTTAGGATATGGACCTCAAGTAGTAGATTATAATAGAAAAATATCTTACCCAAGTATAGCTAAAGAAGCGTTAAAAAATAAAATAAATATAGAAAACTTATCTGAAGAAATGAGAGTTTTATACGTTGCATTTACAAGACCAAAAGAAAAGTTAATAATAACAGGTTCTACGAGAAACATAGAAAAAAGTCTAAAATCATGGTCAAATGGCATAAGTGGAAATGAAGTTGTATCACAATATAAAATATTAAAAGGTAGAGGATTTTTAGATTGGATAATGCCATCAGTTTTAAAACATAGAGATTTAGAAAATCTAAGAGAATTTGCTGACATAGACTTAGATAGTATAGATAATCATGCATCAAAATGGAAATCAAAATTATGGTACAAAGAAGATGTAGCACTTGATGAAAAAGAAAATGAAGAAAAAGAAAGTATAGGATCTGTTTTAGAAAATATAGATATAAATAGACCAGACACTGAGTATTATGATGTTATTAAAGATAAATTAGATTTTAGTTATCCATATGAAGCCTGTGTTACAAAACCTGCTAGTATATCAGTTACTGAAATTAAAAAAATCCAAAACACTCATGAAGAAAATGAACTAACAGAACAAATATTTAATAATAAGATAACTTTAAAAAAGCCTTTATTTATGCAAGAAAACGAAAATAAAGATAAAATAACTGGAGCAGAAAAAGGTACTATAGTTCATTTAGTTATGGAGTTACTTGATTTTAATAAAATAAATAGTGTAGATGAAATACAAGAACAAATAAACAGCTTTGTAAAAAAAGATATAATGACACAAAAACAATCAAGTATTATAAACATCTATAAGATATATAAATTCTTTAAATCAAACTTAGGTCAAAGAATGTTAAAATCAAAGTTTGTAAAAAGAGAACAAACAATTTATGCCCAAATAAAAATGAAAGATGTATATATATACGAAGACTTAATCAAAGAAGACAATACTGAAAGATATAATGATGAAAGTCTTATGTTAAGGGGTATTATAGATGCTTACTTTGAGGAAGATGAAAAGATAGTCATAGTTGATTATAAAACTGATTTTGTAAATGAAGAAAACAAAGAAGAAGTTATAGATAGATATAAAAAGCAATTAGATTTATATTCTAATGTAGTTAAATCGCTTACAGGAAAAGAAGTAAAAGAAAAGTATGTGTATCTATTTGGAATAGATGAAGGAATCTCAATCTAAATTTAAACTAATTATAAAATAAACCTCATTAATTTATCGCTAGAAATGATAGCATTAATGAGGTTTGTTATGTATTAAATTATATTTCTATTTTAACATTACCTGATAAAGTAGTCATACAAGCTAATCTATATCCTTGTTTAATATTTTCCTCACCTAATTTTTTTCTCTCTTTATCATTTATCTCAGATACATTTCCTTCTAATACCTTAACTTTGCATAAACCACAAATTCCACGTTTGCAAAGTGATTTTATTTTAACACCTTGTTCTTTTGAAGCTTTTAAAATAGTTATTTCAATAGCGCTTTTTAGTGTTGCAGTATTATTTGTTGTCATTAAAATCACTCCTATAATTAGTATTTATTATAACCAGTATATCTATAAAAGATAATTAAGTATACATATAATAATTAAAATTATTTATATTGTATTAGGGTTATTTTTTATGTTGAATGAATTATTTAATTTACTGTATTTATTACCAAGTCTATAATTAAAATGTATAATTATCAAAAGAGGGAAGTAATTAAAAAATTGGGAGGTAGCAAATGAGTAGATTGAAATTAATTTTACCGAAGATAGAACACAAAGAGAATCTTATGGATTATAAAAAAGAGTTTATTGAAAATGGAGATAGTATGGATGGTTCAGCTGGATTAAGTGATGCTGAAAATTTTGAAGATTGGTATAACGCAAATCAAGACAATTTAAAAGAGGAAACTGTAAGAGATGGGTTAGTTCCAGCAAATACATATCTTGCTTTTAATGATGATAAATTAGTCGGAATGATTGATATTAGGCACAGATTGAATGATTATTTATTAAAGTTTGGCGGTCATATAGGCTATAGTGTTAGAAAGTGCGAAAGGCAGAAAGGTTATGCAACTGAGATGCTAGGATTGGCATTAAAAGAATGTAAAAAGCTAGGGATTAAAGAAATTTTAATTACTTGTGATAAAGATAATATTGCATCAGCAAAAACTATTATAAATAATGGTGGCAAAATAGAAAATGAAATTACTGAAGGAAATAGAACAACACAAAGATATTGGATACATAGATAAAGAAAAAGAGTACTATATAGAATTTGATGGAACTAATATTTTAAGTGTAAATCAGGATTTTAGTATATAATATATTAACAGATAATACATCACTTTAGTAATATAAAAATTAAGGGGAATAGATGGATACATTAAAAGCAATATATAGAAATGAAATTGAAATTAAGAAAATATCAGTATTAAAAGCATTTTTTATTATAGTTATGTTTACAGTAATTCAAAGTATAATAAATTTTGGGTGATATTATACTTCCAATCAATAATACAAGCACCTATATTTGAAGAGTTACTTTTTAGAGGAATAATATTAATGGGTTTATTAAATAAATATGAAAATAGTCCAAAGAAAGCTATAATATATTCGACTATAGTATTTGGTGTTATACATTTAAATATATCTCAAGGAATTAATGCATTTATAGGCGGATTAATTCTAGGATTTATTTATTATTATACAAAATCTATGAAGCTATCTATTTTTGCTCATATTGTAAATAATTTAATTACATTTATAGCAGTTCCAAGCAATATAATAATTAAAATTATTTATATTTTATTAGGGTTGTTTTTTATGATAAAAGCAATAAAGTACATAAAAAGAAATGAAAATAATAGATTAGCAATTATATAGATTTATATAGCAATATAAAAAATCATTTTAAATTAAATAGAGTAATAGTATTAAAGGCTATTGCTCTATTTTTATGTTCAATAAAACATTTGATTTCTAGCACACATTATTTATGAAAAATCATGCTGAAAATAATATTAGTTTCACGTTTGCGTGACAATTTTTCAAAATATAAAATACTTATACAGTAGTTAAATGAAAAATATGGAAAATAATTATGTTATAATTAAATTATTAATATAAACTAGTTAAAGATCAACAGGAGGGCGCATATGATAAGAATTGCTATATGTGAAGATGAAATAAGTCAGCAAATACAAATAAAAAAATTTTTAGAAAAAATATTAAATAATATAGAGTATAAAATACTAATGTTTAATTGTGGGGAAGCATTAATTAACAATTATCCAAAAGACATAGATATATTTTTATTAGACATACAGATGGACAAGATTAATGGAATGGATGTAGCTAGGAAAATAAGAAAAATTGACAAAAGTAGTGTTGAAATAATATTTACAACTTCTGTAGTAGAATATATACAAGAAGGTTATGAGGTTAGGGCTTATAGATATTTATTAAAACCGATAAAATTTGAAGAACTTCAAACACATATACTAGCTTGTATAGAAGAAATACAAAATAAGAAGGACAAATATTTAATAATAGAAGGAAAAGGTGAAATATATAAAATAGACATAAATAATATAACTTATGTTGAAGTTCAAAAAAAAGATATGGTTGTACACACAGTAGAAAGAGACTATGAAGTGAAAATGAGTTTAGAAAAAATAGAAAAAGAACTAAGCAATTATAAATTTTTCAGATGTCATAAAAGCTTTTTAGTTAACCTTAATTATATTGAAAATATAAAGCAATATGTAGCTATACTTGAAAATGGGGATGAAGTTAGTGTTAGTAGGCACAGGTTTAAAGAATTCAAAGCTGAATTTTTAAACATACTAGGTGAAGTAATATGATAGATACTGAAGTTATTTTTCAAATTACTAGTATAGCATCGATAATAGTACTGTGTATAGCTTTCAATATAATAGTTAAGGAATTTAAAGAATCAGATAAAAGTAATTTGTTTAAAAATATATTATTATCTACAACAATTATTATTTTAGTAATCATAGATGTACAACAAGGTTATGTTTTTACTTTTAGCAAAGAAATTTGTATTATAGGTATGTTAGCCATGTATTGTAATATTGTTTACAATGTAAACTGGTTTGAAAATATAATGTACACATCAGCATATATGTATCTTTATGATATTATAAATTATAGCTTATATTGGGTAACATTAGGTTTTGAAAAAGACTATGACGCTGGCTATTTAGATGTAAAGACATTCATATTAAGCACTGTGTTTTTAGTTATGTTAACAAAAGTTATAAGGAAATTTAAGAACATAGAATCACATAAACTATATTATATATTTATAGCGGTTGCCATAATTGGGAATTTAATTACTATTATTTTTACACTAATGGTTGGAAAAAGTGTTTTTTATTCTAATAATCAATTTTTAAATATAGGTGGTACTATAATTAATGTTATGTTGCCTTGGATAATGATAGTTTGTAATATAGCGTTAATATTAGTAGTTAAAAAAATAATAAAAGATGTAAATATAAAAGCTGAAAACAAAGTTATAAAAGAAAAGATGAATATGCAGTATAATTACTACTTAGGGTTGCAGGAATCTCAAAATAAAGTTAAAAGGCTATACCATGATATAAACAACCATATGATATGTATGAAAAATATATGTGAAAGTAAACATACAACTGATGCATACATAGAAAGTATAAACAAAGATATCAAGGATTATAATAGCATGTTTAATACAGGGAATATGATTTTAGACATTGTATTAAATGAGAAAAAATTCATATGTGAAAATAACAATATCCATCTATTTTGTGATATGAATTTCTCAAAATGTGATTTTATAGAGATGATAGATGTGTGTAGTATATTTTCTAATATATTAGATAATGCAATAGAAGCTTGCAATAAAATAAGTGATGTTAATATAAGTAAAAGTATCAAGATTAGAGGTACTATTGTTAAAAAATACTTTGTTATTAAATGTGAAAATAGTAAAATAGATAAAGTAGTTGTAAAGAAAAATAAACTTATAACAACTAAAAAAGACAAAGAATTTCACGGTATCGGGATAGAAAGTGTAAAAAATTCACTTAAAAAGTATGATGGTGAATTAGAATTTAAAGATTTAGAAAACGAATTTATAGTGAAAATTTACATACCATTACAAGAAAACATGACAGTTGGGGAGTTAAAATTACCACTTGGGTCAAGTGTATTGAAGAAAATAATTTAAGGTGCTATCTTTTAAATATAAAAGGTAGCGCCTTTTTAATTGCAATTAAGGGTATAGAATAGGAGGAAATTATATGAAAAAAGCCATATATTTATCAATTCAATATATGAAAAAACAAAAAGGTAGGACACTTGCACTAATAACAGGTATTTCACTGGCAGTAATGTTAGTATTTTCATTAAATGTAATACCAGAAACTAAAAGTAAGCTAGATATACAAAAGGCATATGAAACATTTGAAGATTATCATGTGGAGTATAGTGACTTAGATAAAACAACATTAGATAAGTTAAAAAACGATAAAGAAGTAACCAAGATGGAGAGTATAGTTAACTTAGGAAGTGCTATATATAAAAATGGCGTGGCTATGGGATTAAATTCTTATAATGATGGTTTTAATGACGAATTTGGATATAAGTTTGTAAAAGGAGATGCTCCTAAAAATAAAAATGAAATAGTTTTAGAAGAAAAAGCACTCAAATCAATGGGGTTAAGTGATAAGTTAGGTCAAAGTATAGATTTAAATATTGAGAAAGAATACAAAGATAAAAACAATTTGAGTCAAATATTTAATAATAAAGCAACATTTAAGTTAGTAGGTATTGTTAAAAAACCTAATGATTATTATAAAGAGAATGATTATTATCAGGTAAGAGCTTTTACTTATTATAAAGAAGGAGAAGGTAGCTTCATACCAAATGAATTAATAAAGTACAAGGGTGTCTTAAATTTAAATACTAAAACACCTGATTTTTCAAAGATACAAGGCATTGCAGCTAAATATAATATTGATGAATCAAGTTTTACTCCTAATATACTTTTGGTATATGCATTAGATGACTACAAAATGTCTAAGGAAACTAATTTTAGTATAAATAACAAATTACTACCAATGATTGCATCAGTACTACTTATATACAATGTGTTTAATATGATACTTGTAGATATGACTAATCAAATAGGTATGTTAAA
This sequence comes from Peptostreptococcaceae bacterium VA2, assembly GCA_000686145.1. Taxonomy (GTDB): domain Bacteria; phylum Bacillota; class Clostridia; order Peptostreptococcales; family Peptostreptococcaceae; genus Romboutsia_D. The sequence continues at coordinate 2,753,090 of JMMB01000007.1, read as the reverse complement.
AGCAATAGGGGCATCTAAAAAACATATACGACTTATAATCGGTTTTCAAAGTCTTGTAGTGCTAATACTTGGAAGCTTAATAGGATTTATATTAGGTGGTATATGTTCATATATCGGATTGATGGGAGTTTTTAATGATAAAGTAAGTCTATATATAAGTAAAAGTAGTATATTAGAGCCTATGGTTATGGCAACTATAACTGTTATTTTGGCAAGTATAGTACCAGTATATAAATCAGGTAAAATATCTCCAATAGAAGCAATTAGAAAAACTGATAAAAGTAATAAAAGACGAAAAAATAGATTTTATCACAAGATGATAAGAAAAACATTTGGAATTAGTGGAGAAATGGCATATAAAAATGTTTGGAGAAATAAAACTAGAACTATTTTATCAATTTTGGCAATAAGCTTAGGTGGTGCATTATATATAGACCATATGTCTGTAAGCAATAGTATGAATGATAATATAGATTCGATGACTTTAAATATTATGTCAATGGGTAACAGTGATATTAATTTAAGTCATAACTCAATGAACACAGAAAATTTATTAGTTGGCTATGAACAAAAATACATAGATGAAATCTCTAAAATTAAAAACGTTAAAAATGTAAGTCTTAGTATGGATACATATGGATTTTTAGAAATAAATGCTTTGAATTTAGACAAGAAATATATAGATTCTGAAAGAATAGAAGCTAAAGATAATAATATAGAAACTCTATTATGTGTTCAAGGATATGGGAAAAGTGAATTTAAAGATATAGCTAGCTATTTAGAAAAAGGTTCACTGCCAAATAAAAATCAACAATACAAAGAAGCTGTAATATATAATAATTTTTATTATATAAATGAAGCTGACCATGATAATAAAATTCTTAAAAAAGCTAATATAGGAGATTTAATAGATATAAAAATACCTGTTATTAAAGATGGTAAAAAAGTATATCAAAAAAACACTGTAAAAGTATGTGGAATTTTAAATAAAGACTATGGAAAAGACAGACCAGGAGGATATGGTGGAACTTTTAAAGCTATATTAAACGAAGATGACTTTAAAGATATAACAAATAGAAATCTATATAATAATATATCTTTACAAATAGAAAAAGATAGCGATAAACAAGTACAAAAAGATTTAGAAAAAATCTTAAAAGATAAGCCTTTTAGTGAAATTGAGAGCAAGTATAAAAATAGAACGTTTTACACAGATCAAGATGCTAAATCAAAAAAAGAAATATTGCTAGTAGTAATTTTAATAGCAATAATTTCATCAATAAATATATTTTGCACTATAAAAACTAATTTATTAATACGAATCAATGAATTTGCAACACTAAGATCTATTGGTATGAGTATTAAACAAGTAAAATCAATGATAGTAAAAGAAAGTCTTATTTATGGAATTACTAGTATGATTATTGGAGGTATATTAGGAACCTACAAATATTATGATTATGTAAGTATGGTAAATAAGATATATAAAGAAGGATTACAAATGGATAGAGTTATTAAATTTAATATACCAATAGTTGAAATACTTCAGTATGGGGCGGTATGCATATTAGTTTGTATAATAGCAGTTTACCTTTCTAAGAGAAAAATAGAAAAATTAAGTATATCAGAAGGGCTAAGAGTAACTGATTAGTAGAGGAGATTAAATATGAAAATATTAAAAACTATAGATTTAAGCAAAACATATGGTAAAGGTGAAAGCAAAGTAAAGGCTTTAAAAAATATTAATATAGAAATAGAAAAAGGAAAGTTTACATCAATAATAGGTCCTAGTGGTTCTGGTAAAAGTACATTGCTACATTGTATGGCAGGGCTTGATGATATAACTAGCGGAAAAGTACTTTTAGATGATAAAGATATATCAACTTTATGTGAGGAAAAACTTTCACAACTAAGAAGACGAAAGTTTGGATTTATTTTCCAAAATTTCAACTTGATACCGGTAGTAGATGTATATGAAAATATAACATTACCAGTATCTTTAGATAGTAAAAAAGTAGATAAAAATTATGTATATGAAATAATAGAAATTTTAGGACTTAAAGATAAAATCAAAAAATTTCCAAATGAATTAAGTGGAGGACAACAGCAAAGAGTAGCAATAGCAAGAGCGTTAGTTAATAAGCCTGATATAATATTTGCAGATGAGCCAACTGGAAATTTAGATAGTAAAACTACACAAGAAGTTATAAATCTATTGAAACTTTGTGTAGAAAAATTTGGACAAACTTTGATAATGATAACTCATGATAATGAGATAGCAAAGATGGCGGATGTTTGTATAAAAGTACAAGATGGAAAAGTTTTAGATGAAACTATTGAAGCATAATTGTGTAAGAAAATACGATAGGTTTGAGTAAATAAATTTATAAAATAGACTTTCCCATGTTACTTGATTTTTTCTAAAGTTTTTATTGGAAATATGAAACAATATAGAGCATCAAATACTAATATTTAATTGTGTAGGAGAATTAATTGACAATTATATAAAAGACAAATAATTTCACGGTATCGGGATAGAAAGTGTGAATTTTTTACAGAGTATTACAAGAAAACATGACAGTTGGAGAGTTAAAACTACCACTTGGGTCAAGTGTATTGAAGAAAATAATTTAAGGTGCTATCTTTTAAATATAAAAGGTAGCGCCTTTTTAATTGCAATTAAGGGTATAGAACAGGAGGTAAATTATGAGAGTAAGTTTTAGATTAGCTATAGCATACTTAAAAAAACAAAAGGGAAGAACTTTATCATTAATAATTAGTATTGCATTAGCTGTTATGTTAGTATTTACACTTAATATAGTGCCAGAGTCTAAGAATAAAAATGATATAAAAGAAGCGTATAAAAGCTTTAGTGATTATCATGTAGAATACAGCAATATTAACTTAGAAATTGTAGATCAGTTAAAAAATGATAAGACTATAAAAGTTATAAATGATGTTATAAACCTAGGCAATGCGGTAAGTGATAAAGGAGTATCTATAAGTTTAGACTCTTATAGTAAAGGTTTTATAGATTCTTATGGTTATAATTTTATAAAAGGTAATGAACCTAAAAATGAAAATGAAATAGTTTTAGAAGAAAAAGCTCTTAAAGAGATGGGATTAAGCGATCAGCTAGGTCAAATTATTGATTTTAATATTATAAAAAAATATACGGATGAAAATAATCAAAATCAGATTTATAGCAAAGAGAAGTCATTTAAGTTAGTTGGAATAGTAAAAAAGCCAGATAAATTTTATGAGGAAGATTTATACTATAAAGTCAAAGCATTTACTAAATACACAGAAAATCAAAGTATTTTACCTAAAGAATTAATAAGTCATTCAGGTGTACTTAATTTTACGACTAGTATAGATATGGCAGATAAAGCAATAGCCAAATATAAATTAGATGAAGAAAAATTTAGGATAAATGTGCAACTAAATGCAGCTATACAAAATTATGAGAAGTATAGATATCCACAGATTAAGATTGCTAATAAGTTGATTCCTATGATTGCAGCTACACTAGTTATATGTAACATATTTAATATTATATTAATAGATATGAAAAAACAAATAGGAATACTAAGAGCGATAGGTATGACTAGGAAAAATGTAAGGTATATGGTATGTATCCAAAGTTTTATAGTGTTACTTATTGGACTAGCAGTAGGATTTTTACTGGGAACACTAGTGTCATTCATAGGTCTTAGAAGTATATACAATGAACATATAAGTGTTTATATAAGCAAAGAAAGTATAATAGAGCCTATAAGTATGGCAGTAGTTTCAGTAGCTATATCTAGTATTTTTGCTATTCATAAGAGTGGAAAGATATCTCCAATAGAAGCAATTAGAAGTACTAATAGTTCAAAGTCAATAAAAAAAGATAGATTTTATCATAAGTTAATAAGGAAAGTATTTGGGCTTACAGGATATATGGCATATAAAAATGTATGGAGATACAAAACAAGAACAATTTTATCAATACTTTCAATAAGTATGACAGGTTTTTTGTTTATAACTAATATGGTTGCATTTAACCAAAGTAATAAGAACGTAGACAGTATTAGCCCGATTATTACGGAAATGGGAGAAAGTGACATAATACTTAGTCATAATTCTAATAACTCAAGTGAATATTTTAATGAATATACAGATGATGAAGTAAGTAAGATATCTAAGATAGATGGAGTTAGAGAGATAACTAAGAATATGAATGTTACAGGATACTTAAACTCAAACAAAGAAAATATAAGCGACTATTATAAACAATTTAATTATTTAGATAACGATGAATCAAATTTAGAAATAGGAACAGCTATAAAAGGATACGATAAAGGTACTCTTAAAGAACTAGCAAAATACCTAGAAGATGGAAACATAGATAACCTAAAAAAAGAAGGCGATACAATAAGTGCAATAGTATCTAACCATTTTCATTCAGGTTCAGCAGTATCAAATGATTCAACTACATTAAAAGATTTAAAAGTAGGAGATATTATTGAAGTTAAGATGCCAGTAATTAATGGTAAAGAAGTAAAATATGTTAATCAAAAAATTAAAGTTGCAGGACTATTAAACCCTGACTATGTTTTAAATGCTGAAGGTGGAACGGACTCACGTTTCCAAGTGATATTAGATAAAAATAGTTTTGAAAATTTAACAGGAAAAAAAGGCTTTAATAATATATCTATAAAATTACAAAAGGAAAAAGAAGAATTAGTAGTTTCAAAGGTAAAAGAAATAATAAATGAAGATGATTTTAAGGAAATGAAAAGTAAGTATGAAAATAGAAAAATATCTACTGAAGGAGATGTAAAACTCAAAAAAGAGGTATTAGTGAGTGTAGTAATTACAATGGTTATATCATCTATAAATATAGCTTGTATAGTTATAACAAATATAATGATTAGAGTTAAGGAAATTTCAACACTAAGAGCTATTGGGATGAGTATGAAAAATATTAAGAAATTAATACTGAAAGAAAGCATTATATATGGTGTTTTAAGTTCAATAATAGCTGGATTATTTTCTAGTTATGATATTTATAAACATATGCAAAGAGCAAATAAATATTTTCAAGAACTGAGAACTAAACAAGTATATGAATTTAAGGTGCCCGTAGTAGAAATACTTCAGTTTGGGGTAGCAGCAATACTTATATGTGTAATTGCTGGATATCTAGCAAAAAACAAAGTTTCAAAATTAAGTATAGTAGAAGGTCTTAAAAATGAAGAGTAAAGGTGAGATTGAGATAAACATATTAGATACAATAAATGTGTAATTATGTAAGAAAATACGATAGGTTTGAGTAAATTTATTTTCTTATTAGGAAATATTATACAGTTAAAAAGTTGCTATATTTTAAATATAAAAGATAGTATCTTTTTAATCATAAAAAATATTAATAAAAAAATATGTTGAAAATAAAACTTTTTATAGATAAAACTCGTTTTATAAGTGAAGTGAGTAATAAAACTCACAAAAATAAATATTAAATTATAAATTTGTTTATTACAAATTTATAACAAAAATCATTCTTTATTAAGAGTATATAACAAAAAACGCACAATTGATTTAAAAAGACTATTTAGATAAATTATTGATATACACTTAATTTATGCATAAATATGAAGGGGGTATTATATGATTTTTAGCAGCTTAGTGTTTTTATTTTTATTTTTACCAATAGTACTTATATTTTATTATTTAGTTAATCAGAGACTTAAAAATATCGTATTATTGATTGCTAGTTTATTTTTTTATGCTTGGGGAGAACCAAAATATATTTTTTTAATGTTAGGGTCAATATTCTTTAATTATATATTTGGACTTAAAGTAGCTTCAAATAATCCAAAAGAAAAAAAATTATGGTTAATAATATCAATTGTTTTTAACATTTCGGGGTTAGTAATATTTAAATATAGTAACTTCTTGGTAGACAATATTAATAACTTACTTAATATTAATATAAACATACCAACAATAGCATTACCTTTGGGAATATCATTTTTTACATTTCAAACAATGAGTTATGTAATCGATGTGTATAAAAAAGACGGCAGGGTACAACGAAATATATTTGACTTAGCGCTTTATATAAGTTTGTTTCCACAGCTTGTAGCGGGTCCTATCGTAAGGTATCAGACAGTAGATGAACAAATAAGTAAAAGAAGTCATTCTTGTGAAAAATTTGCAGAGGGCGTAAATAGATTTGTATGTGGACTAGCAAAAAAAGTTATTTTATCGAACCAGCTTGGATTAATAGCAGATGGCGTATTTTCAACAAATGTAGCTAACTTATCGATATCAGAGGCTTGGCTTGGAATGATATGTTATTCGCTTCAAATATACTTTGATTTCGGTGGTTATAGCGATATGGCCATTGGTCTTGGTAAGATGTTTGGATTTGATTTCCTTGAGAACTTTAATTATCCATATATTTCTCAATCTGTATCTGAGTTTTGGAGAAGATGGCATATATCTTTGGGAAGTTGGTTTAGAGACTATGTTTATATACCTTTAGGAGGAAGTAGAGTTTCTAAATTTAAGTTATACAGAAATCTATTTGTAGTATGGTTTTTAACTGGATTATGGCATGGAGCTAGTTGGAATTTTATAATATGGGGTCTTTATTTTGGGGTTTTTATAGCTTTAGAAAAGGCATTTTTAGAAAAATTATTATATAAAGGTCCAAAGTTTATAAGACACATATATTTGTTACTCATAGTGGGATTAGGATGGGTGTTCTTTAGAGCGAGCGATATAGAACAAGCTATTGATTTTATAAAAGTTATGTTTGGATTTGGAGCTAATTCGTTGGTAAATACTACTTTTAGTGTTTATATGATTGATTATTATTACATAATATTTTCAGCTTTAATACTTTCAACACCAATAGTTAAAGCATTTAAATCATTTTTGTACAAATTAAATAAAGATATTATTCATAATAAGTTATCTTATATGATTCATGGATTATTATTATCAACTTATATGTTTATAGTAGTAATTATGCTGTGCAGTTCAAGTTATAATCCATTTTTATATTTTAGGTTTTAATAAGGAGGTTTAATTATGAATAAGAAAAAATCAAAGTACATAATAGCACCATTTTTAGGAATTATATTTGGATTTTTTGTAATTAGTATATTAAATCCAGACAAACATTATAGTCTTTCTGAAAATAGAAATCTTGAGAAAAAGCCTACTTTAGAAAATATAAAAAAAGGAACTTATTTTTCAAATTATGAAAAATACTATAATGATCAATTTCCTTTGAGAGAGAAAATGATAAGCATCAACACTAAATCGGAAGCGGCTTTAAATAAAACACAGGTTGGTAATTATTATTTAGGCGAAGATAATTGGATTTTAGGTAAGTTTTCTAAAATATTAAGTGAAAAACAGTTAACGCATTATTCGAATACTATAAATGAATTATCTCAAATAAGCCAAAGTTTAGGCAAAGATGTTTACTTTACAATGACACCTCATAAAACTAATATTTTAAAACATTTATATCCTAAATATGTAGATAATACAGAAAATATAGATACTAATATAAATAACTTTAAATCAAATTTAGAAAGTGATCTTATAAATTATATAGATATGGATGAGTATTTTTTAGATAACTTTGATAAAAAACAATTAGAAAAATTATATTTTAAAACAGATCACCATTGGAAAGGGATAGGTGCTTTTGAAGGATTTAAGATGATGGCTAGTAGAATGAATTTAGGAATATCTGAAAATGAGCTTAAAAATCATTTTGATAGATATAAGACTTTTACCTCTTCTAAAAAGAAATTTATAGGAAGTTATAATCAAAATCTAGATATGATGGTGGATGAAAATGAATACCCTAACTATGCTTATATACAAGGTGGTAAATATGAATATTCATTAAATGGTAAAAATAAAAAAGAAGAAGATATAATAACTACATCTAGAAATAAAGAAGAATGGGATTATGGTGGAGCATATATTAGAGGATCAGAAACTAATATGTTAGAAATTAAAAATAAAAATGCATTAATAGATAAAAAAATACTTGTTTTTAGGGATTCTTATCAAGCTCCGACTACTTTGATGTTTGCAGATTTATTTAGCGAAGTCGAAATGATTGATCCTAGAAATATAGATAATATTAATAAAACATATGAGCAAATGATAAAAGAGAGTAATTCAGACATAGTGATGTTTATGTACAATAGTGATGGATTTGACTCAATGATTGATAAAATGATTGAAAAAGGAATTAAGTAATTATAAAAAATAGTATTTCAAAATGATTAATTCATTAAGAAATACTATTTTTTTTTATAATAGTAGAAGCATAAGTTTATTTTTTTATTCATAGGGGAAGCTAATTATATCATAATTAATCTAAACTAAAGGAGTAAATAGATATGAATAAATTTAAATATATCTCATTATTTATTTTATTAGCAGTAATTCTGTTTCCTATAATTAATAAAATAAGTGATGCTAGTAATAAGATAAAATATACAGATAAATGTGTATTTAAAGAGGAATATACAAATACTAGTGAACCTGCAAAAACTTTAAATAAGCAAACTATGGGGAATTATTATTTAGTAGATGATAATTGGATTTTAGGTAAATTTTCAAAACTAATACCAAAAAATGAAATAAAGAAATGCTCAAAGGCTATAAATGAATTATCTGAGATTAGTGAAAATTTAGGTAAAGATACTTATTTTGTATCAATGGCACATAAAACAAATATGTTAAGACATTTGTATCCAAAATTTGTTGACAATAAAGATAACATAGATATAAATAAAAATGCTCTAAAAACTAATTTAAATTCAAATAATATATCATTTATAGACTTAGATGAGTATTTTCTAAATAACTTTACAAACAAAGACTTAGAGTCATTTTTCTTTAAAACAGACCATCATTGGAATGGATTAGGTGCATATGAAGGTTTTAAATTTATGGTTAAAGATTTAGACTTAGACTTATCAGATAAAGAGATTAATAAATATTTTAGTAAATATAAGACAGTAATCAGTGATAAAAAAGATTTCATAGGTAGTTATAATAGTAAATTAGGTTATCCGATAAAATATAAAGATTTAACAAGCTATGTTTATTTAGAAGATGCAAAATACAAATATTTTATAAGTGATACGAAGAAAGACAATAAAGTAAAAGAAGAAAAAATAATAGCTTCATTTAGAAATAAAGATAGATGGGACTATGGCGGAGCATATATGAGAGGAACTAATTGTAATATATTAAAAATAAAAAATAATAAATCGTTAACTGATAAAAAGGCTATAGTTTTTAGAGATTCTTATCAAGCACCTATGACATGGTTGTTAGCAGATTTATTTTCACAAGTTGAAATAGTAGACCCTAGATATATAGAAAACCTAGACATGACATATGAAGATATTATTAAAAGTAGTGATTCAGATATAGTGTTATTTATGTATAATAGTTTTGGATTTGAAGGTATGATTAAAGAAATGATTGATAAAGGAATAAAATAAATGTCAATAATAAACATGTATGCGTATAATAAAACAACTGTATTGCAGAAAAAGGAAGATGTTTAGACATCTTCCTTTTGTGATATAATCAAACTATAAATAATATGCTAAATTTACCAATAAACCTTCCGAAATTAACATCAAGGAAGCTTTATTTACACATGGAGGTAACAATGAAATTTATTCATACATCTGACTGGCACCTAGGAAAAAGCCTAGAAGGTAACTCAAGGATAGAAGAACAAACAAAGTTTTGTGAAGACTTTATAAAGGTAGTAAATGAAAATAATATAGATATGGTTATAATAGCGGGTGATATATACGATTCAGCAAATCCACCATCATATGCAGAAAAACTATTTTATAAAACAGTTTCAAGGCTTGCAAACAATGGAAAAAGATGTGTTCTTATAATAAGTGGAAACCATGATAACTCACAAAGGCTATCAGCAGTAACACCTTTAGCACATGAACAAGGAATTATAATACTTGCAGACCCATTAAGTAGCACAGAAATTTCAAAGTACAATGGATTTGAAATAGTAGAGGCTAAAGAGGGCTGTATAAAGCTAAAAATCAATGATGAAAAAATAGTAGTAATAACACTGCCATATCCAAACGAAAAAAGGCTTAATGAAGTGATACTACAAAACAGTGAAGAAGCAAAACAAACTTATTCTCAAAAAATTGGAGCTATATTTACAGATTTAGAATCAAACTTTGAAAAAGATTCTATAAATATAGCAGTATCTCATATTTTTGTAAGTGGTGGAGAAAGTACAGATTCAGAAAGACCAATAGAATTAGGTGGAAGTTTGCTAGTTGAAAAAAATGATTTACCAACCAAAGCTCAATATATAGCACTTGGACATTTACATAAGCAACAAAAAGCATCTCATAGAGTAAATGCTTATTATGCAGGTTCGCCTATACAATACAGTAAAAATGAAAGGTCATATACAAAAGGTGCGTATATAGTAGATATTAAGGCAGGGAAGAAACCTAATATAGAAGAAATATATTTTAAAAATTATAAACCAATAGAAGTATTTAAATGCAGTTCAATAGAAGATGCTTTGAAAATATGCGAAGAAAATAAAGATCGTGACATATGGTCTTATTTTGAAATAAAAACACAAGAAACAATATCTACGTCAAGCATAAAGAAAATGAAAGAAACTCTAAAAGACATTATAGAAATAAAGCCAATAATAACATCACAATATGAAGAAAATCACGCAGATAATAAAGAAAAATCTATGGGAGCTACATTTAAAGAATTTTATAAATTTAGTAGAAATCTAGAACCTAAAGGGGAGCTTATGGACTTGTTTTTAGACATAATAAATGAAGAAGGTGATAGTGGAAATGAAACCAATTAAATTAGAATTAAGTGGATTAAATAGTTATATAGATAAAGCAACTATAGATTTTGAAAAATTAACAGATCGAGGTTTATTCGGTATATTTGGAAATACTGGTAGTGGAAAATCTACTATACTTGATGCAATCACTATAGCTATGTACGGAAACATATCAAGAGATACAAAGGAATTTATAAATAGCAGTTGTGAAAAAGCCATAATATCATATGAATTTGAGATAGGAAGTAAAAATAATAAAAGAAGATATATAGTAGATAGAATAATTGTTAGAGATGATTTAGGTACTAAAACGATACATGCTAAATTAGTAGAAATAAATAGTGATAGCACAGTAGTTGTACTTGCTGATAAAGTTTGTGATGTTAATGAAAAGATAACTCAAATTATAGGACTAACTGCAAATGACTTCACAAGATCAGTAGTACTTCCTCAAGGTAAATTTAATGATTTTCTAAAACTAACAGGATCAAAAAGACGTGATATGTTAGAGAGAATATTTAATTTAGAAAAATACGGTACAGGGTTAATTAATAAAGTAAGAAAAAGAAAAGATATCCAAGTACAAATTTTAAGAGATATAAAAACAAAACTTAGTCAATATGGTGGTGTAAGTGAAGAAGCTTATAGTGACGTAGAAAAAGAGTTAGAACAACTAAAAAATTCAGAAATAGATAATAATAAAAAATTAGAATTAGAAGAACAAAATTATATACAAAGTAGTGAAATTTACGAAAAGCAAACAAAATTAGATTCTTATGAAAAAATAAAAAGAGATTTAGATTTAAAAAGTATAGAAATAAATGATAAAGCTATACAATTAAAAAATGCTATAAATGCTGAAAAAATAAATCCATATATAATTTCTGTTCAAAGTCTTGAAAAACAAGTAAGTGAAGACTCTTATAATAGTGAAACTTTAGAAAAAAAATTAGATATTTTAAGTAAAGAACTTTTAATAACAAAAAATAAGTATGAAGAAGCTTATTTATTTAAAAATGAAAAGATGCCAAAATTAAGTGAAGAAAAAACTAAGGTGCAAAGGGCATTAAAATTAGAAGAAGAATTAGTATTACTTGACCATGAATTAAAAGAGATAAAAGAAGAAGGTAATAACTTAAATAAAGAAAAAGAAACTTTAGAAAAAACTAAAAATGACTATGAATCAAAAAAAGAGATAATATCTAAAAGTGTAAAAGATTTAGAAATCCAAATTAACAACTTGAAAATTGGAGCAGATTTAAAGCAAAAAATATTTTTTGCTTATGAAAAAGAAAAAGAACAGAATAAGCTTTTAGAAGAAAAAAATATAAAAAGCGATAGGTTAAATGAAATATCTAAAAATTTAGATGAAGTAAATTTAAAAATAAAATATATACAAAGAGATAAAAACATAATACAAAGTAAATTAAATGAAATAGAAATACACGAAGAAAGTTTATTAAAAAGATCTCCAGGAGAAAATGATGAGATAATAAATAAAACAGAATATATAACAGGATTAAGATCTAAAGTAGAAATTACAAAAGAAGATGAAAATAAAAAAAATAAACTACAAATGGAATTAAATAGCTTATTAGAAAATAAGTATCATATTGAAAGAGAAATAAATATATCTATTGATAAGCTAGAACATACTAAAAGAAATAGGATAGACTTAGAAAAAGAAATAGATAAATTAAGATATTTAAACTTAGCATATGAACTTAGAAAAGAATTAAGAGAAAATATGCCTTGTCCAGTTTGCGGATCAAGACATCATGAAAATTTAGATGATAGCAATAATAACGATGCAAAAATAGAATTTACTAAATCTAAGCTAGAAAAAATAAAAATAGAAGAAGTATTTAGAAAAAATAATATAGAAGAATTAAATGCTAGAAATAGTGAACATCTGTCTGCTGAAAAGATAAAAATGAAAGAGATGGAAGAATTAAAATCTAAGATAGGTACAAATAAATCAAGTGATTTAACAAAGAAATTAGAGGATGAAAGCAGAAAACTAGAAATACTAAAATCAAGTGTACAAAGATGGCAAAAAGACAAGGATGAAACTGAATTAAAACTTAAAAAGCTAAGAGAAGAAAAAAGCTATATAGAAAAAGAAGAATTAAAATTACAAGAAAGCATAAACACATACAAAAATTCAGTTAAAGAACTTAAAGAAGAGCTAGAAATATTACAAAATAAAATTAGAAAAGTAAAAGAAGAGTATTTAGGTCTTAAAACTATAGTTAAAATACAAGATTTAAGTAGCAAGGTAGAAGAAATAAATAAAAATGAAAAAAATATAGAAGATTTAAACAGTGGATATTTAAATATATTACAAAATAAAGAAGAAATAGAAAAAGAAATTAAAAAATATCAAAGCTGTTTACATAAAACTGAATTACAATTAATGAAATCTAGAGAAATGTATAGCGAAAAAAGAAAAGTAAGAGAAGAAAAAAATAGTGATGTTTTAAGCATTACAAAAGGTGAATCTTCAAAAGTAGTCTTAGAGAATCTAGAATTAACTATAAATAGACTAATAAATCAAGAAGAAATTACTAAGAAAAAATTAGAAGAACAAAGAGTAGAGTGTGATAAATATGTTGCTGAAAAATCAAATATTGATGGAAGATTAAAAACAGCAAGACAACAATATAAAGAACAGTTTGATACCTTAAATCAATTACTTATAGAAAATAAATTTGATAGTATATATGTTGTAAAAAGGTCATTACTAGAGCCAGATCATGTTAGAAGGCTTAGTGATGAAATAACTGAATATGAAGAGCAGGAAAAAACATTAACTTTAAAAATTACAGATTTAAGAGAAAATTTATGTGGTAAAAGAGTAAAAGAAGAAGATTTTAAAGAACTAAAAAATAATATATATGACTTAAAAGTAGAGATAGGACGTATATCAAAAGAGATAGGTGCTAAGCAAAATATATTAAATATGTTAAAAGAATCTTTAGTAAAAGTAGAAGATTTAAGTAAAGAACTTAAAGATGTTTCACATAAAGTAGACTTACTAGAAGACTTAGATAAAGTAGTTCAAGGTAATAGGTTTGTAGAATATGTGGCAACTAATCAATTGAAATATATAGCATTAGAGGCATCAAAGAGACTAGAAGGAATAACTAAGGGACGATATGCTTTAGAAATAGATTCTACGTTGAATTTTGTAATGAGAGATAATTTTAATGGAGGTCAAAGAAGAAGTGTAGATACTTTATCTGGAGGTGAAACATTCTTAACTTCATTATCATTGGCATTAGCATTATCATCTCAAATTCAATTAAAGGGAAATGCACCTTTAGAATTCTTCTTCTTAGATGAAGGATTTGGTTCTCTTGACAATGAATTATTAGAAGTTGTTATGCAATCTTTAGAGATATTACACAATGATAAATTAAGCGTTGGAATAATAAGTCATGTTGAAGAACTTAAAAATAGAGTTCCAATTAAATTAGTTGTTTCGCCTAGTGAAGCAGGAAGTGGTTCTAAGATTAAAATAGAGTATAGTTAAAATAAATAAAAAAAGCCACCTACTCAAGGGGGGGAAGAATAGGTGGCTCAAATGGGGGGGTATTTTTTTATATCCGATCATTAATTAGAATATTAACAGGAGTTTTTATATTCATATTGTTTTGTTAAGAGAAACTATTTTTTGTTTTTAAGCTTCTCTTAATATAACATATGTAAAAAATACAAAAAGTGACACAATATAATTAAAAAATCTAAAAAAAATCTAAAAAAGTAATATTATGGCGAATGTTATATATATTTAAGTAAAACACAGATTGTTTATCCTATATATAACAAATAATCATGTAAATATTTATAATGGTTATTAGGGAATAATATTTAATGAACTATAATTTATCAGTTAGTTGTATTATTTACCAACAATGATTAAATGTGCTATAATGTATTAACATAAAAGACATAAAAATAGGGGTGTGGTAACGGTTGGAATCGGCCAGTATTATGATTCAAATTATAATTTTAGTGGTATTGCTTATAGCTTCAGGGTTTTTCTCAGCATCTGAGACATCATTAATGTCACTAAGCAAGATAAGAATAAGGTATATGAAAGAAGATGGAGTAAAGGGTGCTAAGTTAGTAAGTGAGTTAATAGAAAATCCAAATAAACTATTAAGTTCAATATTAGTTGGTAATAACGTTGTAAATATAGCAGCAACATCTATATCTACATCATTATTTATAAGTTTAATGGGAGCACAAGGTGTGCCTATTGCAACAGCTGTTATGACTGTATTGGTACTAATATTTGGAGAAATTACACCAAAGACTATAGCAGCTAATAATTCAGAAAAAATAGCTATTTTAGTATCTAGACCAATTAAGTTAATTATATTTTTATTAACTCCTGTTGTGTGGATATTTAATATAATTACAAATGTCATATTTAAAATATTTGGAATTAAAAGCAAAGGTACTCAACCATACATAACTGAAGAAGAACTAAAAGCTATGGTTAATGTAAGTCATGAAGAAGGAGTACTACAAATAGAAGAAAGACAAATAATAAATAATGTATTTCAGTTTGGTGATATGCAAGCAAAAGAAGCTATGGTACAAAGATTAGATATGGTAGCTATAGACTGTGAAGATTCATATGATCAGATAATACAAATGTTTAAAGATGAAAAATTAAGCAGAATGCCAGTATATAATGATTCGATAGATGATATTATAGGTATACTTAACATAAAGGATGTAATATTCCTAACTGATGAAGAAATAGCTAATTTTAATATCAAAGACTATATAAGAGAACCATTCTTTACTTACGAGTTTAAGAAAATTACTCAACTTCTTGAAGAAATGAAAATTGAAAAAAGTCAAATGACCATAGTTGTAGACGAGTATGGAGGAACAGCTGGTTTAATAACTATAGAAGATTTGGTGGAAGTAATAGTTGGAGATATAGAAGATGAATTTGATGAAGAAGAACAAGATATTATAGTTATAAAAGAAGATGAATATATTGTTGAAGGTAGTATAAAAATTACTGATGTAAACGAGCTTATAGGAGTTAAATTAGAATCTGAAGAATTTGATTCTATAGGTGGATTTATAATAGGTCACTTAAGAAGATTGCCTGAAGAAAATGAAGTCATTGAAGTTGACAATATAAAGTTTTGTATAGAAAGTTTAGATAAAAATAGAATAAAGAAAATAAGAATTTTCACATAAAATAAAACACTGTCAACAACAGTGTTTTGCTTTATTTAAAATGGAAATAATCTTAATATACTTTAATAAATTAATTTATATTAGATTGTAGTGTATATATAAAAGGATAATATTACTATTTTAATAACAATGTATACTTTAACATTATTTTGTAATATAATGGAATTAATTAAATATGATATAATATTTACCAATGAATAAAACAAAGGAAAGAGGAAAAGATTATGAGAGAAAAAGTATCAGAAAGATTTTTAAAATACATTACACTTGACACAACAGCAGATCCTAAAAATGAAAACTGCCCATCAAGTGAAGGACAAAGATTTTTTGCTAACTATTTAGTACAAGAATTAAAAGAGTTAGGATTAACTGATGCAAATGTAGATGAGAACAGCTATGTTATGGCTACATTAAAAGGTAATACTGAAGGTGTAGATACAATAGGATTTATATCTCACTTAGATACAGCACCAGATGTTAGTGGAAAAAATATTAAACCTAGAATAGTAGAAAATTATGATGGAGAAGATATAGTATTAAATGAAGAATTAAACGTAGTTACTAAAGTAGCTGATTATCCAGAAATTGCACAATTTGCTGGTGAAGATTTAATAGTTACAGATGGTACTACATTATTAGGTGCAGATGATAAAGCTGGTATCGCGGAAATCGTTACTGCGATAGCATATCTAATAGATAATCCACAAATAAAGCATGGAGATATAAAAATAGGATTTACTCCAGACGAAGAAATAGGAAGAGGAGCAGACTTATTTAAAGTTGAGAAATTTGGAGCTAAATATGCATACACTATAGATGGTGGTATAGAAGGAGAACTTCAATACGAAAACTTTAATGCAGCAGCAGCTACAATAACTATACAAGGTAGAAACGTGCATCCAGGATCAGCAAAGAATAAAATGGTTAATGCACTACATATAGCAGCAGAAATATCAAACATGTTCCCTGCAAGCCAAAGACCAGAGACTACAGAAGGATATGAAGGATTCTATCACTTAAATGATATAAATGGAAATGTTGAAAATGCTACTATGATTTATATAATAAGAGATCATGATAGAGAAAAATTTGAATCTAGAAAAGTTTATATGCAAGATGCTATAAATAAGTTAAACGAAAGATATGATGGAAGAATATCTATAGATTTAAATGACCAATACTTCAACATGAGAGAAGAAGTAGAGCCAGTTAAATTTGTAGTAGACATTGCAGAAGAAGCTATGAATGAAGTTGGAATCAAGCCACTTATATTACCAATAAGAGGTGGTACAGATGGAGCTAGATTATCATTTATGGGACTTCCTTGTCCAAATATATTTACAGGAGGATTAAACTTCCACAGTAAAAATGAATGTATACCAGTAAAATCTATGGAAAAATGTACTCAACTTATAGTTAAGATAGCAGAAAAATACGCACAAAGATAAGCATATATAAATTAATAAAAGAGGTTATTTAAAATTAAATTTTAGATAACCTCTTTTTATAATATTAAGTAAATTTTATTTTGTAGATAATAATCCTTAAAAGATTTTGTTCTTATTATTGCTTATTATCGATAGATATAATTTCTTTAGTATTTATATCTATTAAATTAAAGTCCATATCAAGTTCGTCTTCAGTTTGTTCTAAGTCTATTATTGCAACAGAATGAGTTTTATCCTTAGGGATAGAAGTACTTCCTGGATTTAAAACTACTAAATTTTCATCACAGTATAATTCTTTAACATGAGTATGTCCAAGTATAAGTATATCAGCACCCATATTTTTAGCGTTTTTTATAGTATCCTCTTTAGAATCTGTATATCCATGAGTCATAACTATTCTAACCTCACCAAATTGACTCATAACATAAGGACTTTGTATCGGATGATTTATAACCATTTGGTCTACATCAGCGTCACAGTTCCCTCTAGCTATAAGTATGTTGTTAAGACTATTTAATTTTTCAATAAGACCTTTTGGATTGTAACCTTCAGGGATATCATTTCTTGGTCCGTGATATAATATATCACCACCATGTAAAATAACGTCACACTCTGATAGCGTATCTAAAGCTTTTTCAAAATATAATAAACTTCCATGAGTATCACTCATTACACCTATTTTCATATAAATTCCTCCTACGTATTATAAAAATTTTTCGGAAACTCTACTCCAAAATTCATAGTCTGACATTCTAAGTAAATTCATTCTTATATGAGATACAAATATTTTTATATCACAAATTTGGCTATATCTATGTTCAACACCATCGACAACTATTAATATAGAATTTTCAAATCTATACTCAGGAGCTATAGTTATTATTGATTCACTAGAAAAAATAATGCTTGAGGTAAAACTTCTATAAGCATTTGTATTTATAGGATAAAGTGGAGTAAGCTGCATAAGGCTTAAGCTTGGGTCAACAATACTTCCTCCAGCTGCATAATTATAAGCAGTGGAGCCGGTAGGTGTAGATATAATCATACCATCGCCACTGAATTTTTGTATGTGTTTATCATTTACTTTTAAATTAATGTGTATAGTTCTAGATTTATCACCTTTGACAACTACTTCATTTACAGCAAACACATCTAAACAATGTGTATTGGTACAAATGCTAGCACCTATAAGAGGTATATTTTGTATAATATAATCTTCTTTTAAATAAGCTTCAATAAATCCATCTATGTTATCGGGAGAAATGTCTGGAAAAAAACCAAGGTGTCCTGTATTTATTCCAACCACAGGGACTTCAGGAAAATTAAAATCATGAATAGTCTTTAAAAAAGAACCATCCCCACCTATTGATATAATAAGTTCTGCATCTGGATGAAAATCATAGCTTACTTCAAATCCCACATTTAATAGTTTCTCAGTTAGTAGTTTTTTAGTCTCTAGAGACTTATGAACTTGGTTTGAATTTACAGTTATAATTCTTTTCATATTTGCACCCCTTTATACCTTGTATTATAGCATAATTTAGCAAAATTATTTGCAATTTATTAAACACAAATATATTAAATGTAGGAGATATCGCATTACTTTAAAAATACACAACTAGGATGCTTATATATATGAATAAATCATTAGTAGATAATAAGTTAATTATAATAGTCTAGTGTATAAACTAAAAAGTGTTAGCTATTAAAGTATTTTAAAATTAAATGAAGAAAAGTCCTTATCTATTATTAAAAAATAGTATAAAATAGATAATGTTATTATTCAAAAGAAAGTAGGTGCACAGTTGTTTAAAAAAGAAAATCAAAAATATAACCTTATATCATACACTAGTAATGAAGATTCAACATTAAAGCAAATATTATTAGATAAATTAAATTTTTCAGTAAGATCTTTATCTAAAATGAAAAGAGAAGAAACTGTATTAGTTAATAAAGAATTTAAAAAACCTAGTACTAAAATAAAAATAGGCGATTTGATAGAAGTTAAAATAGAAGAAGATATGGCTAACTTTGAGCCACAAGATTTAAAGTTAGAAGTATTATATGATGATTTTGATATAATAATGGTAAATAAACCTCCATTTATGGTAGTTCATCCAACTAAAAGCCATAACAACAATACAATAGCTAATGGAATAACAGACTATATTATAAAAAAAGATGAAAAAATTAAGGTCAGATTTGTAAATAGATTAGATATGAATACATCGGGTCTTGTGATTATTGCAAAGAATGCTTATGCACATCACATATTATCAAAAGATATGAGTGATGATAAAGTACAAAAGAAATATATAACAGTTGTTAAAGGTATCGTTAAAGATGATAAGGGAACTATAAATCAACCGATATATAGACAAACGGAAGATAGTATAAAAAGAGTCGTAGACGAAAGAGGACAGGCCTCTATAACGCACTACAAAGTCTTAGAAAGACTAAATGATGCAACTGTATTAGAAATAAAGCTAGAGACAGGTAGAACACATCAAATAAGAGTTCACATGGAATATATTGGTCATGGTATAATAGGTGATGAACTATATGGATATGTAGATGAAAATCTTATAAATAGACAAGCACTTCATGCATATAGTTTAGATTTTGATCAGCCTAGAACTAAAGAAAACTTAGAATTTGTAGCTAAGTTACCTATGGATATAGAGGAATTAATAGAAAAATTAAAGTAAATAATATATTAAAAGGAGAAAAAAATGATAATACATAAGTTTATAATACATGTACTAGATAAAAATAGTGACGTTCCAATACTAAATGATTATGAAGGAAAAATAAACCCAGAGGTAGATAAATTTCTTCAAAAGGTAATAAAAAGAGTTACTAAAGACGATGATTTAAGAAAAGGTGTTTTCAAAAATTATAATAATAATACTATAAAAAATTGTTGTGAACAAAGTATATATGATGAAAGTACTTTTTTAGAAAACTCTAAGGAGATAGCGTCATATCTATTTGAAATTATGAAAATAAATGGAGAAATAGATTCTTGCGATTTAGCTATTTGTTTATATACTGTTAAAGATGAAAAATATATAGCTATATTAAAGTTAGATTATAAAAAATTATATACTCATTCTATTGAGTTTGTAGACGATAAGTTTAATATACAAATGATTTCAAATGAAATAGGAATACCTGAAACAGGTAGACAAAAACAATGTGCAATAGTCGGTATTAGTGGAATAAATGATGAGTTTCATTTAAGACTTTTAGACAAAGATTGTGAAAAACAAGAAAATGAGTCTAAATTCATAAAAGAATTTTTAGATGCTGAAAGAATAGACGATGATAAGCATAAAACTAAAGTATTTAAAAATAGTGCAGAAAACTGGATAACAAATGCATTAAGCGAAGATATAAAACAGGCTGAAGATGTTAGAAGCATATTAAACTATACTTTAAAAGAAAAAGAAGCAATCGATATACATGATTTTGTAGAAAGTTCTATGAAAGACAAAGACTTAAAAGATAGTTTTAAAGAGCATATGGAAGATAAAGGATTAGAAGAAGGATTTAGCATAGATAAAAAATGGGTAGAGAAGAAACTTAAAAAAAGAAGTATAAAAACAGATAATGGATTTGACATAAAAGGAGATTTAGAGAATTTTGAAGATGCTATGAAATATAGTGTAAAACAAAATCCTGATGGTAGTATAGATATAACTATTAAAAATGTTAGATTTTATGAAGAAAAATAAGTTATACAAGCACTATAATTAATAAATAACCATATATATATATTAGACTTTCAACTGTTACATAAATAAATTAGTAAAATAATGTCAGGAGGCGGTTTAATATATATGGACCAATTAAAAGGACTTTTTAGAGGGTTTGATTGTATAGATGATAACCCAATTATGTTATTTTTAATAATAGGAGCAGTAGTTTTACTATTTATGAATAGTAATGGTGGATTAGAATGCTTCTTTGATCAAAATAATTCATTGATTTGGATAATACTTGTAGTATTTTTATTATTTATGTTCAACAATAATAATGATTGTTGTGATGATGACTTCTGCTGTTAAATAAAAAAAGCCGAGCAAACTAATGCTCGGTATTTTTTTATTTGATTTCTTCTATATATTTGAAGATATCTCCAATTGTTTTAAAGTTTTCAGCTTCTTCATCTGGTATTTCTATACCGAATTCATCTTCAAGAGCCATAATAACTTCAACCGCATCTAAAGAATCTGCTTCTAAGTCATCTATTAAAGATGTATTCATAGTGATTTTATCTTGATTATCTATCCCTAATTGATCTGCTATTATTGATTGTATTTTTTTAAACATAATTTTACCCTCCTAAACCGTTTTCTAAATTTAATAGTAGTTTAATATAATATCGAAAATATTTCAATATTATATTAAGAAAAAGTAATAAAGTTTGAAAAAAAGAATATAAATTACTATATAAGTTTAAACATAGGAGGAAATGTTATGAAATATGTAGGTTTACTAATATCATCTGTAACTGTATGTCTAATAATAATAGGGAATTTTTACTATAATTCGGTAACGTTAGATATGCAAAAGATTAAAGATTATGTGGTTGAAAGTAATATTATATTAGAGGATGTAGTAGAAAAACAAGACCAAGTTGCTAAAAACAAAGACGAGTATGTATCAAGATTAGTAACATTAAAAAAGGGAATAAATAATTCAAAAACAACATTTTTAATAAGTGGTTATAAAGAGTATAAAATAAAATCAATAGATGGTTTGATGGATAGTATATTGGCAGAAAAAGATAAAGCTGTTTATTTAGAAAAAGTAAGTAAATACAATGAATTGTGTGATGCTGAGATAGATAAATTAATAATTAACCAAAAATTTATATAGGTAACTTATTTATTTATAAACATATATATATTTAATAAAAGGCATTTTAAGCTTAAGGGGGTAAGGTCATGGCAAAATTAGAAGATACATTATCCCGTTTTTTAGGAGGGAATGATGGCCTTTTTAGCAATTGGATGCTAATAATAATAGTGTTGGTATTTCTTGTGCTATGCACAGACATATTAGATAATTTTTTAGAAAATGACAATGCCTGGATATGGATTATATTAGTTATACTTTTATTGTTTAACTTTGATGATAGTTGTTGCTAATATATCTATTTAAAGAAATCTATTTAAGGTTTCTTTTTTTTTGCTTAAAATAAAAATTCAATCAATAATATGTAACAATACTACATATTATTACATATTATTTATTAGGTAGATATAACAAGTGTATACCTATAAATATAGAAGGGGGCATAAAAATGTCAAATGAGCAAGGTTTATCTCGTTTATTCGGAGGATGCTTTGGAGAAGGGTTACTTGGTGGAGGTGGACTAATAATAATATTAATAATAGGAGCTATTCTTTTATTAGGAGATGATTTACTTGAATGGATATTCTGTGAAGATATGGCACTAATATGGATAGTATTATTAATATTACTTTTAACTAACTTTGATTTTGATGGTGGATGTGGTTGTTGTTAATAAGTTAAAAGAAGCTCAGTTTTGAGCTTCTTTTAACTTATTAAAAATGTTATAAAAAATAAAAATAAAAAAATAAAAAAAATAATAACACTTTTTATTTTTTTACATATTATGTTAAGGAGAGAGCAGAAGCTCTGAAAATACATCTAGGGACCGGCGCAAACAAATTATATTTAGGAGGGGATTTGTGTGAGTGGCAAATTAACTAGAATGTTTGATTGTTTTGATGGAGGTGGATGGTGGATAATAGTATTATTCTTCTTATTCTTAGCTTTCCAAGAGTGTTGGAGCGAAATATGTATAACTGATTGGATTCCATTCTTGATATTATTATTAATTGTATGCTCATGTGGTGAACAAGGTGATAGAGACTGTGGATGCCTAGATAATAATTTTGACTGCGGATGTTAATTCATTAGGCTAAGCAATACAAAAAAGGTGCGTATTGCACCTTTTTTAAATTTAAAATTAATAAGTTTACTAAAAAAATACTGAAAATTAATATCACAAATAGAGCTAATTGCATACTATAGGTTAAGAGCGAAAGCTCAAAATTAAATATCAACAGGAGGTAGCAAAATGAGTAAAATGTTAGATAGATTTTTTGGAGGAAATGGATGTGATGGAGGATTTAGAGGAGCTTGGTGGATAATAATATTATTCTTCTTATTCTTAGCATTTGGGGATAGCTGGTGCGATATAGATATAATGGCATGGATACCTTTCCTAATTGTATTATTGATACTTTGTAGCTGTGAATCTTGTTTTGAGTAACAAATTTTAAATTATATAATTGTTAAAGATAGAAAATATCTTAAGAGGTAAAAA
The DNA here is from genome assembly GCA_000686145.1 of Peptostreptococcaceae bacterium VA2. GTDB lineage: Bacteria > Bacillota > Clostridia > Peptostreptococcales > Peptostreptococcaceae > Romboutsia_D. Next base: position 2,729,149 of record JMMB01000007.1, on the reverse strand, counting down.
TTATTTAAAGGGAGGACTTTATTATGTTAGATAGATTCTTTGGAGAATGTGGAGGTTTTGGGGGAGCTTGGTGGATTATAGTACTATTCTTCTTATTCCTAGCATTTGGAGATTGTTGGTGTGATATAGACATAATGGCATGGATACCTTTCTTAATATTATTATTAATAACATGCTCTTGTGGTGGTATGTTTGGCGAAGATGATGGTTGTTGCTAATAAGTGATATACAAGAAACGTCGGTGTTAATACCGACGTTTCTTATTGTTTATATCAATAAATTATATAATTCTTATATTGTATTCACAGATTTATTTTTCTTATGTGTTTTTATTAACTTTAGAATAAAGTAGGTAATAAATAATACTGAATACACGCTTAGCTTCAATATATCAACTTCGTCATCATTAAGAAGTGCAAGTACTATATGTATGTAAGTTAAGAAATAAAATGGATACGCCCATCTTTGTAACTTTTTCCATTCAATATATTTCATTTTACATCTGAATTTTTTTAGTGATGTAATAAATAATGGAATCATTATTATAAATGCTATAAGCCCAACTATTAAATAAATTATGTAGAGTGTAGATATAGGCTTATTATTAATTAGCTTTACTATAAAACGAACCAAATACATTATTCCATGAGGTAAGATAAGTATAGATCCCAAAATAGCTGACTCAGCTCTTATGCTTAATAATTTTTTTGTTATAGACCACTTAGGGTTTAAAGTACCAGCAAACATTACTAATACAAAAAAGGCTATTGAAAAATTACCCTTCATAGAAGCTTTTTCAAAATCAAATATAAGTCCTTGGAATTTTGTATCAGATATTAATCTAAAGATTTCATAAATTATTGTTCCTGATGCTATTATTGAAGCTATCCAGTAAAATATTTTAGAATTTTTCCTTATAGCAGATGTAAAAAATAGTGATAAAACAGTTATAAATATTAGTGAATAAATTAAATACATAATGAAACTCCTTTTCAATTTGTTTTGATAATCAATGTCAATAAAACTTTATCATGATACAATAAAGAAGTCAATATTTATTTTTTATATACAACTAGTCTAGAAAATAAAATTAATTTAGTATATTATATTGAATAAAAATATAAAATAAGTACATAACTCAAAATAAGAAAGATTTACATAATATTTGAGTTATATGTTTATATAATTAAAAAAATATGATAAAATAGAATTTTAATGAACAGGAAAACAGGAAAACAAATTTAAAATAAATAAAAGAGAAGATAAGGAGGGATTTGACATGAGAAATAACATAACTATAAAAGATGTAGCAAAACAATCAGGAGTTTCTATATCTACTGTATCTAGAGTTATAAATGATTCAAAACCAGTAACGGACGAAGTAAAACAAAGAGTTTTAGATGTTATAAAAGAAACGGGATATATTCCAAATCCGCTTGCAAGAAGTTTAGTAACAAAAAAGAGTAAGCTTATAGGAGTAGTAGTACCAGAACTATCAGATTCTTTTGTAAATGAGATATTAAACGGAATTGAAGAAATAGCAAAAATGTATGATTATGATATTTTATTAGCAAATACTTATTCTAATAGAGAACAAGAATTAAAAAGTATAAACTTACTAAGAGCTAAACAAGTAGAAGGTATAGTAATGATTTCTTGGAAAGTAGAAGAAGAGCATATAAACTATATTCAAAACTGTGGAATACCAGCAACTTATATAAGTAAAACAGCTAGAAATTATGATATACACACAGTAAGTACAAGCAATAAAGAAGCTACTTATGATATGACTAAGTATCTTGTGAGCAAAGGACATGAAAAGATAGCATTTATAATGACAAGTGAAGATGATACTGTTCTAGAGATGGAAAGATTATCAGGATACGAAGATGCTTTAAGTGAAAATAATATAAAACTAGACAAAACCTTAATCAAAAACGGCGGAACTACTTATGAAAAAGGTTATAAAAGTATGAAAGAATTGTTAGATGACAATATAGTACCAGATGCAGCATTTGTAACTGGCGATGAAGCTGCAATAGGAGCTATAAATGCAATTTGTGATGCTGGATATAAAGTTCCAGAAGATATATCAGTAGCTGGATTTAATGATGTTAAGATAGCTAAAATGTATAGACCTAAATTAACAACAGTATACCAACCTCTATATGATATGGGAGCAGTTGCTATGAGGATGGTAATAAAACTTATAAATAAAGAAGTACTAGAAAGTAAGAAAATGGAATTACCATATAGAATAATAGAAAGAGAAAGTGTTATAGATAAAAAATAAATATGATTTTTATTAAGTGCAAAGCATATTATCTAAATAGGTAGTATGCTTTTTTATATTATATAAAAAATTATAATAGTGAAGGTTTACAAACATAGATTATAGAAGTACTTATTAAATAAATAAAAAATTTATAAATTAGCTTACATTTAGTACAAGTATCTAAACTATAGTAAGGGGGATAAATTATGAGTAAAGTATTAATTGATGGGAGTAGTTTAACAATAGAGGAAGTAGTTAATGTTGCTAGAAATAATTATGAAGTAGTATTAACTAAGGGGGCTCTAGATAAAGTAAAAATAGCTAGGGACTTAGTAGATAGTTTTGTTGATAAAGAAAAAGTATCATATGGAATTACAACTGGATTTGGAAAATTTTCAGATGTTGCAATATCAAAAGAGGATACAAAAAAACTTCAAAGAAATTTAATAATAAGCCATGCTTGTGGTGTTGGAAATCCTTTGAGTGAAGAAGTAGTAAGATCTATAATGTTACTAAGAGTAAATGCACTTTCAAAAGGGCACTCTGGTATAAGAACAGAAACATTAAATACTTTAATTCAAATGATAAATAAAGGAGTTCATCCAATAATACCAGAAAAAGGTTCATTAGGTGCATCAGGAGATTTAGCTCCACTATCACATATGGTATTAACTATGTTAGGCGAAGGAGAAGCAATCTATAAAGGTGAGAGATTAAATTCTAAAGAAGCTATGCAAAGAGCAGGTATAGAAGTTTTAGAATATTTATGTGCAAAAGAAGGTCTAGCACTTATAAATGGAACTCAAGTTATGACATCTGTCGGATTGTTAACATTATATGATTCAATAAACTTATTAAAAACAGCAGACGTAGCTCTAGGACTTACAATGGAAGCATTAAATGCAATAACTTGTGCTATGGACGAAAGAGTACATAGTGTAAGACCTCATAAAGGTCAAATAAATACAGCTAAAAATATATTGGAAATAGTTAAATACAGTGAAATGACAACTAAACAAGGAGATATGAGAGTGCAAGATGCATACTCAATAAGATGTTCACCACAAATTCACGGAGCAAGTAAAGATGCAATAGAATATGTAAAAAATAAAATAAATATAGAAATCAACTCAGTAACAGACAACCCAATAATATTCCCAGAGGACGAAGATGTAATATCAGGTGGTAACTTCCACGGTCAACCAATGGCTCTAAGCTTTGACTTTTTAGGAATTGCACTATCAGAAATTGCAAACATATCAGAAAGAAGACTAGAAAAATTAGTTAACCCAGCATTAAGCCATGGCTTACCAGCATTTTTAGTAAATAAAGGCGGATTAAACTCAGGATTTATGATAGTTCAATATAGTGCAGCATCATTAGTTTCAGAAAATAAAATTTTAGCACATCCAGCAAGTGTAGACTCAATACCATCATCAGCAAATCAAGAAGACCATGTATCTATGGGTACAATAGCAGCAAGAAAAGCAAAAGATATAATGGAAAATGCAAGAAAAGTATTAGCAATGGAAATTTTAGGAGCAGTACAAGCAATAGATTTAAGGGGTAAGAAAAACTTAGGAATAGGAACAAATGCAGCATATGAAGTTGTAAGAGAACATACTACGTTTGTAGATAAAGATAGAGTAATGTATAAAGACATTAATATATGTGAAGATGTAATAAAACAAAATTTAATAGTTGAAGCTGTAGAAAAAGCATTAGAAGAAAAATTGTTAACTGATGAAGAAATTTTAGTAAAAAGTAGAATTTAGTCTAGGGGGGTCTGAATATGGAAAAAACATTAAATCTTTTAAACAAAGATATACAAGAATCTATGAGTGTAAAAATAAAATACATTCCAAGTAAGGTACCAGATTTTATAAAAGGAACAAGAAGAGCGCCAAAAAGAGAAGCTAAATTATCTCAAAGTGATATTAAATTAGCACTAAAAAATTCACTACGATATATACCAGAGGAATATCACGAAGAATTAGCACCAGAATTTTTAAATGAATTGATGACTATGGGAAGAATTTATGGTTATAGATTTAGACCACAAGGAAGTTTAAAAGCAAAATCTATAGATGAGTATGAAGGTAAGTGTACAGAAGGTAAAGCATTTCAGGTAATGATTGATAATAATTTAGATTTTGATATAGCGCTTTATCCTTATGAGCTTGTTACTTATGGAGAAACTGGTCAAGTATTTCAAAATTGGATGCAATATTTAGTAGTTAAAGAGTATTTGAAAGTTTTAACACAAGATCAAACATTAGTACTTCAATCAGGTCATCCTGTAGGAGTATTTAAATCAAAGCCAGATGCTCCAAGAGTAATATTAACTAATGGTCTTATGGTTGGAATGTTTGATAATCAAGAGGATTGGAAACGAGCAGCTGCAATAGGTGTATCTAACTATGGGCAAATGACAGCTGGCGGGTGGATGTATATAGGTCCACAAGGAATAGTTCATGGAACATATTCAACACTTCTAAATGCAGGTAGATTAGTGCTTGGAATAGATCAACACTCTGATTTATCTGGAAAATTATTTGTAACATCAGGATTAGGTGGAATGAGTGGTGCTCAAGGTAAAGCAGTTGAAATAGCAGGAGGAGTAGGAATAATAGCAGAGGTTGATTATTCTAGAATAGAAACAAGATTCACTCAAGGATGGGTAAGTAAAGTTGCTAAAACTTGCAAAGAAGCTTTTGAAATAGCAAATAAGTATATGAATTCTAAAGAGCCTTGTGCAATTGCATATCATGGAAATATAGTAGATTTACTTCAATATGCTGTTGAAAATAATGTACATATAGATTTGCTTTCAGACCAAACATCTTGTCATGCAGCATATGATGGAGGCTATTGTCCACAAGGAATTGATTTTGAAGAAAGAACTAGATTATTAAGTGAAGATAAACCTAAATTTATAGAATTAGTAGATAAAACTCTTATAAAGCACTTTGAGCTAATAAAGAAATTACATGAAAGAGGAGTTTACTTCTTTGATTATGGAAACAGCTTTATGAAAGCTATTTATGATGCAGGATGCAGTGAAATTTCTAAAAATAAAGTAGATGAAAAAGATGGATTTATATTCCCATCATATGTTGAAGATATATTAGGACCTCAATTATTTGATTATGGATATGGACCATTTAGATGGGTTTGTTTAAGTTCAAAAGAAGAAGATTTAGAAAAAACAGATAAAGCTGCAATGGATATAATAGACCCAAATAGAAGATATCAAGATAGAGATAACTGGGCTTGGATAAGAGATGCAAAGAAAAATGCATTAGTAGTAGGAACTCAAGCTAGAATACTTTACCAAGATGCTATGGGAAGAACAAATATAGCTCTTAAATTTAATGAAATGGTAAGAAAAGGTGAAATAGGACCTGTAATGTTGGGTAGAGACCATCATGATGTATCTGGAACAGATTCTCCATTTAGAGAAACATCTAATATAAAAGATGGTAGTAATATAATGGCAGATATGGCTACTCATTGCTTTGCAGGAAACTGTGCAAGAGGAATGAGTTTAGTGGCACTACACAATGGTGGAGGTGTTGGTATAGGTAAATCTATAAATGGTGGCTTCGGAATGGTTCTTGACGGCTCTCAAAGGGTTGACGATATATTAAGGACTTCTATGCCATGGGATGTTATGAGTGGAGTTGCTAGACGTGCTTGGGCAAGAAATGAAAATTCAATAACTACTGTTATTGAATATAATAAAATGTGTGAAGGAAAAGACCATATAACACTTCCATACATAGTAAATGAAGACTTAATAAATGAAGTTATAGAAAAAAGTAGATTTTAAAGGTTAAATATATCTTAATTTGTTCACGCTAACGTGAAATACATTTATATAATTGTATAGCTAGCGTGACATTATTAAAGATATTATTTTATAAGAAATAAAGGGGGACTTAAAAATGGCAATAGTTCAATGTGTACCAAATTTTAGTGAAGGTAGAGATTTAGAAAAAATAGAAAAAATAGTTACTCCATTAAGAGGTAAACAAGGAGTTAAATTGTTAAACTATGAAGCTGATGAAAATTATAATAGAGTTGTAGTTACAGTAATAGGAGACCCACAAAAAGTAAAAGATGCAGTACTAGAAGCAATAGGAGTTGCAAAAGATATTATAGATTTGAATACTCATAAGGGACAACATTCTAGATTTGGAGCTACTGATGTATGTCCATTTATACCTATAAAAGATATGACTATGCAAGATGCTATAAATTTAGCAAAAGAGTTAGGAGAAGAAGTATCACAAAAATATGAAATACCAGTATTTTTATATGAAGAAGCTGCGACTAAACCTGAGCGAAAAAATTTAGCTACAGTTAGAAAAGGCGAGTATGAAGGATTAGATAAAAAATTTGAAGATGAAGATTGGGCACCTGATTTTGGAAAAGCTATAAAACATCCAAATGCAGGGGCTATAGCAATAGGAGCTAGAAGCCCTCTTATAGCTTATAATATAAACCTTGATACAGAAAATTTAGATATAGCAAGTAAGATTGCAAAAACTATAAGATTTTCAAGTGGTGGATATAGATATATAAAAGCAGGTCCAGTAGAAATACCTGAGAGAAAAATAACTCAAGTAACTATGAACTTAACAGATTATACTAAAACAAGTATGTATAGAGCGTTTGAAACTGTAAAAATGGAAGCAAAACGATATGGAGTAAATGTTACAGGCAGTGAAATTGTGGGGTTATGTCCAATGGAGGCATTGATAGACGTAGCAGGATATTATTTAGGATTAGAGAATTTTAGTTTAGATAAAGTACTAGAAACTAGTTTAATGGAGTAGATAATATGAGAGTAGATTTAGTTATAAAAAATATAGGTAAACTTGTTACATGCAAAGGATTAGGAAGACCTAGAGTAGGTCAAGAAATGGATGAAGTAGATATAATTGAGGATGCATATATAGCTATAAGAGATGGAAAAATTATAGAAATAGGAAATAAAAATGATTATAAAAATATAATAAATAATTATACAAAAATAGAAGATGCAAAAGGACTTTTAGTAACACCTGGGCTAATAGATTCACACACACATTTAGTGCATGGAGGGTCTAGAGAAAATGAATTTTCTAAAAAATTATCTGGAGTTCCATATATAGAAATATTAAATCAAGGTGGTGGAATATTAAGCACTGTTAATTCTACAAAACAAGCAAGTAGTGAAGAGTTATATGATAAAGCTAAAAAAAGCTTAGATAGAATGTTAGAATTTGGAGTTACAAGTGCAGAGGCTAAAAGTGGATATGGATTAGAACTTGATACAGAAATAAAACAACTAAAAGTAGCAAAAAAACTAGATAAAGATCATCCTATAGATTTAGTGCATACATTTTTAGGAGCTCATGCTATTCCTATTGAATATAAAGAAAATCATAAAGAATATATAGATATTTTAGTAAAAAAGATGCTTCCTAAAGTTAAAGAATTAGGATTAGCAGAGTTTTGTGACGTGTTTTGTGAAGAAGGCGTATTTAGCATAGAAGAAGGCGAATACATATTATCTAAAGCGAAAGAAATGGGATATAAGCTAAAGATTCATGCAGACGAAATAGTATCATTAGGAGGTGCGCAGTTATCAGCTAAGCTAAAATGTACATCATCAGACCACTTGATGGCAGCAAGTGAAGAAGGATTAAAAATGATGGCAAAAAATAACGTAGTAGCAAATATACTTCCAGCAACTTCGTTTAATTTAAATAAGTCATATGCTAATGCAAGGAAAATGATAGATTTAGGTGTAGCACTATCTTTATCTAGTGATTATAACCCAGGAAGTTGTCCAAGCGAAAATTTACAATTTGTAATGCAACTAGGTTGTTTAGGGCTTAAGATGACCCCAAATGAAGTAATAAATGCGGTTACTATAAATGCAGCCTATGCAATCGATAGACAAAATGAAATAGGGTCTATAGAGATAGGAAAAAAAGCTGATTTAGTAGTGTTTGATGCACCTAACATAGAGTATCTTATGTATCATTTCGGTGTAAATCATGTTGAAAAGGTGTACAAAGAAGGAATACTAGTAGTAGAAGATAAACAAGTAATATATAACAATATATAGATGAAGAGGGGGAACTATTATGAAATTAATAGATATGAGTATAGTTGAATTTTGTGAAGATGTAGACTCTAATTCACCAGCACCAGGTGGGGGCTCGGTAGCTGCATTAGCTAGTGATATAGGTATAGGGTTAGCTAGGATGATGGCACATTTAAGTTTTGGAAAGAAAAAATATGAAGGACTAGATAAAGATATACGGGTAGAATTTGTGGATAGGTTCAACAAACTTGGAGATATAAGACAAGAATTAGTAGAGCTTATAGATAAAGATACCGAATCTTTTAATGAAGTTATGAAAGCTATGAGGTTGCCAAAAGAAACTGAAAAAGAGATGAAACTTAGAAAAAATGCTATTCAAGATGCTACTTTATTTTCAATAGATGTTCCTTTTAAAACAGCTAAGTTATCTCTTAAAGCATTAGAACTATTAGAATACTTAGTGCAACATGGAAATCAAAACGCAATAACTGATATCGGTGTAGGCACACTTATGCTATATACAGGGCTAGAGGGCGCTATACTCAATGTAAAAGTAAATTTAATGGGGATTGATAACAGGGAGTTGCATAATACATATAGCGATAGTTGTAAAGAAATATTGTCAGATGCAAAGATTATAAAAGATAAGTTGATTGAAGATATTCATTTAAAGTTAGAAAGCTAAAACAATATAAATTATATAAAGTATAGCTAGAGTTTATATAAACTCTAGCTATATTTTTAAATAAAAGATTAAAAGTAATAATTACTCATCTTGTTTTAATCTTTTAACTTTTTTAGTTTTTTTGTTAGGTTTAGAAGACTTTGTATTTTCATTTGAAGAAGAATTATTTTTAGATGACTTAGTTTTTTTGCTATGTTTTTCAGTTGTATTTGATTCGTTTGGTTGATTAGGTGATTTAGAAGATTTTTTTTGTTTGCCTTTTTTACTATCTAATTTAGTTTGGATTTCGGCATCAGATATTTTATTCATTATAACATCTAATTTTTTGCGTTGATCATCATCTAAAAAAGTTTTAAATTTAGAAATAACCTCATCTTTTCCTTGTAATGTTTTTCCTATACTCACTAATTCATCCATAAGCTCACTTTCTGACTTACCTTTATAATCGTTAGCAATCTTTTCTATTTTGTCTTTGTCTATATTTTTTTGTTTAGCCATTTTTTCTAATGCCTCTGTGTTTAATTTTTTCATAAAAATACTCCTTTCTATAATATATATTGAATTTACCTCATAGTATTTATATATAGAAATAATTTATAAATTGTGAAAGATACATTTAAATAGATAAAATTTCTTTATAGATAATGTATATGCAAAAGAATTAAAAAAAAGTAACACTAATAATAAAGAAAACATACTTTATATATGAGGGAGAAGTATATTTTAAGGGGTGACGATAATTGAACAATATACTGTTAATACTTGGAATGATTGCATTGAGTAACGGAAATATATCATTAGGAGACCTATCGTTATTTGATAATAAAAATAAATCAAAGAAGGTAAGAACTGATAAAACTCGAAGTTCATCAACTAAGAAACAAAAAACAAAAAAAGATGATTTTACGAAAACAAAAACATCTAAAAAAATTAAAAATAAAAAAGATGCAAAGCGAAGTGAAAATATGTTTGGATTTAATATGGATGATATAAATAAAGGTATAAAGCTAATGGATCTTAGTGACGAAGATTTAGAACGTGGAATGGAGATAATAACAAGAACTAAAAAATATATGTCTATGGACGAAAAGAAGATATTAGTAAAAGTTGAAAGTGTATTAGATTTAGTTAAAGGAATTAAAAAACTTAGCAGTATAGAGGATATGCAAGAAGAAGAAACAAACTTTTTTAGAAGCATGGATGAAGATGATAAAAAAAATATGATGATAAAAGAAATACTAGAAGTCTTCCCTGAAAAAAGAAAAGGATCAATTGAAAAAGCAATAGATATGAAAAAGAAAATAGATTTATTTGCAGAACTATTTTTACCAGATGATTTTGGAGAAGGTGGTTTTAGTTTAAGCTCACTAGCAAATATAAATAATTTAGGGAGTATGAATAATTTAAAATTGTTAGGAAATCTTTTAAGAGTAGATGATAATAATGAAGAAGAAGATTATGATGATGAATATGAAGAAGATGATGACGATGATGGATACGAAGAAGAATATGAAGAAGATGATGACGATGATGGATACGAAGAAGAGTATGAAAATGACGAAAATAGAGACTACATAGACGAAGATGATGATTAGTGTTGAAATAAATATGATAATTCCTATATAAAAGTACTTTAAAAATATTTAGTTTTATTATATAATAAGAATATGAAATCCTGAAGCATACGACAAGGCTTATTTAAATTCAACCGACAAATGTTGTTCGGGAGACTGAGTTTAATAATCGATAACATGCCTGTACATTTTTATAGGAAGTTAAAAATTATTAGCAGGTCACCCACCTGGGAGTATCTCGGGTCTGAATTTACGTGAGCCACCGGTGTTTTGGGATTTTATATAAAAAAGTGTTGCTAAAATAGCAACACTTTTTTATATTCCTAGAATTCCAACATCATCATAAGTTGTAAATAAAGAAGTAACATTATAGGGTAAGTCGTCTTTAAAGTTAGATATAAATTTAGCTCTAGTAAAGTCTTCTTCTATACTAAATTCATCTACAATATGTTCACTCCATGTTTTACCCAAGTCAGTAGATATTGAAGTATTTAACTTACCATAATTAACCCACATTAAGTATAAATCAGATTTATTTTTTATTAAATTAGGATACATACAAGTAGAAGGTCCAGTTATATATGTGGATATATCAACATCTAATTTATTTTCAATTAGATATCCGTTTATATATTTTACAGCATATCCATTATCTATATTTTCGCAGAAGGTTAAGTGATAAAAATTCATACTATCTTTTAGTACGGATAAGTAAATTTTATTTTTATTAGAGTTAGTAATTTGTATAGGTTTACACCAAGTTAGAGTATTATAATTAAATCTAGATAAGAATACCTCTTCACACCCATTAACTAAATTAAAATAAAAAACAATAGGAGAATCTTGAATCCAAAATACTGTAAAGTTATCTAGAACTATATGATTTATGAAGTCTATTTTATTTTCACTCCAAATACCATTATGACAATAGTGATGGAATAATGCACAAGTATTATTAGAGTTATTGTTATATACATAGTACAGAATATGTATATCATCATTAAATTTTTTTATATATGGAAAAGAAATGTTAAATTTTTTATGGTTATAAGTTAAAATTTCTTTTTGAGAAAAACTATTACTATTTTTATCTATTTTAAACATTTTCAATGTACCGTCTTTATATATACCATACAAAGAATCATCTTTATCTAAGGTGAAATAAGAATTAGTAAAATCTATATGATTATCAAGTATAGGAGTAGATGAAATTAATTTGCCATCTCTATTAAAATAATCATAAACTATACTTTCCTTTGAATAAAAATAAAACATATCTTTACTAGAACGTCTTATAATTGTGGAACAGTTATTAATAAAACTCATGGATACCCTCCTCATAAAAATGTTTATAGTAAATATATATTGAAAATAAAAAAAAATATTCTAATTTAATATTAACTAGGGATATAAGGTAAGTAACAAATAGTAAATAAAGTGCATATTATTGATTAGGCTAGAAAAAAGCCAAGACACATTAGAATAGTTAATTCAAGGGAGGGCAATGAGATATGACGGATTTATCAAGAAATAAGAGGAAAAGATTTAATCATGAGGTGGATTTAACTACTAGCGACTGTACTACAGAAGAAATACATGAAGAAGAAGAAGAAGTAAGTGAAGAACTAAATAGAGGTTGTGGTTGTAAAAAGAAACCAAATCATCATGATGAATGCAATAAGCATAATGATTGTGACAGAGATAGAGATAGAGACAGAGATAGAGACTGCGATAGAGACAGAGATAGAGACAGAGATAGAGATAGAGACTGCGATAGAGACAGAGATAGAGACAGAGACTGCGATAGAGATAGAGACAGAGACAGAGACTGCGATAGAGACAGAGATAGAGACAGAGACTGCGATAGAGACAGAGACAGAGACTGTGATATAGAATCTGATGTACGTGTAAAAAACCCTTGTGGACCTAAATGTTGTAATCCGATAATGAAAAAAAAACTTTTCTATATCAAATAGTGAACCATTTGCAATCGAAGCAAATAGAATATTTGATACTATGGAATTCCAAACTTTTACAGATGCAACATCTCCAAATGGAGAGCCACTAAATTTTGAAGTTGAGGTAATAGAAGTCCGTGGGCATGTACCAAGAGCTGGTAGAGTAGAGGTAACTATAGATGAAATCCTTATCAACTTTAGTGGAATAATAATAGACACAGGTTGCACTACACTAGAAGATTTTGATTTAGAACCTCTAGACCAAAGAACTGGTAAAATGTGTGAGACTAGCTTCGAATACGCAGTATGTGGGCGAAAAAATATTCCATGTTGTAGCCAAGGAAAAGGTAAAACTGTAGCATATAAAGAAAGAGGATTAAGTGTTATTGTAGAAGATTTAGTATTAGAGCTAAAAGGTAGATGTGGATGTACAGAAATTATAGCATTAGCATTTCCAGCAGTTAGAGGAATGGGTGGACAAAAAAGACAATGTGGAGATGTAGAGTTTTTATTCAATACATTATCTGCGCCTATATGTGTACCAGCAGATGGAAGAAGTTTTACTTTAAGACAAGATTTTCAAACTAGTTTAACAGTAGACTGTATAGGTAAAGCATTTTTAAGATCTAAGGACCATGATGAATGTGACCGTGACCGTGACCGTGATTTTGATTTATGTATACCAAATGATATAGATTTAATATTATGTTTACAATCTATAGTTAGTACGTTAACAAATGAGCAAGTTGTAGTTATAGGATCACCAAATGGTATACAACCAAGAATAGTAGATACATTTAATAAAGTATGTGACTTTAATGCTGGTTGTAATACTGATATTGATAATAATTCTAAAAATAACAAACACGGAAAGTGTGGTTGCAATAGATAAGTAGAAAATAAGCAATAAGGCTATCAAGAATATTGATAGCCTTATTTGTAGTACTTAAAGCTTATATCTCATGCTATAGCAGTATTCAAATATATCATCTTTTATATTACATATATTATGAGAATTATTTTTAATTTTATATTTAGAGCTTTTAACTAAAGAGATTTGAGTTATCCACTTTCTAGAAACAGAATTAAATATAATCGCATTTTCACATAGATCTCTAGTAGAAACATTAGAAGATTTATATTCAAATATGATGTTAGATAATTCATCAATATTTAATTTATATATATATTCATTATCTTTATAAATGTTGTTGATAGTATATCTGTAGACTTTATAATTATTAGAAGTAAAATTAAAGTGAGATATTTTATATAAATTTTCAGATATTGGATATTTTTCAACTATAAAAATATTAAAAATATTATTAACAATATATAGCCTCATATCTTTAATATTTTTAATGTTATTAAATAATTTATGAATTATTTTTTTTTTCCAATAACCATTATCGTTAGAAAAGTGAGTTAACTTACCTTTAGTATCTAGACCACAAATATGAATATGGTTATTGTCGTCTATATTAGCTGAATAAGCATAGATATTACTAGCTAACTTTTCAGCTTGTTCATTTATATTTTTTATATATAGAGAATTTTTATCTGTATATATATAAAAAGGTTTTATATCTTTATTATTCATAATTTTATCCTCCTAATGTTTCAAAGCTTTCAAAGCTTTAACAAGAACTATGATATGTAGTAGACATGTAAAAAACGAAACTACTGTAACAGTATATATATAAGCGTAAATATTTATGCTTGGAATTGGGAGCAAGAAATATATTAATATTAACTGAATAAGCATAGTAATAATTGTAATTATACTAGATGTTACTTCTTTTCTTATTGAATGTAGTATTCCAGATAATGTTTGATTTAAAGACATAAATAAAGGAACTAAAAACATTGCCTTTAAATAAGTTCCAGCTAGAGCATTATCAAATATAATTAAGCATAATTTATCTCCCCAAATATAAAAAAATAAAGAAGATATAGCTCCAACAAAAAAAGTAAGCAGTAAAGCATAGTTAACTTTTTTTATGACTATTTTATATCTACCTAAGGACATCTCTTGAGAAATACTAGGTATTAAATTAACAACTAAAGCTGAGCCTAAAGTGAAAGGTAGAAAAATAAAAGGCATTACCATACCACTTATAACTCCATACATACCTAAAGCTTGGCTGTAACTAAGCCCACATAAAACTAGTCTAGATGGAACTATCATAGAACTAATTGAGTGAAGTAATATATTAGACATACGATTACAAGTTATAGGTATAGACATTTTTATTGTTTCTATAGATGCGTTATAAAAATCTTTTACCTTTATTGTATAGTTATTATGTAAATTAGAGTTTTTATATAAACAAGCACTTATAAATAATATGTTTACAGCTTCTCCAATTGATATACCTAAAAGGGCAATATAACAGTTCATAGAGCTATTATTTATATACATAATAATTAAAAATACAAATATAATCCTACTTAGTTGTTCTAAAACCTGACCTATAGCAGGAACAATTACATCTTTTAGTCCGTAGTAATAACCTCTTAATACATTAGATATGGTTATTACTACTATAGCAGGACATATTGCCAATATAAAAAGACTTAAATTATTATGCTTTAATAGTTTCAGAGATAAATAAGTGGAATTAAAAGCAATAAATAATGATATAACTAAAGAAATAAAAAAAGCTATATACAAAGTAGAAATAAAAAATACGTTATTATTATGCTTGTCATTTAAAGGTTTCTTGTTAGCTACAAGGCAACTAAGTGCAGTAGGAATACCAGTTGTAGTTAAAGCTAAACAAATCATTAAAAAATTAAAAAGTATGTGATATACCCCAAGACCTGCTTCCCCTATAACTTTAGATAAAAATATTTTATATAAAAACCCAAGTACTCTTACTATTAAATTAGACAAAAATAAAATTATAGTAGAAAATACAAGGTTGGGAATTTTCAATAAATCACCCCCTTATGTTTAAATATATTCATAAGGGGGTGAAAAAATAATTATATCTTTATAAATTCTGGTTTCATTTTGTTAAATTTACATACATACTTAAACCCACTATTTTTTAAGTAAGAATAAATATAGTCAAATTGATATGCGACCTGAGATGGATTGTGAGAATCTGATCCTGTAGTTATTATTTCACCACCTAAATCTTTATACATATTAAGAATTTGTCTAGATGGAGTTAAATCAGGAAGATTGTATCGATAGCAAGATGTGTT
Source organism: Peptostreptococcaceae bacterium VA2 (assembly GCA_000686145.1). Lineage (GTDB taxonomy): Bacteria > Bacillota > Clostridia > Peptostreptococcales > Peptostreptococcaceae > Romboutsia_D. The sequence continues at coordinate 2,713,344 of JMMB01000007.1, read as the reverse complement.
TAATTCAATACCCTTACCATCATAAATAGCTTGCTTTAATATTTCTTCAATGATATCTGAAAATAAGCTGTCTTTAAGTAAATTATCGTAGTTACCATAGCGTTTAATTAAATCTAGGTGACCTAAAACAGAATAATCTTTATATTTTTTTACAACAGCATAAAGTTCATTAAAATAAGCTTCATAAGCTTCGTGTTGAGTTTTACCTTTGAAAAATCCACCTAAGTATAAATCCGATTTGTTTATAGCGTGAATAGAACATATTATAAAATCAAATGGATATTTGTGTGCATCTTTGCTACATCTATCAGTTATTTGTTTTTGAAGCCCTAATTCAATTCCTTTTTTTATTGAAATTTTGTCTTTGTATTTATTTTGAAAGAAGTCAAGTTTTTCAAAATACTTATTGTAATCAATACCCCAATCAAAATCAGTATCTAGGTCATAATCTACATGATCTGTGAAACAAATTTCTCTAAGTCCTAAATCTATGGATCTTTTTATCATATCCTCCATGTCAGTTTTACTGTCATTGGAAAAATTAGAGTGCATGTGATAGTCATAAAACATAAATAGTTCCCCTTTTTATTAAAATTTTGGTATTATATATACATACTACATATTAGCAAATATAAATATAACCATCAAGGAATTAATGAAAAGTACAAGTGGTGATAAAATGGAAAAATACAATATAAAGTTGAATAAAGAAACTGTTAAATATCTGCAAATCTATAATCATATAAAAAAGATTATAGTTGAAAAACAAATAAAAGAAAATGAAAAACTACCTCCAATAAGAAAGTTAGCACAGCATATAGGGGTAAACAATACTACAATTGTAAAAGTATATGAGTTATTAGAAAATGAAGGATACGTATACAAAACTGTAGGAAGTGGAACTTTCGTGTCTATGATTAAAACTAGTAAAGATGAAATTATAGTTAAAAAAGATGGAGTTATACATTTTGAGAGTGGAAATCCTTCAACTGACATATTTCCAATAGAAGATTTTAAAAGTGCAGTGAATATGGCATTATCAAAAGATGGAAGCTCTATATTTGAATATGATGAAGGACTTGGGTCAGAGGACTTAAGGCAAAAAATAGTTTATCATCTACAAGATAAAGGTATAAAAACTACTAAAGAAAACATTCAGGTGATATCTGGGGCGCAACAAGGAATTGATATTGTTTGTAAAGGGCTTATAAATTATTGTGATGTTGTATTTGTAGAAGAGCCAACGTACAGCGGTGCAATAGAAGTATTTAAAAGTAGAGGTGCAAAAATAGTATCAATTCCAATGCTTGATGATGGTATTGATATAGGTATATTAAAATTAAAACTTGAAAAAATAAAACCTAAATTAATATATACAATGCCTAATTTTCAAAACCCTACAGGAATATCTTATTCTACATATAAAAAGAAAAAATTAATAGAACTAGCGGAGAAGTATGATTTTTATATAGTAGAAGATGATTTTATAAGTGATTTTAAGTTTGATTCACATGACAATAAACCTCTAAAAAGCTATGATGATAAAAATAGAGTAATATATATAAAAAGTTTTTCAAAAATTTTAATGCCAGGCCTTAGAATAGGAATTGTAGACATACCTAGTGAATTATTAAAAAAGGTATTATTGGCAAAACATTCATCAGATATATCAACACCAGGGCTTATTCAAAGATCAATGTATTATTATATGGAGTACTTTAACTGGAATAATTACTTAGAAAGTGTAGAAAAAATTTATACTCAAAAATATAAATTCACAAAAAACTTAATTAATGAAAAATTAAGTGATAAACTAAAAGCAAGACAAAGTAATGGGGGTATAAACTTCTTTTTAGAACTACCCCGAGGATATTCATCTTATGACTTTACTAAATTTTTATTAGAAAAAGGAGTATCAGTACTCCCAGGAACATATTTTTTTGATAATATAGTTGATGATAGATTTTTCAGAATAAATATAGCAAAGTCGAGCATACAAGATATAGAAAAGGGAATATCTATAATAAGTGATAACTTAGAAGAATTTTTAAGAGAATATAAAAATAAACTTAAAGATTTAAAAGAAGATTTTTTTATTAAACTATAAACAATAAGAAAGGAGAATACTTAAAATAAGAGTATATATTTTAAGTAGGACAATTAAAATGTTTGATCAAAAGAAATTAGATAGAATAAATGAATTAGCTAAAAAAAATAAAGCTGAGGGATTAAGTGATGCAGAAATAAAAGAAAGAGAAGGTTTAAGAAAAGAATATTTAGATAACTTTAGAGCACACTTTAGATCTAGATTAGATAATGTAAAAGTAGTTTCTCCAGAGGAATATGACGAATATATGAAAAACAATAAAGAAAATAACAATGAAGACGATAATAAAGACAATAAGTAATTAAGAATATATTAAGATAATTGAAACTTAAATAACTTAATATTTAAATACAATATAAACTTAGGAGGCTTATTATGGAATTAAAGCACGAATTTAAAAATGCATGGGAAGTAGAAAGAGAAAACAATAAGTTAGATGACATTACATCTTATTCTAAAGGATACATGAGCTTTTTAGATAGTGGTAAAACTGAAAGAACTTCATGTAGAGAAGTAGTAAAAATAGCTAAGGAAAATGGATACATATCAATAGAAGAAGTAATGGAAAAGGGTAGTGTAGGTGCTGGAGATAAAATTTATGCAGTAAATAAAGATAAGGCAGTAGCCTTATTTATAATGGGGAAAAATTCATTAGAAAAAGGAATGAAGGTTGTAGGAGGACATTTAGATGCACCAAGAATTGATTTAAAGCCTAATCCTTTATATCAAGAAGCTAATTTAGGATTTTTCAAAACTCATTACTATGGTGGTATAAAAAAATATCAATGGACAGCAACACCACTTGCTATACATGGAGTAGTTATACTAAGCGATGGTAAAAAAGTAGATATTTGCATTGGAGAAGATGAAACTGATCCAGTATTTTGTATAACTGATTTATTAGTTCATCTTTCAGGAGATCAAATGCAAAAGAAACTTGCAGATGGTATAACTGGAGAAGGATTAAATATACTAATAGGTCATATGCCTTTAGAAGGTGAAGACAAAGAACCTATTGAACAAAATATATTAAAAATATTAAATGATAAATACGGTATGGTAGAAGAAGATTTCTTAAGTGCTGAAATAGAGATTATTCCAGCTGGACGTGCTCGTGATTTAGGATTTGATAGATCAATGGTTCTAGCTTATGGTCATGATGACAGAGTATGTTGTTATGGAGCAGTAAAAGCGATCATTGAAACTAAAGACCCAGAGTACTGCGCAGTTGCATTATGCGTTGATAAAGAAGAAGTAGGTTCTCAAGGAAATACAGGAATGCATTCTAAATTCTTTGAAAATACTGTAGCAGAATTAATAGCCTTAGAAGGAAACTATTGTGAACTAAAAGTTAGAAGAGCAATGGCTAATACTAAAGTTTTATCTGCTGATGTATCTGCAGGATATGACCCTAACTTCCCAGAAGCTTATGAAAAAAGAAATTCTGCATATATGGGACATGGAGTAGTTTTAGGTAAGTACACAGGAGTTAGAGGTAAAGGTGGATGCAACGATGCTAATGCTGAATTTATGGCAGAAATAAGAAGAACATTCAATAATGCAGGAGTAGTATGGCAAACAGCTGAACTTGGAAAAGTAGACCAAGGAGGCGGAGGTACTATCGCGTATATTCTAGCTAACTATGGAGCTGAAGTTATAGATTGTGGTGTAGGAGTATTAAACATGCATGCTCCATATGAAATAGTTTCAAAAGTTGATATATATGAAATGTACAAAGGATATAAATCATTCTTTAATTTAAATGTATAATAAAAAACAAGCCCTATACTTTAAGTATAGGGTTTATTTTTCTACATTGAAATAGTTGCATATATTATTTAGGAATTTATCTTCTAAAGGATTGAAAATTTTCTTTTTAGAATATATAAAATAAAACTTTCTTTTGAAGTTAATATCTTTTATTTTATAAAACTTTATTTTGTTTGAATTTAAATAATCAATACAAGATGTATAAGATATAAAAGAAACTCCAAATCCAAGCCTAACCATTTCTTTTATAGATTCATTTGATTCTACATGGGCTAATATATTTAACTTATCTACAGTGAAATTATTCTTTTCAAGTGTATCTAATATTAAATTTCGAGTTCCTGATCCTTCTTTTCTCATTATGAAATTAAGGTTATAAAGTTCTTCTAAATCTATAAAACCATTTTCATTTTTCATATTTAAAAATGAAGGAGCTATAAGAACTAGTTCATCATCAATCAAATCGATATATTCTATTTGATGATTGTTAATTTTTGATCCTACTAAGCCAAAGCTTATTCTTTCATTCAAAATTTCAGATATTGCAAGTTGAGAATCGTAATGGCTTATACTAAATTTAACATCTGGATAAGTGCTAGAAAATTTTATTAAAAAATCTGGTAGTATATAAGTCTCAGGAATAGAGCTACAAGCTATATCAATAATTCCTTCTATCTTACCTGCATATTCTTTTATATCATATACTGCTTTTTTACAGTTATTTAGTATATAAATAGCATGATCATAAAGAATCTCTCCTGATTTAGTTAAAGTTATATTTTTATTATTTCTATTCACTAATATAGTATCTAATTCTCTTTCTAAATTTTGAATATGAGAACTTACAGTAGGTTGAGTCAAAAATAGTTCTCGTGCAGCTTTAGAAAAGCTTTGATGCTTAGAAACAGCAACGAAAACTTCCAATTGTTTAAAATCCATTATTAATCTCTCCCTTTAATCATTATGAATATATTATAACATATATGTAATTTAAAGCTAATTACTTCTTTAAATGAGAAATTTAAGTAAATATTAATGTAGCTTTGCCTATTTAAAATTATTCTGATATAATACTAAAGTAATTAAACTTTAATTCCTAAATTTGGATTTGTATAATATTAAATTAGAAAAAATATCCTGTTACAGAAATATTACAGAATAGAATTATATCTATGAAATTTGAAAAAATAGTATATAATCTATAATAACAATTAAAAAAGTATGGATTTTTAATTAAATAGTAAATAAATATTGAAGCTAATGGAAGGAGGACTAATTTATGAATTTAAAAAAAGTGTTAGCTAGTACTTTAATATTGAGTATGTTTGTTGTAGGCTGCAATAAAACAAATATAAAAGAAGAATCACCTATAGCAGATGAAGAAACTCAACAAAAGACTATGACAAAAGTTCAAAACGATGTTAAAGTAATAATGGGTAAAGACTATGAATATGTTCTGAAAAATATGGGTACTCCTTACAGTACTACATATTATATAGATAAAGATAGTGAGGATACATTAGATAAAATGGATGATAATATTAACATGGTTTTAACTTATCCTAAATATACTTCAGATAATGAGTTAGATGGTAGTGCATTATATATAGAACTAGAGGGAAATAAAGTTACAGAGGTTCAGACGTATGAATTTTCAAATAATAATATAGAAACGAAACCTACAGGAAGCAATGTAGATGTAGTTGTAGAAAAGTATAATCAAGAAGCAGAATTGTCATTAGACAAAATAGAAAAAATCAAATTTAGTGAATATATCGGAAAGACTGAGGATGATTTATATAGTATCGTTGGAGATAATACACCTAATTTAGAAGCTTATGATAAATCTAGTCATCAAAAGATCAAAGCATTCTTATTAAAAGATAAAAAGAATGAGATATCTAAGATATTAATTATGTTAGAAGATAAAAATAATATCAAAAATATTAAAATAGTTGATAAAGATGACGTTATGAATTTAGTAGGACAATATTTATATCAAAATTAATACAAACATAAAAAAGTTATAACTAATTAGTTATAACTTTTTTATGTTTGTATTAATTTATTTTTAATAATATTATTTTTCTCCAGCGCCAGTTTTTTTCATACTTTTAATTGCATTTGAACTTTGTCCTATATTCTTTACTGATTTAATATTGTTTTTTGAATTAGAACTTTTAGCTTTCTTTGCATCTATAAGTTTTTGCATCATTTCTAAATTTTTATTCATAATGGATACTCCTTTTTTATCATAATTTATTTTATTGATAAGGTTACATTATAAGCCTTATTTAAAACTATATCAATAAAATTAATTATTTTAATAATTATTGGTGCCGGATATCGGGGTCGAACCGATACGGTATTGCTACCAACGTATTTTGAGTCTGATTTTTCGCATGAATACCCCTTAACCTAAGTATTGAAGAGTGTTCCGAACTATCTTAATATTTAAGAAATCAACGGATTGATAAAAATTAATTTAAAATCATTATATCACATAGTATTTAAAAATATACTTTATTTTTATTATAAATAAAATTTACTACTTAAGAATAAACTCTTTACAATTCAAAAATCAGACTATATAATTTCTGATAGTAAATGTGTTAATTAAAAAGAAATTGAAGATACAGAAAATCTTAAGAAGATTCCGTTAGATTTACCTATATATATAATATCAGGGGATAAAGATCCGGTAGGGAAAAATGGTAAAGGTGTTTTAAGATTAAGAGATAGAGATATACATTTTATTAATAATATTCACAAATATTGCAAGATATGAATACTATTAATAGAAGCTTTTAATGAAGAAGTAGACAAATATAAACTAATATTTAACTTAAAATAACCATCGAATAAAGAAAAGAAAGGAGAAAGTGTATTGAATGAAAATAAAATATTTACTGTAATAATATTATCATATAATAATTTAGAATATATAGAAGAATGTTTACAATCTGTACTTAATCAAGACTATAAATATATTGAAATAATAGTTAGTGATGATTGTTCAGATAATCTTGATATGATTAAGATAGAAAAATATATAAATGATAATAAAAAAGATAATATAGTAAATTTTATAATAAATAGAAATGAAAAGAATCTTGGGATTGTAAGAAATTTAAATAAAGCTATAAAATTATCTACTGGAGACTATTTCATGAATATAGCTTGTGATGATAAAATATATGATAAAAATGTAATAAGTGATATTGTAACTTTTTTTGAGAAAACAGGTCGTCTAGCTATAACAGGATTTATAGAATGGTGCAATGAGAAGATGGAGAAGTTAAATAGAGATTATCCTAGTAAATATGCTATGGAATATGTTAATAGTAAAACACCTAGTGAGGTGTATAAAAAATTATGTGAAGGTAATTTTTTAGCAGGTCCAGGCTTCTCTTATAGTAGAGAACTTATATCACTATATGGGTATTATGATGAAGAATATAAATTTATAGAGGATTATTCAAGGTATCTATATTTAACTAGAAATGGGTGTTGTATAGGATTTATGGATAGAATTATTATATCATATAGAGTAGGAGGAATATCAACATCACCTGGAAATATTGATAAAGAAATGGAAATTAGAAATCAATTTAACAAAGATATTGATTTAATTAGAGTAAAAGAAATATTGCCGTATACAGAAAATTAAAAATAATATAAATTTAATTTGAAATAAGGAATGATAGGAGAGTTATATATTGGATGCAAATAAATGTTTTATTGATGAAAAGGCTATTGTAGATACTAAAAAAATAGGATGCAATACTAGGATATGGCCATTTACACACATTTTAGAAGGAGCTAGTATAGGGCAAAACTGTAATATATGTGAGCATGTATTTATAGAGAATGATGTAAAAATAGGAAATAATGTAACAATTAAATGTGGAGTTTATATATGGGATGGTATTTTTATAGAAGATACTGTATTTGTAGGACCTTGTGTTACATTTATTAATGATATACATCCTAGAAGTAAAGTTTATCCTAATAAATTTGAAAAAACTACTATATGTAAAGGAGCTACTTTAGGAGCTAATTGCACTATAATGGGAGGCTTAACTATCGGAGAATATGCAACTATAGGTGCAGGAAGTGTTATATTAAATAATGTAAATTCGTATGAAATTATAGTAGGGAATCCTGGTAGATTAATTGGGTATAATTGTATATGTAGTAAAAAGTTAGAGATAGGTAAAGAAAATTATGCTAAATGTAAATGTGGATTAGAATATAAGTTAGAAAATAATAAATTAATGCTTAAATAATTAATATGATAGGAGATTAATAAGGTATGAAAAATTGTTATTTGATAGATTTTAATCCTATAGGAAATGAAGATGTAGGATATCTTGTTGAACTAGAAGAGAACAAGCAAATACCATTTAATATAAAAAGAGTATATTATACGCATTCTGTTCCAGATGAAACACAAAGAGGCTTTCATGCACATAAAAATCTTGAGCAGGTATTAATATGTTTAAATGGAAAAATAAAAGTTAAATGCTTTGATGGAGAAATAGCAAAAATATATGAGTTAAATTGTAATAATAAAGGTTTATACGTAGGTGGCATGGTTTGGCTTGAGATGTTAGATTATACAAAGGAAGCTATATTATTAGTATTAGCCTCACAGATTTATAATGAAGATGATTATATAAGAAATTTTGGTGAATTTATTAAAATAGCTGATAATTTTAATTCAAAGAAGAATAAAAGTATTGAATAAAAATGTAACTTTCAAAAATGAAAATAATATTATGATGGAGAAAAATGTTATATTTAATCAGAGCACTATGTTTAATGGAGAAGGTGAAATTTTTATAGGAGATAACGTAGTATTTGGATATCATTTAGCACCTCATTTTCAAGGCTTTAACTGTATGATTCAAGCTAGAACTATAAATTCAGTTATAAATATTGGAGATAGAACGTTTTTTAGCAATGATGTAAATATAATAGCAGTAAGAGAAAAAAATATTGGAGACAATTGCTTAATTGGAGATAGAGTCACAGTTATTGATTGTGATTTTCATGAAATAAACCCGAGTACAAGGAATAAAAGTAGCGGAATTATTAAACCTGTTAATATAGGCAATAATGTTTGGATAGGAAGTGGAGTAACTATTTTAAAAAGGGTAACGATAGGAGATAATGCAGTCATTGGAGTCAATAGTGTTGTAACTAAAGATGTAGATATGGATAGTATAGTCGGAGGTAATCCAGCAGAGTTTATAAGTAGTGTGTATAAATAATATTCAAAAGGAGGACCTTAAGTTTGAAATTTTTAGATATGTCTATAATGCATGATAATATAAAATTAGAAATTATGAAAGCAATAGAAAAAGTATATGATTCTAATTGGTATGTATTAGGAAATGAGGTTAGTGAGTTTGAAAAAGAATTTGCAACATATTGTGGGGTAAAACACTGTATAGGTGTAGGAAATGGATTAGAAGCGCTACATCTTATACTAAAAGGTTATGATATAGGTAAAGGTGATGAAGTAATTATACCTTCAAACACATATATTGCAACAGCACTAGCTGTAAACTATGTAGGAGCTACACCTATATTTGTGGAACCTAATGAAAGAACTTATAATATAAATCATAACTTAATAGAAGATAGTATAACATCCAAAACAAAGGCTATAATTGCTGTTCATTTATATGGTCAAACTTGTGATATGAATCCTATAAATGAAATAGCTAAGATGTATAATTTAAAAGTTATTGAAGATAATGCGCAATCTCAAGGAGCTTTATACAGAGGAAGAAAAAGCGGAAGTTTAAGCGATGCAGCAGGAATAAGTTTTTATCCTGGAAAAAATATTGGAGCGTTAGGAGATGCAGGTGCTGTAACTACTAATGATGATGAGTTAGCAAATAAAATTAGAAGCTTAAGAAACTATGGATCTAGTATTAAGTATTTTAATGAATATAAAGGATATAATTCAAGGTTAGATGAATTACAGGCAGCAATACTAAGGGTAAAGCTAAAATACCTAGATGAATGGAATGATTATCGAAATATGATAGCTAACATTTATTTAGAAAATATAAAGAATAAAGATGTAATTGTTCCGTATACTTTAGAAAACTGTAAACATGTATATCATCAATTTGTAATAAAAACTAGATATAGAGATGAATTACAAAAATATTTAAAATATAATAATATAGATACGATGATTCACTATCCAGTTCCTATTCATAAACAAAAATCATATCAAGAACTTAATTATTTAAAAGGAAAACTTCCTATAGCAGAAAATATATCAGAACAAATTTTAAGCTTACCAATTTATCCATATATTAGCAAAGAAGAAGTATATAAATTATCAAATCTAATAAACAAATTTAGATCCGGTATAAACTGGTAAGTAATAAAATGAAAATTTATCTTAATTTTGATTTTAGCTTTATTTGAAAGTTTAAAAATAAATTAAGATCATTTAAATTAAATTAGATAATAAATAAATTAATTTTAGATGCAAGACATCAAATTTTAAAATAATAATTAATGAAGGTGACATTTTATGAAAGGAATGATACTAGCTGGAGGTTCAGGAACTAGATTATACCCTTTAACTAAATCAATATCAAAACAAATCCTACCGATATACGACAAACCAATGATATACTACCCATTATCAATATTAATGTTAATAGGAATAACAGAAATCCTTATAATATCAACACCTAGAGATATAATAATATTTCAAGATTTATTAGGAGATGGAAAAAACTTAGGAATAAATCTTAAATATAAAATACAACAAGAGCCAAAAGGGATAGCACAAGCCTTTATATTAGGTGAAGAATTTATAGGAAATGACAATGTAGCATTAATACTAGGAGATAACATATTCTATGGTAGTGAATTAATACAAAAACTAGAAAATGCAGTAAAAAGAAAAGATGGAGCTACTATATTTGGTTATACAATAGACAATCCTAGTGATTTTGGAGTGGTAGAATTTGATGATAAATTCAATGTAATATCGATAGAAGAAAAACCAAGTAATCCTAAATCAAATTATGCAATACCGGGACTATATTTTTATGATAATAATGTAATAGAAATAGCTAAAAATGTTAAGCCGTCACAAAGGGGAGAATTAGAAATAACATCAGTAAATAATGAATATTTAAATATGAAAAAACTTAAAGTAGAATTATTAGGAAGAGGAATGGCATGGTTAGATACTGGAACTTATATTGGGTTACAAGAAGCTTCAAATTTTATTTCTACAATACAAAAAAGACAAGGAGTATATGTAGGCTGTATAGAAGAAGTAGCGTACAGAAAAAAATATATAGATAAAGAACAATTAATACATCTTGCCCAGCCTCTTACAAAAACACCTTATGGGAAATATTTATTGAAGATAGCACAAGAAATATAAAGGAGATTTTTATATGAGGAAAATTTTAATAACAGGTGGTGCTGGATTTATTGGATCAAATTTTATTCATTATATTTTGAATAAATATCATAATTACAAGGTAGTTAATTTAGATAAATTAACTTATGCAGCAAGTCTTAAAAATTTAAAAAATGTAGAAAACAATCCTAATTATAAATTTATTAAAGGAGATATATCAGATAGAGATTTTATATTTACTATTTTTGAAAAAGAAAAATTTGATGTAGTGGTCAATTTTGCAGCAGAATCTCATGTTGACAATTCTATATCAAATCCAGAAATATTTGTAACTACAAATGTATTAGGAACTCAAATTTTATTAGATGCATCTAAAAAATATAAAGTAGAAAGATTTCATCAAATTTCTACAGATGAAGTATATGGAGATTTAGAGTTAGATAGAAAAGATTTGTTTTTCACTGAAAATACTCCATTAAATCCGAGTTCGCCATATTCAGCATCAAAGGCTTCTGCAGATATGCTAGTTAAATCATATTTTAGAACGTATAACTTACCTGTTACAATATCAAGATGTTCAAATAATTATGGACCATATCAATTTATAGAAAAATTAATTCCTTGTATGATATTTAAAGCTTTAAATAACGAACCATTACCTGTATATGGAAAAGGACTAAATGTAAGAGACTGGCTTCATGTATATGATCATTGTATGGCAATAGATCTTATATTAAATGGAGGTGTAATTGGAGAAGTTTACAATATAGGAGGACATAACGAAAAAACTAATATAGAAGTAGTTGAAATTATATTAAAAGAGTTAAAGAAACCTATTTCTCTTATTCAATATGTAAAAGATAGACCTGGGCATGATTTAAGATATGCAATTGATGCTGCCAAAATAGAAACTGAACTTAAATGGAAGGCTAAATATAAATTTGAAGAAGGAATAGTTGAAACCATAAGATGGTATGTGGAAAATAGTAAATTATATTCATTTTAAAATTGTAGATAAATATAAATTTCATATATATGCTTCAAAAAAGTCTTCTTTAATTGAAGGCTTTTTATATTGTAGAACAATAAGAGAATAAATTAATATCTATAATTATGAAAAATATATTACAGTTTTAATAAGAATAAATCAAAAGTTACAAAACGGTTATATATTTTGAATTTAATAGTAATATATATATTTATAAGCAAATGTAAAGATGCTTTGAAAAATAAAGGGGGTCTATTATCAAAGAAGGAAAAGTAATAATAGCTAGTATAATAAGTATATGTTTAATATCGATTTTGTTAGTTGGATATGGAGCTCTAAAAAAAGAACAAATAAGTATAGTAGTCAAAGGAGAAGAAAAACATATTTCAACTTTCAAAGAAACTGTTCGAGAAGCATTAGATGAAGCAAAAATAACATATGATAAAGATGGTAAGATAATTCCTAGTTTAGACACTAAACTAGTTGATTATATGGATATAAAAGTTACAAAAGTAAAAAAATTAACACAGAATGAATATGAAAATATTCCTTTTGAAGTTAAGTTAGTAGAAGACAAAAATTTAGAAAAAGGTAATAATATAGATATCTTTGTATCTATATTTACATAATTTTTTTCTTGTTTTAATTTTAAGCTTAAATCATTTATGCTATCTTTTATTCTATTTTTTACAATGCTTGCTCCATTTATATCTGTATTAGGCATAATAATAGCTAAAGTATCATTTTCTATAGTATATCTTTCATCTTCATTTCTTGTAGAGTTCATGATAACATCACTTATGTATTTTTAATTTACTCATTTCTCTATCTAAATTCATATAAAATAACCTTCTATTTCCAAGCCATGTTTGTTTATCTATTGTAACTAAGTTTTCATATTCTTCCCTTAATTTTTTAGCTGAAAACAATAGATTTTTTATAAGTATTAAAGATGATTATTTACATTTGCTTTATATATACAGGACATTCAAATAATTACTATATGTTTCCAAAGTATAACAAATTTTTCTTTTTATGTTGTTTATTTTTCTTTTTCTTAATTTTATCAATGCTTTTAATATAATTTCAATAAACAAAGTATTTTAAAACCATTTATAGTATTTATATTTTATTTGCACATAATAATATAAATACTATAAATGGTAGGTGTAAATATGAAAGATAAAAAAATTAATATTCTTAAATTAATACTTTATACTGTATATATTTTTTCAATAATATTCTTTTTATTTAAAGGTCAATATGGAAAAAGTGGATTAAGTGCACTTTGTTTAATTATATTATTTGTATTAAGTAAATTATATTCTAAAAATTTTCCTATAATAGATAAAAGTTTATTTATATTTGGTAATTTATTTATACTATCTTCATTCTTGTTAGGGTCTTGTTATAACGTTTATGACAAAATAAAGATTTATGATGACTTTCTACATTTTTGGTCAGGATTTATAACTGTTAAAATAGGATGGAATATATTAAACACTATTAAAATAGAAGATACATCTAGGAAAATACTAATTCTTATTATTCTTCTTTTCTTTGGCCTAGGTCTATCTGCTGTAACTGAAATATTTGAGTATCTATTAGATGTATTCTTTAGTAAACATACTCAACCAGGTGGATTAAAAGATACCATGCAAGATATGATTGATGCTTTAGTTGGATGTCTTATGATGATTGGGTATTTCTCTACAAAAATATAAAACTAACGTTAATAATTATAATAGTTACAAAAAATAGTTATAAAATAATAATAGGGTAACAAATTAAAGTTACCCATGATTATTTTATAACTATTCCCATAAGTTTAGTCAATTCAATTGCATGTAATACTGAAAAAACTCCACAAAATACGTCCTTTAATTCAACTTCTATTTCTTCAATATTACATGTAGTAAAATCTACCTTTTAATAATTCAAAAGATGATAAGGGTGTGTTTTACTCTTTAGATAAAAACATATTAGGTATTAAATTATATTCTAAGGATACTTGTGTATTCATACCACAATCATTAAATAATTTTTTTACTAATACTTAAAAAAATAGCGGAGGATTACCACAAGGTATTCATTTTGAAAAAAATAGGAAAAAATATAAGGCAAGAATAAGTAAATTTGGAAAGAGGGAACACCTGGGATACTTTATAGATGCAGATAGTGCTTATAAGTACTATTGTCAAGCTAGAAATGGATATGCTAGAGAACTTGCAACAGATTATAAAGGTAAAGTAGATAATAAAGTAATAAGAGTTCTATTAAAATATAACGAAGAAATTTGGATATAAAAATAAGATGTAAAAAATACATCTTATTTAATCATATTTATTTTAAAAACTTATCTAACGGAGAAACTTCTTTATGTTTTCTCATTAAATCAGAACTTATAAGTTGAATCTTCTAGTCATTTCTAAGGTAGAATGTCCAAGTATCCTTTGTAGAGTAAATACATCACCATTATCTTTTATAAAGTTTACAGCAAAAGTATGCCTAAATACATGTGGAGTGCATTTAACTTTAATCTTAGCTCCTTTTCTATATTTTGAAAATGAATGAATAACTTGATTAGTATCTAATTTATTTCCATATGCTGAAAGAAAAAGATAATTAGTATCCGTATCTTTAACAATTGATACAATTTCTTTCAATAGCTTTATAGTTTTACTTGAAATCGGCATTTGTCTAAAGGTTCTTGATTTAGCAATTTCAGCAGGGGTATTTATGTACCCACTTCTTAAATCTATATTTTCAACTCGAAGATTTACAAGTTCACCAACTCTAATTCCACAATCAAGCATAACTATCATAATTGTAAAATCTCTTAAACCAACGTAGGTTGATTTATCAGGTATTCTCAATAATTTCTTTACATTAGCATCGGATAGTGGAACTATTTATTTTGTGGAAAACAAAAGAGTTCCAACTAAAATAGTTAGAACTCTCGAAAATACTTATTGGTGCCGGATATCGGGGTCGAACCGATACGGTATTGCTACCAACGGATTTTGAGTCCGTCGTGTCTGCCATTCCACCAATCCGGCAAAATATTGAATATATGAATATTATACCAAGATATATAAACATTTGCAATATATTTAATATTAATATACTTTTGATATTGTGGTAATATTAAATAATAGAGTATTGGTATATAATAACTATAAGTAAAACTATAGAAATAATAGGAGAGATGAATTTGGAAAATAAATTAATTATAATAGATGGAAATTCAATAATAAATAGAGCTTTCTTTGCACTACCAGATATGAACAACAAAGAAGGGTTAAAAACAAATGCTATTTATGGATTTACTACAATGTTGTTTAAGATTATAGATACATATAAGCCTACTCATATAAGTGTAGCTTTTGATAGAAAAGCTAAAACTTTTAGGCATCTAGAGTTTGAAGAATATAAAGCAGGAAGAAAGAAAATGCCAGATGAATTAAGAGTGCAATTTGAGCCTCTAAAGGAACTATTAGACCAGTTTAATATAAACAGACTTGAAATCGATGGATATGAAGCGGATGATATAATAGGAACTGTTTCTAAGTTAGGTGAAGAAAACGGATATAAGGTATACATAGTTACTGGAGATAAAGATGCTATTCAACTTGCATCCGAAAAAACAACTACTTTAATAACTAAAAAAGGTGTTGGAGAAGTAGAAGAATATGATTTTGACTCTGTTATGGAAAAATATGAAATGACTCCAACTCAATTTATAGATTTAAAAGGTCTTATGGGAGACAAATCAGATAATATACCAGGAGTACCAGGTATCGGAGAAAAAACAGGTATAAAGCTTATAAAAGAATATTCTAGTATAGAAGGTATACTTGAAAATTTAGAAAATATAAAAGGTAGTGCTAAAAAGAAAATAGAAGAAAATAAAGACTTAGCTATAATGAGTAAAAAATTAGCTACAATAATAAGAGATGTTCCAATCGATATAAATTTAGAAAGTATGAAATATGGAGATTTTGACAAACAAAGTGTTGTAGAATGCTTTAGAAAATTAGGATTCTTAAGCCTGATTCCTAGATTTATAGATTCTGACCAAGAAAAAGAAATAGGTGAGATGCTAAATATAAATAAGTTAGAAGATATAGAAGAATTTATTAAAACTATTAATGAAAATAAAAAAATAATATTAAAAACAGTTAGTAAAAAAGGAAATATATTAGAGAAAAATATAATGTATATGTTCGTAAGTGTAGATGGAACAAATATATATTACATAGAAGAAGATGATATAACTAAACTGGAAACTATACTTTCTAACAACGAAATAAGAAAAATTGGATATAATCTAAAAGATGATTATATAGCTTTAAAACCATATAAAATAATACTAGAAAATATGAATTTTGATATAACTATAGCTGAATATTTAATAGATTCAACTTCATCTACGTCTTATGAATGTAGTGCAATAGCTATGAAATATCTTACTAAAACAGTAAAGTCGAAGGAAGAACTATTAGGTAAAGGTGTAAAGATAAAAGGATATGAAGACTTAGAATTTGAAGAATTAAAAAATCACATATGTACAGTTATAAATGCAGTGTACGATGTGTTTCCTATGATGGAAAAAAGTCTAAATGAAATGGATATGGATGGACTATTTTATCATGTTGAGATGCCATTAGTAGAAGTTTTAGGTGATATGGAGTATGAGGGAATAAAAGTAGATAAAGAAAAATTGTATGAACTAGGTAGCGAATTTAAAGAAGTAATAAAAAGACTAGAGCAAGAAATATATATAATAGCAGGAGAAGAGTTTAATATAAACTCTCCAAAACAATTAGGTGTAATATTATTTGATAAATTAGAACTGCCTGTAGTTAAAAAAACTAAAACAGGATATTCAACTAATGCAGATGTATTAGATAAACTAAAAGATAAAAGTCCGATAATAGATAAAATAACAGAATACAGACAAATAGTTAAACTAAACTCTACTTATGTGGAAGGTTTATTAGGAATAATAAATCCAATAAGTAATAGAATACATTCTTCATTTAACCAAACTATAACTACAACAGGTAGGATTTCTTCTACAGAACCAAATCTTCAAAATATACCTGTAAAACTTGAAATGGGAAGAAATATAAGAAAAGTATTTATAGCAGATAATGGATGTGAATTAGTAGATGCGGATTATTCACAAGTAGAACTTAGGGTATTAGCTCAAATGAGTCAAGATGAAAATATGATAGATGCATTTAAGCATAAAGAAGATATTCATACAAAAACAGCATCTCAAGTTTTCAATGTTGACATGGAAAATGTTACAAGTGAATTAAGAAGTGCGGCAAAAGCAGTAAACTTTGGTATAGTATATGGTAAGAGTGATTTTGGATTAGCAGATGATCTTAAGATACCAGTTAAGCAAGCTAAGGAATATATAGAGAATTATTTTAATAAATATAACAAAATAAAAGAATACATGGATGAAACTATAGAAAAAGCTACAGAAAATGGATATGTAACTACTATATTTAATAGAAGAAGATACATACCAGAAATAAAATCAAGCAACTTCATGGAAAAAAATCGTGGGAAACGATTTGCTATGAATGCTCCAATCCAAGGTAGTGCTGCAGATATAATAAAAATAGCTATGGTAAATGTGTATAAAAAATTAGAAGAGAAAAACTTAAAATCTAAACTTATACTACAAGTACACGATGAGCTTATTGTTGAAGCTATAGAAGAAGAAGTGGATATAGTAAGTACTATAGTAAGAGAAGAAATGGAAAATGCAGTTGCAATGGATATTGATTTAGATGTTGACTTGAATGTAGGATATTCATGGTATGAAACGAAGTAGGTGAAAATATGTTGATTTTAGGTGTTACAGGTAATATAGGTTGTGGTAAAAGTAGTTTATCTGATATATTTAAGAAAAATGATATTGAAATAATTGATGCAGATAAAATATCGAGACAAATATTGGAAAATAAAAATCTTTTACAAGAGGTTTTTGTTAATTTTGGGGAAGGCATAAGAAATACTGATGGAAGTTTAGATAGAAAGGCCTTGGGGAGAATAGTATTTAATAATGAAAATAAACTTATAGAATTAAATGACTTAACTCATCCTAAAATTAAAAATAAAATATTAGAAAAAATAAATAAAGCAAAAAATAATCATGAAAAAGTTATAGTTATAGATGCAGCTCTATTAATAGAAGGTGGATATACAGAAATAATAGACAAATTGTTAATAATAACTTGTGATGAAGATATGCAAATAAAACGAATAGTAGATAGAGATAATTGTACAAGGGAAGACGCTATAAGTAGAATTAATTCTCAAATGAGTCAAGAGGAAAAAATTATATATGCAGATTATATAATAAATAACTCCTCTACCTTTGAAGAATTAAATATAAAAGCAAAAAAGTTTATTACGTATATGAAGGAGAATTGGTGTGAGTAAGAAAAAAATACTAATAATCCTATCTATTGTAGTAATTTTATTTACATCAATTTTAATTGAAAAAAAGACAATACATAAACTGATTTATCCTAAGAAGTATTCTGAGTATGTGATAAAATACTCTAAAGAGTTTGATTTAGACGAAAATTTAGTACATAGTGTAATTAAGGCAGAAAGCAAGTTTAAACCAGATGCAGTATCTTATAAAGGAGCAAAAGGGTTAATGCAAATAAGTGATATAACTAGAGATTGGGCAAAAGAAGAATTATCATTAGATGATGTAGATGTTTTTAATCCCGAAATAAATATAAGAATTGGATGTTGGTATTTAAATAAGCTTTATAAAGAATTTGGAAATTTAGACTTAGTTATAGCAGCATATAATGGTGGCTCGGGTAATGTGAAAAAATGGTTGAATAATAATGACTATAGTAAAGATGGTGAAAAGCTACATAATATACCATTTAAGGAAACCTCAAACTATGTAGAAAAAGTAAAGAAAAATTATATCAATTACAATAAGTTATATGGCAAGAAAGGAACAAACAAATGAAAAGATTAAGAATATTATTTATAGTACTAGCAATATCCGCTATAGTAGTTGGATGTAACGGTAAAAAAGAAAGTGAAAATAAAGAAGAAGGTAAAAGTGCTATAAATTCAGAGTACATAAATTTAACTATGGTAAAACCAAAAACAATAAATCCTTTATTAAATAAGGATAAATCTGTGGGGTATATAACTAACATGATTTATGATGGTTTATTTACAATAGATGAAAATTATAATGTAGTACCTCAATTAGTTGAAGAATACGGAATAGCACAAGATGGTATGAGTATAGATATTAAATTAAAGGATGCAAAATGGCATGACAAAAAACCAGTGACATCTGAGGATGTAAAATTTAGTATAGAGCTAATACAAAAAAATGTAGAAAGCCCATATAATTTCTCAGCTAAAAATATATCATCTATATCTATAACTAATGATCGTGAATTTACAATTAAATTTAAAGAAAAGTATGCTTTTTCATTAGAAACATTAATATTTCCAATAGTATCTCAGTCTAAATTAGGGTCAGCATCAGATAAAGAAAAAACAGAATACAAGTATAATCTTATAGGTAATGGACCTTATAAAATAGAAAAATATCAAGAACGAGATGGAATGATATTAACGGTAAATGAAGACTATTATAATGAATTTCCAAAGACTACAAAAGATATAAAAGTAGGTGTCGTACCCGATGAAGAAACTCAAATTTCCATGGTTATGGCATTAGATAGTGACATAGCAAAAGTATCATTAAATGATTTAAGTAAGTTTTATGAAAAGGAATTTAATATAACAAAGTATGAAGGTAGAGATTATGAAAGCTTGATTTTTAATTATGATAATGAATTCCTTAAAGATATTAATTTTAGAAAAGCAATAGCATATTCTATAAATAGAGAACAAATAGTAGAAGAAGGATACATGGGAGATGCTAAGCTAGTAAACTTCCCTCTTAATTCGAATTCAAAGTATTACAATAAAGATATAGCATCGGTTAATTATAATAAG
Source organism: Peptostreptococcaceae bacterium VA2 (assembly GCA_000686145.1). Classification (GTDB taxonomy): domain Bacteria; phylum Bacillota; class Clostridia; order Peptostreptococcales; family Peptostreptococcaceae; genus Romboutsia_D. The sequence continues at coordinate 2,693,037 of JMMB01000007.1, read as the reverse complement.
GAAAAATCAAAGCAATACCTTGATAAGGTTAATTTAAAAACTGACCCAAATGCAGAAAAAGACAAAACGGATGTTAAAGAAGATACAGCTAAGGTAGAAAAGGATAAAGCAGATATTAAAGCAAAAATTTCTGAATTGAATTTAAAAATTGTTGTTAACAAAAACAATACAGAAAGAATAAAATCAGCACATATAATAGTGGAAAATTTAAAGGCTATAGGAATAAAATCAACTATAGAAGAACTAGAAGGTAAAGAATTAGAAAATGCTATAACTTCTAAGAAATATGATTTAGCATTAGTTGGATGGGAATTATCTAGTGTACCAGATGTTAAAAGCATAATTGAAAATTCAGGATATAGTGATAAAAAACTTAATAGTTATTTAGAATCTTTATCTGTAGCAACAACAGAGTCACAGATAAAAGGTATATATAAATCAATACAAAAATATATAAATGATAATGTAATATTTATGAGCTTAGCAATTAGAGATGATTATATAGTTACCAATAGAAGAATCGAAGGAAAAATTTCGCCAAATGACTTTGATATTTATGAGGGTATAATAAACTTAAATATAAAAGATAAATAATAAATTTATTGACTTATAAACTTAAAATGCATATGCTTTATAGTATAAGGCATATGCGGGAATGGCGGAATCGGCAGACGCACTATCTTGAGGGGGTAGCGAGCGAATACTCGTGCGGGTTCAAGTCCCGCTTTCCGCACCAAATAAAAAATGGGTTTGAATTTAAATCAAACCCATTTTTTTTATATAGAAAAAACTAGAAGATATTTAATGCTGAATACTTATAATAAATATATAGAAAAATAATGTAAATAGCTTGTTTAATATGATATAATACCCTCATAGGGTATATGAGGAGGTATAAATATGCAAAAAAAATTATTAATAGAAGGTATGAGTTGTGGACATTGTGTAAATCACTTAAAAACAGCACTTACAGAAGATATAAAAGGTATAAAAGTAGTAGAGGTTAATTTAGATGAAAAATATGCAATAGTTGAAGTGGAAGATAGTGTAAATGAAACTGAATTAAGCTCGGCAATACAAGAGCTAGGATTTGAACTAAAAGGAATAGAGTAATAAAAATAAGGAGTAGTGCTTTAATGTACTACTCCTTGTTTTTATTATAAATATAAGTTATCAACAATAATATCAATAAATATTAAAAGGGGATTATAATGATATATTTAAATGAAGAAGATATATTAAAGTTAATAACACTAGATGAAATTATGGATGCAATAAAGAAAGCATATAGAATATATGGTGAGAATAAATTTAACATGCCATAGAGAATACAGGTAGAAAATGATGATTTAACATCATTATATATGCCATGTTTTACAGAAGAAATATTTGGGACAAAGATACTTACTGTAGAGCCTAACAATACCAAACTAAATAAGCCAGTTATATACGGAGTAATGTTAGTTAATGATATAGATACTGGAGAGATCGTTTGTAAATGCTTACAGCAGTAAAAACGGGAGCTGTAGGAGGCGTTGGAATTAGAAATACTGCAAGTGAAAATGTACAAAAGAAAAAGCTAATGATTTAAAGATTAAATTACAAAAAGAGCTAAAAGATATTAGTATAAATGTAGTAGATAGCTCTAGAGAACTATTAGAAAATAGTGAGGTAATAGTAACTGCAACAACTTCATATCAACCAGTTATAGAAAATAATGAAGAATTACTAAAAGGAAAACATATAATAGCAATAGGTTCATATAAGCCAGATATGAGGGAATTATTTAATGCTTTTTTTGAGGTAGTAGATAAAGTTGTAGTAAGTATAAATACATTGTAAAAAATAAATCATATAAATAACCCTCTAAACAATACCTTTATTTATTAAGGATTATTTAGAGGATATTTTTTTATGTAAAAATATAAAAATGGCTTCTATTGGGGGAAATAATAGAAGCCTAAATGGGGAGATTGAGTATGTTTGATTTTACTTTAATAGTATCCCCGTATTTAAATTATATATACACAATTAACAATAAAAAATAATATGACTTAAAGTATAAAGATATATTTTTATATTGTTTAATTTGGCCAAGAAGGTAACTCACACTTTTTTAGAAACTTGAATATAATATAAGTAACTAAGGGGGGAGTATCGTGGATGAAAGAGGATACAAGGAAAATTTAAGAAAGATGATACTTGATATGGCCCAAAAAGAACTTGATAGCTATGTATCTCAAAAGGGAGTTCAAAAGTACTTTGAGGGAAATGTTGATAAAATAATAAATGAAAATATTAAAAAAATAACTCAAGGGATGGGCGTAAATAAAACATATTCAAGAGTTTTAAAAAAAGGTGCAAATCAAGATAATATTTCTTCAATTGCAAGAACTATAAAATCTGAAGAAACATTTAAATCAAAGAATGAATTAGTAAAATTTGCAAAATATTTAGGCATAAATATAAATACAAAAAATTCATATAATCAAGTATTAAGGAAAGTATCTACACACATATATTCTAACAAAAATGAGTATTCCCAGAAGTATTTTTCATATAAAAGAGGAGAATACGAATATATACTAGAACCAGAAAGAATAAAAAAAGATTTAGTAGAAAGTTATAAATCAAAAACAAGAAATGATATGAGGTCTATAGCTAGACTATTAGACTTACAGGTAGAGGATGAAGATGGAGCTGAAGAAATAAGAAAAAAAATAATCAATTATATAATGAAAGAGAAGCTTTCTAAAAAATAAATATAATAATGTAGAATTGAAGACGCTTATAAAGCGTCTTTAATTTTTAAAATAGCATATAATATAAAAGAAATCAAACGAGGAGTTGATGGCATATACGTGCAAAAAAATTAGGTCTGATAATAATAATAATATTTTTAATTAATATAAGCTTTATGGTAGAAATGAAGTGTTTTTCACCAAAAAAAGAAATAAAGATAGTTAGTTACAATATTCATAGTGGGTTAAATAAAGATATGTTTCCTACTCTTTTTGATATGATCGATTTTTTAAGGATTTCAAATGCAGATATAATATGCCTACAAGAAGTTAATGAGTCAGCCAAGGCGGGGTTTCAGGTAAGTAGCTTTAAAGAAGAATTAAATATGTATTCTCATTTTGGAGCGAATGTAGTAGATTTAGGATTTAATTATGGACTTGTTACATATTCAAAGTATCCTATAAAAAGTGAAGAACATATCTATCTTCATAGTGAAAGAGAGCGAAGAGGTATGCTGCATACGGTGGTAAATGTTGAAGGAAGAAAGCTAAATATTATAAATGTACATTTGGGGCTTGGAGAAAAAGAAAGAGATATACAGCTTTCGGAACTTATAAATTTTATAAACTCTTTAGAAAATGAGCCATATATAGTAGTTGGAGATTTCAATCAAGGAAATATTGAATTAGACGATACTATTTTAAAAGATGTAGCTAAGGAATTAGACAAGGCTAATATACTAACTTTTGCAACTGGCCTTGATAGAATAGATTATATTTTTATATCTCCGCAAATAGAAATTTTAGATTATCAAGTTTTAATAAAAAATATGTCTGATCATTATCCAATAATAGCAAAAATAAAAATATAACAATAAATAATCATAAAGTAAGAAGTTTTCAAATATACATAAGTAAAGAAAACTTTTAGGGGGGACAAACTAATGAATAAGAGGAAAACAATATACAGGGGATTTAATAAAAGACGTAAGAATAATAAAATAAAAGTACTTTTAATAATGGCAAGTATATGCTTGATTAGTGGGTATGGATATACAAAAATTAAAGATAGCAACGTCATTGGAAATTTATCTCAAAAAATATCATTTTTAAAGCTTAATAATTTTTTAGAAGAAAAGGTAGATTTTAAAAGCTATGACGAGCTTGGTTTAAAAGATGATAAAAAAGAAAAAGATGTACAAGTACAAAAAGAAGTTAAAGAAAAAACAGTAGAAAAAGATACTAAAGAAAAAAGTGAAGATGTAAAAGTTGCAGTGGTAGATTCATGGAATATTTATGCTATTCAAGTAGCTTCAGTTAAAAATGATAAAGATATGAATAAAGTAGAAACAAAGCTAATAGAAAATAAAATACCTTTTTCAGCAGTAGAAATGGATGAAGCAAAAAAAATCCAAACATATGCGTTCTTTGATAAAGAAGTAACTAAAAAACATATGGAACAAATAAAAAATATATTCCCAGATGCTTTTGTATCAGAGATGAAAGTACCTGTATTGTCATTAGAATATACTAGCAAATATTCTTATATAGAAAATATATCAAAAGATTTAAAAACATTAATCAAAAACTTTGAGGAAGAATCTAAATTTTGGGCAACAAATAAAGAAGACATAGATTTGGAAGCATATAATAATATTTTGACAAATAGAAAACAAATAATATCAAATATAGAAAAAGAAGCTAATAAAATTGATTATTCAAATATGAATGTGTTTAAGGATAATTTAATGAAATATACAAAGGATGTAAATGATAAAATTGAAGTATCATCAAAGGCAGCAAATGAAAAAAATTATAATATAAGTGAGAGTTTATATTTGTCTTCTATGCAAGGATATTTTTCATTTATTAATTCCATGAAGAACGCATAAAAGAGGCTGTTTTATAACAGCCTTTTTCTTATTTTTGTAATAGAAATAAAGCTTGGCCATCGTTAAAAAACGGATATTTTTTTAACAATTGTTAAGTTTTTATATCATATATAGTATACTTGTATTAAAGTACAAATAAAGTGTTTTAATTTAAAGAAAAGGGGGTAATAAAATGAAACTCTTAACTTTTAAAGGTGGTATACATCCTCCATATAGAAAAGAGTACTCTAACCAAAAGCCTATTGAGAGAGCAGCAGATCCTAAAATAGTGTATATACCTCTACAACAACATATAGGTGCTCCATCAAAGCCGATAGTTGAAGTTGGAGACTTGGTTAAAGTAGGGCAAAAAATAGGTGAACAGCAGGGATTTGTATCTTGTAATGTACATTCATCAGTATCAGGAAAAGTTATAGCTATAAAAGAGCATGAGGTAGCTGGAGGAACAGGTACATGTATTATTGTAGAAAACGATTTTAAAGAAGAAAGACACGAAAGTGTTAAGCCAAAGGGTGAGTTAGCAGATTTAAGTAAAGAAGAAATAGTAGGAATAATCAAAGAAGCAGGGATTGTTGGAATGGGTGGTGCTACATTCCCAACACATATAAAACTATCACCTCCGCCAGACAAAAAAATAGATACGGTAATATTAAATGGAGCAGAGTGTGAACCATATTTAACAGCAGATGATAGGCTGATGGTTGAAAATCCTGAAGAAGTTGTATTTGGATTAAAAGTATTTATGAAAGCCTTGAATGTGTCAAAAGGATACATAGGTATAGAAGTTAATAAGCCAGAAGCGATTGAAGCTATAAAGAAAGCTTCTGAGTCGTATTCAGATATAGAAGTAGTAAGCCTTGAAATTAAGTATCCACAAGGTGCAGAGAAGCAACTTATATACGCATGTACGGGAAGAGAAGTACCTTCTGGGGGACTACCTATGGATGCTGGAGCTGTAGTAAACAATGTTGGAACAGCTGCACAAGTATCAAAAACTATAAAAACTGGAATGCCACTTATTGAAAGAATTACTACGGTAACAGGAAGTTGTATAAATGAACCTAAGAATCTAATAACAAAAGTAGGAACAATAGTATCTGAAATTATAGACCAATGTGGAGGATTCAAGGAAAATAAAAATGTTGGAAAAGTTATAATGGGTGGACCTATGATGGGCATAGCACAGTATACAATAGACATTCCAACAAATAAAGGAACATCAGGCATATTATGTTTAGATGAAAATGAATCTCGTACACCAAAGCCACAGAATTGCTTAAGATGTGGAAAATGTTTAAGTGTGTGTCCTGCTTTTTTACAGCCACTATATATAAGTGCATATTCATTAAAAAATGATTTTGAAAATGCGCAAAATCATAGGGCGCTAGATTGTATAGAGTGTGGATCTTGTTCATTTGTATGCCCAGCAAGTAGACCATTGCTTCAATCGATTAGAAATGCAAAAAGAGAAATAATAGCAAATAAAAGAAAAGAATCAGCTAATAAATAAGGGGAGTTAGGAGGACTAAGAATGGATAGCAAACTGATAGTATCATCTTCTCCTCATGTGAGAAGTAATGAAGATACATCTTATATAATGAGACAGGTTATAATAGCGCTTCTTCCAGCTACATTAGGAGCATTATACTTTTTTAGATTAAGTGCATTAAATGTAATATTCTTTTGTGTAATTGGAGCAATAGGTGCCGAATTTTTGTATCAAAAAATTTCAAAACAAGAAAGCACTATAGGTGATTTTTCAGCAGTAGTAACTGGATTGTTGCTAGCATTTAATGTTCCAGCATCGCTTCCATGGTGGATGTGTATATTAGGTTCAATGTTTGCAATAATAGTAGTTAAAATGGTGTTTGGAGGAATTGGTAATAACTTTGTGAATCCAGCACTTGCAGCTAGAGCATTTTTATTAGCTTCATTCCCAGTAGCAATGACAGCTTGGACTAAAACTGGAGTTAATTGGGTAAGTAGTGGAAATATAGATGCGTATACAACTGCAACTCCTTTAAGTTTCTTGAAGCATGGAGTACAAGGAATATCAGAAATGGCTAATAATGGAATGAGCATGACTGATATGATGATAGGAAATATAGGGGGATGTATAGGTGAGACATCAGCTATATTAATATTAATAGGTGGACTTTATCTAATGTATAAAGGGGTAATTAATTATGTAATACCTGCATGCTATATAGGTACAGTATTTATATTATCATTTATATTAGGTGGGTTTGACCTGAATTTCGCTATATATCAATTGTTAGCAGGAGGACTTATGCTAGGAGCATTCTTTATGTTAACTGACTATACAACATCTCCTATGACTACTAAAGGTCAAATTATATATGCGGTACTAGCAGGTATAATAGCTACGGTTATAAGATTGTATGGAGGATATCCAGAAGGAGTATCATATTCAATATTACTAGTTAATGTTATGACACCACTTATAGATAAATATGTAAAAAATAAAGTCTTTGGGGAGGTGGCTAAGTAATGAAAAATATGGTTAAATTAGGGCTTACATTATTTGCTATATGTGCAGTAGCGGCCTTAGCATTATCGCTTACCAATCAAGCAACAGCTCCTGTAATAGAACAATTAAATATACAAGCTAACAATGAATCAAGACAAATTGTATTACCAGAAGCGACCGAATTTAAAAAACTTGAAAATAGTGTATTTGAAGGTGTACAGAACATAGATAAAGGGATAATAGCTGAAGTTTATGAAGGTTCAAATGCATCAGATGTAGTAGGGTATACAATAAAAACACTTCCAAAAGGATATGGAGGAGAAATAGAACTTATAGTAGGTATATCAAAAGATGGGAAGGTAACAGGTCTTAACATAGGCAATATGACTGAGACTCCAGGACTTGGGTCTAAAGCAAAAGAACCAGGATTTAAAGATCAATTTAATGAAAAGCCAGCTCAAGAACTTAAAGTAGTTAAAGGTAAGGCTTCAGGAGACGATCAAATACAAGCAATATCAGGGGCAACTATTACATCTGCAGCTGTTACAAAAGGAGTAAACGCAGCTATAGAGGTATTTAATAGTAGCCTTAATAAATAGGAGGGGAACTTATGAAATTAGCTAAAATATTTAAAAATGGGCTAATAGATGAAAACCCAACATTTGTACAGATAATAGGAATGTGCCCAACTTTGGCAGTTACTACATCGGCTATAAATGGTCTAGGAATGGGTCTTTCAACTACTGTAGTTTTAATTTGTTCTAATATAGCTATATCTTTAATGAGAAAGATAGTACCAGATAAAATTAGGATACCAGCATTTGTTGTTGTTATAGCGACATTTGTTACCATAGTAGGAATGCTTTTAAAAGCGTATGTACCATCACTTGACAGTGCACTTGGTCTATTCATACCACTAATAGTTGTTAACTGCTTAATATTAGCACGTGCTGAGAGTTTTGCATCTAAAAATGGACCTATAGAATCTGGAGTAGACGGACTGGGAATGGGTCTTGGATTTAGTATGGCACTTACAATATTAGGAGCAATAAGAGAAATACTTGGAAATGGTAGTTTGTTTGGATTTGCTTTATTTGGATCATCATTTGAGCCAATATTGTTATTCATATTACCACCAGGTGCGTTTTTAACATTAGGGTTCCTTTTAGCAGGATTTAATAAGTTAAGAAGTAAGAAAGCATAATGGGGGTGTAATAATTGAATTTAGTACTTTTATTTTTAAGTGTTGTTCTTGTTAACAACGTTATAACATCTCAATTCTTAGGTATATGTCCTTTTTTAGGAGTTTCTAAAAAAGTTGATACAGCTGTAGGAATGGGAGTTGCAGTTACATTTGTTTTAACATTAGCATCTTTAATTACGTATTTTATACAAAAACTATTAATAGTAACTAATGTTGCATTTTTACAAACTATAGCATTTATATTAGTAATAGCATCTATAGTTCAGTTTGTTGAGATGGTAATACAAAAGATGAGTCCATCTTTGTATCAAGCTTTAGGAGTATTCTTACCTCTTATAACTACAAACTGTGCTGTACTAGGAATAGCATTGGTTAATGTAAATAATGGATATAACTTAGTAGAAACATTAGTTAATGGATTTGGAGCAGGAGTAGGTTTTACATTAGCAATAGTATTATTTGCGGGAATAAGAGAAAGATTAGAATTAGCTGATATACCAGAAACTTTCAAAGGATTTCCTATAACGCTTATATCAGCAAGCTTAATGTCAATAGCATTCTTAGGATTTGCTGGACTTATAAAGCTATAAAATAGGGGGTGAGAAAATGAGTACACTTAGTTCAGTTTTAGTTTTAGGAATTTTAGGGCTTATATTTGGGGCAGTGCTTGCATATGCATCTAAAAAATTTGCCGTAGAAATAGATGAAAGAACAGAAAAAATACTTGGGGTTCTTCCGGGTGCAAATTGTGGAGGATGTGGATTTCCTGGATGTGGAGGTCTTGCAAGTGCAATAGTAGAAGGAAAAGCTCAAGTAAATGCTTGTCCAGTAGGTGGTTCAGAATGTGCATCTAAGATAGGTGATATCATGGGAATTAAAGCCGATGAAGGTGAAAAACAAGTAGCCAAAGTAATATGTAAAGGAAACTGTTCAAGTTCTAAAAATAAATATGAATATGAAGGAATACATGACTGTAGATCTGCAAATACTTTAAACTCAGGAGCTAAATCTTGTAAATATGGATGTTTAGGATTAGGAACATGCAAAGATTATTGCAAGTTTGGAGCAATCTCTATAGTAGACGGAGTAGCTATAATAGATGAGGAAAAATGTGTAATGTGCGGAAAATGTATTGAGGTTTGTCCAAAAGGAATAATATCTCAAAAACCAGCTAAGCAAGAAGTAGTTGTTGAATGTAATAGTAAAGACTTTGGAAAGTCAGTAAAAGAAAAATGTAGTGTAGGTTGTATAGGTTGTGGATTGTGTGCGAAAGCTTGTAAATTTGATGCTATAGAATTTGAAAATAAAATAGCTAAAATCGATTATGATAAGTGTGTAGAGTGTATGGAATGTGTATTAAAGTGTCCAACAAAAGTTATAAAAGGAAATTTAGAAAATAAAAAGAAAGTCACTATAGATAAAGAACTTTGCATAGGATGTACTATTTGTAAAAAGCAATGTAAATTCGATGCTATAGAAGGCGAATTAAAAGAAAAACATAAAGTAGATGAAAGCAAATGTGTTGGATGTCATTTATGTATTGAAAAATGTCCTAAAAAGGCTATTAAAACTATATAATATGGATAAGATAAAGGTATGGGGCTCCATACCTTTTATTTTATTTTAAAGTAATACCATTTAAGGATGAAGTTACCAATTACATATAATAAAAATATACTGAAAATTAAAGTTAAATTTGTATTTGGAATTATGTTCCAATGGTAGAGAATAAGATATTGCAGAGCTAAAAAAAAAAATCAATGATATTTACAGGCTATAATGTAGAAATATAACAATAGTGTAACAAAATCGTTCGACATTTGTGTTGAATTTTTTACAATATAATGATAGACTAAATAAGTACAAATTCTAAGTATCAAATGAGGTGAAGAAATGAAAATAATATTAGCGTCATCATCTCCTAGAAGAAAAGAAATTCTAGAAAATACAAATGTTAAATTTGATATAATAAAAAGCGAGATTGATGAAGTTATATTAGATAATGAACTACCATCTCAAGTGGTAATGAGGCTTGCATTTGAAAAGTGCATAGATATAGCTGCTAAACATAGAGAAAGTTTGGTTATAGGTGCAGATACCGTTGTAGTATTAGACGATATTATACTAGGTAAACCAAAAGATATCGATGAAGCTATAGCTATGATTACACAATTATCAGGCAAAACGCATCAGGTAATAACTGGTATAAGCTTGATAAATTTAACTGCAAACAAAAAAATAATAGATTATGTAGTTAGTAATGTTAAATTCAAAGATTTATCTGCAGAGGACATAAAAGATTATATACAAACTAATGAATCACTAGATAAAGCCGGAGCATATGGAATACAAGGTTACGGAGCGTTATTAGTTGAAGAAATACAAGGTGATTACTTCAACATAGTTGGCCTTCCTATATCTAGATTAAGTGATTTATTAAAACAGCATTTTAGTATAAATATTTTTTATGGAGGGTGATTTATCTGAAGGATTCTTTTAATGTGGTTATGAAAGTAAAGGAAATGGCATTAGAAGAAAGACCCAGAGAGAAGATGCTTGCAAATGGAGAAAAAAATTTGTCTAATGCAGAGTTATTAGCAATACTTCTTAGAACGGGCACTAAACATAAAAATGCTATAGAATTAGCTAACTATATTATAAATAAGGACATACAAGGACTAAGATATCTACAAGATATGACTATAGAAGAATTATGTGAAATAGACGGAATAGGACTATCTAAAGCAACTATGATAAAAGCATCCTTAGAGTTAGGACGCAGAGTTGCAAGTATTAAACCACATAAATACAAGATTAAAAATCCTTGGGACATATATAAGTATTATATGGACAGCTTAAGGTATAAAAAACAAGAAATTTTTAAGGTAGTTCTTTTGAATACGAAAAATGAAATTATAGCGGATGTAGATGTATCTATAGGAACTTTAAATTCATCATTAGTTCATCCAAGAGAAGTTTTTAGAGAAGCAATAAAAAGAAGCACAAATAAAATTATTTTAATGCACAATCATCCATCAGGTACGATAGAGCCATCAACGGAAGATAAGAATGTTACCGCTAGACTTATTAAGTGTGGAGAATTAATAGGAATAGAGGTTATAGATCATATAATTATAGGAGATGGATTGTATTTTAGTTTTAAAGAAAATATGATGATATGATTTGATAGAGCAGGAAGGAGCAGCAATATGGCTAAAGAGAAGAAAGAGAAAAAAGAAAAAAGAGGACTTATGTCAATGTTTGGATTTAATAAAATGACAAAGGATATGGGGATAGACTTAGGAACTGCAAATACATTAGTTTATATAAAAGGACAAGGAATAGTAGTAAGAGAACCATCTGTTGTAGCAATAAGAGATGACAGCAAGGAAGTTTTAGCAGTAGGTGAAGAAGCTAAAAAAATGATAGGTAGAACACCTGGAAATATAGTAGCAATAAGACCTATGAAAGATGGAGTTATAGCAGACTTTGATATTACTCAATCTATGTTAAGTTACTTTATACAAAAAGCAGCATCTAAAAAAGGAGTTGTAAGTCCTAGAATAGCTATATGTGTGCCTTATGGAGTTACTGAAGTAGAAAAAAGAGCAATAGAAGAGGCCGCTAGACAAGCTGGAGCTAGAGATGCATACCTGATAGAAGAGCCAATGGCAGCAGCTATAGGAGCGGGTCTAAGAGTTGAAGAGCCGGAAGGTAATATGGTTGTAGATATCGGTGGAGGTACTACAGAGATCGCTGTAATATCTTTAGGTGGTATAGTTACAGCTAAATCAGTAAGACTAGGTGGAGATGAGTTTGATAAGTATATAGTTAGCTATGTTAAAAAAGAATATAACTTACTAATAGGTGAAAGAACTGCGGAAGATGTTAAGATAAGTATAGGGTCAACATTTAAAGATGACCAAGAAAGTAATATGCAAATAAGAGGTAGAGATTTAATATCTGGATTACCTAAAACAATAGAAATAGGATCTGTAGAAGTTAGAGATGCTTTAAAAGAACCTATAAATTCAATAATAGAAGCTATAAAATCAACTTTAGAAAAAACACCGCCAGAATTAGCATCAGATATAATGGAAAACGGAATAATGTTAACTGGAGGGGGAGCATTACTTAGAGGGCTTGATAAATTAGTTAAGCAAGAAACAGGAATGCCAGTACAGATAGCTGAAAATCCACTAGATTGTGTTGCCTTAGGAACAGGAAAATCAGTAGAAGATCAAGAAATATTTGAAAAAGTATTGATGATGAACGCTAGAAAGTAATTAAAAAGTTGGTGATATCTTGAAATTTGATAAAAACAAAAAGGAAAAAAAGAGGATCAACATTAAAGTGATAGCAACAGGGATTGTTGCTATCACTTTAATTGGAATTGTAGGAATATCAATAGGCAAATTTTCTGGAGCTAATCCTGTGGGTCCAGGAGTCTTACTAGATGGAATAACAGCAGTAGAGAAGAACTTTAATAAAGGCTTTAAATTTTTAGAAGGTAATTTTAAAGAATTAATAAGTTACAAGAAAAATGCTAATAAAATAGCACAAATAGGAAAAGAAAATGATAAATTAAAGCAAGAGGTAATCGATTTAAATAAGCAATTAGATGAGGTAGATTCTTTATCAAGCTTAAAAAAATCACTTAATTTTATTGATGAAAAATATAATGCTAAAAGCATATCAGCTACCGTAGTTGGTAAAAATGATGGAAACTGGTATGATAGTTTTACAATCGGAGCTGGAAGTAGTGATGGAGTTAAGAATGAAAGTATAGTAGTCAATGGAAACGGATTAGTAGGAATGGTATATGAAGTTTCTAATGATTATAGTAAAGCTATTTCTTTATTAGATACAAAGTCGTCTGTAAGTTTTAAGCTTCTTAAAAATGATAAATTTAAAGGAGTTATAACTCAAAATTCAACATTGGAAGATAAAGAAAATTATAAAAATAAAGGGCACTTAAATGGATATATGTTTGATAACTCTTATGATGTATTACCAGGGGATGTAGTTGTAACTTCTGGATTAGGATTATACCCTAAAGGTATACCAATAGGAGAAATTGATAAAGTTATAGATGATAAAAATAAATCTATGAAATATGTGGTTGTAAAACCATATGCTGATTTTAAAAATATAGATCACGTTAAGATTATTGAACCAAGGAATATAGGATAAAGGAGACTATTAAATATGAAAAAAGTTTTACTTTGTCTTTTAGGTATTTTTTTAGTAATGATAGAGAACAGCATTACTAATTACTTAGGTATACTTAATATAAGTTTTAATATAGTTATTATATATATGACTATTATTTCACTTTATGTTGATGAGTTCGAAGTTGGTGTAATTGGTGCAATAGTAGGTCTTGTAAAAGATATAGCTGTAGGAGGTATATTTGGAGTTAATGGTTTGATTTTATTTGCAATAGCATATTCAATCAGCCACTTAAGAGACAAAATATACAAAGAAAGTAGTATAACTGTATTTGCATTAGTATTTATAACTAGCTTATTTGACTCTATGGTAAATATAGCTACAGTTAGTGTAGTTTATCATACCTATGGATTGCTAAATTTGGCTATAAAAGGTATAGTTATAATTCCACTAGCAAATAGTTTGTTGAGTGTATTTTTATATAAAATATCGAAGAAATCTGTATTAAAACTTAAAGAAGATTAGTTGGTGATTATATGGAAGAAAATAAAAAAGTTGACAGGTTGTTGATACTAAAAAATATTATAATAGTAGCCTTTGTAGTTATTTTATTGAAAATAGTATATATGACAACATTTAAACATGAACATTATAATGAATTAGCAGAAAATAAAACATACAAAGAACTACCAGTAAAGGCCCCTAGAGGTGAAATTAGAGATAGATATGGAAGATTATTAGCTGGAAATAAAAACTTATTTACAATTCAGGTATCTGCAGATGGGATTAATAAAAAAAATTCAGACAATAAAAGCATAGCAAATGAAATATCTCTAAAATTAATAAATCTTTTGGAAGATAATAAGGAAACGTACATAGATGAATTCCCTATATATTCTGTTAAAGGAAAGTATTATTATACATTTGATAAAAAGATAAGAGACTTTAAAAAAGAAGAAAATATTCCGCTAGATTTAAATGCTAAAGAAAGTTTTTATTTTATAGTGGATAGATTGATAAATGAAGGTGTACTTACAGAGGAAGATAGAAAATTAGAACCTGATAAACTTCAGAAAAAATTAAATGAAAATGCTGAATATCCACCTATACTTGTAAGTAAGTGGATGTTTACAGAAGAAAAAAATAAAAAGGATTGGCTAGAAAGTTATGGGATTAAAACTCCTAATATAAATGCAAAAAATGCATTTAAAAAACTTAGAACTGAATATGAGATTGATAAAAGCTTAAGTGATGAAAATGCAAGAAAAATATTTATTGTAAGAGACCTTATAAAGTCACAAGGTTACTCACAATATAAACCTGTAACTATAGCTAGAGACATTAGTGAAGAGACAATATCTCAAATAGAAGAAAGTGCTATGGAATTGCCTGGAGTTTCTGTAGCTGTAGAGCCAGTAAGAGATTATCCGGAAAAAACTTTAGCGGCTCATACTATAGGACATATGGGTAAAATGCCATCAAGTGAGGAAAGTAAATATCTAGAAAGAGAAGAAGGTAAGAAGTACTCAAAAGGTGATACTGTAGGTATGTCAGGTATTGAGAAAAGTTTAGAAGAAAAATTAAAGGGCGTTGATGGATATAAAAAAGTTCAGGTAGATGCATCAGGTAGAGTTACTAAGGAACTTGAAGTTTCAGAACCTAAGTCTGGAGATACAGTATATCTTAGTATGGATAAAGATTTACAAACAGTAGCTGAAGACGCATTAAAAAGAACAATAGATGTAGCTAGAACAGGTGGAACTTTCCAAAGTAAATTTGGAAATAAAAGTTTCTCAAAGCCAGCACCAAATGCCAAATCAGGAGCAGTAATAGCTATAGATGTAAAAACTGGAGATGTTTTAGCTATGGCGAGTTATCCTAATTATGACCCTAATAAATTTTCAAATGGAATATCATATGAAGATTTCCAAGCTCTTCAACCTGAAAATAAAAATGATGTATTAGCGCCAAATCCTCAAGTCAACTTGGCTACACAAGGTGTTTTCCAACCGGGATCTACATTTAAGATGACAACTGCTATGGCAGCTTTAGATAACGGATTAGACCCTAATTACGCAATAAATGATACAGGGGTAATTAAGTTAGGTGGGAGACCATTTGCCGATTATATATGGCATAAGTCTAGAACTAACCATGGATATACTAATTTATATAAAGCCATACAAGAATCTTGTAATATATATTTTTATACTATAGGAAGTGGTAAAAATTGGATTGGTGGAAAAGATCCTAATGCAAAAATTGGACCAAATGATATATTAGAATACGCTAGATTATTTGGATTAGATGATTATACAGGATTAAATAAAGAAATAGATGAAAGAAAAGGTAAAGTGCCAAGTATAGAAGCTAAGCTAGAATCAGCAAAATCTTTATTAAGAACATTCCTTAACAAAGAAATGGCAAATGCATTTACTGATATAAGTAAGCTTAAAGATGAAGCAAAATATGAAGATAGGATAGAAGAGATTGTTAAGTGGACAGAAGAAGAAAAAACTATCGGTAGAGTTGAAGCTATGGAAAGATTAGCTAAGATGAATGTTAAAGAAGATAAAGTTGAGTACTTTGCTGATAAAATAGTGTTTGACCATTTAAAATTTGCAAAGTGGAGTACCGCAGATACATTCAACTTAGCGATAGGTCAAGGTGAAAACCAATATACGCCAGCGCAAATGGCAAGATATGCTGCTGCTATAGCTAATGGTGGAGACCTAGTTGAATTATCGGTTGTAGATAGAGTTATATCTAGTGACTATACTTCTGTAGATATTGATGAAAATGCAAAAGAAAAAATACCATTTAATGATAGTGAAAAATTAAAAGAAATAGTAAAAGGTATGAAAAGAGTTACTACTGAAAGTTCAGTTAAAAGTTTATTTGCAAATTTCCCAGTTAGTGTAGCTGGAAAAACTGGTACTGCTGAAAAAAGTGGTAAAATACCTAATGAAGAAGAGTATGAATATTTAAAAAATAATATGCAATCGTATGGAGTTTCGGAGCCAGAAGCTATTAAACTTTCTGAAAAAATGAAAAAAGACAGAGAAAAAGAATTATCTGAACAAAGAGAAAAAGAAATTAAAGAAGAATTAAAATCTAAAGATATAGATGAGAAAAAGAAAAAACAATTAGAAGATGAGCTAAAAGAAGGTGTCAAAGTTAAATTAGAAAATACAGACAAGATGAATTCTGCTTATTTAAGAAAAGCTATAAAAGAGTTAAATTCTAAAATTACGGATGAAAAAATAGATGCATATAAGCAAAGCTATCAGCCTTTCGCATGGAGTGTTGGATTTGCACCTGCTGATGACCCTGAAATTGCAGTAGTAACTATGATACCACAAGGTAATGAAAGTATATTTGCAATGTTGCCTATTAGGGAGATAATAGGAAGTTATTTAGGATTAAATGAAAAAAAATCAGATTCTCAAATAGATAAAGTTAATGAGGGGAAAGGCGAAGAAAGTAATAATAAATCGAAAAATGAAGATATAAATTTTGTATCACAAATGAAAAAATAAGAGGAATCAAGGTTTTTTTGCAGAATATATAAAATTATATATCACTCTGGAGGTTGTTATGTCTTTGAAAGAGTTTAATACCAAAGGACTAGTTGAGTTCAAAGGTAGTAAAAGAGGGATAATAGTAAATATTAAAAGATTTGCGTCTTTTGATGAGATAAAGCAAGGTATAATAGAGAGGCTAGAATCATCAATAGGTTTCTTTAATGGAGCTAGAATTTATGAAATCAACTGTGATTATTTAAGTGATATACAAATTATAGAAATAAAATACGATATTTCATCAAGATTTGATGTTGAGTTTGTTAAAGACTATGAAAAAAAAGAAGTTTGTAACTTTCAAACTAAATATGTTAACAATCTTAGATCTGGAGAAAATATTGAATTTGATGGTGATGTAATTGTAATGACGGATATGAAATCTGGTTCACAAGTAAGTTCAACTTCAAATGTAGTTGTAATGGGAAATATAGAACCTGGTGCAAGAGTGGTGGCTAATGGAAATGTAGTTGTAATGGGTAGTGTAAAGGGATTTATACATGCAGGCGCAATAGGCAATGAAAATGCTTATGTTGTTTCTAATAATATTAATGCACGAGTATTGCAAATAGCACAAAATATAGCAGAAGCTCCAGAAGACGAAGATTATGAAGAAGAAAAAGCAATCATCCCAGAGATAGCCTTGGTGAATAATGGAAGAATAGTTGTGGAGAGTTATTTACCTAAAGTAATAAAATAATAAGGATGAATCCATAGGGGGTAGTAATATGAGCGAAGTTATAGTTATAACATCTGGCAAAGGTGGAGTTGGAAAGACTACTACCGCGGCAAACTTAGGAACTGCTCTAAGCCTGGAAAATAAAAAAACAGTTATAGTAGATGCAGATATCGGACTTAGAAATTTAGATGTAGTTATGGGTCTTGAAAATAGAATTGTTTATGACATTGTAGATGTTGTTGAAGGAACTTGTAGATTAAAACAAGCATTGATAAAAGACAAAAGATTTGATAATCTATACTTATTACCAGCAGCTCAAACAAGAGATAAAAACGCAGTTACAGTAGAGCAAATGGCTGATTTAAGTACTCAGCTTAGAGAATCATTTGATTACGTCTTAATAGATTGTCCAGCAGGAATAGAGCAAGGATTTAAAAATGCTATAGCTGGAGCAGATAGAGCAATAGTAGTTACAAATCCAGAAGTATCTGCGGTAAGAGATGCAGATAGAATAATAGGGTTGTTAGAAGCTAATGAAATCAAAGACATCCAGCTAATTATAAATAGAATAAGACAAGACATGGTAAAGCGTGGAGACATGATGAATAAAGAAGATATCATAGAAATCTTAGCTATAAAATTATTAGGGCTAGTTCCTGATGATGAAAGTATAATAGTATCAACAAATAAAGGAGAACCTGCTATTTTAGATTCTAAGTCTAGTGCAGGTCAATCTTATAAAAACATTGCTCAAAGAATATTGGGCAATGATGTACCATTAGAAGAGATACAAACTGATAATAATATATTTATTAAAATCAAGAAAATGTTTGGTATGGCCAAGTAGCAAAGGGGGATATATCCGTGTTAGATTTATTCAAAGTTTTTTCTAACGAATCTAGGACTAGCAAATCTGTTGCAAAAGAAAGATTGAAATTAGTCTTAGTACATGATAGAGTGGATTGTTCTCCACAACTTTTAGACATGATAAAGGCAGATATTCTTAAAGTTATAGCAAAT
Organism: Peptostreptococcaceae bacterium VA2; assembly: GCA_000686145.1. GTDB lineage: Bacteria > Bacillota > Clostridia > Peptostreptococcales > Peptostreptococcaceae > Romboutsia_D. The sequence goes on along the minus strand of JMMB01000007.1, from coordinate 2,674,260 downwards.
TATGCAGAAATAGAAGAAGATGGTCTTGAAATAAAAATGTCTAAAGTAAGAGGGGATCAAGACTATATGCCAGTGTCTGCGTTAGTCGCGAACATACCGCTTAAACATATAAAAGATAGAAATATGTAAAAATAGTTAAAGGGGGAATAAAATCCCCCTTTATTTTGATTAGTTAAAAAACAATATTTTAAATGCATAAGGTAAGGAAGATGGTGAAAATATGATTGAATATAAATCGGCTGTTAAATTAGCAAAACAATTAGATTGGAAACTTATAATTATTGTTCTAGCTATATTTAGTTTTGGATTATTGGTTTTAAGTAGTGCTACTCACGCACAAATAACAGGAGATTATAGACAGATATACAAGCAATGTATGGGCTTTGGGCTAGGGATTGTTATGATAATAGGTATACTTTTACTTGATTACAATTTCTTAGGTAAATATTATAAAGCGCTATATATAATAAGTTTAGTATTATTAGCGATAGTCTTAATTCCGAGTATTGGAGCTGAAAGAGGTGGAGCTAGATCTTGGATAAACTTAGGACCTTTAGATTTTCAAACTTCAGAATTGGTAAAGTTAACATTTATATTAAGTTATGCAAAAATAGTAGAGTCTAAAAGGGGTAAGTTAAATACTATCAAGGAAATAATACCTGTAGTAATGTATGCGGTTCCTTTTATAGTATTATTATTTGCACAACCTGATTTAGGAACAGCAATAGTCTTTAGTTGTATAATAGCTTCTATGTTATTTATATCAGGACTTGATATAAAATTAATAAAAAAAATTATAATTATAGCTTTAGTGTCATTACCTATTATGTATATGTTTATGGCAAGTCACCAAAGAGAGAGAATAGATGCATTCTTGCATCCTGAGGACCCGACACTTAAAGGTAATTATCAAGTAATGCAATCTATGATTGCAATAGGATCAGGAGGAATAACAGGAAAAGGGCTATATAATGGTACTCAAAATCAAGAGGGTTTTTTACCAGTTCAAGAAAGTGACTTTATATTTGCAGTTATAGGAGAAGAGTTAGGGGCGCTAGGAATGGCAACGGTAATAGCTTTATATGCTTTGTTTTTAACTAGAATGATAGCCATAGCCAAAGAGGCCAAAGATTTTTATGGTACTCTTATTGTAATTGGCGTTATGGCCATGTTTGCTTACCAAATTATTCAAAATATTGGTATGACAGTAGCTTTAATTCCTGTAACAGGTGTAACACTACCATTTATGAGTTCTGGAGGTAGTTCTTTATTTACATCGTTAGCAAATTTAGGACTAGTTTTAAATGTTTGTATGAGAAGGAAAAAAATAAACTTTTAATAAACTCGGAGGAGAATATGAATATAGCATTAATTGCACATGATGAAATGAAAAATACAATGATTGGGTTTTGTATAGGATATGAGGCTATATTAAAAAAATATGGAATTTATGCAACTGGAACTACAGGTGAAAAAATTATGGATGCTACTGAGCTAAAAATTAATAGAGTTGCATCAGGTCCACTTGGGGGTGATCAACAAATAGGTTCATTAGTAGTATCTCAAGATATAGATTTAGTGATCTTTTTAAGAGATCCACTTACATCTCAGGCTCACGAACCAGATATACAAGCATTAATCAGACTATGTGATGTTTATCATGTTCCTGTGGCAACTAATTTAGCTTCAGCAGAAATATTTATAAAAGGTTTAGATAGAGGAGAACTTTCTTGGAGAGAAGTTAGAAAAACTAAAAGCCAGAGAAGCTAATAATTACAAAAAAGAGTATCATGTTTGTTTACATGATACTCTTTTTTTATAAAATAAATGGATATAATATAGTTAAAAATAGCCACTTATTATAATTATATTATTTGATTAATTCACCGTATTTAGCACCAAATTCAAAACACTCATTTAAAGTATCATCACTTGGGAAGAATTTCTTTTTTAATATCTCGACAGGCATTTTGAATGACATTGATTTTAATAGAGTCTCAGCCATAGTTATACCTTCACCACTCCATCCGTATGAACCAAATACACCTGCTATCTTGCCGACATTAGCCATAGGATCTATTACAGAGAACAAGTCCCACATAGGTTTAACCATACTTCTATTTATAGTTGGAGAGCCTAATAAAACAACTTTAGACATTACAACAGCATCATGCATTTCCTCTAAACTAATAGTTTCTAAATCATATAGCTTAACTTTCGCACCTTTTGAAAGCAATCCTTCTTCTATTTTCTTAGCCATTACTAATGTATTAGTATAAGCTGATAGGTAAAATACTGCTACTTGGTTTTGATTAGTAGTATTTACAACTTCAGTTGACCAATCTAAATATCTTTTAACTGCTGCCATAGGGTCTTTAGTAAGCGTTGGTCCATGAGAAGTTAATATTGTATCAAAATCTATTTTTAAATCAACTACTTTATTAATAGCATTTAAAACATGTTTAGCAAAAGGCTTAACTATGCAATCATAGTAGTGTTTAGATGATTTTAGATAATCTTCACTTTCTACAGCATTTGCATCAACGTTAGCAAAATGGCAACCAAAAGCATCGCAAGTGAATAATGTTTTATCTTCTTCAATATAAGTAAACATTGTGTCTGGCCAATGTAAAAATGGAGCAGTTATAAATTTAATATTTCTTTTACCTATATTTAAAGTTTCTCCATCTTTTATAACGTGACATTTAAATGGTTTATTGATTTGTTCACTTAAGTATAATTTTGCAACACTTGTACAGAAAACTTCTATGTTTGGATTTAAATCTAAAAGATACTTTAAGCTACCAGCGTGGTCAGGCTCAGTATGATGGATAACAACATAATCTATATCAGCTATATCTGTAACTTGTGATATGTTATTTAAAAATTCTCCTTTAAAATTTGGTTTTACAGTATCAAATAAAACTGTTTTCTCGTCTTTAATTAAATAGCAGTTATAAGTAGTACCGAACTCTGTTTCCATTATTATATCAAATACCTTTAAATCTTTGTCTACGACTCCTGTAAAGTAAATATCTTTTTTTACTTCAAATACATTACTCATTATAAATCCTCCTAAAAAAATAAAATTATATAAAGATTATACCCAAATAATATATATCAAAACAAAATACAACAATATATTATTAAAAATATGCGTACAAATATAATATAACATACTTCAAATAAAAAAATAATAATAAGTAAACTTAAAAACAATCAAATTAAAATTAAAATATTAATTTAAAAAGATATCTTAAATAGTAATTTAAAATAAAAATGCCATCATTTAATATAATAAGGAAGTACATTGGAGAAACTATATCTAAAATAGTTAATAATATTTTGATACATAATATCATATCGTGTATAATAATACATATGTCTAGAAAATAATAAACTTATTGGAGGTTTTACACATAGATGAATAAAGTAGACTTAAAAAGAATTTTAAAGAAGGTTGAAAAGCCTGCTAGGTATCTTGGAAATGAGATTAACTCAGTACACAAAGATACGTCAAATGAAAACCTAATAAGATATGCTCATTGTTTCCCGGACTTATATGAAGTTGGAATGAGCCACTTAGGAAGTCATATATTATATGATGTAATAAACAAAGATGAAGATGTATTTTGTGAGAGAGTATATTCTCCAGCAGTTGACATGGAAAATATAATGAGAGAAAAAAATATACCTTTATTTGGTTTAGAATCAAGAGAAGCTATAACTAACTTTGATTTTGTAGTATTTACACTTCAATACGAGTTATCATACACAAATATTTTAAATATATTAGACTTAGCTAATATACCGTTATTAAGAGAAGATAGAAAATTAGATGACCCATTTATAATGGTGGGAGGACCTTGTGCTTATAACTGTGAACCATTAGCTGATTTTGTTGACATAGTAATATTAGGTGAAGGTGAAGAAGTAAACTTAGAAGTTGTTAATGCTTATAAAGAATGGAAGAAAAATAAAACTACTAGAGAAGATTTCTTATATAAAATATCTAATATAGAAGGTGTTTATATACCAAGCTTCTATGATGTTACATATAATGAAGATAATACAGTTAAATCTGTATTACCAAACAAAGAAGGAATACCATCTAGTCCTCAAAAAAGAATAATTAAAGATATGGAAGAAGCGCCATATCCAGAAAAACTAATAGTACCGTTTATTGACACTGTACATAACAGAATAGTTTTAGAATTATTTAGAGGATGTACAAGAGGTTGTAGATTCTGTCAAGCTGGTATGATATACAGACCGATAAGAGAAAAAAGCGTAGAAAGACTTAAAGAAATATTGGCGAATCTAGTTAAAAATACTGGTTATGATGAGATATCATTATCTTCATTAAGTACAAGTGACTATAGCCAATTAGAAGAGCTTACAGACTACTTGGTTCATGAATATACTGATAGAAACATTGGTATATCACTACCTTCATTAAGACTTGATAATTTCTCTATGGAAATAGCAGAAAAAATCCAACAAGTAAGAAAATCAGGACTTACATTTGCACCAGAAGCAGGAACTCAAAGAATGAGAGATGTTATAAATAAAGGTGTAAGCGAAGACGATTTAGAAAATGCAACTAGAAAAGCGTTTGAAATGGGATGGAACCGTGTTAAGTTATACTTTATGATAGGGCTTCCAACAGAAACTTATGATGATTTAGATGGTATAGCAAACCTTGCATACGATGTTATAGATACTTATAGAAATGTTCATAATGGAAAAATAAAAAGAGATTTTGGTGTTACGGTAAGTACATCAACATTTGTACCTAAACCATTTACACCATTCCAATGGCACGGACAAGATACTACAGAAGAAGTAGTAGAAAAACAAAGGCATTTAGTTAGAAAATTAAAAAATGGAAACATAAAATATAACTATCATGATTCTAAAACTAGTTTAATGGAAGCAGTTGTAGCTAGGGGAGATAGAAAATTAGGTAAAGTTATATATGATGCATTTAAAGCTGGAGCTAAATTTGATGGATGGTCTGAACATTTTAATTTAGATACGTGGAAAGAAGCTATGGAGAAAAATAATCTTTCTATAGAGTTTTATGCAAATAGACAAAGAAACTACGAAGAAGTATTCCCTTGGGATCATATAGATGTAGGGGTAACTAAGCAATTCTTAGCTAGAGAAAATGAAAAATCAAAAGAAGATACAATTTCTCCAGATTGTAGACATAAATGTAACGGATGTGGAATAAATACACATGACATCGGAAGGGGGCTTTGTTAATTATGAGTAAGATAATAAGAACTAAATACAATAAAGAAGGCGATATGATATACATATCACACCTTGACTTACAACAACTATTACAAAGAGCATTTAGAAGAGCTGATATAGAATTAGTTCACTCTCAAGGTTATAATCCCCACCCTAAAATAAGTTATGGGAATGCATTAGCTTTAGGTACGGAAAGCCAAGGAGAGTATGTAGATGTTGAGATAGAAAACGACTTGAGTGTTGAAGAGTATTCAAGTAGAATAAATGCACAATTACCAAAAGGTATAAAGTTTATAAAGTCTATAGAAATAGCTAAACAAACTCCGTCACTTGCATCAAATATAGAATATGGAGAGTATATATTTACTATAGATTTAGAGAAACCTTTAACTAAGGAGTTTATAAAGTTAAAAATGTTAGAATTTATGAGTCAAGAAGAAATAATGATAACTAAGAAAAACAAAAAAGGAAAAATGGTAGAATCTAATATAAGACCTATGATAAAGCAGTTTGATGTATTAAATTTAAGTGATACATGTGTAACTCTTGAGGCTATGGCTGCTACAGGTTCTAAAGCAAATTTAAATAATTCTATATTTGTTCCTAAAATGTTAGAAATGTTAGAATTAGATATGGACCCATTAGATGTAGATATATTAAGAAGAGACTTATACGTAGTAGAAGATGGACAATTAGTATCTCCTATGTAGATGAAAAAGGTGGGTAAAACCACCTTTTTTCTATGTCACGATATTGTGAAATAAAAATATTTATTAAAGGAATAATTTAATGAAAAAAATAATAATAGAAAATTTAATATCATCTCAAAAAACTGCTGTACTTGAAGATGATAAATTAGTAGAGCTATTTATAGAGGGCAATAAAAAAAATAAAATAGTTTCTAATATATATAGAGGTATTGTTAAAAAAGTACTTCCAGGAATAGATGCTTGCTTTATAGATGTTGGGTTTGATAAGTTAGCATATCTTCAATTAAAAAAAGATACTAATATAAAGTGTGGGCAAGAAATTTTAGTCCAAATAAACAAAGAAGAAATAGGAACTAAGGGAGCTAAGTTAAATCTTGAAATAAGTTTAGCAGGAAGATATTTAGTTTATATACCATCAAATAGTAGAACCACTATATCAAATAAAATCACATTAGAAAAAGAAAGATTTAGATTAAAGAAAATTGCAAAATCTATAAACGAAGAAAATGTAGGCTTGATTATAAGAACCGAAGCAATAGGATGTAGCAAAGAAGAATTACAAGAAGATATAGAAGAATTAAAAAAACAATATGAAAATATACAAAAAGAATATAAGTTAGGAATGGGACCTAAGCTTTTATATAAAAGTCTAGATTTTTGTACTAAATATGTAAAAGACAATGCAAATGAACATGTAGACAAAATAATAACTAATGACAGTATAAAGTATGAAGAGTTGAAAATAATATTAAAATCTATAAAAAAAGAATATGTAGAAAAATTAGTATTAGAAGAAAATAAAGACGTATTTGATTTATACAAAGTAAATAATCAAATAGAAAAATGTTTGAATAAAAAAGTATGGTTAAAAAGTGGGGGATATTTGATAATAGAAAAGACTGAAGCCCTTACAGTAATAGACGTTAATACAGGTAAATTTACTGGTAGTTTGAAGCTAGATGAAACTGTATATAAAACTAACTTAGAAGCTGCGGTAGAAATATGCAAACAATTAAAACTTAGGGATATAGGTGGGATAATTATAATTGATTTTATAGATATGCATAAAGATAATTATAAAGACGAACTCTTAAAGACATTAGAAATACAATTACAAAAAGACAAAAGAAAGTCTGAAGTTTTAGGTATGACTAAATTAGGTTTAGTAGAAGTGGCGAGGAGACGAGAAAAAGATTCTATAGATAAGTATTATTTAGATGAATGTATAAAATGTGAAGGCAAGGCTTATAATAAATCAGTTAACTACTTAGTAGACACTATAGAAAAAGAAATTATTAGGATTAAGGTGCATACATCGTATAATAACATTACGATAGTGATAAATAATGATTTATATAATATAATAAATAAAAATTATAGTGATATAATTGAAAAAATTGGCGAAAAATATGATATAATAATATCGTTAGATAATAGCAGTGAATTAAATTACGAAAAAATAAATATAATTTATAATACTTAGTTGACAAATGCACAAGTAAGTAGTAATATTAATAACTGTAATGCCGCACAGACAAGGTTACAAACTTCTTAAATGAAGTACCTATATGGCGAGTTTAAGACCGAGGAGGTGTATTTTAATGTACGCTATAGTTAAAACAGGTGGAAAGCAATATAAAGTTGCTGAAGGTGATGTATTATTCGTTGAGAAGTTAGAAGCTAACGCAGGTGATGTTATAACTTTAAACGAAGTATTAGCTTGTACTAAAGACGGAGAGCTAGTAGTTGGAGCTCCAGTTGTTGAAGGTGCTTCTGTTCAAGCGAAAGTTGTAGAACAAGGTAAAGCTAAGAAAATAATAGTTTTCAAATATAAGGCTAAGAAAGATTATAGAAGAAAGCAAGGACATCGTCAGCCATACACTAAGATAGTTATCGAAAAGATAAACGCTTAATTGTAGAGGTGTTGGAATGATAAACATAAAATATCATTACACTGATGATTTTCAAAGGAAGGGTTTTACTATAAAGGGACATGCAGAGTATGCTGAGATAGGATATGATATAGTATGTTCGGCTGTTACATCTAATGCAATAGCTGTTAATAACTCTTTAGAGAAATTAGCCAAAGTGGAATTTGAATCTGAAGTAGGAACTGAGGGTTTTATAGAGTGTATAGTTAAGGAATCATTTTTAAATGATAAGACAAACTTACTACTTGAACATTTTGAGCTGGCTATGAAACGAATAAAACGGGAATATCCCAAAAATATAAAAATCTTAAAAAAGTAGGGGGTGACTCCATATGTTAAACATGAACTTACAGTTACTTGCATCTAAAAAAGGGGTAGGATCTTCTAAGAATGGTAGAGATTCTGCAGCTAAAAGATTAGGTGTTAAGAGATTTGACGGACAAGTTGTAACTTCTGGTAGTATAATAGTAAGACAAAGAGGTACTAAAATACATCCAGGAACTAACGTAGGTATAGGTGGCGATGACACTTTATTTGCATTAGTTGACGGCGCTGTTAAATTCGAAAGAAAAGATAAGAAAAGAAAAAAAGTAAGTGTATACCCAGTATCAATAGCTGAGTAATATACCAAAAAGGAGTGTTAATACACTCCTTTTTCTTGTAAATAGATATTTATAGAATTGTATGTATTTATTTTGGAAAAAATAATAATGAAGTCTTTTTAAAGATTTTAAATAATAATTTTATTAAAATGCTGTCTTTAAGAAAAATTATCCGACGTGGATAATTTCTTATTTATTAGTGTTATAAAAAAGTTTAATCAAGTAGGTGATTAATATGTTTATAGATAAGGCAAGGATTTTTGTTAAAGCTGGAAACGGTGGAAACGGTACGGTAAGTTTTAGAAAAGAAAAGTATGTTCCAGCTGGTGGTCCAGATGGTGGAGACGGTGGACATGGTGCTAGTATAGTGTTTGAGGTTGACTTAGGTCTTAGAACATTAATGGATTTCAAATACCAAAGAAAATACTCTGCAGAACCAGGTGGAGATGGATCAAAGAGTAGAAGAGCGGGTAAAAATGGTGATGATTTAACACTTAAAGTGCCTGCAGGAACAATAATTAGAGATGAAGCAACAGGTCTTATATTAGCAGATTTAAAAAACGAAGGCGATAGAGCTACAGTTGTAAGAGGTGGTAGAGGTGGAAAAGGAAACCAACATTTCGCAAATGCAGTAAGACAAGCCCCAGCTTTTGCTAAATCTGGTACAGAAGGACAAGAAAGATGGGTAACTTTAGAGCTTAAAATGATAGCAGATGTGGGTCTTTTAGGATTCCCTAATGTAGGTAAATCTACATTCTTATCAGTAGTTACTAAAGCTAAACCAAAGATAGCTAACTATCACTTTACAACTTTAACACCTAATTTAGGTGTTGTTCAAACTAAGTTTGGCGATAGTTTTGTGTTAGCTGATATACCTGGACTTATAGAAGGTGCAGCTGAAGGAGTCGGACTAGGTCATGATTTCTTAAGACATGTTGAAAGAACTAAAGTTTTAATTCATATAGTAGATATATCAGGCTTAGAAGGTAGAGATGCTTTAGAAGACTTTGACAAGATAAATGATGAACTTAAAATGTACAATGAAAAATTATCTTCAAGACCACAAGTAGTAGTAGCTAATAAAATGGATATATTAGAAGATGAAAGTGTATTTGAAGATTTCAAAAACGAGTTAGAAGGTAGAGGATATAAAGTATTTAAAATGTCTGCAGCTACTCGTCAAGGTATAGATGATGTAATAGCTTACGTATCTCAATTATTAAATGAAGTTGAGGATATAGAGTTAGTTACAGAAGAAGAAATGTACAGACCAGAATTAGATGTACAAGAAGACGAAGCTTTAACTATAGAAATCGAAGATGGAGTATATGTTGTTACAGGTAAAATGCTTAGAAGAATTTTATACTCTGTTAACTTTGATGATATGGAATCTCTTCAATATTTCCAAAAAGTTATGGAAAGTCAAGGCGTATTTGACAGACTTAGAGAAATGGGAATTGAAGATGGAGATACTGTTAGAATTTACGAGTTAGAATTCGAATTCTACAACTAGAATAAAAGAGGTGGAAAAATGTTAAAAGGAAAACAAAGAGCGTACTTAAGATCAGTAGCAAATACATTAAAACCTGTTACTCAAATAGGTAAAGATGGTGTAACAGAAAGCTTTTTAGAGCAACTTGACAATATGTTAAGAAGCAGAGAAATAGTAAAAGTAACAATACTTGAAAATGCAGGTATCGATACAAAAGAAACTGCAAATGCAGTATGTGAAGCTTTAAGAGCTGAATTTGTTCAAGCTATAGGGTCTAAGTTTACTATATATAAAAAGAATTTAGAAGAACCTAAAATAATATTCCCAGGACATGAGCAAGCTAAAGCTAAAGTTAAGCTTGAAAATGTTACTAAAAAAGGGAAACCAACAAAGAGATCGGAAAGAAGATAGTTAAATTTGAGCACCTGTTAAATACAGGTGCTTTTTATATTTTAATTTAAATAAAAAATATATTATGATGTAGATTTTAATATGAAAAAATGTTAATATATTAGCTACATATGGGTATATAAGTAATGTATATATGGAAATATAAACTTAATATATAATATTTTAGGAGGGTCAAATATGAGAGTTATAATAGTAGGGGCAGTTGCAGCTGGTATGAGTGCTGCTGCAAAATTAAAAAGAATGCAACCAAACTATGAAGTTGTAGTTTATGAGAAAACGGATGTGGTATCATTTGGAGCTTGTGGATTGCCATATTTTGTTGGTGGATTTTTTGATGACCCAAATAGCATGATAGCAAGAAGCCCTGAAAAATTCAGAGAAACTGGGATTGATTTAAATATATTCCATGAAGTTGTTAACGTGGATGTAACTAATAAAAAAGTTTTAGTTAAAAATATAGAAACTAATTTTGAATTTGAAGATTCATATGATAAATTAATGATAGCAAGTGGAGCTAGTAGTATAATACCTCCTATAAAAAATGTTCAATTAGAAAATGTTTCGACATTAAAAAGTATGGAAGACGGAATAAAAGTAAAAGAATTATTAAATAAAGAAGAAAATAAAAACATCGTTATAATAGGTGCAGGATTTATAGGATTAGAGGCAGTAGAAGCAGCTGAAAAGTTAGGTAAGAATGTAACTATATTCCAAGCTACTGATAGAATATTAGAACAAGTTTTTGATAAAGAAATAACAGATGTATTAGAAGAAGAAATAAGAAAACATGATGTAGATTTAAGATTAGAAGAACTTGTATCAGAATTAGTTGGAGGAACTAAAGTAGAAAAAGTTATAACTAACAAAGGAGAAGTTGATGCTGATGTAGTTATAATAGCTACTGGTGTTAGACCAAATACATCATTCTTAAAAGACAGTGGAATAGAAATGCTACAAAATGGTGCAATAATAGTTGATGAATTTGGTAAAACATCAATAGAAGATATATATGCAGCGGGGGACTGTGCAACTATACAAAATATAGTTACTGGCAAAGACACTTATGTGCCATTAGCAACGGGAGCTAATAAATTAGGAAGAATAGTTGGGGAAAATCTAGCTGGAGCCAATAATTCATTCCAAGGTTCGCTAGGCTCAAGTTGTTTAAAGGTTCTAAATATGGAAGCTGGTTCAACTGGTATTACGGAGATTCAAGCACAAAAATTAGGGTTAGACGTTAAAGTTAAATTTATATCTGACTTTAACCAAACAAATTATTATCCTGGTAGAAATAAAATATATGTAAAACTTGTCTACGATGCAAAAACAAAAGTGATATTAGGTGGTCAAGTAGCAGGATATAAAGATGCAGTTCAAAGAACAAATGTAATAGCAACTGCTATATTTGCAAAGTTAACAACTGCTAAGTTAGGTATGCTAGATTTATGTTATGCACCACCATTTGCTAGAACTTGGGATGTATTAAATGTAGCGGGAAATGTAGCTAAGTAATTTATTCTTAATATAGAGTGTAGGATATTCCTACACTCTTTTTTATATAATTTAATCTAATATAATAAATTGTACTTTTAATCTTCAAAATTTAAATTAATTTCAAGACCATCTTCTCCAATAATTGTATTTTTAAAAACCCTAGTAGCATTATCTATATAGTTGTTAGGATTTTCTAGAGCAGGGCTGAAGTGAGTTAAAATAAGTTTTTTTGAATTTCCTGATTTTGCTAGAGTAGCAGCCTCACTAAAGGTCATATGATTATTTCTAATAGCCTTAGGAATATCTATATCATCTCCATACATAGCTTCACAAATAAATAAATCACTATCTTTTATAAATTCAGGTATTGAAGATATAGGTCTGGTATCTGTTATAAAACTTACCTTAATACCTTTTCTGTCATTTCCTAAAACCATTTCAGGATTGTATTCAACTTCATTCATTATAATATTTTTCCCAGATTGAAGTTTTTGCCATAAAATAGTAGGAACATTGTTTAAAACTGCTTTAGCTTTATCAAACTTTGGTCTTCGTTTAAAATAAAAACTATAACCAATGCACTCTGTTGAATGTTCTAGATTTGTAGTTGAGATTTCTACATCTTTTAAATAATCATTGTGTAAAGAAAAAGATCCTTGAGCATTTTCAATTATATTTATATTATATGGTAAATACTCCACTAGTACTCTCACTGCATCCATATGTTTTGTAATACCTGGTGGACCTATTATTGTTAAGTCTTCAGTTCTAGAACTATTTCCAATAGTAGATAAAAGACCAATTAGTCCATTAAAATGATCTCCATGGAGATGTGTTATACATATTAAATCTATATTCTTAAAACCGCAATTCTTCATTTTCATAGAAATTTGAGTTCCTTCACCGCAATCTATAAGTATCTTTCGGCCCCTATAATTTATAAATAAAGAAGATAAAAACCTATTAGGCATAGGCATATTACCGCCGCATCCAAGTAAAATTAAATCTATCATAAATCTCTCCTTATATATTAGTAGTAAATATAGTATCTGCATTTTAAAATATAATTATTATTATTGTTTCCACAATAACTTTTGTAATGCATGAAGCTGTTGTTTATGAATTTATAAATTAAAGACTGTATAAATTAAGTATTAAAAAATATTTTATAGCAAAAAAAAGAGATTATTATTTAATAACCTCTTGAAATTTACTTTATGCTATCTTGTTTGTATAGTTGAATAATGTTATATATTCCTATTCCTAAGGCAATAGCAGCTATTATAAATCTTTTAACTTCACTCAAAATAAATCCTCCTATAAGCACTAATAAACATACTACATATTAAATTCATCATCATTTAAAAGTTTATTTAATACTCTTTTTATAATATCATAACTAAATCCTTTATAAGAAAGATGTTGAGAAATTTTTTGATATATTTTTCTTTTATCTTCATTTTTAACTCTATCATATCTCTTTTTTCCTAAATAAAGAGCATTTTCAAATTCAACATCATTATCTATATCAGCTATAGCTTCATCAATTGACTCTTTATCAATACCTTTATTATATAAATTTTGCTTAATTTTATTTTTACCACATTTGTTTAAATTAATATTAGTATTAACTATTTTTTGTGCTAATAAATCATCGTCAACAAATTTATTTTTCTTTAGAAATTCTATAACCATATCTATTATATCATCTTCAAAATCTGTAGATAGTTTTTGTTTGATTTTTTTTTCTGATTGATCTGCTTTAGCTAAAATATTTAAAGCTTTATTCTTAGCTTTAATATACATTTCTTCATTTAATATATTTTTTAAATTTTCCTCTTCTATAGTCATGCCCTTTTTTAAATTAAAAGTGTATACTAGTTCAGCAAATATAGCCATAAAAAATTCTTCATCTACATAAATATTAACTCTGTCTTCTCGTTTTTTTTTGTGATTCTATTTTTGTAATTATAGCCATTAAAAATCTCCTTCATATTGAGTATAACTATAAGTATATACTAAAAAACAATTTATAACCTTTAATATTATAAAAATAATGATACAATAATAATATAATTGCTGTAAAGGAGATTTAAAATGAGTATTGGTAATCTAATTAAGGAAGCGGAGATAAAAAATACTATTAAATTAGAAAATTTTAAAAAAGATTGTAAGAAAAATAAGATAGGCATAATGGGTGGAACTTTTGATCCAATCCATTATGCACATTTGGCTACTGCTGAATTTATTAGGGATAAATATAAATTAGATAAGATTATCTTTATACCATCAGGAAAGCCACCTCATAAGTTAGGTAATATAACTGACAAATATGATAGATATAATATGGTTAATCTTGCAACTTCAAGTAATGATGATTTTTTAGTTTGGGATATAGAAATTAAAAGAGAAGAAAAAACATACACAGTAGACACATTAAAATATCTTAAAAAAGCTTATAATAATATAGATATATTTTTTATAACAGGGGCAGATGCGATATGTGATATTGAGACATGGAAAAATGTAGAGGAAAATTTCAAATTGGCTACATTCATAGCAGCAACTAGACCGGGGATAAGTTTATTAAGAGCTCAAGAAAAAATAGAAAAATTAATAAACAAATATAACGCAAAGATTATAAGTGTTTATGTTCCATCTCTAGATATATCCTCAACATATATAAGAGACCAATTAAATGAAAATAAATCAATAAGATATTTAGTACCTGAATATGTTGAAAATTATATATCTAGGAATTCTTTGTACAAAAATGAATACAAATAAATGGAGAAAAGTAAATGAATTTAGATGATATTAATAAACAATTAGAAAAAATGTTACCTAAAAAAAGATTCAAACATTCTTTAAATGTGGCTATTACTTCAATTAAACTTAGTGAAATATATAATTATGATAAAGAAAAAGCTTATTTAGCAGGAATAATTCATGATTGTGCGAAATATTTAAATAAAGAAGAAGTAAATTATTATGTAGCTAAATATAAAATAGAATTAGATGATTTAGAAAAAAATAATTTAGCATTATCTCATAGTGTAATCGGTTGCTATATTGCTAAGTATGAGTTTGAAATAGAAGATGAAGAAATTATAAGTGCAGTTAAATATCATACTACAGGAAAAGCAAATATGAATTTATTAGAAAAAATACTTTATATAGCAGACTTAATAGAAGAAGACAGAAGTTTTCCTGGTGTAGAATTGTTAAGGGAATTAAGTTATGAAGGTAGTTTAGATGAAGCTTTATTAATTTCTTTTAATAATACTATAAAATTTGTTATAGATAACCAACAATTAATTCATCCAAGAACTGTAGAAGCTAGAAATTATCTTATGCAACAAAAATCAGTATTAAGGTAATAATAAAACTAAATATTAAAATATCATAGTCTATAAATCAATATTTATGGTATAATAGATAAATATGTTTGAAATTAGGAAAGGAAGGAAAAAATATGACTAACAATATGACAGTAGAACAAATTACAAAAGTTATATATGATGCAATAGATGATAAAATAGGACAAGATATATCTATAATAAAAATAGGAGATATGTCTAGCTTATGTGATTATTTTGTTATAGCTACAGCTGGATCTCAAAGACAAGTTAAGGCTATAACTGACAATGTTGAAGATGAACTAACTAAGTTAGGAATAGAGCCAAGAGGAAAAGAAGGACATGGAGCTCAAAACTGGATACTTCTTGATTATGGCGATGTTATGGTTCACGTATTCGATGAGGAAAGTAGAGAGTACTATAAGTTAGAAAAATTATGGGCTGATGCTCCTCGTATAGATGTTGACACACTGGTATAAAACTGATATTATAACTTAAAACTTAAAATTATTAAATGGACTAGAGTAGTAAGAGAATGTGTTTTTTCAGAGAACTAGTGGTGGTGTAAACTAGTAAAATATATCTTTGAACTTGCTAGATAAAATCTATTTGGCCGTAGTTGGCATAAAAACTATCTAAGAGAGTCTAGAAGTAGGCTAATTAGGGTGGTACCGCGAATATAATCCTCGTCCCTAAACGTATGTTTAGTGGTGGGGATTTTTTTATATAAAAATACATAGGAGGTAGTTATATGAACGTTTATAAACCAAATGAAGTTGAAGCTAAATGGCAAAAAACTTGGGTAGAAAATGAACAATATAAAACTAATACACAAGATTCATCAAAACCAAATTATTACACATTAGAGATGTTACCATACCCATCAGGAAAGATACATATGGGACATGTAAGAAATTATTCAATAGGTGACGTTATAGCTAGATTTAAAAAGATGGAAGGGTTTAACGTTCTTCATCCAATGGGATGGGATTCATTTGGTCTTCCAGCAGAAAATGCAGCTATAAAGCATGGAATACATCCTCATAAGTGGACTATGGAAAATATAGAAGATATGAAAGGTCAATTAAAATTATTAGGACTTAGCTATGATTGGGATAGAGAAATAGCTACATCTACACCTGAATACTATAAATTTACTCAAGAAATATTCTTGAAATTCTTAGAACATGGATTAGCATATAAAAAGAAATCTTTCGTTAACTGGTGTCCATCTTGTGAAACAGTTCTTGCTAATGAGCAAGTTGTTCAAGGACAATGTGAAAGATGTGATTCTGTAGTTGTTAAAAAAGATTTAGAACAATGGTATTTTAAAACAACTCACTTTGCAGAAGAATTATTAAATGATTTAGATACTTTAACTGGATGGCCAGAAAAAGTTAAAACAATGCAAAAAAACTGGATAGGAAAAAGTACTGGAGCTGAAATAACTTTTGATATAGATGGAATTGATAAATCTGTAACAGTATTTACAACTAGACCAGATACTACTTATGGAGTTACTTACATGGTTCTTGCTCCAGAGCATGAATTAGTTAAAGAATTAGTAAAAGGAACAGAATATGAAGCTCAAGTTGATGCATTTGTAACTAAAATGCACACTATGACTGAAATAGAAAGAACTTCAAGTGATGTAGAAAAAGAAGGAATGTTTATAGGTAAACATGTTATAAACCCATTAAACGGAAATAAAGTTCCTTTATGGATTGCAAACTATGTTCTTGCTGACTATGGAACTGGTGCAGTTATGGCAGTCCCAGCTCATGATGAAAGAGATGCAGAATTTGCGGCTAAATATAACTTAGATGTAGCACAAGTTATAGATGAAGATGAAAAGATGATTAATTCTGGAGAATTTGATGGTTTAGAAGTATCAAAAGGATTTGAAGGAATAGTTAATAAAATAGAAGAAATAAAAGTAGGAAAGAAAACAGTTAATTATAGATTAAGAGACTGGTTACTTTCTAGACAAAGATACTGGGGGTGTCCTATACCTGTAGTTTATTGTGAAGAGTGTGGTTTAGTTCCAGAAAAGAAAGAAAACTTACCAATATTATTACCTACAGATATAGAGTTTACTGGAAAAGGAGAATCTCCTCTTACTACTTCAAAAGAATTCATGAATGCTACTTGTCCTTGTTGTGGAAAACCGGCTAGAAGAGAAGTTGATACAATGGATACATTTGTTGATTCTTCTTGGTACTTCTTAAGATATGTAGATCCTAAGAATACTAACGAACCATTTGGAAAAGATGTAGCTAACAAGTGGATGCCAGTAGACCAATATATAGGTGGAGTAGAGCATGCTATAATGCATTTACTTTATTCAAGATTCTTTGTTAAAGCATTTAACGAAATGGGAATGATAGACTTTAATGAACCATTTAAAAACTTACTTACTCAAGGTATGGTACTTAAAGAAGGAACTAAAATGAGTAAGTCAAAAGGTAATGTTGTTTCACCAATTGAAATAATAAATGAATTTGGAGCAGATACTGCTAGACTATTTGTATTATTTGCAGCTCCACCAGAAAGAGATTTAGACTGGTCAGAACAAGGCGTTGAAGGATGCTTTAGATTCTTAAATAGAGTTTATAGATTAGTTGATGAATTATCAGAAATAGCTAAATCTGATGTTAAAACAAGTGAATTAACTAAAGAAGATAAAGCTATGAGATATACTATAAATGCAACTCTTAAAAAAGTAACACAAGACTTAAGTGAAAAATTTGGTTTCAATACTGCAATATCTGCTTTAATGGAATTAATAAACGAAATGTACAAATATAAAGAATTAGAAAATAGAAATGAAGGCGTTATAAAAGAAGCAGTAGAAACAATAGTTTCAATAATAGCACCATTTGCACCTCACATGGGTGAAGAACTATGGACTATGATAGGGAAAGAAGGAAGTATATTCAATATATCTTGGCCTAAATACGACGAAACTGCATTAGTTAAAGATGAAGTTGAAGTTGTAGTTCAAGTAAATGGTAAAGTTAGAGGTAAATTAAGTATAGGAGCTAATATTTCTAGAGAAGAAATGCAAGAAGCTGCTATGAATGATGAAAAAATAAAAGCTTTAGTTGAAGGAAAAACTATTGTAAAAGTAGTTGCAGTTCCTAAAAAGCTAGTTAATATAGTAGTTAAATAAATTTTTAAATATGAAAAGGAGAAAACTTTAGAGTTTTCTTCTTTTTTATTTATAAAAAAATAAAATTATAAAAAACAAAATATGAGTTATAATAATTATAAAGAAGAATAAAAGGTTATAAAATTAAAACTAAAATTTTGTTAAATTAAAATTAGTAGATTTGAAATTTCAAAATATATTAAAATAGATTGGAAACATTATAAAATAAGACAAAATATGAATAAAAATTCAACAATTAAAGCAATTAATTAAATTGTATTAATTTTAGATTGAATTTAGAAAAGTAAAAAAATTATGAAAAAGCGGTTTCCTGTTGATTTATGTAAAAAAAAAGTATAGAATAGGAATTGTTAGAAATGAAATAATTAACTTTACTATAAAGGAGATAAATAAAATGACAAAAGTTACTTTACAAGATATAAAAAATGCTAGAGAAACTATAAAAGATATAGTAAAAAAGACAGATGTACTAGAGAGTGTTAAGCTTAGCACTATGACAGGGGCAAATGTTTTCTATAAATGTGAAAACTTACAAAAAACTGGTTCTTTCAAAGTAAGAGGGGCTTGTAATAAAATAGCTAACTTAACTGAACAAGAAAAAGCAAACGGTGTTATAGCATCAAGTGCTGGAAACCATGCACAAGGTGTTGCACTAGGAGCTAGAATGAGTGGAATAAAAGCTACAATAGTAATGCCAGCTACTGCACCACTTGCAAAAGTTACTGCAACTAAAGGATATGGAGCAGAAGTAGTATTAAACGGATTAGTATATGATGATGCTTATGCAAAAGCTGTTGAATTACAAAAGGAAAGTGGAGCTACTTTCTTACACCCATTCAATGATAAAGAGGTTATAGCAGGACAAGGAACTATGGCACTTGAGATATTTGAACAATTAAACAACAAAGTAGACACTATATTATGTCCAATCGGTGGAGGGGGAATAATAGCTGGTGTAGCTGTAGCTGCTAAAGCTTTAAATCCTAACGTAAAAATAGTTGGAGTTCAAACTGCAAATATACCTTCAATGCAAGAATCATTCAAAAATGGAAAAGTTACTACTGCATTTAAAGATACCACAATAGCAGACGGTATAGCTGTTAAAACTCCAGGAGATATGACTTTTGAAATAATAAAAGAATTAGTTGATGAAGTTGTAGTTGTAGAAGAAGCTGAAATAGCACAAGGAATGTTATTCTTAATGGAAAATCAAAAAGTTGTAGCTGAAGGTTCAGGGGCAGTAACTACAGCAGCTTTATTAAATAAAAAATATGTACCTCAAGAAGGGGAAAACGTAGTTTGCATAATATCTGGTGGAAATGTTGATGTTAACACATTATACAGAGTAATAGGAACTGCTTTAGCTAAAGAAGGAAGAAGATATGCATTCAACACAGTAATACAAGATAAGCCAGGCGGACTTGCTGAATTAACTAAAATAATAAGTGAGCATAATGGAAATATATTAAGTGCTAACTTATCTAGATTATCAATAGGTGGAGCGTTAGGTAAACAATCAGCTGAGATTGTACTAGAAACGTTTACAAGAGAGCATATATCTAAAATAACAGAAGCTGTTAAAAATGCAGGATTTGAAATAGTAGAAATATAATATTTTATAAAAAAATAAAAATTAAATACAGGTTAAAGGTAAAATATAAAAAAAAATGTATTTTTAGCCTGTATTTTAAAAAAACATGTGCATAATAACTTAGATAATAGTATAATAGTACTTGAAAAAGAGAACATATAAAAGGAATTACAAGGAGGAGTTATAAAATGAAACATCAAATAATAAATACAGACAATGCACCTAAAGCTATAGGACCATATTCTCAAGCTGTTAAAGCTGGAAATATGTTATTCGTATCTGGACAAGTTCCATTTGTACCAGAAACTATGGAAGTAGTTGAAGGAGATGTTAAAGCTCAAACTGCTCAATCTTTAAAGAATGTTAAAGCTATATTAGCTGAAGCTGGATTAGATTTTTCACACGTAGTAAAATCTACAGTATTCATAAAAGATATGAATGAATTTGGAGCTATAAACGAAGTTTATGCAGAATATTTCGGAGAAAATAAGCCTGCTAGAGCTTGTGTAGAAGTTGCGAGATTACCAAGAGACGTTAAAGTTGAAATAGAAGTAATTGCTGTAATATAATTTTTGAACGTTATTGTGAAATGACCAGACATATAGCTGGTCATTTTGCCGTTTAACGAAAAAATTGGAAAAATTTTCATTTGTAATAATTTATATGTTAATTTAAACAAGACATTCAAGAAAAGAAAGAGGTAATATAATGGCTAAAGATTATAGTGTATTTGATATTGTAGGTCCTAATATGATAGGTCCATCTAGTTCTCATACGGCAGGAGCGGCTAGACTTGGGAAAACTGCTTCTAAAATAGCAGGAAAACCTGTAAAGGAAGTAAAGTTCTTACTTCACGGTTCTTTTGCAGAAACTTATAAAGGTCATGGTACTGATAAAGCGATAGTTGGTGGAATACTAGGATTCCAACCAGATGATGCTAGAATAAAGAATTCTTTTCAATTAGCAGAAGAAGCTGGCGTTAAATTTGAATTTATAAAAACTAATTTAGGTGACAATGTACATCCTAATACTGTTAAGATAGAAATGGTTCTAGAAGATGGTTCAACATCAACTGTAATGGGTGCTTCTATAGGTGGAGGTAATATAAAACTTACAGAAATGGACGGATTAGCTTTAGACTTTAACGGAGCGAGAGCGGCTGTAGTATTAGAAATAAAAGATATTCCTGGGGCAGTATCATTCGTAACAGGATTACTTGCTCATAATAATAAAAATATAGTAACACTTTCAACAAACAAACCAGCTAAATCTGAATATACATTTGTTACAATAGAAACAGATGATAAATTAGAAGCTGACCTAATAAATCAATTAAGAAAATTTGAAGTAATAGCTAAAATTGTAGTTTTAGACAAATTCTAATGAGTAAGGAGAAATAAAAAAATGAAATATAACTTCACAAGCGGAGCAGAATTGTTAGAGAAATGTAATGAATTAAATATGTCAATGCATGAGATGTGTTTAGAAAGAGAAGCTGAGCTTTCTGGATTATCTAAAGAAGAAGTAAGAGAGAAGATGAGAGTAAGTTTAAATATAATGAAATCAGCTACTGAAAAAGCTGTTGAAGAAGATATAAAATCTATGGGTGGACTTATAGGTGGAGAAGCTAAGAAATTAACTAAATACAGAGGATTATCAAGAAGTGTGTGTGGAGAGTTAATGAATAAGGCTATGGTTGCTGCTATGGGTACTATGGAAGTAAATGCTTCTATGGGATTAATAGTGGCTGCACCAACAGCAGGTTCCTGTGGTATACTTCCCGGAGCTGTTGTTACTATAGGTAAAGAGTATGGATTTAATGATGATGAAATGATAGACGCTTTATTTGCAGCTTCTGCAATAGGTGTTATAATAACTAGAAATGCTACAGTATCTGGAGCTGAAGGTGGATGTCAAGCTGAAACTGGAGCAGCAGCTGCGATGGCTTCTGCTGGTGTAGTAGAAATGATGGGTGGATCTGTAGAGCAAGCTATACATGCTGCATCTCATTGTTTACAAAATGTCATGGGACTTGTATGTGACCCAATAGCAGGGCTTGTTGAAGCTCCTTGTCAAGGAAGAAATGCTATAGGAGTTGCAAATGCTTTAATATCAGCTGAGTTATGTTTAGCAGGAATATTAAACATAATACCATTTGATGAAACAGTAGCAGCAATGTATAAAGTTGGAAAAACACTTCCAATGGAGTTAAGAGAGACTGCATTAGGTGGGATAGCTTCTACTTGTACAGGATGTTCATTAACTAAAAAGATATTTGGATAATATTTATATATATAAAAACTGGCTATGCGAATGCAAGCCAGTTTTTTTATATAAATATATTTAGTTAAATATAAAAAATAGAAGGGAATATTAGAAAAATATCGAATTGTATTAGATGGTGTATAAGTTAAATCAACAAATTAAAAATGGAGGGGACATTTTGAATAATGCAAATATAGGAATGAAAGATTTAATAAAAGAATTGGGAATAATTAAAAACAAAGTAGAATTCACAAATGATTTAAACTTATTCTTTAATGTATCAGCATTTGATGAATCTCAAGGGGAATATTATGATATTATAAAATCAAAATTTGATGAAAATATGGGGAGATGGAATATAGATATAAATGATAACTTCAGAATTATATCTAAATATATAAAGTGTAGAAAACTTCCATATAAAATAGTAAAAGATGAAGGATTCGAAATGATAAAAAGTGAAAAATTTGTAATATCTATGCTAGTGGAATTATACGCTATGTATATTTTCATTAATAATGATGAGGTGTCAAAAAATGAAATGATTAAATTTATACATAGTGAGTTTAAGGATAATGGATTAAATATATATGAAAAAGATATAGTATTAAATGACTTAGAATATTTATTTAGAGATAAAAAGTTAACTTTAATGTGTAAAACTAATTTAAATAATAAAAAAATAGAAATAAAAAGTTCTTTAGACAAAACGATACATGCAATAGAAAAAAGAAAAAATATAAAATTAAATTTAAATAAAATTATATTAAATAAATCTGAATTTGAAGAAGCTAAAATTGACATTCAAAGTGATTTAGAATTGAAAAATATAGAACTAAAGAAATCTATAGAAAAATTAAGAGAAGAAGTAGAAATAAATAAGCATATTATTAATGAATATATAGATAAAGAAATAGTTTTACAAAATGAAATAAATAAATTACAAAAATATAATATAGAACTGATAAGTTATGGGAAAGAACAATATTCTAAAGCCCTAGTAGATTTAGTAAAAAATATGAATGATGATACCAATGGAAATATACTAGATAGATTATATTGCTACTCAAAAGGGGAAAAGGAAAAAAATTTAATGTTTGTAGCAACTAATTTATTTAATGTATTTAGACAAATGGGAATATCCCCTAGAGAAACAAAAAAGATAGGAACTAGTGTAGATATAGAAGAATATTCTTTTTATAATTATAGATTGAATAAAGATATATCAGATATTAAATTGTCAAAAGGAGATGTTTTATATCCAGCATGGTTTTATAACGGAATAGAAATATTAAAGCCGTATGTAAATATAAAGGGGGAATAATTTTATGAGTATAGAAACAGTAAATGAGACCTATTTTGGGGTTGATTTAGGGACTACTAATACAGTTGTATCTAAAGGGAATTTATTATTTAATGGCTTAATTCAATCACAGATAATCCAAGTAATGCAAGTCGATGAAAATAAATGCTCTACAACCGAATTTATATTGCCGTCAGTATTATATGCTGACGAAAATGGAAAAGAGTATGTAGGGAAAATAGCAAAAAATATAAAGTCGAAGGCTTCTAAAAAAGTATTATATAACACTAAGCGATATATGGGGAGTAACAAAGTTTGGAAGTTGGGTAAAGTCGAGTATACGTCTAAGGATGTAGCAAAACATATTTTAAAGACATGTAGAGATTCTATGAAAAGATATAATCAAGGAAAAGATGTAGAAAGTGTAACTATAACAGTTCCAGCATCTTTTAATACAGATCAAATAAAGGATACAAAAGATGCTGCTTTAGAAATAGGATTTAAAAATGTAAACCTTATCCCTGAGCCTACTTCAGCTCTTATCGATTTTATAAATGAACAATCTAATTTAATAGAAAGCCAAAGACAGGTAAACCTTAGTGAATCGACTAGGATATTAGTTTTCGATTTAGGAGGAGGTACTTGTGATATAGCTATAGTTGATGTAATTCAAAACGGAAGAAAAGTTGAATTTACAGAAGTTGCAATTGGTAGGTATGATGAACTGGGTGGAATTGATTTTGATAATAAAGTAGCACTAGTAAAATTAAATGAATTTTTAGAAAAATACAATTTGGATTATAATTCTATAGATAAAGAAGATAGAGAACACATGGTTAGGCATTTGAGAATATTTGCAGAAAAAGCCAAAGAGAGGATATCTTCAGACGTAGAAATGAATTGTTACTTTGGTGAAAGTTTCGATCATTATATCATGAATTTTTATGGAGAGGATCCAGTTCAATTTTGTATAAATAAAGAAGAATATGATGAGGCAATAAAAGATTTCTTCATAAAATCAAATTTAAACAATAAACGTTCAGATGAAGAAATGCAAAAAAATATTGTTGATCCAATATTAAATACATTTAGAGATTATAATATAAAAAAAGACAGCATAGATTATTTATTCTTAACAGGGGGAATGACTAAATATCAGTTAGTAAGAGATAAGATAAGAGGAATTTTAGATCTTAAAGAAAATCAAATAATAAACTCTACTGACCCTCTAAGTTCAGTAGCTAAAGGGGCAGCTATATATGATTATTATGAAACTGTAATAAATCGAGACCAAGTTTTAGAAAAAGAAATACACTATGAGGATGAAGTAAGTGTTACAGAAGATAAAAAATTTGAATTAACAAGAGTTTTAGCAGAAGCAATAATGATAGATGTGAAAGAAGGATTGCCTGTAGTTATAATAGATTCAAATCAAGAAGTGCCTTATGAAGGTAAGTTAAAAGGAGCTCTTAGAACAACTAGTCCATCGGGAGTAGAAATCAATCTTTATGCAGGTATAGATCAATATGATTCTAAAATGAGAATACAGAGAAAGTATAAAGCTTATTTTAAAACTCCTAAAAAACCAGGAACAATGATAGACATAGATTTTTCTATTGATAAAGACAAGTACTTAAGACTATCTGTTGATGTAGATGGAGAAAAGATAGAGCTTAAGCAGGAAGTAGATTTAAAAGAAAAAGAAACAATATAAGGGGGGGATTTTTGTGATATTAAAAAGCTTAGAAGATCTAGAAAATTATAAAAATAGTATAAGTATCCCAAAATCTTTCATTAGCTTAAAGGATATAAATGAAGTTAGCGAGGGTGGAGGAGAAAATACTAACGATTGTAATAATAAATTGTTTTATTGGAATTTTGATCCGTATTATATAGAAGAGTTGGTAACGATATATGAGAAATTTGGTGCACAAGTAATAAATGGTGGGAAACTGCATGAATTAGAATTAAATTTAAAATTTGTATCACAAGAAATGATGAATGAAAACACATGTCCTATAGAAGCGATACTATATGCTTCAAAAGTGATAAATAACATATTAATAAAAAATAATTTAGTAATAGAAACTATAGGTAAAGTTATTGCAGATAGTTATAGTAGGAATTCATCTGAGTATAAAGAAACTATTAAATTTATTTTAAAAGAATGGTCATGGGACATTCAAATTATGATTTTGATAAATGCATGTGGGAAAATAAATGATATGGATTTTTTTAATATAATATATGATAGACATACAAAGGGAGATACAAAGCTACAGGCACTTAAGGCATTTATGAGTGGAAAAAACGATATGTGTATAGATTATACATTAAAATTAATAAGTTTAAATCAAGAATCTGATAATACTGAAGTTCAAATGGCAAAGTACTTTATACATAATTATGTAAAAAGCTTTGGAGGGGATGCTATAAAAAAAGCTGAAAGTTATTTAGATATTCCAAGTATAAATAAGCAAGCACGAAAAATAATAAGCAGGGTAATACCAAGTTGTAAAAAAAATGAAAATATAACATTAGATACGATGATAAAACAAGCTAAAAATTGGGAAGAAGAAGATGATTTTGAGAATAGCTTTTTAATATGGATGAATAATAATATAACTAGAAAAAATGCTTTTTTAGCTATAAGATATTCTAATTCACCTTTAGTTGAAGAAATGATAGTAAATATTTTACAAAGATATCAATGCAATTCTATAGAGATTGGAACTGCACTAGTAACATTAGCGCAGTGGGGCTCTAGAAAAGGGTCTAGTGAACAATTTTTAAATTTAATAAATGAAAATAAACATGATACAACTAAAAAAGTATATTGCAATGCTGCTATGTGTAGCCTAGGATCTCAAAATGATTCAGTAGAATTAGTAAAAGAATTTTTAGAAGAAAGATATTATGATAATCGTCAGATATTTTCAATAATAAGAGACTGTGCATATAAAAGCAGCCAACTCTTGAGATATGCTATAAAAACAGTTTATGATGAATATTTAAACAGTAACGATGAAGAAAAAATTATTAAGGCTATAAATGGTGCTTATGAACTTTGTGATAAACCTAAATTTAATTTTAAAGATATTACATTACAGTTAATAAAAGATGCTATAGGCGTAAATTGTGTTGTACATAATAAATTTTCTGATAATGTGTACATAGCATTAATAAACTTAGTTGAAAGACTACTTAATGATAAAAATAAAGATGAGTTTATAGATATACTATTTTTTATAATTGAAAATGATGCTTGCAGTGCAAAAATTAAATTTAAGTCTATATCAATGCTTAAGAGATTAAAAGTAGATCCTCCTAAGTAGCAATGTATAAATACAAAGATATTATAGTAACAGAATCTAATGTTGAAAAAATAGAAAATGATATAATCTATACAATAGAAAATTTTGATATTGAACAAATAGAAAATATAAAAGAAATAGATTATTTTATAGAAAATATTTCTTATATACAACAAGGTAAAAAAGAATTATTAGAATTGTTGTCATATACAAAATATAAACTAGGAGAATATCTACTGTCTTTTCAATACGGTTTTGAAAGTTTTAATTTTAACAAAAATAGTACAGGGATAATATATTCTATATTGTCTCTATTAAACTTAAATTTATATGAACAAGCATATTTTATTTTCATTAAGAACAAAGAAACAATAATAGATATAATAAACGCAGATAAATGCAATGCAAATGACGTTATAAATATACTTATATATTTTAGTATTGATATAACTTTAATAGATAACGTAAGTAGCAAAATCGAAGAATTGGTAGATAAAAGAAAAAAATATATATATATTTTAATGAACTTAATAAGAGATAGAAAAAAAACTATTTCAAAAAAAATAGATTACAATAATATGAACTATAAAGATATAAATATGTATAAAGAAAAAATGTCGGATATACTTAATATGTTAAGAGAGTTAGATTTACATCAATTATCAGATTTGTGTAAATTGAAATTAGAAAATAGCTACAATGACAAAGATATATACAACATGCTTCCTTGTGATAATATAGAAAAATATATAAGTAAAATTTTGCTAGATGAAATAGATTTAACTAAAAAAGATAAAAACTATATACCGCCTAAAATAAGCAAATATAATTTTGAAGATGAAAATATAAAAATAATAAGTTATAAATCTAAAAATTTAGTCAGTATGCATTTTATAAAGCTTAAAGATGAATATTTGATAATTGATTGCGGTGCACAAATATCAAATATGAAGGTTCAAAAGATAGACATAGAAAATTTTTTATTGGAAAATAATATACCTTTAGACAAAATAAAAGCAATTATAATAAGCCATGCACATTTAGATCATTATGGAAGCTTGGATATAATGCAGGAATATGTTAGTGAAATTTATATGACTAAAGATACACATTGTATCATAAATATTGTAGGAAAAAGCATTCAAATAGACAACGACAAGTTAAAATTAAAAAAGGGAAACGATGAGTTTTATATTGGAGATTTTAAAATCAAATTTTTTCAAACTAATCATATAAAAGGATCTATTGGAGTTTTTATAGAAGCTTTTGAAAAAAAAATAGTTTATACAGGAGATTTTTCTTTTAATAGACAATCTACAACTCAATACATAGATGAAAATGATTTTTATGAATTCCAAAATGCAGATTATCTTATAATGGAAACTACATATGGTTATAAAAATATGGAATTACCTTATATTTATAATAAAAAATTATTTAATTATTTTATAAACTTATCATTAAAAAATGATAAAAAAGTAATTATTCCATCGTTCTCGACTGGTAAGGCCCAAGAGTGTTATGACTTAATAACCAAAAGTACCATAAAAGGAAATGTATTAATGGATGGAAGTGCTATAAAAATAAATGAATATTATAATAAAATTGAAAAAAATATATTAGCTAATAATGAATTGCAGTACAATAAACATAAGACAATTGAAAAAAAGTATTATGAAAATGACATAATAATAGTTAGTGCTGGATTAATAAAAGATATAAGTTTAGCAGAAAAATATTATGAAATGGCATTAAAAGATAAAAATATGGTGACTATTTTAAAATGTGGGCCAATAGATAAATATACATTAGAACGAAAATTAAAACCTTATGACTCTGTTGATATAAATTTAATAGATATTAGCTTATCGTCTCATGCACACTATGAAGATTTAATTAAAACTATAAATATGATTAGGCCTAAGAACTTAATAATGGTTCATGGCAAAGGAATAAAGATGTATGATTGAGGATAAACCTAAAATATAAATCCCCTCCTTAAAGTAGAATTTAGAAGTATCTACTTTAAGGGGGGATTTTAAATTTTATCTTTTTCCTTTTTTAAAACGACGGCTTTTATTAGAATAAATATTTTTAGTATTTTTTCTTCTTCGTCTAGTTTTTTTTCTAGCAACAATAAATATAATAAATATTATTATGAATGATAAAGCTACAATACCTATTTTAATAGCTGACATTATTGCTTTGTTTTCAGTAACAGAAGCAAATACACTATTAACATTATCTTTAGCGATTAAATTTATGGCATGATTAACTTTATTTTCTTTATATACTTCTAAAGTACCTACCTTGTCTCCCTTACGAATAGGTAAATTAATGTTATCTAATTTTATTTTTGTAGTATATTCATTTTCTTTAGTTCCTTTGGGTAATACTAATTTATAACTATATTCAGGTTCATAAATTAATTCCTTTTGTTTACTAAATAAAACTTTTTTATTCTTTATGTAATCTTCTTTGTTAACTATAGTAGTAGAACGAAAATTATCAAATCCGTAATCTAGTAAAGTTCTAGAATCTAGATATAAATCATTTCCATTAGACCTAAAAACTGATGAAATTAATCTCATATTATTTTTAACGCCACTAGATAAAAGGCATCTGCCTGCATCATCAGTATAGCCAGTTTTTATACCATCAATTATATCGTAATTGATGTCTATTTGCTGACCTTTATAGTTAATCTTTTCATTTGAAGTTAAAAACTTATTAGTGTTTACAAAATACCTTTCATAAGGATATGCTTCACTAGGCTTAAAAGTTATAGATTTAGTTTTAACAATATTTCTAAAAATTTCGCTATTCATTGCTTCTCTTGACATAAGAGCCATATCATATGCAGTAGTGTAATGTTTTACATCTGGTAACCCGTTGGGATTATCAAAATTAGTGTTTTTAGCACCGATAGCTTTAGCCTCTTTGTTCATTAACTTACAAAACTCATTTACAGATCCACTAACATAATTAGCTAAAACAACAGCTACATCGTTAGAGGAGTGTACTAACAAACCTTCTAATAATTGCTTAACAGTGAAAGATTCACCATTTTTTAAGTACATACTAGAGCCTTCTGTAGGTGGCAAGTCTTTTATTTTAACGACTTGATTTAAATCAGGGACATGTTTTATAACTAAATAAGCTGTCCAAGCTTTAGTAGTTGAAGCTGGATAAAGTTTGACATTGCCGTTTTTACTATATAAAACTTTTCCGGTTTCATAGTCCATTAAAACTGCATTTTTAGCAGTTAAATCAAGTTTTACATCATCAGCAAATGACTTATCCGTAGTACCTAAAAAAGAGGTAAATGCTATCAGAAAAGCTACTGAAAGTGATAGGATTTTTTTCATTTGATACCTCCAAATTTAAAATTTATATTTTAGTATAACATATTTTAGTCAATAATTGAAATGAAGGAGTGATTTAATTTTGAATAAAGTTAATAAAATTACGGTATTTTTAGCAATAGTTATAATAAGTTTAGCTACAATTTTATTGAAACAAAATATAGGTGTTAAAGAAAATGTGCATGTAGTTAGTAAAAGTGAGGAAGAAAGAAAAGACACCCCTCAAAGTCAAAATTTAAAAACAAATGAACAACAAGTCAAACTGCAAAAAAAAGAAAAGGAAAGTACAAGTAAAGAAATGATAACAATATTTATAAGTGGTGAAGTTAAAGAACCAGGTGTTGTAACAATAGAGGGCAATAAAAGACTGTCTGATGCCATAGATAAGTTAGGTGGATTTACAAGTGAAGCCAACTTAAATAAAATTAATTTAGCTATGAAAATTGAAGATGAGAAACACTACATCGTACCTAAAATAGGTGAGGATATTGAAAATACACCAAAAGACATGGATGAAGCAAAATCGTTAGAGAATAAAAGTGAAGATTCTAAAATAAATATAAATACAGCGAATATACAAGAATTAGATGCATTGCCAGGGGTAGGAGAAGCAACTGCAAATAAAATAATAAGTTATAGAGATGAAAAGGGGAAATTTAATAATATTGAAGAAATAAAGAATGTAAATGGAATAGGGGATAAAAAATATGAAGATATAAAGGAAATGATTAATATAAACTAAAAATACATATAAATCAAAAGTAAATAAATGAAAGAAATATAGTAAAATATGATATTATAGGTTTATGTAAAACAAAGGTCAAGGAGAAATAAAAATGGAAAATTTAAAAAAACTTACAGATATGACGACTTCAGGTGGATGAGCGGCAAAAATAGGGCCAGAGGTTCTGGCTTCAGTGCTATCTCAATTACCTAAAAATGAAAATAATGATAAATTATTAGTAGGATTAGAAACTTCAGATGATGCAGCAGTATATGAATTAAATGAAGAAACTGCATTAATTCAGACACTAGATTTTTTTACCCCTATGATAGATGATCCATATATATTTGGGCAAATAGCAGCATCAAACGCATTGTCAGATGTTTATGCTATGGGGGGAATACCAATAGTGGCAATGAATATAGCTTGTTTTCCAGCATGCCATGATATGGATGTGTTAGCAAAGATATTAAAAGGTGGATTTGATAAAGTAAAAGAAAGTGGAGCTCTTTTAGTAGGAGGGCATACTGTAGATGATAAAGAACCTAAGTATGGATTATCTGTTTCAGGATTAGTTCATCCTAAAAAGGTTTTATCTAATGCAACTGCAAAGGTTGGAGATAAACTAGTTATAACTAAGCCGATTGGTGTTGGTATATTAAACACAGCCATGAAAGAGGGACTAATAGAAAAGCGTTTATCAGACAAGGTTATAGAAGTTATGA
Organism: Peptostreptococcaceae bacterium VA2; assembly: GCA_000686145.1. Lineage (GTDB taxonomy): Bacteria > Bacillota > Clostridia > Peptostreptococcales > Peptostreptococcaceae > Romboutsia_D. The sequence goes on along the minus strand of JMMB01000007.1, from coordinate 2,642,543 downwards.
TTCATTTAAATAAATATGCAGCTATGAGTTTTAACAATATAGAGGTTAACTGTGCCACAGATGTAACTGGTTTTGGGCTTTTGGGGCACGCTCTAGAAGTTGCAAAAGCATCGAATGTAAGTATAGAGATAAATTCAAAAGAAGTTCCAATATTAGAGGGTGCCATTGATATGGCGCAAATGGGAATTATACCTGCGGGAATGTATAGAAACAAAGAATATGTTGGTAAAGATGTAAAAATGAAGGATATAGAGACGTTAGTAGAGGATATATTATATGACCCTCAGACATCAGGAGGACTATTAGTGTCAGTTAATCCTGGCTTAGCAGATATGCTTGTTGAAGATATGAAAAAAAATGGGTCAATAGAAGCTAAAATAATAGGTGAAGTAAAATCAAGGGGAGATAAATATATTACTGTTATTTAAAGTTAAAATAAGAAAGAGTGATTAATTTGAATAAAAGAGAACTATTTGCTATGTTACCATCAGTAGATGAAGTAATAGGGGATAAGAGGATAATAGAGATATTAAGCAAATTCCCTAGAAGTTTAGTTTTAGAATCGATAAGACAAGTAATTGGGTTAAAGAGAAGCGAAATTTCAAATTTAGGCAATGATAATGAAAAAGTAGACATGTCATTTGATACTATCGTAGAGGATTGTATAAATAAATCAAGAATAAGTTATTCTTTATCGCTAAAGAAAGTAATAAATGGTACAGGGACAGTTGTACATACAAATTTAGGAAGGTCATTACTTAGCGAAAGTATAAAAGATGAATTATGGAGTTCTGCATCTAGATATTCTAATTTAGAGTACAATTTAGAAGAAGGTGAAAGAGGTTCTAGATATACTCATTTAACAGAAACTATAAAAAGACTTACAAAAGCAGAAGACGTATTGGTAGTCAATAATAATGCAGCAGCGGTTCTTCTTGTTTTAAATACATTAGCTAAAGAAAAAGAAGCTATAGTATCTAGAGGTGAACTAGTGGAAGTCGGAGGTTCATTTAGAATACCGAGTATAATGGAACTTAGTGGAGCCAAGCTAGTAGAAGTTGGAGCAACTAACAAAACTCATTTAAAGGACTATGAAAACGCTATAAGTGAAGAAACAAAAGTATTAATGAAAGTACATACGAGTAATTATAGGATATTAGGATTTACAGAAACTATAGAGATAGAAGAACTATCAGTACTTGGTAAAAAGCATAATATACCTGTTATAGAAGATTTAGGCAGTGGTGTTTTCATAGATTTATCAAAATATGGGTTATCATATGAACCAACGGTACTGGATTCTATAAATCAAGGTGCAGATATAGTTACTTTTAGTGGTGATAAAATGCTTGGTGGTCCTCAAGCGGGTATAATAGTAGGTAAAAAAGAATATATAGAAAAAATGAAAAAAAATCAGCTTACAAGAGCATTAAGAGTAGACAAGCTTACTATCTGTGCTCTAGAGGCAACTCTTAGAATATATCTAGATGAAGAGAAAGCTATAAAAGAAATACCTACATTGAGAATGCTTACATATAAAATTGAAGAGCTAGAAGAAAAAGCGAATAATTTGTTAAATAAAATAAAAATATTGAATTTAAGTGCAAATATTAATATAGAAGATGGGTTTTCTCAAGTTGGCGGAGGTTCTATGCCTTTAGAAACTATAAAAACAAAGGTGATAGCAATAACTCCTAACAATATGAATGTATCTAAAGTAGAGCAAAAGCTACGACTAAGTGAATCGCACATAGTAGCTAGGGTATATGATAATAAATATGTACTTGATGTAAGAACCATATTTGAAGATGAATACGATGATATTGTAAATGAACTAGAGAAAGCTTTTAAATAAAAAGCTTTGATAGGGGGTTAAACATGAAAAACATAGTAATAGGAACAGCAGGACATATAGACCATGGTAAGACAACTCTTATAAAAGCACTTACAGGAAGAGAGACAGATACTTTAGCAGAAGAAAAAAAGAGAGGTATATCAATAAATCTAGGATTTACTTATTTTGATTTACCTAGCAACAAAAGAGCTGGTATTGTAGATGTTCCAGGACATGAGAAGTTTATAAAAAATATGCTAGCAGGTGCATCGGGATTAGATATGGTGTTGTTTGTTGTATCGGCAGATGAAGGTGTAATGCCTCAAACAGTTGAGCATTTAGATATTTTAAGCTTTTTAAATATAAAAAATGGAATAATAGTTTTAACAAAATGTGATACAGTAGATGATGAATTTATAGAATTAGTAAAAGAAGATATAAAGGAAAAAGTAAAAGGAACTTTTCTTGAAGATGTAGATATTATAGAAGTGGATTCTGTATCTAAAAGAGGTATAGATAAGCTTATTAATAAAATTGATTATATTAGTAATGAAATAGAAGAGAGTAATGAAAATTCTCCGGCTAGGCTTAATATAGACAGAGTATTTTCAGTAAAAGGATTTGGAACAGTAATAACAGGTACGCTAATAGAAGGAAAAATTAGTATAGAAGATGAACTTGAGATATATCCTAAAGAACTAAAAACTAAAATAAGAAGTATACAAGTACATGGAGAAACTGTTAAGACAGCTTATGCAGGCCAAAGAACAGCAATTAATATTTCTAATGTTAAAGTTGATGAAATACAAAGAGGAGATGTGTTAGCATCTAAAAATTCATTAGAAGATGCAATGATGATAGATGTAAAAATATCTTTAGTAAATCATTCTGATAAAACTTTAAAGCATTGGGATAGACTTAGATTGTACCATGGAACAAAAGAAATACTTTGTAGAGCAGTTCCTATAGATAAAGAAATAATAGAAACTGGAGAAAGTGGATATGTTCAGTTAAGATTAGAAGAAAAAATAGTAGTTAAAAAAGGAGACGCATTTGTAGTTAGATGTTATTCACCTATGGAGACTATTGGTGGGGGTATTGTTATTGATACAGCACCTAAAAAACATAAGAGATTTGATGAAAATGTAATAAAAGCCCTTAAAGTGAAAGAAAAGGGTGAGTTAAAAGACATATTAGAAGAGTACTTAAAAAGAAGTATTAATTTTTACCCTACAAAAAAAGAAATAATGGCTTATAGTGGAGATAGTGAAGAAAATATAAATAATGCATTAGAAAAATTAATTAAAGAGGAAAAAGTTATATTAATTAATAATATATATATGCATATTAACCAGTATAGATTATTAGAGGAAAACTCTATAAAACTTTTAACTGATTATCACAAAAAACATAGACTTAAAAAAGGTATATTAAAAGAAGAGTTTAGATCTAAAATAGAAAGTAAATTCAAAACAAAAGAAATAGATATGTTAATAGATAAATTAAACAATGAAAAGAAAATAAAACTTGAAGGAAATTTAGTTTCATTATATGAATTTAAAGTTGTTTTAAATGATAGACAAAAAGAAATAAAAAATAAAATAAGTAATACTCTTAAAAAAAATGCTATGGATTCGCTTTTAAGCATAGATGATATATGTAGCGGCGATCATCATTATCAAGAAGTTATAGAGTTAATGATAGGTTGTGATATTGAAAAATTAGATGATACATATATAATGGACAAACAAATATATATAAAAGCAAAAGAAGATTTAATTAAATATCTAAAAGCAAACAATGAAATAACATTAGGTGAATATAGAGATTTGGTTAATTCAAGTAGGAAGAACTGTATGATTATATTAGAGAATTTTGATAGAAATAAGATAACAAAAAGAAATGATAATAAAAGAATATTATTTTAGAAAAAAATGTAAAAAAATAAATAAAAGTGATATAATATAGAGGTAAAATACCAAGTTAAGTATAGATAATTAATAATATACATAACTTGGTATTTTATAGTTTAACACTAAATAAAGGTGTTGAGTAATTTGGAATAAAAGGGAGAGATAAGGAGTGGAGGTTACAACACTTAGTATAAAAAGGGAAAGTAATAAAGAAAAATTAAGTGTTTTATTAATATTTTTTATATCGATAGTAGTTTTATTTTTAATAAAAGATGTAAAAAAATACAGAATTTTTGTACATGGAATATATGCAACATTTTTAATAGCTATGGGGATAATTGTGTTCAACACAATTAAATTTAATGTGAACAGGTTTTCTATATTTTTAGGTAGTATAGTTGCGCTAACTGGGATTTTAGAAATTATATATGTATTTATTTGCTTAAACAGTTCTGATAATATATATTATTCTTTTGATTTTATGATGTTATTAGCTATTGCTACAGATTTATTCCCAATAATAGGGATATATATGAGTATTAAATATATAAGACAAAATAAAGAGATTTCAAAAAATACAATATTAACATTTTTAATGAATGTAACAATTATAAGTTTACTAATATTGTCTATAAAAGTTTTTAAGCTTATGAATAATATGGCAATGGATATGATACTGTTTTATATAGAAGGCATAATAAGTTTATTTATATTATTTATTGCAATTCTTATAAACAAAAATATAAATCAAATAGGAACAGAACTTGATGATTATGAAAAAAAATTTTTAAAAAAAATAATAACTATAATTGTTTTATCAAGAATTCCTGCAACAGCACATATTTTCATACGAAATTTTTATGTAGAAGATATGTTAAAGCAAGTAATGAATAATTTTGCTATATATTATTTATACAAATATATAGTACATACAAATATAAAAAAGCCATATCTTAAATTAAATCAAATAAACACTCAATTAATTCAAAAATCTAATATTTTAAGACATAAAAATCAAAATTTAATAAAAGAAACGTGCAATATAGAAAAATTAAGAAATATGCTTATATATAAAGAATTAAAGTTACAGTCGACTTTAGACTCAACTGAAAATTGTATAATAGTTTTTAATGATAAACAAGAAATAGCTTATGCAAATAAAACTTTTGTGCAAACCTTTAAAAAGGATAATCTAGATGAAAATTATAAGATAGAAAGAGATATTAAGCCTATAATTAAAAATTATTGTGATTTTATCAAAAATATAGATGATTCATTTAAATTTAATAAAAATATAGAAGATATGATTTTTACAAAGGATAATAAGGTATTTCAATCTATATTTACACCGTTAGTTATAAAAAAAGAAACACAAGGCACTTTATGTATATTGATAGATAAAACTAAAAAAAAAGAATTTGAAAAAAAGATAAAAGAAGCTAACATAAGATATGAAAGATTCTTAGAAAGTATTGGAGATGGAATTGTAGTTATTCAAAATGATAAGAAAATTTATGTTAATAAAGCTTGTAAAAAAATTTTTAAAGATCAGTTAGATGAAATTAAATTTGATATATATTCTGAAAATGATAATTTAGAAGAGTGTTATGAAATTGATGGGAAAATGGTATATGTAGAAATGAATTTTTCAAAACATACAAAAAATAATGAAGACAAAACAATAATAGTTATAAGAGAAATAACAAATAGAAAAAAAGCACAATTAAAGCTAAAGGAAAGTCAAAACTCATATGCAAAATTTATAGACATATTACCTGATGGAATTTGCTTAGTAGATAAAAATTTAAAAATAAACTATGGTAATCAATCTTTATTAAATATGCTAGAAATAGAAAGTATGAAAACTATAAAAGGTCTAAATATAAATAAAATAATAAGTTTAAGCATAGAGAATGAATTTTTATTTGATAGTAAAATGAAGAAAGTAATGCATGAAAATAAATACATGCTATTGCTTGAGTATGAATTAATAAAATATGATAAAAATAAAATACAAGTAGAAGTTAATGCACTACCTTTTTTTGTGGATGAAAATAAATATATAATGCTTATAATAAAAGATTTAACGTATAAGAAAACATCTCAGATGGTTGAGATGGAATTATTAGATAGACTGAAAACAGATAAAATAAAAACTGAATTTTTTGCTAATATGTCCCATGAATTAAAGACGCCATTAAATGTTATATCAAGTTCAAATCAGTTGATAGATGCTTTACATAAAAATGGTAAAATTGAAGATTATAATGATAACATGAAATCACATATAGAACTGGTTAGACAAAGTTCCTATAGGTTACAAAGACTGATTAGTAATATAATAGATTTGACAAAGATGGAATCTGGACTTTATAAACTAAAATTGTCTAAACATAATATTATAAGTGTTGTAGAAGATCTATTTATGAAAGTTGATGAATATGCAAGAAAAAAAGAGATAAGTATTATATTTGATACTGATAATGAAGAAATAAACTTAAGCATAGATAAAATTGAGATAGAAAGGATTATGTTGAATTTATTGTCTAATTGCATTAAATTTACAGATAGAGGTGGCTGTATATGTGTAAATATATATGATAAAAAAGATAGCTTAATGATATGTGTAAAAGACAACGGCGTTGGAATACCTGAAAATAAAATAAATATAATTTTTGAAGAATTTGCTCAAGTTGATAAGACGCTTTCTAGAAAAACAGAAGGAAGTGGAATAGGTCTTTCTATAGTTAAAAATTTAGTGGAATTACATCAAGGAAGTGTATCGGTTAAAAGTAAAGAAGGAAGTGGAGCTGAATTTATAATAATAATTCCGATAGAAAATATAAGTAATGGAGATTATAAAGAAGATAAAAGGATTTATAATATTAATGAAAAGATAAAAATGGAGTTTTCAGATATATATTATTAGGTTTTATATTTAAAGAGTTAATAGTATATATGTGTAAAAATTAGTAGTTAAGATAAAAAATATTTATAAGTAAAAGTAGGTGGATTTATGATTAAACTTAATAATGATTGGGATGACTTGCTAAAAGACGAATTTGAGAAAACTTATTACTTAAATTTAATGGAATTTCTAAAACATGAGTATGATGAAAAGACAATATATCCTAGTATAAATAATGTGTATGATGCATTAAAGAAAACATCATATAAAGATACAAAGGTATTAATACTTGGGCAAGATCCTTATCATGGTGAAAATCAAGCTAATGGATTAGCATTCTCAGTACAGCCGGGTGTTAGAACTCCGCCATCTTTATTAAATATATACAAAGAATTAAATTTAGAATTAGGATGCTTTATACCTAATAATGGAAATTTAGTTCCATGGGCAAATCAAGGAATATTATTGTTAAATACTGCATTAACAGTTAGAGCTCATGAAGCGAATTCTCATAAAGGACAAGGATGGGAAATTTTTACGGATGAAATAATTAAAATATTAAATAAAAGAAGTGAACCTGTAATATTTGTGTTATGGGGAGCAAATGCAAGAAAGAAAAAAGAATTTATAACATCAAAACAACACTATATATTAGAAGCACCCCACCCAAGTCCGTTGTCTGCTAGAAGAGGATTCTTTGGATGTGGACATTTTTCTAGGATTAATGAAATACTTATGGGCTTACAAAAAGATAAAATAGATTGGCAAATACCGAATATATAGTAAAATAAAGAATTAAAACAGGCTCAGCATTTTGCTGTGCCTATTTTAATTCTTTATTAAAGTGACATTAATAGATAGAAAATACTAAAAAGCAAAGAAAAACTAAAAATAATAAACAGTTTGTAACTCTTTGTACAACCTTTTAATAGGATACATTAAAAGAAAAGGAGGAGAATTATGAAAATTACTACATTACAAGCTAAACAAGTGAAGAAAATGATAGATGATTGCGAATTCGACTTAATCATAGATTTAAGAACAGTAGAGAATTATTTAAAAGGCCACATCCCAGGGGCTATAAATATACCTATAAATGAGATAACTGATAATTTAGAATTTTTAAGTGGATATAAAGATAAGCACATTGTTTTATATTGTGGAATTGGTAGCCAAAGTAAAAGTGCATGTAAAGTTTTAGCGTTAAATGGCTTTGAGAAACTATATAATTTATCAAATGGAATGAAAACGTATACGTATGATTTAGAATAATAAAATATTACAGAAATGTAACTAGTATGAAATATGCTGTAAGTGTTGAAAACACATATTAAGCATATTTCATTTTTTTTGTCAAGTTGACACGTGGTATCAAAAAGGTTACAATTTATACATAAACAGTAAATAGGAACTAATCTTAAAATAAATTTTAATAAATCGATGGAGGAGGAAATTATGAATTTAAAAAACAATAAAAAATTGAAATTATCTATATTTACATCTATATTATCTCTTGGGATTTTAGGAGGCGGTTACTTTATATTAAATAAAGAAGTAACACTGGTAGTAAAGGGTGAAGAACGTGTAGTATCTACATTTAAGCCTAACGTTAAAGAACTATTAGATGAGCAAAATATTAAATATGATGGAAACGACATAATAAATTTAGCATTAGACAGTAAACTAGCAGACAAATCTAAAATAGAAGTAATAGACGTTAAAGAAGAAACTATAAAGGAAAACAAAGAAGTTCCTTTTGAAGTAAACATAGTTGAAGATAAAGATTTAGCTAAAGGTGAAAGTGAAATATCTACAGAAGGTAAAACGGGAAAGAATGAACTAGTTTATAAAGTAACTTATCATAATGATAAAAAAATAGAAAAGAAATTTATTGAAGAAGTAGCATTAGCTGAGCCTATAGACAAAGTTATTAGAAAAGGGACTAAGGTAGAGGTTAAAGAGGAAGTTAAAATAGCATCATCTAGAGGAGAAAACATAAGAACTAATTCGCGTTCAAATGACAATAAATCAGAATCAAGAAGTAATACATCAAATAGTAACTCAAACAGCGATGGAAAAAGAATGCAAGTTGTAGCTACTGCATATACAGGACATAATATAACTTCTACAGGAACAACTCCAAAATGGGGGACTATAGCTGTAGATCCAAGTGTTATACCTTATGGGACAAAAGTATATATACCTCAATTTGGTAGAACTTTTATAGCAGAAGATTGTGGTAGTGCTATAAAGGGAAATAAAATAGATGTATATATGAATGATGAAAGTTCAGTTTATAGCTGGGGAAGAAAAACAATAGATATATATATAGTTGGATAAAAATAAAAAGTAGCTTAAAGCTACTTTTTTTATTTGAAGTTTAAAAATTAAAATTGTTAATTAATTTAGATATAAAATTAAACTTATTGACAAATTATATTGAAATTATAATGTAAAGATGATATTATAGAAAAAGAACGATATATATGGGAGTGGATGGGTGCTGGTGTGCCCTCTAGTCTTCAAAACTAGTATGAGGAGTTAAGAGCTTCTTAGGTGGGTTCGACTCCCACGCATTCCCGCCAATATAAAAAGAACTCCAATGAGTTCTTTTTTTTGTATGTTTAATTGATGTTTATTTATAGAATTAGATTGTTATATTAAGTAGTATTTAGGAGGGATTTAATGTTTTCTATACCAAATATAAAAAGAGCAAAAGAAGTAATGAATAATAAATTTATTATTTTAAAGAAAAATAACAAAGTAGGTACTACTATAGATTTACTTATAAAAAATAATGAAAGAGAAGTAATGATTGAGGGTGATGATGGGAAAATTGAAGGTATAGTATCTTTAACTGATATTTCACATGCGTCCAAAAATAATAAGAATTATAAAGATATGATGCTTTGTGAAGTTATGGCAAAGGACATAATATATACAAATAAAGAAGTTAGATTAGATGAATGTAGAGATATAATGATAAAAAACAATATTGGTATTTTGCCGATTTTAGAAAATGGAAAAATCATAGGAGTAATAAACCAAAAGCATATAAGAGATTTCTTGTATATGGAAGTTGAAAACTATGGTATGAAAATTGAGTGTATAATAGGTCAGATCAAAGAAGGGATATGTGCACTGAATAAAGATGGAACTGTTGTCCTTTGGAATAAATTTATGGAAGAGAGATATAACATAAGTGCAGAAACAATATTAGGGGATAAAATAGATAACCATCTTAAAGATACAATTTCATATGGAGTATTAGCTAGCGAACAAAGGGAAAGTGGTGTATATAAGGTTAAAGGTAAGGAGGTATATGCTGTTGTAGATGCAAATCCAATGTTTATTAATTCTGAATTTGTTGGAGTTGTTTGTACAGAGGTTGATGTTACTGAAGTTAAAAAGTTATCACAGAAGCTAAGAAATACAGAAAATAAATTAAGACATCTTGAAGATGAAGTTAAAAATTTATCTAATACAACATTTAAGAATATAATAGGAAAAAGTTATAAATTAGAAAAAGCAAAAGAAAAAGTTAAAAAAGTTGCTAACACAACAAGTAGTATATTTATTTTTGGAGAAAGTGGTACAGGTAAGGAGGGGTTTGCAAGAGCTATACATGACTATAGTAATAGACAAGGTAAATTTATACCTGTTAACTGTAGTGCGATACCATCAGAATTATTTGAAAGTGAATTCTTTGGATACGAGTCGGGATCATTTACAGGTGCTAATAAAAATGGTAAAAAGGGGATTTTTGAGTTATCAGAAAAAGGAACTATATTCCTGGATGAAATTGCGGATTTACCTTTAAGCATGCAAGCTAAATTACTTAGAGTTCTTGAGGAAAAAGAAATAAGAAGAATCGGTGGAGAAAAAATTATAAATGTGAATTCTAGAATTATATCTGCTACTAATAAAAATTTATTAGAATTGATTAAACAAGATAAATTTAGAGAAGATCTATATTATAGGTTGAATGTAGTTCAAATTGACTTGCCTCCTCTTAGAGAAAGAAAAGAAGACATACCTATATTAGTTCATAAGTTTATACAGGAAATATGTAAACAAAATGGTAAAGAAACTCTTGATATAAGTAAAGAAACTATGAAGGTACTGCAAATGTATTCTTGGAAAGGTAATATAAGAGAGTTAAAAAATACTATGGAAAATTTGGTTATATTATCTAGAGGAGATACTATTGAAATAGACGATATACCAGAATATATATTAGAATCAAGTAAGAAAATAGATTTAGGGGAAGAATATACAATGGATTTGAATAAAGCTATTGTACAAGTTGAAGTGAATGTAATAAAAAAAGCGTTATCTATAACTAATGGAAATAAAGCTAAGGCATCTAAACTTCTTAATATACCTAGAACTACATTATATTACAAAATAGATCAATATAAGATACAAAATGTCTAAAATTCGACACTAGTCGAAAATTCGACATTTTGTATTAAAACGATTAAATATGCTTAAACTAACGTGTACTATATATAGTCAACGATAAAAATTAATTAATAAACAAAAAAACGTCAGTTTACTGACGTTTTTATAGAAAAAAACAATTTCCGATATGTTTAGTATAGAAAAAAACTATGTTGTTTTAAAAAAATATACAAGATATTTACATGTAATTTGTCTGAAAAGCACTGTTTTATAAAACAATTCTAAAAAAAATCATAAAAAAGAATTGATTTTAAAAAGTTGGCATAAAATATGCTTATATAAATAGTGTGAAAGAAAATAGTCACGGGGTGAAAAATTATGAAAATAAAAATAGAATTAAAACAGCACGTAGGTGCACCTTGTAATCCTATTGTTGAGGTTGGAGAAAACGTTAAAAAAGGACAACTTATAGCGCAACCCCAGGGATTAGGAGCAAATATACATGCAAGTGTATATGGTAAAGTTACTGATATCACAGAAACATCTATATTAATAGAATCTGATGAAAACCAACCAGATGAGTATGTGAAGTTAAAAGACACAGAAAATCACTTAGAAACTATAAAAGAGGCTGGTATAGTTGGAGCAGGAGGAGCAGGTTTCCCAACTCATGTTAAGCTTAATGTAGACCTTAATGGTGGATATATTATAGCAAATGCAGCAGAATGTGAGCCTGTTTTAGGACATAATGTAGCGCTTATGGAAAGCAACCCTGAAATTTTAGTTAAAGGATTAAAATATATCCTTGATATAACTAAAGCTGATAAAGCTTATATAGCTATAAAGCCAAAATATAAAAAAGCTATGATAGCATTAGCAAAGGCTTGTAAAAATGAAGACAAAATAGAACTTAAATATTTACCAGATATGTATCCAGCTGGAGATGAAAGAGTTATAATAAGAGAATTATTAGGTGTAACTCTTGTTCCAGGTCAACTTCCAATAGAAGCTAAAGCTGTTGTTTGTAACATAGAAACTATTAAAAGAGTAGTTGAGGCAATAGACGAAAGAAAACCTTTTATAACTAAAGATATAACTGTTGGAGGAAGAGTAAAAGGAGCAGAAAATAATGGTAGAGTATTTATGGATGTTCCAATAGGAATGCCAATAATCAACTTTATTGAACAATGTGGTGGATATGTAAAGCCTTATGGAGAAATTGTTTTAGGTGGACCTTTTACTGGTAGACACGGTGAAGAGGAAAGTCCTGTAACTAAAACTTTAGGAGGAATATTAGTATCAATGCCATTACCTAACGAAACTAAAAAATTAGGTATAATTGCTTGTGAATGTGGAGCCCAAGAAGATAGATTAAAGGAAATCGCATCTTTAATGGGAGCTGAAGTTGTAGCAGAAGAAAAATGTAAGAGAATGGTTGAAGTAAATGGCAGATTCAGATGTGATTTACCAGGAATATGCCCAGGACAAGCAGAAAAAGTATTAAAGTTAAAAAGTCAAGGAGCAGAAGCAGTATTAATAGGAAATTGCGAGGACTGAACTAACACAGTGATGCAAGTGGCGCCTAGGTTAGGAATGCCTGTATACCATAGTACTGATCATGTTTTAAGAGCTTCGGGACATAAAATATATAGAAGAAAAAAATAATGCAAGGAGGTATTTGTAATGTCAATAACTGTAGAAACAGCTAAAGCTCATGCTAACGATCCAGCAATATGTTGCTGTAGATTTGAAGCAGGAACTATAATAGAACCATCAAACTTAGAAGATCCAGCAATATTTGCTGATTTAGAGGATTCTGGATTATTAACAATACCAGAGAATTGTTTAAAGATAGAGCAAGTTTTAGGAGCTAAATTAACTAAAACTGTAGATGCATTATCACCTTTAACATCAGATTGTTTAGAGGGAATAGTAGCACAAGAAGCTAAAGAGGAAGTTAAGGAAGAAACTAAAGAAGTAGCACCTGTAGCTCCAGTAGCGCAAGTAGCGCCTGTTACAGCAACAACTGGACAAACAATAAAGATACATATAGGTGAAGGTAGAGATATAAACTTAGAAATACCTTTATCAGTGGCATCTCAAATGGGTGTAGCTCCAGTACAAGTACAAGAGCAAAATTCAGTAGCAATAGAAGCTACACAAGCTAATGCTGAAGTTGAAGTAGAAGCTAAGCCATTAAGACAATTAACTAAGAAACATTTCAAAATAGAAAATGTTGAGTTTGGACCAGAAACTAAAATAGAAGGAACAACTTTATATATAAGAACTCCTGATGATTTAACTAAAGAAGCTATAGACAGCCAAGATTTAGTAGTAGATCTTAAGTTAGAAATAATAACTCCAGATAAATACAACACTTACAGTGAAACTGTAATGGATGTACAACCAATCGCAGCTAAAGAAGAAGGCGAATTAGGTAGTGGAGTAACTAGAGTTTTAGATGGTATAATAATGATGGTTACTGGTACAGATGAAGATGGAGTTCAAATAGGTGAATTTGGATCTTCTGAGGGTGTATTAGAAACTAACATAATGTGGGGAAGACCTGGTGCTCCTGACAAAGGTGATATATTCATAAAAACACAAGTGACAATAAAAGCTGGTACTAACATGGAAAGACCAGGACCTTTAGCTGCACACTGTGCTAGTGATTATATAACTCAAGAAATAAGAGAAGCATTAAAGAAAGCTGATGAAGCTTTAGTAGTAGATACTGAAGAATTAACTCAATATAAAAGAACAGGTAAGAAAAGAGTTGTAGTTATCAAAGAGATAATGGGTCAAGGTGCAATGCATGACAACTTAATATTACCAGTTGAACCAGTTGGTACATTAGGAGCTCAACCGAATGTTGACTTAGGAAATGTTCCAGTTGTATTATCTCCACTTGAAGTATTAGATGGTGGTATACATGCATTAACTTGTATAGGACCTGCATCTAAAGAAATGTCAAGACATTACTTCAGAGAGCCATTAGTAATAAAGGCTATGGAAGATGAAGAAGTAGATTTAGTAGGTGTTGTGTTTGTTGGTTCTCCACAAGTAAATGCTGAAAAATTCTATGTATCTAAGAGATTAGGTATGATGATAGAAGCTATGGGTGTTGATGGAGCTATAGTAACAACTGAAGGTTTCGGAAATAACCATATAGATTTCGCATCTCACATAGAGCAAATAGGTATGAGAGGTATTCCAGTAGTTGGTATGTCATTCTCAGCTGTTCAAGGTGCTTTAGTAGTTGGTAACAAATACATGAAGTACATGATAGACAACAATAAGTCTAAACAAGGTATAGAAAATGAAATATTATCAAACAATACATTATCTCCAGAAGATGCTATAAGAGCTTTAGCAATGCTTAAGTCTGTAATAGGTGGAGAAGAAGTAAAAGCTCCAGAAAGAAAATGGAATGCTAATGTTAAGTTAAACAACATAGAAGCTATAGAAAAAGAAATAGGACAAAAAATAGTATTAGAAGAAAATGAGCAAAGTTTACCAAAGAGTAAAAAGAGAATAGAAATATACGAAAAATAAAAAAATGCCAAGTTGAAAGAGGTAAATGATAATGGATAGATTAAAATATATCTCTACAGAAAGAATGTATGAAGGTGTTATAGTTGAGCTTACAGACGGTGGAGTTACTATAGACCTAAAAGGAAGACTTGGACAATTCAAGATACCAAAAAGAATGCTTATAACTGACTACGAACTGGAATTAGGTCTAGAAGTTGGATTTTTACTAAGCTATCCCGAGGTGTTAAGTCCAATACCTAATGCAAATTATGTAGAAAATATAAGAAGAACTGAAGAAAAGATAAAAAAAATAAAAGAAAACTCTGAAAAATAGAAGGGAGAGGAAACACATGAGCCTTACAACAATAAAAGGACTTCAATCTGAAATATTTGTTCCAATAACACCTCCTCCAGTATGGACTCCTGTAACTAAAGAATTAAAAGATATGACAATTGCTTTAGCTACAGCAGCTGGTGTTCACTTAAAATCTGATAAGAGATTTAATTTAGCAGGAGATACTACATTTAGAGAAATACCAAATACTGCTACAGTTGACGAAATGATGGTTTCACACGGTGGATATGATAATGGAGATGTTAATAAAGACATAAACTGCATGTTCCCAATAGATAGATTACATGAATTAGCTGCACAAGGATTTATAAAAGGTGTTGCGCCTGTTCATTACGGATTTATGGGTGGTGGTGGAGACCAAACAGCTTTCACTGAAGAAAGTGGACCTGCTATAGCTCAAAAATTAAAAGAAGAAGGCGTAGACGGCGTAGTCTTAACAGCTGGCTGAGGTACTTGCCATAGAACTGCCGTGATCGTGCAGAGAGCAATAGAAGCTGCTGGAATACCTACAATAGTAATCGCAGCTTTACCACCAGTAGTTAGACAAAACGGAAGTCCAAGAGCAGTTGCTCCTTTAGTTCCAATGGGTGCTAACGCTGGGGAACCAAATAACATAGAAATGCAAACTAATATATTAAGAGATACTTTAAAGCAGTTAATAGAAATACCATCTGCTGGTAAAATAGTATCATTACCATATGAATATAAAGCTCATGTTTAAAATATAGCTTTTACTAAAACCCTTCTTCTTATTTAAGGAGAAGGGTTTATAAAAAGGTGGTAATTATGGAAGAGAAGATATTAAGAAGGCTTGTTATAAAGCCGTTTTATATTAATGAAGTTAAAATAGACTCTAAAACAATAATAAATAAAAATTCACTTTGCCTAGACGCATCAAAAATGCAATTAATAAAGGATCAAAGTGATTTAATATCAGATATAAAATTAAATATAATTAAACCTGGAGACTATGATAGAGATATAAATACTATTATGGACATCATTCCAATATCTACTAAAGTGTTAGGTAAGTTGGGAGAAGGAATAACTCATACTTTGACTGGTGTATATGTTATGTTGACGGGTGTAGATGAAGATGGTAGACAGATGCATGAGTTTGGATCTTCAGAAGGAAATCTTAAAAATCAAATTAAATTTGGAAAATATGGAACACCTTCAATAACAGATCATATAATACATATAGACGTTACTGTTAAGGGGGGACTTCCATACGAAAGAAACCTTCCATTAGCAGCATTTAAAGCATGTGATGATTTTATACAAGAAATTAGAAATGTTTTAAGAGAAGAAGATGGCAGAAATGCTACACAAATTAGTGAATATTTTGACAAAATAAAGCCTAATGCAACCCAAAAAGTAGTTATATTAAAACAAATAGCAGGGCAAGGTGCAATGTATGACAATCAATTATTTCCAGATGAACCTAGTGGTTTAGATGGAGGAAAATCTATAATAGATATAGCAAATGTACCTATGATTATATCTCCTAATGAATATAGAGATGGTGCCCTTAGAGCTATGACTTAGAAGAGGTGATATTATGGGAATAGGACCATCTACTAAAGAAACATCCCTTCATCATTTTAGGGATCCATTATTAGATATTGTTAGTAATGATAAGGATATCGATCTTTTAGGGATTATGATAGTAGGAACGCCTCAAGATAACAATGAAAAAGAATTTGTTGGTCAAAGAAGTGCCGCATGGATAGAAGCTATGAGGGCTGATGGTGTTATAATTTCATGTGATGGTTGGGGTAATTCTCATGTGGATTATGCTAATACTATTGAAGAGATTGGTAAAAGAAATATTCCTGTGGTAGGTCTTGCATTTAATGGAACACAAGCAAAGTTTGTTGTTACAAATAAATATATGGACACTATAGTAGATTTTAATAAGTCAGCTAAAGGAATAGAAACTGAAGTGGTCGGTGAAAATACCGTAAACCAACTAGATGCTAAAAAAGCACTAGCATTACTTAAACTAAAAATGAAGAAAAATAAGTAAGATTAATAAACAATATGAGGAGGGTACATAATGAAATTTTCAAGAAGTATAAATGCGATAGATTCTCATACAATGGGGGAACCAACAAGAATAGTAACAGGTGGAATTCCTAATATAAAAGGAAACACTATGGCAGAAAAAAAAGAATACTTAGAAAAAAACTTAGATTACTTAAGAACTGCTATAATGTTAGAGCCAAGAGGTCATAATGATATGTTTGGTTCTATATTAACTCAACCAGTTAATGCTGAAGCTGATTTTGGAATAATATTCATGGATGGTGGCGGATATTTAAATATGTGTGGCCATGGTTCAATAGGTGCAGTAACTGTAGCTATAGAAACAGGAATGGTAGAAAAACAAGAGCCTATAACTAAAGTAGTTATGGATACTCCTGCTGGGATAGTTAGAGCTCAAGCTAAAGTTGAAAATGACAGAGTTGAAGAAGTTTCTATAGTAAACGTACCTGCATTTTTATATAAAAGAGACGTTAAAATAGAAATGCCAGAAATAGGAACTGTAACTTTTGATATATCTTTTGGAGGAAGTTTCTTTGCTATAGTTAATGCTAAACAATTAGGGTTAAAAGTTGAAACTAAAAATACTCAAAAATTAACTGAAATAGCTTTAGAAATGAGAGACATAATAAACAAAACTATAGAAATACAACATCCAGAATTAGCTCATATAAACACTGTTGACTTAATTGAAATATATGATGAGCCAACTCACCCAGAAGCTACTTACAAAAATGTAGTTATATTTGGTCAAGGGCAAGTGGATAGATCTCCATGTGGAACAGGAACAAGTGCTAAACTTGCTACTTTATATTCTAAAGGTGAACTAAAAGAAAATGAATTATTTGTATACGAAAGTATATTAGGAACTTTATTTAAAGGAAGAATAGTAGGTGTTGATAAAGTGGGAGACTACGAATCAATAATACCTGAAATAACAGGTGCTGCTTATATAACAGGATTTAATCAGTTTGTTATAGACGAACATGATCCAGTGAAACACGGATTTATACTTAAATAAAATATAAGATGAGTACTAGTGGATTTTAATATTATTATATTTAAATCTGCTAGTAATATATTGGGAGGAATAATACATGATAAGTTTATTAAGAATATTGTTAGCAGCAACGGTATCATTATTTGGATTTAACTTTTTCAAAGATGTATCAAAAGCTAAAGTTGAGAATAGTTTTGAAGATGTACCTGCAGGAAAATCTTTCCTTACAGGATTTGTAACGGATTTTTTCGATACTTTAGGAATAGGTTCATTTGCTCCAACAGTAGCAATGATGAATGTATTAAAAATGAATGTTCCAGATAGACTTATACCAGGTACTTTAAATGTATGTCATACAATACCTGTAGTTTTGGAAGCATTTATACTTACAGCTGTTATAAAAGTTGAGCCAGTTACATTAATAAGTTTAATAGCAGCAGCTGTTATAGGTTCTTATGTGGGTGCTGGTGTAATATCTAAAATGGATGAGAGAAAAATACAAATAGTAATGGGATTTGCATTAGCTATTACTGCAGTATTAATGTTATTATCTCAACTGAAATTAATGCCAGGTGGCGGAGATGCAATAGGATTAAGCGGAATGAAACTAGCTATAGGTGTTGTTGGTAACTTTATATTAGGTGCATTAATGACAGCTGGAGTTGGGCTATATTCTCCATGCATGGCAATGGTATATTTTTTAGGTATGTCTTCAAAAGTTGCATTTCCTATAATGATGGGTTCTTGTGCATTGTTAATGCCAGTAGCTAGTATTAAATTTATAAAAGAAGGTGCTTATGCAAAGAAAACTTCTTTATTTATAACTATAGGTGGGGTTATAGGTGTAGTTATAGCGGCATTCCTTGTAAAAGAAATGCCGATGGATATATTAAAGTGGGTAGTTATAGTAGTTATAGCTTATACTTCTGTAACAATGTTAAAGAAAGCTTTCAATAAAGAAGAAATAAAATAAATATTGAAAAAAATTATAAAAATACCAACTAAGATTTAGACTAAATCTTAGTTGGTATTTTTTATATATTATGATAAATATTTTAGCCTTAAATAGGATTGTGACTTGAAAATATATCTTAAATTAGGATATACTAACTATATTAAAAATTAAAGGAGACAAAACTAAATGGAAAACAACTTCGCAACGAGAACTAGCCTAATAGTAGGAGACGAGGGTATCGAAAAACTTAAAGATTCAAATGTAATTATATTTGGTGTAGGAGGGGTAGGTAGCTTCGCAGCTGAAGCAATCGCAAGAGCTGGTGTAGGTAATCTCACAATCGTAGATTTTGATGATATTGATATAACTAATATAAATAGACAACTCCCTGCACTACATTCTACTGTAGGAAAATATAAAGTCGAAGTTATGAAAGAAAGAATACTTGATATTAATCCTAATATAAACATTAAAGCTATTAGAGATGTATATAATAAAGATACAAGCGAACAGATATTATGTGAGGATTATGACTACGTAGTAGACGCTATAGATATGGTTACATCTAAAATACATCTAATAGAAACTTGCAAAGCCAAAGGACTAGAAATAATAAGTTCTATGGGTATGGGGAATAAGTTAGACCCAACTAAAATAGTAGTTACTGACATACATAAAACTAGTATGTGTCCATTAGCTAAAGTAATGAGAAAAGAACTTAAAGATAGAAGGATAAAAAAATTAAAAGTTGCCTATTCAACAGAACAGCCAATTGAATTAAAAAAGAAAATTTTAAATGGTAAAAAAATTACACCAGGAAGTACATCATTTGTGCCTTCTGTGGGAGGTTTAACGATAGCCTCTGTCGTAATAAATGACTTGCTTAATAAATAAATAGATAAACTTTAAAAAATGAATAAGAAATGATTTAAATCCATTTCTTATTCATTTTTTGTATATATTATATCTCCATCGCTTAAAAATACTAAGTCTCCAGATAAATCAGTTCTATAAGTAATAATTTCATTATTTGATAAATTATCTAAAGTACTTTTATGAGGATGACCATATTGGTTTTTATAGCCGCAGGAAATAACAGCTACATCAGGCGTTATTTCATTTAAAAAATCTATACTAGTAGATGAACTGCTTCCATGATGGCCTACTTTTAAAAAATCTACATCTTCTAAATCGAAAGAATTTATTATATCATTTTCATTTCCAAGTTCGGCATCTCCTGTGAATAAAAAAGATTTATTTTTAAAATCTAGTTTGAATACTATTGAATTTAAATTGTTTTTTTCTTGAATGAAAGAAGGACTCAAAACTAATAAGTCAATATAATCCTCAATTTTTATCGTATCACCTTTGTATAAGTAATTTATATTTATGTCTTTATTACTACAAGCACTGATTAAATTTTTATAAGCTGAAGAATCTGTATTTTGTTCAGGCATATATACAGAACTAACTTGAAAGTTTTTAATGATGCTGTCAAGTCCTCCAATATGGTCTGAATCAGGATGTGTAGCTATTATGTAGTCTATAGATTTCACTTTATGTTTTTTTAAATAACTCTTGATTATATGTTCACTATCGTCTGTTCCTCCGTCAACTAAAATATTTTTGGAATTAGGTGTTTGTATTAATATACTATCTCCTTGGTCTACGTCAATTATATGAATTTTTAAATGGGAATTTTTGCTACATCCACTTAAAAATGATATTATAATAAGTATTAAACAAATAATTGATTTTTTCAATTAAGTAATCACTCCATTCGTTAGGTGTTTATATAAATATAATATGGGTAAAATAAATTAGTGGTTATTGTTATATCTTAGATTTTATACAAAGTAGCAAAATGTAATTCAAAAAATAAAAATAAATAAATTAATAACATAAAATAAATTGAAAAGATATTTAGATAAAAGTAAAAATACTAAAAATTAACGCATAATAAAAGAAACAACAGGAGGATTTATGATTTTTAAAGAAATTAATATAAATTCAAAAGAGGAGTTAGATCCGTATTTTGATATGATAGATTATGAAGCTTGTGAATATTGTTTTAGTACATTGTATATGTGGCAACATGTTTATAAGACAGGATATTATATAGGTGAAGATTTTGCAGTAATAGTAGGTGAATATGAAGGAGATAGCTTTTCAATACTTCCATTAGCGACTAAAGACAAATTGCCTAAGGTGATTGAATTTGTATTAAAATATTTTAAAAAAGAAAATAAGAAAATTTACTTTAGAGGGATAACAAAAGAAGTAGTAGAATTTTTAAAAAATAATTATCCTAATAGATTTAAATATACAGAAGAAAGAGATTTGTTTGATTATATATATGATGGAGAAAGTATAAGGAGCTTACAAGGCAAAAAAAATCAAAAGAAAAGAAATCATATAAATTATTTTTTAAAAGAGTATGATGGAAGATATGAATACAAATTATTAGAGAAAAATGATTTTAAAGAGTGCTTAGATTTAATGAAAGAATGGACTAGTAACAAAGAAGAAAATGATGAGTTTGATGAAGGTATGGATGATGAACTTTCAAGCATAAAAAAAATATTTAATGATTATGATATATTAAAAAATAAAATAAAAGTAGCTGGTATATATGTAGATAATAAGCTAGAGGCATTTACAATAGGTGAACTTTTAAATGAAAACATGGCTTTAGTTCATATAGAAAAAGCAAACCCATATATAAGAGGGTTGTATCCTTATATAAATCAGCAATTTATAGTAAATGAATTTAAAAATGTTGATTTTGTGAATAGAGAAGAAGATTTGGGTATAGAAGGTCTTAGAAAAGCTAAACTTTCATACCATCCATGCAGATTTGTTGAAAAATACACTGTTAGGGAGGCAAAAAATGAAAATTAGATATGCTAGAGAATCTGAAATTAAAGATATAAAAGAAATTTGGAATTATTGTTTTGATGATGGAGAGAATTTTGTTGAATATTATTTCAAAAATAAATATAGAAAACAAAATACAGTAGTGGTTGATGAAGGAGAAGAAATAGTTTCTTCTCTTCAACTAAATCAATATAAATTAAAATTAAATAATAAAACATATGATACATCGTATGTAGTAGGAGTTTCGACTTTTCCTCAAGTAAGAGGAAGAGGATATATGAAAAGTATAATGAAATTCACACTTAAAGAATTGTATAAAAAAAATCAATTAGTATCAATTCTTATGCCTATAGATTATAGACTTTACAGAAAATATGGATATGAACATTGCTACGATCAATTAGAATATATTATAGACATAGAAGATTTAAGAAGATTTAAAATAGATGGAAGACTGTATAAAGCAAATGAATTTAACATAGAGAATTTAGTAGATATAAGTAAAAACTTTTTAGAAGACATAAATGGGAATGTAGAAAGAGATGAAAAGTATTATTTAAATCTAATCAAAGAAATAAAAAGTGAAGATGGACATATATACATACATGAAAATAACGGATATCAAGGATATATAATATATTTTTTAAATGGAGAAAATATGTTTGTTAGAGAGATGCATTATAAAAATATAGATTCTTTAAAATCTATGTTGAAATTTATATACAATCATAACACTCAGTGTAAGAAAGTAACTATTTTAGCACCTATAAACGATAAAATAAGATTTGTGTTGGACAACCCTAAAACTTGTGACATTAAGATAAAGCCATTTATGATGGGCAGAATAGTTAACTTAAAAGGATACTTAGAAACGCTAGATATTGATAGTAATTTAGAATTATGTACAAATGTATTAGTGCAAGATGAATTTATAAATGAAAATAATGGTGTATTTAAGATATGCTTAAAAAACAATAAATTAAAAGTACAAAAATGTGAAGAAAGACATGACGTACAATTTAACATAAATACAATGACTCAGTTAGCTTTTTCATACATAGATATAAATGATGCATTGTTATTAAATAACATAACTATAAGTAAAGATGCATTAAAGCTATTTAAAATAATATTTAATAAGAAGAATAACTATATAAATGAATATATATAAGGGGCGCAAATTATGCGTCTCTTTTTTATATGCAAATATAAATGTTTAAAAATATATAGTTTGAAAATAATTAAAAGTAAAAAGGTTATTTGGAGGAATGATGAGAAGGCCACTTTTTATAATATTTATATTTATATTGTGTGTATCATTTATGTATACAAAAAATAAAAGTTTAGATAAGTCTTATAATAATGACAACGTAGAAATAATGGGCATTGTAAAATGTAAAAAAGAGAAGCAAAAGTACGATGAATACAAAGTAGATAAATTCTTGGTAAGAGATTACTCTAGAAAAAAAGATTTAACAGTTGGAATGGAAATAAAATTATCTGGAAAATTTAAAAGTCTTGATGACATGAATTATGAAGACTTTAATTATGGCGTATATTTGAAGAGCGCTGGTTATAAGGGGCTTATATATATAAATAATTATAAAATTATAAGTAAAAGTAATTTATATGAAATGCTAGGTAATATTAAGACATACATAAGAAATGCAAATAGGTATTTATATAAGGAAAATTCAGATTTTATAAATTCTCTGATTTTAGGAGAAAAAGAACAGCTTAAACAAGAAGATAATGAAATGTTTTCTAGAACAGGAACTAGTCATATTATAGCTATATCGGGTCTACACACTGGAGTATTGTGTACCTTAGTTATATTTATTATTGGAGGAATAAATAAAATTTCAAAATTATTGATTTTATTTATAACTATGTGTTTATATTGTATAATGATTGGAACAACTCCATCTATAGTAAGAGCAATAGCATTTACAATGATTTTATATTTAGCCATTTTCTTTGATAGAAAAATAGATGGAATAAGCACATTATCCTTAATTGGCATATTTTTAGTGATAAATAACGCTTATATTATATATAATATAAGTTTTCAATTGTCTTTTCTCGCTACATTGTCTATAATATATTTCTATGGTTATATAAATAAGGTTATAAAGCTAAGTTTAATATCGTTAACTTTGGCTTCGAATATATTAACTTTACCGATAATATATTATAATTTTAAAGGGATACCAATAATTTCTGTTATTAGCAATATGGTAATAGTACCTTTTATAGGGATTATAATGTATATGAGTATTATAAGTATATCTATATTTAAAATAAATATAGGGATTGCAAAATTTATAGCATATTTTAATATGATAATAATAAATAATATATATTTTTTATTAGAAAAATTAAGTAGCTTAGATTTTGCATACATAGAAATAAATAATCCAAACATGATTTATGTAATAATTTATTATACAGCAATATTTTTATATATGATTTATAAAGAACTAAAGGTTATGAAGGAGCAAAAAAATGAACTACAAGGATATTATAACTAATCTTAAAAATAAAAAATTTGAAAATGTGTATCTCTTTTATGGAAGAGAATATTACTTAATAGAAAATACGATAAAGGTATTTAAAGATAGTTTAAATGAAAGTATGATTGATTTCAACCTAGATATTATAGATGGAAAAGAAACGGTATTAGATCAGCTTATAAGCTCTATAGAGACACTTCCTTTTATGGATGATAGAAAAATAGTGGTAGTGAAAGATTTTGAATTATTAAAAGGGAAGAAAAAGAATTTCAGTGATATCGATGAAAAAAATTTAATAGAACATTTAGATAACATACCAGAAAGTACAATTTTAGTTTTTATAGTTTATGGAGACGTTGATAAAAGAAAGTCCTTAGTAAAAAAAATAGATAAAAGAGGTATAGTATTTAACTGCGATAAATTATCAGACATGGACTTATTCAAGTGGACAAAAAAGAAGTTTGAAATTAATGATGTAATTATAGAAAATACTCAAATAATGTACTTTATAGACCAAGAGGGATATAGAGATAAAAGCAGCGAAAAAACACTGTCAGATTTAGAAAATGAAATAAATAAAATAAGCTCATTTGTAGGGAAACAAAATAAAGTAACCAATGAAATTATAGATAAGCTTTCTCAAAAAAAGGTAGAAAATGATATATTTAAATTAATAGACTATATAGGAGAACAAAATGCTTCTAATGCTATGAGAATATTAAATGATATGATGCATGAAGGTGAATCTGTTCTTGGAATATTTGCTATGATAGCTAGGCAATTTAAGGTGGTTATGCAAGTTAGACAGCTACAAGTACAAGGTCACACTTCAAAGACTATAGCAGAAAAGTTAAAAATACATCCATTTGTAGCAGGTAAAGCACTAAAACAATCTAATAATTTTTCAGATAACATAATAGTAGAAATATTAAATTATATATTAGAAAGTGATTATAAGATAAAAAATGGATTAGTTAGAGATACTTTAGCTTTAGAAATACTCGTAAGCAAGTATTGTCAACGAAAAATAAGCTAAACTATAAAAGCCTTAGATAAAGAGCATTCTTTATCTAAGGCTTTTATAGCATTAAGCGCTTTTATACTTAAATGGATAATAAAAAACCCTTGATTAACAACCAAGGGTAATATCTATTAAGCTTAAACGGTTAATTAAGCGTTCATTCCGTTTAACTTTTGAGCTAATTTAGCTACTTTTCTAGCTGCAGCGTTCTTGTGTATAGTTCCTTTAGAAGCTACTTGGCATATTCTCTTTTGAGCATATTGGAATTTTACAACAGCTTCTTCTCTATTACCTGCAGTAACAGCTTCTTCGAATCTTCTTATTGCAGTTTTAAGTTGAGATTTTCTAGCTTTGTTTAAAGCTGTCTTTTTCTCGATAACTTTTATTCTTTTCTTAGCTGATTTTATGTTTGCCACCATGTTCACCCCCTCGTGTGTGTTTTATTATATTCATCGTCAACATATTAGATTTTAACAGAAATAAATCTAAAAATCAAGGATAATTATTTATAATTTTTCATATAATATCTTTTTGTTTTGACTTTTTAGATTATAACTCATATAAAAATAATTTACAACATCCAAATTAATTATTCAAAGATTTATAAAATAAAAATTTAATGTATTTAAATAAAATAAAAATTTAAGTTTTTAAAAAAAAATGTTATAAAATACTAAAATTTGTTAACACTTATAAATAGCATTTAAATTGTACTTGGAGGTTTACTATGATTAGTATAAGAACAGACTTAGCCCTAGAAGCTAGAGAAATGTGTGAAGATGGTCAATCTTCTAAAGAAATACCAGGTGTAAAACTTGAAAAAAAAGAATTAGAAAATTGTATAGTAACAAAAGTTGAAATTATAGATGAACAAGGTTCACAAATAATGAATAAAGGAATAGGCAAGTATATAACATTAGAAAGTAACCTTATGAAGTTTGATGATGATGAGTCTAGAGAAGAGGTAATAAACTACTTAAAAGATGAATTAGTCGAGGTTTTAGGAACTGATAAAACTAAAAAGACTTTGCTTATTGGACTTGGAAACTGGAATATAACATCTGATGCATTAGGACCTAAAACAATATCTAAAAGCTTAGTAACTAGGCATATATTCAAAAATTATAACAAAGATTATGATGATGATTTTACAGAGGTAGCAGGTTTAAGCCCTGGAGTTATGGGACTTACAGGAATTGAAACTAGTGAAATTGTAAAATCAATAGTAGATAAGATAAAGCCAGATAGAGTAATAGCAATAGATGCCTTAGCTTCAAGAAAGATGGAGAGGGTAAATTCAACTATACAAATATCCACTGCAGGGATAGCACCTGGAGGAGGAGTAGGAAACAAAAGAAAAGCACTAAACAAAGAATATTTAGGAGTAGATGTAATCGCTATAGGAGTACCAACGGTAGTAGATGCAGCAACACTTACTAGTGATGTACTAGATTTGGCTATTGATAACTTAATGAGTCAATCTGAAAATGGGGATAAATTTTATGATATGTTAAAAAAATTAAAAGAAGAAGAAAAGTATCATTTAATAAAGGAATCATTAGACCCATATGATAAAAATTTAATAGTAACACCTAAAGACATTGATGAAACAATTGAAAATTTAGCAATAATAATAAGTGAAGGATTAAATAGGTCTCTTCATCCAGGTAGGGTCACCAAATAAGGAGGAATAAACATGTTCAAAAAACGCATTAAGGCATTAATCATGTCCTGTGTGTTAGTTTGTATTTTACCTGTAATGTCTTATGCCATGGATAAAGATGAGTTTTTAAAGTTTTTAGTGAATTCATCATATCCGGAATCTAAGGTTGAAAATACACAAAAAAGTGAAAAGAAGGAAGAAGTAAATACAAATAACGATAAAAAGGATAAAGAGTATGTTAAATTTCACATAGGAGAAGAAAATATACCTACTATAAATAATGAAGCAAACACAGACACTAAGCAAAGCAATGAAGAAAGTATAAATGTTAGTAATTCTAGTTACGAAAATAATATAAGAGTTACTAAAGAAAATCCAAAAATACTTTTATACCATTCACATGCAGGGGAAACCTATTCTAATGCACCGGCAGGAAACTATCACTCAAAAGATGCAGACAATTCAATATTAGCAGTTGGAAAAATTGTAACAGAAGAATTAAACAAAAAAGGATGGGGAGTAGTTCATAGTACTAAATATCACGACTATCCAGACTTTACGGAATCATATGGTAGTAGTTATAAGACATTACAAGAATTATTACCAAAGTATAAAAATGTAGATATAGCTGTAGACTTACATAGAGATGCAAGAGACCTTAAAACTGAAGCTGAGAAAAAAGCAGAACATGAAAGAATGACTACAACAATTAATGGAGAAAAGGTTGCTAAGTTCTTCTTTGTAGTTGGAGCTAGAAATTCTAATGTTAATGAAATAAAATCACTAGCCCAAGATATAACTAAATTTGCTCAGGCAAAATACCCAGAATTAGTTAAACCTATTATAGTAAAGCCTAAAGGAAGATACAATCAATCTGTAGTTAAAAATCATATGCTTATAGAAGTAGGTAGTAATGGGACAACTGCTGATGAAGCTAAAGCTAGTGGTAAATATGTTGCACAAATATTAGATGAGTATTTTAAAAGTAAGAACTAGACAAATTAGCAGGAGAAACAAATGAGTAGATTGGAAAAAACTATACAGAAAAAATCAAAAGGTAAGAAAAGAAGATTTGTAAGTAAAGTACTATTTATTTTGTTTATGATTGTGAATTTGATGGTATGTATATTTATAGTAGATAATAGTGCAAAAATGATGCTAGGCGAACAAGCATATAAAGTAGAACCTGTTATAAAAGAAATACAAACTTTTATAAATGAAAAAGCTGTATATATAAGTTCGATCACTAAAGAAATGCTAGAACAATTTGATAAATAAGAATAAAAAATAAGACTTATTAAAAAGATAAGTCTTATTTTTTATTCACTGTATTTACATCAAAGAGGATATATTATAAAATGAAAGTTATGATAAGAATAAAAAGGAGGAACAAAGGTGGACAATAAACAAAGTAGAACGAGAAATTTTAGTATAATAGCGCATATAGATCATGGTAAGTCTACCTTAGCTGATAGATTAATACAAAAGACAGGACTTGTTAGTGATAGAGACATGAAAGCTCAGTTATTAGACAACATGGATCTTGAAAGAGAAAGAGGAATCACTATAAAGCTTCAAAATATAAGATTAGTATATAAAGCTAAGGATGGAAATGAATATTATTTAAACCTTATAGATACACCAGGTCATGTAGACTTTACATATGAGGTTTCAAGAAGTTTAGCAGCGTGTGAGGGTGCGTTATTAGTAGTAGATGCAGCTCAAGGTGTTGAAGCACAGACTTTAGCTAATGTTTATTTAGCACTAGATCAAGATCTAGAAATAGTACCGGTTATAAATAAAATAGACCTTCCAAGTGCTAGACCAGAAGAAATAAAAACAGAAATAGAAGATATAATAGGAATTGATGCAAGTGAAGCACCACTAGTATCAGCTAAAAGTGGATTAAATATAGAAGACGTACTAGAAGCGATAGTAGAGAAAGTACCAGCTCCAGGTGGAGATAAAGAAGCACCTTTAAAAGCTTTAATATTTGACTCATACTATGATGCATATAAAGGTGTTGTAGCTTATGTTAGAGTATTTGAAGGAAGCGTTAAAAAAGGTATGGCAATAAAGATGATGAATACTAATAAAAAGTTCGAAGTAACTGAAGTTGGTGTTATGGCTCCTGGTCAAACAGAACTTGATGAGCTTTGTGCTGGAGATGTTGGATATATTGCTGCTAGTATAAAAGATATAAGAAGTTGTCAAGTTGGAGATACAATAACTAATGCAGAACACCCTACTGATGAACCTATGCCGGGATACAAAAAAGCTACTCCAATGGTTTATTGTGGTATATATCCTGGAGAAGGAGAAAAGTATGAAAATGTAAGAGATGCTCTTGAAAAATTACAAGTAAATGATGCATCTTTAGAATTTGAAGCTGAAACATCAGCAGCATTAGGATTTGGATTTAGATGTGGATTCTTAGGACTTTTACACATGGAAATAATTCAAGAACGATTAGAAAGAGAATTTAATCTTGATATCATAACAACTGCGCCATCTGTTATATATAAAGTTACAAAAACTGATGGAGAGCTTGTGATGATACAAAACCCTGCTAACTTACCAGAGGTATCTGAAATTAGGATGATAGAAGAACCCATAGTTAAAGGGGATATAATAGTTCCTAAAGATTATGTAGGTATTGTTATGGAACTTTGTCAAGAAAGACGTGGAAACATGATAAACATGGAGTACATAGATGAAAAAAGAGTTATGCTTCATTATGATTTACCATTAAATGAAGTTGTTTATGACTTCTTTGATGCATTAAAATCAAGAACTAGAGGATATGGTTCACTAGATTATGAAGTTAAAGGATATATTGCGTCAACTCTTGTTAAATTAGATATACTAATAAATAAAGAACAAGTAGATGCGCTTAGTTTTATAGTTCATGAAACTAGAGCTTACACTAGAGGTAAATCTATGTGTGAAAAATTAAAAAATGAAATACCAAGACACCAATTCCCTGTACCGATACAAGCAGCGGTTGGAAACAAAGTAGTAGCAAGAGAAACTATAAGTGCACTTAGAAAAGACGTTCTTGCTAAGTGTTACGGAGGAGATATATCTCGTAAGAAGAAACTTCTTGAAAAACAAAAAGAAGGTAAAAAACGTATGAGACAAGTAGGATCTGTTGAAGTTCCTCAAAAAGCATTCATGTCAGTATTAAAATTAGATGAATAATTAACTTTAATAATAAATAAAAAAGTCAAAGGTTTAGGCCTTTGACTTTTTTTTATGTGCAAATACTTTATAACTATTGTTTTAATTTAAAGTCAACTATGTAGTTAAATATTCTAAAAATGGACTTAACTATATATAATACTAAAATTTAATAATTGATTTAAACTTGGGAATACTAAATTCATAAAAGTACGTATATATATTTTTTTATGTACTCATGCAATAATAAGGAGGAAAGACATGGGTGAACAACTAAAAAAAACACTAGGGTTTTCAGCAGCTTTTTCAACCGTATTAGGTATGGTTATAGGTTCAGGAGTATTTTTTAAACCGCAAGCTATATATACTGCAACTAATGGAGCGCCAGGGCTTGGGATTATAGCATGGATTTTAGGTGGAATTATAACTATAACAGCAGGGCTTACAGCAGCAGAAATTTCAGCAGCTATACCAAGAACTGGTGGAATGATGGTTTATATCGAAGAAATATATGGAAAGAAGCTTGGATTTTTAACTGGATGGATGCAAACAGTATTATTTTTTCCAGGGACAGCTGCTGCACTAGCTGTAATATTTGCAAAGCAAGTAGCGGAGTTGTTAGGTTATAACTCTGATAATATGATGGTTTTACTACCAATAGCTATATTAGCTATATTATTTATAGCTTTGTTAAATACTATGGGTTCATCTCTAGGAGGTGCAATACAAACTATAGCAACTATAGGTAAATTAATTCCGTTAATCCTTATAATGATATTTGGATTTATAAAAGGCAATGGAAATCCTATACTTGAACCTATTGTAGGTAATGGAGTTACAGTAAGTGGAGCATTAGGGCAAGTCTTAATAGCTACATTATTTGCATATGATGGTTGGATAAATGTAGGAACTATAGCGGGAGAAATGAAAAATCCAGGTAGAGATTTACCTCGAGCTATAGTTGGAGGGCTATCTGTAGCTATGGCAGTATACATTGCGATAAACCTAGCATACTTGTGGGTTGCACCTGCTTCGGAATTAGCAAATGCAACAGCTCCAGCGGCGCTTGTAGCTACAAAAATATTTGGATCTATAGGAGGTAAAATAATAACTGTAGGTATACTTATATCGGTATTTGGAGCTTTAAATGGATATTTACTTACAGGTCCAAGAGTTCCATATACTTTGGCAAAACAAGGAATGCTCCCAGGAAGCAAAGTGTTTTCTAAATTAAACAAAGGTGGTGTTCCAGCTAATGCAATATGGTTAGTCGCAATACTAGCATCTTTATATGCATTATCAGGTCAATTTAATTTATTAACAGACTTAACAGTATTTACAGTATGGGTATTTTATGTTTTTACATTTATAGGTGTAATGAAACTTAGAAAAGAAAGACCTAATTTACTTAGACCATATAAAGTGCCAATGTATCCGATAATACCATTAATAGCTATAGTTGGAGGTTTATTTGTTATAATAAACCAGTTAATAACAGCTACGATGATAGCTCTTGGAGGAATATTAATAACTTTAATAGGCATACCAGTATATTCGCACATGAGCAAAAAATAGATATTAATTTTTTATATATGATTTAAAAATCTCTGTTTAATAAGAATAGAGATTTTTTATAGCGTATATGAAATTATATTTATATAAATAAAATGGATATATAGAAAAATTATGATTTATTAATATGATTTAGTATAATCTAATATATAAAATAAAAACAAAGTGTGAAAAGAGGAAATTAAATGTTAGGATTATATGTACATATTCCATTTTGTGTGAGTAAATGTAACTACTGCGACTTTAATTCATATAAAATAGATAAAAAAAGTAAAGAGAGATACCTAAAAGATTTAAAAAAAGAAATAAATTTATACAGAGAAGATATTCAAAAAGAAGAAATTACTAGTATATTTTTAGGTGGAGGAACTCCAAGCATACTTACTGGTGAAGAAATAAAATTTATATTCAAACAAATAAAAGATAACTTTAAAATAAAAAAAAATGCAGAAATAAGCATAGAGTGTAATCCTGGTACATTAAATAAAGAAAAACTTATAGCTATGAAGGACATAGGAATAAATCGAATAAGCATAGGCTTACAAGCTGTACAAGATTATCATTTGAATTCTATAGGAAGAATACATACTTATAATGAATTTGAAAAAAACTATAAAGATGCTATAGAATTAGGATTTGAAAATATTAATGTAGATTTAATGTATGCACTTCCTAATCAAAAATTTGAAGAATGGAAGGAAAGTTTGCAAAAAATTGTAGCCTTAAATCCATCACATATATCAGCATACTCACTTATATTAGAAGAAGGAACAAAGCTATATGAGATGTATGAAAATAATGAATTTAAAATGATAGACGAAAATACAGATATGCAGATGTATAACTATACGATAAATTATTTAAAAGAAAATGGGTATAATCAATATGAAATATCAAATTATGCTAAATCTGGACTAGAGTGTCAGCATAACATATTATATTGGAAGTGTGATCATTATATTGGTATAGGAGCAGGGGCTTCTGGATATTTAAAAGACTATAGATATAATAATGTAGAGGACTTACAAGATTACCATGAAAAAATAAATGAAAATGAAAAGCCAATAGAAAATATAGAGAATTTAAGTGTAGAAGATAAAATTCAGGAAAAAATATTTATGGGACTTAGAATGAATGAAGGAATAAAATTTGAAGATTTCAAAAAACAATTTAATATAGACTTTAAAAAAAAATATTGTAAAATAATAAAAGAAATAGAAGATGGTAAGCTTATAAATCAAACTATAACTGGGTTTAGCCTTACTCAAAGAGGAAGAGAAATATCAAATAGTATTTTTATAAAATTTATGAATTAACTCAAAAGTATTGACAAATATAAAATATAATGATATATAATATATATGATCTTTTTAGCACTCGAATATAGTGAGTGCTAACAGTAAGGAGTAAAAGTATGGAATTGAACGAAAGAAAACTAAGTATCTTAAACGCTATAGTTAAAGACTATATAGAAACAGCAGAGGCTGTAGGGTCAAGGACAATCTCTAAAAAGCATGACTTAGGTGTTAGTGCTGCTACGATAAGAAATGAAATGGCTGACCTTGAAGAACTTGGTTATCTTATTCAGCCACATACTTCCGCTGGTAGAGTTCCATCTGAAAAAGGTTATAAGCTTTATGTAGATTCATTAATGAGCCAAGGCGAATTAAGAGAAGAAGAAAAAATATTAATACAGCAATGTGTGCAAAATAATGTTAGTCACATAAAAGATTTAATGAATGAAACTTCTAAGTTATTATCTAAGCTTACGAATTATACTACAGTAGCTGAAACTAAGAATTTAGTAAATCAAAGTGTAATCAAACATATACAATTAGTAGAGATGAATGATAATCAAATATTACTAATAGTTGTAACACATAAAGGTGATATAAAAAAGGCTAATCTTACAACTAATGTTTATTTAGATCAGTCTAAGTTGAATTTAATTTCTGATAATCTTACTAAAAAGCTTGCAGGAAAAAGTATCACAGACTTAGATGAAAGATTAATAGCGTTTATAAAATATGAAATAAGTGAATACTCAGCGCTTATAGATGAACTTGTAAGTGCGTTGAATTTTGATATATCAGAAGAAGACTTTTCAGTTTCTTTAAACGGAGCTACTAACATATTTAGTTATCCAGAATTCAATGATGTAATAAAAGCTAAGTCTTTCTTAAATATGTTAGAAAAAAAAGAAGTTATAGCTAGTATGATGAAATCAAAGGGTATTCAAAAGGATAATATAAATATAATTATTGGTAGTGATAATGATTATGAGCTGGCCAAGGACTGCGGTATAGTTACAGCTACATACAATATTGACAAAGATTTAGTAGGTCGTATAAGTTTTATAGGTCCAACTAGGATGGATTATTCTAGGATCTATGCAATAGTTAATTATATGAGCTTACTATTTAATAAAAAATAAATTGAGGGGTGTAATGTCTTGCAAGAAAAAAACATAGACCAAGAAGAGATAATAGAAGAAGTAGATACATTAGAGGATAGAGAGATATTATCTGAAGATATAAATGAAGAAACTACAGAAGATAATGTTTCTGACATAAATGATAAATTACAAGAAAAAAAATTACAAGAGGAAATTGATACACTTAATGATCAATATCAAAGACTTCAAGCTGAATATTCAAACTATAGAAGAAGAACTCAACAAGAGAAAGAAACTATGGGAGTATTTGCAAATGAAAAAATATTAAGTGAGTTAATACCAGTTATAGATAACATGGAAAGAGCTCTACAAGTTTTTGAAAACAAAGAAGATAGCGTATATCAAGGAATAGACATGGTATACAAGCAACTTCAAAGTACTTTAAACAAATTTGGAGTAGAAGAAATAGAAGCTTTAGATAATGATTTTGATCCAAATCTACATTTAGCTGTAATGCAAGAACCTTTAGAAGGTGTAGATGCTAATAAGGTAGTTATGATACTTCAAAAAGGTTATAAATTAGGAACTAAAGTACTAAGACCTAGTATGGTTAAGGTTTCTTGTTAAACAAGTTAATATTAAAAATTAAAATAAAAGATTAATATAATAAATCAATTTAGGAGGAATTAGTCATGGGAAAAATAATAGGAATAGATTTAGGAACAACTAACTCATGTGTAGCAGTTTTAGAAGGTGGAGAAGCACAAATAATAACAAATGCAGAAGGTATGAGAACTACTCCATCAGTAGTAGCATTTACTAAAGATGGTGAAAGAATAGTAGGAGAACCAGCAAAAAGACAAGCAGTTACTAATGCTGATAAAACAATAACATCTATAAAAACTCATATGGGAACAGATTACAAAGTTGACATAGATGGTAAAGGATATACTCCTCAAGAGATATCTGCTATAACTTTACAAAAATTAAAAGCAGATGCAGAGAGCTACTTAGGTCAAAGCGTAACTGAAGCTGTAATAACAGTTCCAGCATACTTTACAGATGCTCAAAGACAAGCAACTAAAGATGCAGGTAGAATAGCAGGATTAGATGTTAAGAGAATAATAAATGAGCCAACTGCAGCAGCTCTTGCTTACGGTATGGATAAATTAGATCAAGAAAAGAAAATATTAGTATTTGACTTAGGTGGAGGTACATTTGACGTTTCTGTACTTGAAATAGGAGATGGAACATTTGAAGTTTTAGCTACTGCTGGTAACAACAGATTAGGTGGAGATGACTTTGACCAAATAGTAATAGATTATTTAGCTGAAGAATTTAAAAAAACTGAAGGTGTAGACTTAAGAAATGATAACATGGCTCTTCAAAGATTAAAAGAAGCTGGTGAAAAGGCTAAGAAGGAATTATCTTCTACAATGTCTACAAATATAAACTTACCATTCATAACAGCTACTATGGAAGGACCAAAACATTTAAATATAGATTTAACTAGAGCCAAGTTTGATGAATTAACAGCTAACTTAGTAGAAAAAACTATGGAACCAACAAGAAGAGCATTACAAGATGCAGGACTTTCTACTTCTGACATAGATGATGTATTATTAGTTGGAGGATCAACTAGAATACCAGCTGTTCAAGAAGCAGTTAAGAAATTCATAGGAAAAGAAGCCCACAAAGGTATAAACCCAGACGAATGTGTTGCAGCAGGAGCTGCTATACAAGCTGGTGTATTAACTGGAGAAGTTAATGACTTATTACTTTTAGATGTTACTCCGTTATCATTAGGAATAGAAACTATGGGTAACGTAATGACTAAAATAATAGAAAGAAATACAACAATACCAACTAAAAAGTCACAAGTATTCTCAACTGCTGCTGATAACCAAACTGCTGTTGATATACATGTATTACAAGGTGAGAGAAGTATGTCTTATGACAACTCTACTTTAGGTAGATTCCAATTAACAGATATACCACCAGCACCAAGAGGAATACCTCAAGTAGAAGTTACTTTTGATATAGATGCTAATGGTATAGTTCATGTTACTGCTAAAGATTTAGGAACAGGAAAAGAGCAAAAGGTAACTATAACTTCAGGAACTAATTTAAGTGAAGATGAAATAGAAAAGAAAGTAAAAGAAGCTGAAATGAATGCTGAAGCTGATAAGCAAAAGAAAGATAAAATAGAAGCTTTAAACCAAGCTGATTCTACTATATACCAAACAGAAAAAACTTTAGCTGATCTTGGAGATAAAGTAAACGCTGAAGATAAAAGCGCTATAGAAGCTGCAATAGTTGAGTTAAAGGCTGTTAAAGAAAAAGAAGAAGCAACTGCTGAAGAAATAAAAACTGCTATAGATGAAGTAATGAACAAATTCCATAAGGTATCTGAGCAAATGTATCAACAAGCTCAAGCTGATGCACAAGCTAATGGTGGTGCAGAACAAGAAGCTCCAAAAGATGATAATGTAGTTGATGCTGACTTTACAGAAGTAAACGAAGAAAAATAAGTTACACAAATAGACATATTTGTATATAATTAATATAGAGTAAAAGAAAAGAATATCTTTTCATAAGCATAAAACCATTGTAAAAATGAAGATCATATGCTTAAAATAATGATAATAGCTTGTAGTATGATATTCTACAAGCTATTGTTTTGTAATATAAAGGCGGTGGCACAATTTGAGTACTAAAAGAGACTATTATGATGTGCTGGGTGTTGACAAAAATGCAGATGCTCAAGCACTAAAAAAAGCTTATAGAAAATTAGCAATGCAATATCATCCAGACAGAAATCCTGACAATAAAGAAGCAGAAGAAAAATTCAAAGAATTAAGTGAAGCATATGAAGTCTTATCAGATGATACTAAAAGACAAACTTACGATCAATTTGGCCATGCAGGAATGAATGGTCAAGGCGGATTCGGAGGCCAAGGTGGATTTGGTGGTCAAGGTGGATTCGGAGGATTTGAAGATATATTTGGAGATATGTTTGGAGATATATTCGGAGGCGGATTTGGTGGCCAAAGAAATAGAAGAAGAGGTCCCGAGCGTGGAGCAGACATAAGACAAGATATAGATATAACTTTTGAAGAAGCTGCATTTGGTAAAAAAGCATCTATAAAATTAACTAGAAGCGAAGAATGTAGTGAATGTAATGGATCTGGTGCAAAGCCAGGAACAAGTAAAAAAGCTTGTCCAACATGTAATGGTGCAGGTGAAGTTAGAACTGTTCAAAGAACTCCATTTGGAAACATAGCAAGTTCAAGACCTTGTAGTGCATGTAATGGAGAAGGTGAAGTTGTAGAATCACCATGTAGCAAATGCCATGGTCAAGGAAGCACTAGAAAAGTTAAGACTATTGAAGTTGATATACCAGCTGGTATAGATGATGGTCAAATGATAAAATTATCTAATCAAGGTGAAGTAGGAAGTAAAGGTGGACCAAGAGGAGACTTATATATAGTAGTTAATGTTAAATCTCATCCATTATTCACAAGAGAAGGAAATGATATATACTTTGACATGCCAATAACATTTGTTCAGGCTACACTAGGAGACGAAATAGAGGTTCCAACTTTAGATGGAAAAGTTAAGTACAGTGTACCAGAAGGAACTCAAACAGGAACTGTATTTAGATTAAGAGAAAAAGGTATACCAAGACTTAGAGGTAATACTAGAGGAGATCAGTATATTAAAGTTGTAGTTGATACTCCTAAGAAATTAAACGAAAAGCAAAAGGATTTATTAAAACAATTTGCTCAAGAATGTGGAGAAGAAGTTCATGAAAAGAAAAGAACTTTTGGCCAAAAGATAGAAAATATGTTTAAAAAAAAGTAAAAAAAAGCTCTAGGATTTTTTCCTAGGGTTTTTTTATTTAAAATAAACATAAATTAAAAAATTGGTAGCTATTGAGTAATGTGATATACTTATAAGTCATTATAAAGTTATAAAGGAGAATAATTATGAGTACATATTTTACAATTGGTGAAATATCAAAACTTTTTAATATTTCTATAAAAACGCTTAGATATTATGATGAAATAGAATTGTTGAAGCCAGCACATATAAATAAAGATAATAATTATAGATATTACTCTGTGGAGCAATTTATAAAAATAGACTTAATAAAATACTTTAAAATTACAGGTATGTCTTTAGATGTTATAAAAGATATTTTAAGTTCAAAAACTTCAATGCAATTTATATTAGAAAATATTAAAAATCAGTCAAAAAAGCTAGAAGAAAAGATAGATGAATTAAGCGCAGTAAAAAAATATTTAGATAATCTACAAAAAAATATATCTCAAAATATTGAAGATGGGATTGATGAAGTTTTTATAAAATATAATGATAAAAGACAATATATGAAATATGAAGTAATATCAAAGAACATAGAGGAGCTAGACTTAAATATAAGACCTGTAATATTAGAAATAGAGAAAAATCCAAATGAAATTTATTCGGATTTGGGATTAACTGTTTCTTATGAAACTCTGACAAAGCATAACAAAATAATATATAAGGAATTTAAAGTTTTTTGTGAAGATAAACTTAATATTAATGTTTTGCCATCAGGTGAATATGTAACCCTAATATTTGAAGATAATTCAAAGAATAGTATCAAATACTATAAAAAAATATTAGAGTATATACAAAAAAATAATATTGATGTAATAGGTGATTTTCATGAGACTTGGATAATGGTTAAAATAGATGATAAGTCACAAGACAAAAGTTTGATTAAAATAGAAATACTTAAAAATGAATAAAAAAACATTGACCCTCCCCTTGCTGGAGGGTTTAATATTGTAACATAACATATAAGGAGGAGTAGTAAATGGTTAAACAATTTGTAGGTTATGCTATACCGTCAGCTCTAGCTATGTGTATAGCATCACTAAATACAATAATAGATGGTATATTTTTAGGAAATGGAATAGGTGATCAAGCATTAGGTGCTGTAAATATTGTTATGCCAATTACAATAGTATTTTTTGGACTTTCAACTATGATAGCAGTAGGTGGAGGAGCACTAATATCAAAATATTTTGGAGCAAATGAAGATGAAAAAAGTGTAAGTGTATTTAGACAGGTCACTTATATCTTAATTATTATGAGTCTTAGTTTAAGTGTATTTTGTATTATATTTGCAAATTCAATAGTTAAAATAATGGGAGCAACGCAAGGCTTACAAGCATTAGCAGCCGAATATTTAACATATTATGCAATATTTTGTTTACCAAATTTACTAGGAATTGCATTTAATAGTTTTCTTAGAAATGATAATAAGCCAAAGCTTGCTATGATAGCTACAATATGTGGAACGATGAGTAATATAATTTTAAATTATATATTTATATTTCAATTGGGACTAGGAATAAAAAGTGCAGCAATAGCAACAGGTTTAGGTCAAATAGTAACGCTTTTAATAGTGCTACCTCATTTTATGATGAAAAAAGGAAAGTTGAGTTTTGGAAAGCAAAAGCTAGAACTAGACAGTGTAAAAGAAGTTTTAAAAATCGGTGTACCATCATTTTTCGCAGAAGCAGCATTTTCAGTTATAATATTTGTTCATAATTTAGTTTTAGTAAATACAGTAGGTGAAACTGGAATATCTACTTATGCAATAATAAATTATATAACTAGTAACATATATATGATTCTTCTAGGAGTTACGTTAGGAGCTCAACCACTAATAAGTTATAACTATGGAGCAAAAAATAGTGAAAATATGTTAGAGCTTTATAAGCTTTCTAATAAAACATCACTTATAATAGGAATATTTTTTGCTATAACATGTTTAATATTTGGTAAAGAGATAATATCTGTATTTACAAATGACAAAAATCTTATAGAAATATCTTATGTTGCAGTAAATATAAATAATCTTGCTTATTTATTTATAGGAAAAAATTTAACAACAACAATGTATTATCAAGCTATAGAAATACCCAAATATTCAAATATAATATGTGCAATGAGATCTATATTGATTTTACCTATAGTATTAATAGTATTATATAAAGTATTTGGAATAAATGGAATATGGATTAGTATGGCAGTTTCAGAATTATTAATTATTTTAATTGTAGATAAATCGTTTAAAATAAATAAATGTACTCAGAGAGCATTATCAGAAGCTATTCTTTAAAATATGAATTATAAAAAATTAATTTATTAAGTGAATAGGAATAGACTTTGTCATTTTGCAATATACCTAACAAAAATACCCTAAGATGAAGGTTTTACTTATCTGGGGTATTTTTTTAGTATCTTGATTTATTTACATTGATATAATAGACAATGTTTTTATTTGACTAAGTATAGCTTGAGACAAGCTGTTTCTTTTTTCATTTTCAATATCCATATCTTTTAAAGCTAAGAAAGTCATAAAAGAATTTACAACTATTTTTTCATAAATATAGAAGTATGTATTTTCATCCTCTAAGTATTCTTTATTTTTTATAGACTTATTTATAAGAATTAATTCATCAACTGTAGAAAGCATAACGGCCTTTATAGTAGTAGATTCTATATCTATAGCGTTGTGTTTAATAAATAAATATTTATCATAAGCGAAGTCATTAAGGTCAATAAGAACTTTATAAATATCTTTAGAACTTGCATTTATAAGCTCATCTCTAGTTTGTTTTGAAACAAAGTTAGATTTTTCTTTTATCTGATCTATGTTAGATTTATAAAATTCTAATAATGAGTTTAGTTTTTTATTGTCTTGTAGCTCCTTCTCAGTGTCTTTAAGCTTTAAAGTAGTGTATTTTGTTGAAACTAATTGTAAATCTTGAAACAGTTTTAATGATTCAAGATTGTTCATAACAAATCCCCCCTTTAGTTTATTATGTTTATTTATATTAATGTAATAACTTTAGTATAAAGCATTAGTTTAATATAATAAAGATAATGTTTTCCTTGTATATGAAAAATTTTATTATAAACTTAGATATTTGTACTTTTACTATTAAAAGCCATGAGATAATATATAAGTGAAAGAAATGCTTATAAAAGAAATTAAAATTAAAATAATTATAAATAATTTAAAGGAGATTAATTATGTATTCTATAGGAGTAGATATTGGTGGGACTGGTGTTCAAGCTGGTGTTGTGAATAAAGATGGAAAAATACTATTTAGAAAAGAATGCTTTACAAATGTAGATAGTGGATTTGAAAGTGTAATGGATGATATAAATAATTTAGTTAGAGATTTATTAAAAGAAAATAATTTGGAGATTAAAAATATAGAATCTATAGGATTTGGTGTTCCAAGTTTTATAAATAAAAAAGGTTTAGTAACTTGTGTAAATTTAGGATGGCATGAAGTTGATTTTATGAGAGCGCTGAACAATCGATTTAAAGAAATTAAAGTCTATGCAGAAAATGATGCAACAGTTGCAGCGGTTGCAGAATCTAAATTTGGAAGTATGAAAAATAAGGATATTTCTGTTATATATACTCTAGGAACTGGAGTAGGTGGAGGAATAATAATAAATGGAGAAGCTATTACAGGATCTCATGGAATGGGGTCTGAAATAGGTCATACGATTATAGGAGAAAATTATTTTGATTGTAACTGTGGAAATAATGGGTGTTTAGAATCGTTTTGTTCGGCAACTGCGATTATAAAGCATGCACAAAAGCTAATAAATGAAGGAAATGAAAGTATTATGCTAGGTATGGTAAAAGGGAATATAGAACAAATAAATGCTAAAATTATATTTGATGCTTTTAGAAAAAATGATGAGGTTGCAGTATTAACTATAAATAGATTTAAATCTTATCTAGCAAAGGCTATGGCTAGCATGATAAATATTCTAGATCCAGATGTAATATCGATAGGTGGTGGAGTATCTAGGGCTAGTGATATAATACTTGATGGGCTAGAAGACTTAATAAGGGATTATATTTTATACAAAAAAGAAGAGTTTGCAAATATAGTTTGTGCTACTTTAGGCGCTGATGCAGGTATAATAGGTGCAGCATTTTTAAGATAAGAAAGCTGATAAATAAAATATTGTAAAATTTTATAGAATTATATTAGCGCTAGGCGAATTTCCCGGGGAATTAATGGAATTCGTAAAAGAATAAAGTCTATTGCCAGTGTATAAGAAATAATATTCTTTTTTTATGTTTAAAAATGGAACGGATTTAGAAGGAGAAAGAAAATTCAAAAAATAATTAAAGTTTGTAGGAGTTTTGCTAACCCATGTTGAATAATTATGT
Source organism: Peptostreptococcaceae bacterium VA2 (assembly GCA_000686145.1). Taxonomy (GTDB): domain Bacteria; phylum Bacillota; class Clostridia; order Peptostreptococcales; family Peptostreptococcaceae; genus Romboutsia_D. The sequence goes on along the minus strand of JMMB01000007.1, from coordinate 2,600,110 downwards.
AAGGTTAATCCACATTAATCCACTGAGTAAATAAATTTTTATAAGCTGATACATTAAATGTATCAGCTTATAAACGTGTATTAAAAAATAAAGCTAATTAAAAAAGTGTTGATATATAGAATTAATTTTAATATACCAACACTTTTTTATTTATGTAGATTTTAGAATTATTTTTTTAAGTCTATTACATTTTGAACAAGAGCTTTACATCTACCACAACCAGATCCAGCACCTGTAACTTCTGTAACCTTATCAGTTGTATCAGCACCATTTTTAACAGCATTAACAACATCCTCAAGTGAAACATTCTTACATCCACAAACAGAAGATAATATTTTTTCTATTTCACCAACACATCTACCGCATCCAGTACCAGCACCAGTTTGTTCTTTTATTTCATCTAAGCTACGAGCCCCAGCTACCATTGCTTTTCTTATATCTAAGTAACTTACTTGTTTACAGTGACAAATTATTTTATCTCCAGCCATTTTATATCTCCTTTTAATTAAAATATATTTTTATACATAGTGTATACCCAATATCCATTATACCCAATATTTACAATATATAAACTAATTGTTATGAAAAAATAAATTCATATACTTTTTAGGTTTACGTAATAATGAAATTGTAGCGTATAAACTATTGTAAAATAGATTAAACAATGGTATTAATGAGAATAATTATGATATAATAAATCTTATGAAAAATAAGAAAAATAAACATGAGGACGGTGCTTAACATATGAAATGGTCTGAAATAACTATAAAAACTTCAACAGAAGCAGTTGAAGCTATAACTAATATATTGTATGAACAAAATGTAGGTGGAGTAAGTATAGAAGATCCTAAGGACTTCAAATTTCAAAAGAAAAATGATTATGATTGGGATTTTGTTGAAGAAGAAATATTCAATAGTGGATATGACGGAGTTATAATAAAAACTTACATAACAGAAGAAAGAGATGTTAGCAAAGATATAAATATAATAAAAGAAAAAATACAAGGATTAAAAGAATTTGGGATAGATATAGGAGAAGCAATAGTAGAATTATCTCAAGTAGACGAGCAAGATTGGGCTAATGAATGGAAAAATTACTATAAGCCAGCTAAATTAGGTCAAAAAGTAGTAGTAAAACCAACATGGGAAGAATATGAAGCTAAAGATGGAGATTTAATCATAGAACTAGATCCAGGAATGGCTTTTGGAACAGGAACTCATGAGACTACTACTATGTGTATAAGAGAACTTGAAAACTACGTTAAACAAGATTCTAAGGTGTTTGACATAGGTTGTGGAAGCGGAATACTTGCAATAGCTGCTGCAAAACTTGGAGCAAATGAAGTACTAGCTGTTGATTTAGATGAAGTAGCTGTAAGAGTATCTAAAGAAAATATAGAATTAAACAACGTAGAATCAAATGTAGTAGCTAAACATGGAAATTTAATGGATGTTGTTAGTGACAAAGCAGATATAGTAGTTGCAAATATAATAGCAGATATAATAAAAATATTAGCAAAAGATGTTCATAACTTCATGAAAGATGATGCAGTATTTATATCTTCGGGTATAATACATGCTAAAGTAGAAGAAGTTAAAGCTAGTTTAATAGAAAATGGATTTGAAATAGTAAAAGTTGAAAGTCTAGGCGAATGGAACGCTATAGTATCTAAACTTAAGTAGGTGAAAAAATGGATAGATTTTTTGTAGAAAAGAAAAACATTAATATAGAAAACAACACATGTATTATAGAAGGTGAAGATGTTAAGCACATATCTAAGGTATTGAGATGTAAAATTGGTGAAGAATTAGAAATATGTGATAATAACAACAATGAATATATATGTGAGATAACTGATATAGACAAAAGCATAGTAAGCTTAGATATATTACAAAAAGTAGATGTAAAAAGAGAATCTTATTTAAAAATTAAATTATATCAAGGTCTTCCAAAAGGGCCAAAGATGGAAATAATACTTCAAAAACTTACTGAAGTTGGTGTGGATGAAATAGTATTAGTTCAAAGTAAAAGAAGTGTAGCTAAAGTTGAAGACAAAAAAGAAGATAAAAAAATTGAGCGTTGGGAAAGAATAATATATGAGGCTGCAAAACAAAGTAAAAGAGGTCAAATTCCTAAGTTAAGAGGAGTTTTAAGTTTCAAAGAAGCTTTAGATGATATGAAACTTAATGACTTTAACATAGCTCCATATGAAAATGAAAGAACAAAATCGATTAAACAAGCTATAAAAGGTATAAGTGTAAATAATGTAGGTATTTTTGTTGGACCTGAAGGCGGATTTGATGAAAGTGAAATACAAGCAATAGAAGAAATAGGTGGGCAATCAGTATCTTTAGGACCTAGAATATTAAGAACAGAGACAGCATCAGTTGTCGCTTCATCTATAGTTTTATACGAATTAAGCGACTTAGGAGGACAAGAATAATATGAAAAAGGTAGCTTTTTACACATTAGGATGTAAAGTAAATCAATATGAAACAGAAGCTATGATTGAGATGTTTGAAAAAGAAGGATACACTCAAGTTGATAGTGAAGAATTTGCAGATGTTTATGTTATAAACACGTGTACTGTAACACATATGAGTGATAGAAAATCTCGTCAATATATAAGAAGAATGAAAAAGAAAAATCCAGATGCTATAATAGCTGTTGTTGGATGTTATTCTCAAGTATCTCCAGAAGAAATACTTGAAATAGAAGAAGTAAATTTAGTAATGGGAACAAATGAAAGAAGAACTATAGTAGAAGAAATAAAAAAAATAGATTCAAGCAATAAAGTTAGTACAGTCGATGACATAATGAAAGTAAGAGCTTTTGAAGAAATAGAAATTAGCCAAGCTAATGGAAGAACAAGAGCGTTTATGAAAATACAAGATGGATGTGATAGATTCTGTTCTTACTGCATAATACCTTTCGCAAGAGGTGGCAAGGTAAGAAGTAGAAGTATGGACTCTATACTAGAAGAAGTTAATAAATTAGTTTCTAATGGATATAAGGAATTTGTATTAACAGGAATACACGTTGCATCTTATGGAAAAGACTTAAACGATGAACAAATTACTTTACTAAATGTAATAAAAGAAATAAATAAAATAGAAGGCGTTAAAAGAATTAGATTAAGCTCTGTTGAGCCTATTTTATTTACTGATGAATTTGTAAGTGAAGTTTGTAAAATGGAAAAAGTATCTCCACATTACCATCTATCTCTACAAAGTGGATGTGATGAGACTTTAAGCAAAATGAATAGAAGATATACTACAAAAGAATATAAGGAAATAGTAGATTGCTTAAGAGAAAATATACCTAATGTAGCAATAACTACTGATGTAATAGTAGGGTTTCCAGGGGAAACTAATGATGAATTCAATAAAACTTATGAATTCCTAAAAGATATTGAGCTTTCTCAAATGCATATATTTAAGTATTCACCAAGAAAAGGTACTCCAGCAGCTACTATGGAAAATCAAATAGATCCTCAAATGAAACAATTAAGAAGTGATAAACTTTTAAATTTAAGTAAAGAAAACTTTAATAAATTTGCAACTAAATTTATAGGTGAAGAGCTAGATGTTTTATTTGAACAAAATATAGTAGACAATAAATACGAAGGTTTAACACCTAATTATATAAGAGTTGTAGTAAATAGCGACAAAGATATTCAAGGTGAGATACTAAAAGTTAAAATAACTGATGTAAAAAATGAATATGTAGAAGGTATTTTAGTATAGTATCTAGAAATAAACTTTTGTATAGGATAGGGGGTGTTAAATATGAGTTGTTTATTTTGTAAAATAATAGATGGAGAAATTCCATGTAGTAAAGTTTATGAAGATGATAAAGTATTAGCGTTTAATGATATAAATCCGCTAGCGCCATATCATATATTAGTTATACCTAAAAAACACTATGATAGTATAATAGATATAGATGAAAAAGATATGGGAATTGTTGCACATATTCACACTGTAATTAGTAAAATATCTAATGAGAAAGGTTTTGATAAAACGGGTTTTAGAATCGTAAATAACTGCGGTGAAGATGGTGGCCAAGAGGTTAAACACATTCATTATCATGTTTTAGGTGGAAAGAAATTACCTGTTTATGAAAATGATGGAAAATAGTTTTAATTCAAAAAATAACTTTCTTATTTAACAAAATACTTGAAAAAAGTTTAAGATTAGTTTATAATAAACAAAGTGTGAGGTTGTAATGCATTTATGCAGATATAATCGTAGTTACAGTCCCAGCATAATTCGCGCTATCGGAGGGAGGGAAAAAGAAATGTCAGAAGTAAGAGTAAGAGAAAATGAAACATTAGACAGCGCTTTAAGAAGATTTAAGCGTTCATGTGCAATGTCTGGCATCATGTCTGAAGTTAGAAAAAGAGAGCACTATGATAAGCCAAGCGTTAGACGTAAGAAAAAGGCAGAAGCAGCAAGAAGAAAAAACGCTAAGAAATAGTAAAAAAGAGTAAAGAGGTGAAGGGAAATGTCCCTTAAACAAAAGTTACAAGAAGATTTAAAATCTTCAATGAAGAACAAAGATACAGTTAGAAAGTCTGTAGTAACTTTGATAAGAGCATCTATAAAGCAATACGAGGTTGACAATAGAGTTGAACTTGAAGAAGATGGTATTATTGATATAATATCTAAGCAAATGAAACAACGTAGAGATGCGTTAAGTGAATTTGCTAAAGCTAATAGAGAAGACTTAGTGAGTGAAACAGAAGCTGAAATCGAAGTTTTAAAAGAGTACCTACCTCAACAGTTAAGCGAAGAAGAGCTAAACGAAATTGTAAAATCTACTATATCAGAAATAGGAGCAACTTCTATGAAAGATATGGGAAAAATTATGTCAGCTATAAAGCCTAAAGTAAAAGGCAGAGCTGATGGAAAACTTATAAATGAGTTAGTAAAAAATAACTTACAATAGATTAAAAACCTAGAGAGAAATCTCTAGGTTTTTTGCGTTCAAAAACTTGTCATAATAAAATAATCTTGTACATATTTATTAATTAAAGAATACAAAAGGAGAAAGAGGGGGAAATATTTGATTATATCGTTAAAAGAAATTAAAAAATTCTTTATAAGTGTACTGATACCATTAGTTGTAGGATATGCTAGTAGCTTTATAGCTTCACTACTTGTGGGGGGAAGCATGTCTGAATACTATTCACAATTGATAAAGCCTTCATTTGCACCACCAAGCTTTATATTTCCTATAGTTTGGACAATACTTTATGTATTGATGGGAATATCAGCATACATAATTATGAAAAAAGGGTATGAATCTCCAAAAATCAAAGATGCTATGTTTTACTATTGGCTACAGTTAGGTATAAATTTCATATGGAGTATTTTATTTTTTGGTTTGGATTTAAGATTCACAGCTTTAGTGACATTAGCAATATTATTAATAGTAGTAATAATATTGATTATAAAATTTGCTAAATTAGATAAAAAAGCAGCTTATTTGAATATACCATACATAATCTGGCTTTTATATGCATTGGCGTTAAACTATTTCATATGGATGATAAATAGATAATATTATTAAATTTAAATATTCAATATAAAAATACTGAGGCCTATTTCTCGGTATTTTTATATTGAATAAAATTATCATTTTAAAATAAAGAAATTTCTTCAATAACTAAAGCTGCCGGATTGATAGTTATATAAAATGCTTTATTAAAATTTATTTTTCCGGAGTTTTCTTTATAATTATATTTGAATTTATAACCTTCAATTGAATTATCGTAAGTGTAAGTGTTTAAATAGTTTTTATCATATAATAGGTTTTCAAATTCATCAATGAACTTTTCTTGTAAATAATTCTCAATAAATGTTTTTGATTCCTCTTTACTTAAAGGCGGATTAATTTTTATATCATCTTGATGACTTTGGTATAAATAAAATATTTCTCCACTTTTATATAAAACTCTTATTTTAAAAATTTTATCATTTGTTTTGAAAAAATATTGATAAAATTTATTTTCAAAATTGTTTTCAAAAAAAACTTCGTAATATTCATCTATAATTTTATTATCAACTAAAGAATAATTAAAAAAAAAGTCAATTGCATTTATAGAAATTTTACGTATATAGTCTATCGATTCTTCTGTAGAAATACTTTTTGAAATATTAGTGTCAGGTAAGTTGAAAAAACGAGTTTTATTTTTAGAAGAATTTTTTATGCCAATAACTTTATTATAATTTGTTTTTTTATCTGGGACCATAGCACAAAAGTACTGAATGGAAGATACAAAGTTAAAATAACTATAAATTAACGCTTGTAAAAGTTTTAAATAACAAACATCAAATTTGTATTTTTTTAGGTTCTCTAAATTAGATAAAATATTTAAATTAAGCTGAAGTAAATAATTAAAATCGTTTTCGTATTTTTTATTGATTTCAATAGAATCAACATCCTCAAGTACTAAATCTTCTTTAAATGTATAGTTATAAAGATAGCAAATGAACTTAATATTTCTTAAGTTTTCATTTTTGATGGAAGATAAAAAACTTAAATCTTCATAGGAATTAGAGTTAATTAATGTATTAATTAGGAAATCTAAACATATACATTTTTGAACTAAATTTATAAAGGTATTTTTCATATAATCTCCTTTCTTAAAAAATATAGTTGTATGTAGATATTTTATTCTAAATATGATTATAAGTTTACACACATATATAAATAAAAGAGTATTATAAAATATATTAATTATTTAAAAATGAACAATATAAAAATGTAATTTAAGTACATTATTAACATAAAATATATTAAGGGGGTATACATATGATGGATATATCAACTGACCTACTAGTAAATCAACCTACAGTAACTACTATAGGCAATACATTCATAAGTATAGAAAATTATTTGAATATAATAACTTATGAAACTGATTTAATAAAAATTAAAACAAAGGTGAAATCAATTAAAATATCTGGGGACAAACTTTCACTAAAATATATTACTGATGGGGAGATAGGTATAAAAGGAATTATATACACTGTAGAATACGTAGATTAGGAGGAAATACGAGTGATAAGTTGTATAAGGGGATACTATATAATAACTGTAGAAGGCATAGGAATTGAAAGATTTTTAAATCATCTTATAAAAAACAACATAAGAGTTTATAATGTTAAAAGAGTAAGTAATAGTAAGATAGAACTTAATATAGAAAAAAGGGATATGAGGGACTTTAAACGAGCCTATAGAGGCAGTAATTTTGAGGTTAAAGTTAAGCAAAAAACTGGGATACCTTTTATTTTAAAGCGAATATATAAATTAAAAGGTATGTGGATTTGTGCATTAGTATCTTTGACATTACTAATGTTAACATCTCAGTTTATTACAGATATATATATTCAAGTACCAGAAGGTATAAAAAAAGAGGCAATTAGAAAAGAGCTATATAATGCAGGCCTTAAGCCAGGAGTATATAAGAAAAATATAGACAGAAAAGAAATTAGAGATCATATAATGTTGAAATTTGATGAAGCTGCATATGTATCTATAAATGTAAAGGGTACTAATATATTTGCAACAGTAACTAAAAAAGCAGAAACATTAAAGTCAACAGAACAATCAAATTATTGTAATATAATTGCAGAAAAAAATGGTATAATAGAAAGGGTAATGCCAAGAAGTGGAAATCAAATTGTAAATGTTGGAAAAATTGTTCAAAAAGGTGAAGTACTAGTAAGTGGAGCAAATACAAAATCAGTACCAGAGGTATGGGCAAGTACCTTTTATGAAGTATCTAAAAGTGCAAATTACGAAGATACTATAAAAAGAAAAACTGGAGAGAAAAAAAGAGTATATACAATGAGTTTTTACGGTAATAAGTACACATTAAGAAGAAATATAAAATATAAAGACTATACTATAGACAATAAAGAATATAAGCTATCTCTAGGAAACTATACGTTCCCTTTAAGAATAAATGTAAGCACATTTAATGAAGTCAAGGATGTGAAAATAAAAAAAGATAAAGAAAAACTCAAACGTGAATTATCAGAAAAATCATTAAAAGAGCTAGAATACATAATGCCAGTATCAGCTAGAGTTGTTAATGTAGAACATGATTATAAAGTTAATAAAAATATGTTAGAATATATAGTAACAGTGCAAACATCTGAAAATATAGCTCAAGTAGACCATCTTAGTAAAGCGGAAGCACAACAGCTGATAAATGAGCAAAATGCTCCTAAAGAAGGAGAAGAGGCAATTCCGCAAAATCCTAGCAAAAGACCGATAAATGATATAAGGAATGAATTTGAAAATAATAAAAATGATACTGATAAAAAAAAATAAAAAGATAATAATATATATAAATACAAAGGAAGAAGTGAATAACATGGAACTTATAATAGATAATAGACAAGATAAAATGGATGTAACTGAAGACTTAATAGAGAAAATAAAAGATATAATATTAGAATGTTTAGATTCTGAAGGATACGACGATGATTATGAAGTGAGTTTATCTTTTGTAGACAATAAAGAAATACATGAACTAAATAGAGAATATAGAGGTGTAGATAGAGCTACAGATGTATTATCATTCCCTATGTTAAGTGATGAGTTTGACATTGAATTAGAAGAAGAAACGTTAGGAGACATAGTAATATCTTTAGAAAGAGCATTTGAACAAAGTATAGAATATAACCATAGCTTTAAAAGAGAAGTATGCTTTTTAGTTTGCCATAGTACATTCCATCTCTTAGGATATGATCATGATACTGACGAAAATACAAAAGAAATGAGACAAAAAGAAGAACACATATTAAATAAGTTAAACATAACAAGGGAGTAAGCTTTATGAAAGAAAAGAAAAAACGTCAGGGCATAATCCAAGCATTTAACGCTGCTATAGAAGGTATATTATATACTTTTAAATCAGAGAGAAACATGAAGATACATTATTTTGTAGCTGCAATAGTGCTTGTAGCAAGTTTATTTTTCGGCTTAACTAAACTTGAGATGATAGTACTTATATTTGCTATAAGTTTAGTTGTAATATCAGAGATGTTTAATACTGCTATAGAAAAAACTATAGATATGGTAACGGAAACTTATCATCCTCTTGCCAAAATAGCTAAAGATGTTGCAGCGGGAGGCGTTTTAATTGCAACTTTAAATTCAGCTGTAGTTGGATATATAATTTTTTATGATAAACTAACAGATGTATCTGATTCACTAATATATACGATTAGACAGTCTAAGCTTCATGTAACGTTAATTTGTATAGTATTGGTACTTATAGCGGTGGTTGTAGTAAAAGCACTAACTTCAACAGGAACTCCTTTAAAAGGAGGGATGCCTAGTGGTCATGCAGCATTGTCGTTTGCAATGGCTACAGCTATAACGCTTATCACAGCTGGACTTGTACCATCAACATTAGCCTATCTTATGGCTTTATTGGTTGCACAAAGTAGGATTGAAGGGAAAATACATACATTTTGGGAAACAGTAGCAGGTGCTTTATTAGGGGTGTTAATAGGATTATTAATTTATCAAATTGGAAGTTTTTATTGATGATAAAATAATACAAAGGGATGTGGGTTTTATTAGCAGACCTTATAAAAAAAGAAGTCTGCAAGACTTCTTTTTTATGTTATAATATAACGTACTAAACAAATTTCAAAATAATAAAAGATATTGAAATAAGAACATTTATCATATATTATTTATAATACTAAGAAATTAAAAATTATCAACTTTTAGGCAAACATTCTTGAAGATAGTATTACAACAAAAATATTATTATCTCTTAAAATAATATTTCGTTCTAATATAAATTTATAGAAATAAAGTAATTAATAAGGCACAATAAAATAAAACCTAGGAGGCACATATTATGAACAATAAAGAATTATTGAAAATAGCAGAAGATGCAAGAAAATATTCTCACTCTCCATACTCAAAATTTAAAGTAGGAGCAGCTCTTTTAAGTAAAGATAATAAAGTCTATACAGGATGTAATATTGAGTGCGCATCTTTAGGAGCAACTAATTGTGCTGAAAGAACAGCTATATTTAAAGCTATATCAGAAGGTACAAGTGATATAGAAGCAATAGCAATAGCAAGTGATAATTCAGAAAAAAATGAGCCTACATATCCATGTGGAATATGCAGACAAGTAATAATAGAATTTGGAACTGATATAAGAATAATAACAGGATATTCAGAAGGTGAAATACAGGAATGTAGGATAACAGACTTAATACCTAATTATTTCACTGGAAGTGACTTTAGAGAAACAAAATAAAACAAAAGAGATCGATAGGAGAAATGACAATATGTTTAAATCAGGATTCGTTAGTATAGTAGGAAGACCAAATGTAGGTAAATCTACTCTTATGAATAATGTAGTTGGAGAAAAAATAGCAATAATGAGTGATAAGCCTCAAACTACAAGAAACACAATACAAGCAGTATATACAGATGAAGAAGGGCAAATAGTATTCTTAGATACACCAGGGATACATAAACCTAAAAATAAATTAGGTGAATTTATGGTGAAATCAGCTACAGATGCATTTAGGAATGTAGACGTAGTTCTATTTGTAGTAGATGACTCTAAAAAAATAGGGCCTGGAGATAGAATGATAATAGAAGATTTAAGAAAAATCAAAACTCCAGTAGTTTTAGTTATAAATAAAATGGATCAAATAGAAGAACAAGATTTATTTGATATGATGAAAATGTACCATGCTGAAGGTTTATTTAAGCAAATAGTACCAATATCAGCATTAAAAGGAAGAAATGTTAAAGAATTATTAAAAGTAATACAAAATCATTTACAAGAAGGACCTAAGTACTTCCCGGATTATATGATAACTGATCAACCAGAAAGAGTGTTAGCATCAGAATTAATAAGAGAAAAAGTACTTCACTATATTCATGATGAAATACCTCATGGAGTAGCTGTTGAGATAGAAAAAATGAAATCTAGAAAAGATAAAGAAATAGTTGATGTATCTGCGGTTATATACTGTGAAAGAGATTCACATAAAGGTATAATAATAGGTAAAAATGGTAGAAAGCTAAAAGGAATAGGAAAATCAGCAAGAGAAGATATGGAATTACTTTTAGGTTCTCAAATAAATCTTCAATTATGGGTTAAAGTTAAGGAGAACTGGAGAAATCTTCAAAGTTCTGTAAGTAACTTTGGATATACTGAAAAATAAGGATGGATTATATGGATAGGAAACAAGACGCTTCCCAGGATTTATTAAGTGAAGTCAAGATATTAATTGAAAATAGTAAAATATTAGAGCTAAGAGAGTTACTTGAAGAATATCATATAATAGATATTTTCGATATAATGGAACATTTAAATGAAAATATGAAAATTAAATTATTTGAAGTCCTTCCTCTAGATATGGCGGCATCAATACTAGAAGAAAGTGATGCTGAATTTTTTAGTAAAATATTATCAAAAATAGATATAGACCATAGAAAAAATATACTAGAGTTAATGTCTCTTGATGATATGGCAGATATACTAAGCCAGCTAGAAGAAGATGAACGAGAAGAAGTAATGGAACTTTTAAGTCAAGAGGATGCACAAGACGTAAAAGAATTATTAATTTATGAAGAAGAGTCTACTGGTGGAATAATGACCACTGGATATATAGAAATAAATAAAGATATGACAGCTAAAGAAGCAATTAAGCATATGAGAGAAAATGCTCAAGATGCAGAAACTATATATTATATATATGTAGTTGACAATGAAGAACGCTTAGTTGGAGTATTGTCTTTAAGAGAGCTTATAACATCTAGGGATGCTAATATAGTAGAAGACTTAATGAGTGAAAATATAATATCTGTATATGTAGACGAAGATAGAGAAGAAGCTGTAAGATTAGTTTCTAAATATAATTTAATAGCAATACCAGTAATAGATAGAGAACAGAAACTAAAAGGAATAATAACTGTAGACGATATAATTGATGTTATGGAAGAAGAAGCTACTGAAGATATGTATAAATTTGCAGGTACTTCAGAACAAGAAAGAGACTTTGTAGAAAAAGTAAACCCAACATCAAGAGAACAAATTGTATCGTCGGTTAAAGCTAGAATTCCTTGGCTTTTAATAACCTTAATTGGTGGGTTACTATCGACATTAATACTTTCTAATTTAGACTTTATAATGAACCCTACGTATAGAGTATTAGTATTTTTCATACCTGTTGTAATGGGTATGGGTGGAAATATAGGTACACAATCATCAGCATTAACAGTTATGGCATTATCTAATAAAGATTTAGAGTTTAGTAATGTAATAAGAGAGGGTATGGTAGGCTTTATTACAGGAATAGTTTGCAGTTTAATAATCGCAGTATTAACATTTATTTTTATAAAAGATATTAACATTGTGCTAGTAGTATCGATATCTTTATTTATAAATATGATTGTAGGTGCTATGATAGGTGCATTTATGCCAGTTTTATTTAAAAAATTAGATGTAGATCCATCTATAATTTCTGCGCCTGTTATAGCTACAGCGCTTGATATAACTGGCATAGCTATTTATCTTGTAATAACAAGTATATTATTGTCAAAAATTGTTTAATAACTTAATGTATTATTTACCCTCTTCTTAGTAAAAATATAACTAGAACCGTAAGAAGGGGGTTTTTAAAAAATGAACAATTTATGTTGGGAAGTTTTTAAAAAGACGGGTAGTATAGAAGCCTATCTGTATATACAACATGGTAAAAATATAAGTGTAGAAAACCAAGATGTGAGGGAGATAGATACTGACTATGATAATCTTGAACACCCAGGGGATAGTACTTAAAGCAGTAAGGTACGAAGAAAATGATGTGATATTAACTTTGTTTACAAGAAAGCTTGGAAAAGTAGCTGCACTAGCAAAGGGAGCAAAAAGAAACAAAAGCCCTTTGCTTTCATCTTCACAGCTTTTTTCCTACTCAAATTACACCTTAAAAAAGCAAGGAAGTATGTATAAAGTAAATCAAAGTGACATAATAAAAAGCTTTTATGATATATCTTACGATATAGAATCTTTTTCATATGCAACGTATATTATAAAATTAGTAGACGGTTCTACCTTTGAAAATCAAACTAATAATAGATTATTTATATTATTGGCTCAGACATTATATTTATATACACAAAAAGACGTAGACAAAGAATTTGTGACTCGTGCTTTTGAACTTAAATTTTTAGACTACATAGGATTTAAACCCACTATCAATAGGTGTTGTAATTGTGGAAGTGGAAATTTAAAAAATTCTAAGTTCAATGTATATGAAGGTGGCGTAGTATGTGATTTGTGTAGTGAAAAAACGGAAAATAATTTAAGTTTTGATATAACAACTTTGAAGCTTATGGAATATATATTAAGTAATGATATATTGCAGTGTAGCAAAGCGAAAGTATCAAAGTATATAACTTATGAACTAGATAAAATTTTAAAAAAATATTTACATGTTCATGTTGACAATGTTAATTTAAAATCATTAAACTTATTACAAGATATACAAAAAAATAAGGGAGTTGATAAGGGTGAATAACAATATAACTATTGAAAAGTTAGATGCTGTAATAGAAAGAGTTAATAGTGCAACTTATGCAGAGGCAAAAAAAGCTCTTTTAGATTGTGATGGAGACGTTATAGAAGCTGTTATATTATTAGAATCTGTAAAAGGTTTTGGTAGTAAGACAAAACAAGCTAAAAAAACAATGGAAGGTGTTCTTTCTAAAGACAATGAAGATATTAAAGAATTAAAACTTCAAGTGAAAGAACTTCTTAAAAAAAGTAGTGTAATAAGAGTTATAGTTGAAAAAAATGAAAAAACAGTAATGAACATACCTTTAACAGTAGGAGTGGTAGGCTTAGCTTTAGGGCCACTAGTTACATTGGTAGGACTATCAGCAGCAGTTATAGGTAAGTATCAGATAAAAATACAAAATGAAGATGATGGATCTATTGTTGATTTAGGAGAACTAAACGAAGAAAAGCTAAGCATGTTAAAACAAATGTTAACTAGCACAGCAAAAGAAGTAAAAGACGTTGTAGTAGATCATAAAAAAGACAGTACAGATACTAAAGATATAACTGACGAACTTATTGAAGAAGATGAAAAAATAGACTTAGATAAAAAATAGTAAGAACATCATAGTATTCAGTATTGAGATTGACAAAAATTGTAGAATTTGATATTCTAAAAACTAGAAATGAACTATTAAAAGGCCTTTCGTATAAACGAAAGGCTTTGTTAGATTAAAGGAAACTATAGTTTCAAACAATAAACGATTACGAAGTCGTAAACTTATAGGAGGTATTCGTATGAATTTTCAAAATATGATACTTACATTGCAAAATTACTGGGCTAAACAAGGATGTATTATGATGCAACCTTATGATGTAGAAAAAGGTGCGGGAACAATGAATCCTAATACATTTTTAAGATCTTTAGGGCCAGAGCCTTGGAAGGTTTGTTATGTAGAACCATCTAGAAGACCAGCAGATGGTAGATATGGTGAAAACCCAAATAGATTGTATCAACATCATCAATTCCAAGTCATATTAAAGCCATCACCAGATAATATACAAGAACTATACTTAGAGAGTTTAAAACAAATAGGTATAGATCCAAATGAACATGACATAAGATTTGTTGAAGATAACTGGGAAGCAACAGCAGTTGGTGCTTGGGGACTTGGATGGGAAGTTTGGCTAGATGGTATGGAAATAACTCAATTTACATACTTCCAACAAGTTGGAGGAATAGAGTGCGAACTTGAAACAGGAGAAATTACATATGGATTAGAAAGACTAGCTATGTATATTCAAGAAGTAGATAGTGTTTATGATTTAAAATGGAACGATGAAATAACTTATGGAGATGTATTCCAAAAGGCTGAATACGAAAATTCAGTATATGCTTTTGAAGAGTGTGATGCAGATATGTTATTTAACTTATTTGATGTATACGAAAAAGAAGCGTTAAAGCTTATGGAAAAGGGATTAGTAGTTCCATCTTATGATTATGTACTAAAGTGTTCTCATGCATTTAATACACTAGATGCAAGAGGTGCTATAGGTGTTAGTCAAAGAGCATCATTTATAAGTAGAGTTAGAAATATGGCTAGAAATGTTGCATTAGCATTTGTAAAACAAAGGGAAGAAATGGGATTCCCGCTTTTAAAGGAAGGTGACAGATAATGAGTAATTACCTTTTATTTGAGATTGGTGTTGAAGAACTACCAGCAAGATTCGTATCGTCTACATTAGACCAAATCAAAAATAATTTAACTAAGCTATTTAATGAAAAAAGAATAAGTTTTGATAACATACAAATACTTGGAACTCCAAGAAGATTAACTTTTGTAGTAGACGGTATAAGTGAAAAGCAAAGTGACTTAGAAGAAGAAGTAAAAGGTCCTGCTAAAAAAATAGCACTTGATGCTGATGGAAACTTTACTAAACCTGCACTAGGATTTATGAAAAGTAAAGGTCTTAAAGAAGAAGATGTAGTATTTAAAGTTGTTGGAAAAGATGAATATATATTTGGAACAATAAGACAAGCTGGAAAAGAAACTAGCGAAGTTTTAAAAGAAGTATTACCACAAGCTATAAAAATGGTTGTATTCCCAAAAGCTATGCGTTGGGGTGGAAAAAACATGAGATTTGCTAGACCAATAAGATGGATGGTAACATTATTAAATGACAATATAGTAGAAATAGATTTAGAAGGTATAAAATCTTCTAATATAACTAAAGGTCATAGATTCTTAGGTAAAAGCGAATTTGAAGTTAATTCATTACAAGATTATTTTGCAAAGCTAGAAGAAAACTATGTAATATTAGACCAAGAAAAAAGAAAAGAACTTATTAAGAATCAATGTATAGAAGTTGCAAAATCATTAGGTGGAGAAATAGAATTTGATGAAGATTTACTAGAAGAAGTAACTCATTTAGTGGAATATCCAACAGCGTTCTATGGCGAATTCGATGAATCTTATGCAAAACTTCCAAAAGAAGTTGTAACAACTCCTATGCAACAACATCAAAGATATTTCCCAGTATTAAAGGATGGAATATTATTACCAAACTTTATAGCTGTTAGAAACGGTGATGATTATAAAATTGATAATGTAAAAAAAGGTAATGAAAAAGTATTAGAAGCAAGACTTGCAGATGCATTATTCTTCTATAAAGAAGATACTAAAAGAGATTTAGAAAGTTATACAGAAAAATTAAAGAGTGTTGTATTCCAAGCTAAATTGGGAACAATTTATGATAAAAGCATAAGAATAGAAGAATTAAGTGATAAAATATTAAAATTATTAGGACTTGATAGTGAAAGTGAAGATACAAAAAGAGCTGCTAAGTTGTGTAAAGCTGACTTAGTTACAGGAATGGTATTTGAATTTACTGAACTTCAAGGAATAATGGGTAGAGAATATGCAAAAATTGGTGGAGAAAATGAAGTAGTAAGTGAAGCTATATTTGAACATTACTTACCAAGATTTGCAGGAGATATACTTCCAAAGACTAATGCAGGTGTAGCTTTATCTATAGCAGATAAGCTAGACTCTATAGCAGGATTCTTTGCTATAGGAATACAACCAACAGGTTCTCAAGACCCTTATGCTCTAAGACGTCAAGCTTTAGGTATAATAAATATACTTATGGATAGTAAGCTAGATGTAGAGTTAAAAGAATTAGCTTTATTAGCATTAGAAAATTATACTAATATAGAATTTAACAAAGAAGAAGTTTTATCTCATATGATGGAATTCTTTAAAGAGAGAATAAAGAATTTATTTAGAGAATTAGGAATAAGATATGATGTAATAGATGCTGTATTAAGTTCAAAAATAGATGATATATCAGATATGTATGCAAGAGCAATAGAACTTAATAATTGGTTACAAAAAGATGAGTTAGTAGAGATGCTAACAGCATTCAATAGAGTTTCTACATTAGCTCAAAAGTCAATCTCTAGCACTGTAGATAAAGATTTATTAAAAGAAGAAGCAGAAATAAAGCTATATAATGAATTTAATGATACAAAATATAAAGTAAAAGAATTATTAAATCAAAAGAAATATAGTGAATCGCTAGATTGCTTTGCATCACTTAGACCTTCTATAGACGCTATGTTTGATAGTGTTATGGTAATGGACAAGGATGAAGCTATAAAGAACAATAGATTAGGATTACTTAAGCAGATATACGATACAATGTTAAGTATATGTGACTTATCTAAGATAGTTTATAAGTAAGATGTATGGGGCTAAAAGGGTGTTAACCTTTAGCCCCATTATTCTTTTTTGAATTTTATATGAAAATTAATTTAAAAATAGTTATGTAAGGCCATATTATATTATAATAGAGTTTAGTATAAACAATTTAGCTACATTATTTAATATATAACCCCCATTAATGTATATTAAATATATATATAGTATACAGTTGAAATAAAAAGTGTAACACATATATAACAAAAGTGTTTACAAACGCATATATATGTATGTATAATATACTATATAAGATAAAAGTATAAAAAGTATGGCATAAATGAAGGAAGGTGAGTATTATTCAACTTAATCAAAGACAATTAAAAATAATTGAAATAGTAAAAGCTAATGAACCTATAACAAGTGAAAATATTGCTTTTAATTTAAATGTAACTCGTGCTACATTAAGATCTGATTTAGCCATATTAACGATGACAGGCATATTAGATGCAAGACCTAAAGTTGGATATTTTTACTCTGGAATTAGTGAAATTAACTTAATTAGCAATAAAATAAAAGATAAAAAAGTCAAGGATATAATGAGCATGCCTATACTCGTAAAAAAAGACCTGAGTATATATGAAGTTATAGTTACTATGTTTTTATCTGATGTAGGAAGTATATTTATTATAGACGATAAAGAAAATTTATGTGGAATTGTTTCTAGAAAAGACTTATTAAAAGCTACTGTAGGTGGAAGTGATATAAACAAAATGCCTATAGGAATGATAATGACTAGAATGCCAAATATAGTAACTATTAACAAAGATGATGATATTATATTGGCAGCTAAGAAAATAATAGACCATGAAGTTGATTCTATACCTGTAATTGAATACGATGAACATGATAAAAATCAAATAAAAGTTATGGGTAGAATGTCTAAAACTAATATAACTAAGTTATTTTTAGAGTTAGCTGGCAATTAAGGAGGAATATATGGAAAATTTAATTATATATGTAATATCAGATTCAGTAGGTGAAACGGCTCAACAAGTCACAAAAGCGGCTATATCTCAATTTAGCATGAGTGATAATTATGAAATAAGAAGATTTCCGTATGTTGTAGAATCAAAATTTTTACTAGACATACTACACAGTGGAAAAAGTGAAGATGCAATAATAGTTTACACTTTAGTTGATAAAATATTATTGAATACAACTAAAAAATTCTGCGAAGAGGAAGGATTAAGTCACATAGATTTAATGACACCGCTTTTAAGAGAAATCGCAAAGAAGACAAACATAAAGCCGAGAAGAGAGCCTGGAATAATAAGAAAGTTAGATGAAAGTTACTTTAAAAGAGTCGAAGCAATAGAATTTGCTGTAAAATACGATGATGGAAAAGATCCAAGAGGTATATTAAAATCGGATATAGTTTTATTAGGGATATCAAGAACTTCTAAAACTCCTTTAAGTATGTACCTAGCAAATAAAAATATTAAAGTAGCTAATGTACCTTTAGTACCAGAAATACCTATACCTAAAGAGGTATTTGAAATAAATCCTAAAAAAATTATGGGTCTTACCAATACTCCGGAGAAACTTAATAAAATAAGACAAGAAAGACTTAAAGCACTGGGGTTATCGAGCAATGCAAGTTACGCTAATTTAGAAAGAATACTTCAAGAATTAGATTACTCAGAAACTATCATGAAAAAGGTTGGATGTCCAGTAATAGATGTATCTAGCAAGGCAATAGAAGAAACTGCAGGTATAATTCTTGACATTATGAAAGAAAATGGATTAAAAGTATACAAAGATGGCGATAAATAAAATTCGCTAAAAATAAATTAATGGGGTGTTTTAAATGATGGAAGCTAAATATGTTTATGGTTTTAATAAAGGTAATAAAGATATGAAATCTTTACTTGGAGGTAAAGGTGCCAATTTAGCAGAAATGACAAAAATAGGATTACCTGTCCCTCCTGGATTTACAATTAGTACAAGCGCATGTAATGACTATTATGATAATAATGAATTAATAAGAGATGAAATAATAAAAGAGATAGAAAACCACTTAAAAAATTTAGAAGAAAATTTAAATAAAAAATTAGGATGTAGTAAAAATCCACTTTTACTATCAGTTCGTTCAGGTGCAGTATTTTCAATGCCAGGTATGATGGATACTATACTTAACTTAGGACTTAATGATAGTAGTGTAGTAGCATTAGCAAACGCTACTGAAAATGAAAGATTTGCATATGATAGTTATAGAAGATTTATACAAATGTTTTCTGATGTAGCTATGGGAATACCTAAATATAAATTTGAAAATGTATTAGATGATGCAAAAGAGAGTAAAGGATATAAATTTGATACAGATTTAAATAGTGAAGACTTAAAAGAAATAGTAACAAAGTATAAAGCTATATATAAAAAAGAAATAAGACAAGATTTTCCACAAGAACCAAAAGACCAGTTAATGCTTGCAATAGAAGCAGTATTTAAGTCATGGAACAACCCTCGTGCAGCTGTATATCGTAAATTAAATGATATACCTCATAATTTAGGAACAGCAGTAAATATTCAGTCAATGGTATTTGGAAATATGGGAGAGAGTAGTGGTACAGGAGTAGCATTTACTAGAAACCCATCTACAGGGGAAAATAAATTATTTGGTGAATTTTTAATTAATGCTCAAGGAGAAGATGTAGTTGCAGGAATAAGAACTCCACAAGATATATCTTCACTTAAAAATGTTATGCCAAAGGCATACGATGAATTTGTGAAAATTACTTCTATTCTTGAAAATCACTACAGAGATATGCAAGATATAGAGTTTACTATAGAAAGAGAAAAATTATATATATTACAAACTAGAAATGGAAAAAGAACAACTACAGCTGCTATAAATATAGCTGTAGATTTAGTAAACGATAATATAATAGATGAAAAAGAAGCTATAATGAGGATTGAGCCTAAACAATTAGACCAATTATTGCACCCAAGCTTTGAAAGTAAAGCATTAAAGAATGCTACAGTTATAGCTAAGGGATTACCGGCTTCACCAGGTGCTGGAAGTGGGAAAATATACTTTAATGCACAGGATGTTGTAGAAGCTAAAGGTAGAGGCGAAGAAGCAATACTTGTAAGACTTGAAACATCTCCAGAGGATATAGAAGGTATGGTTTGTGCACAAGGCATACTTACAGCTAGAGGTGGTATGACATCTCATGCAGCTGTTGTAGCTCGTGGTATGGGAAAATGTTGTGTGGCAGGATGCTCACAAATAAAAGTTGATGAATACAATAAAGAAATTAGAAGTGAAGACTTTGTTATAAAAGAAGGCGAATATATATCATTAGACGGTTCTAGTGGATGTGTTTATATAGGCAGTGTTAAGAAAACTGATGTAGCGCTTACTGGTAGCTTTGAAAAACTGATGAACTGGGTAGATAAGTACAAAGATATAGTGGTAAGAGCTAATGCTGATAACCCAAGAGATGCAGCTATGGCAATAAAATTTGGAGCACAAGGAATAGGATTATGTAGAACTGAGCATATGTTCTTTGATGAAGATAGAATACCAGCAGTAAGAGAGATGATACTATCTAACACTTTAGAGCAAAGATTAGTAGCACTAGAAAAGCTATTACCAATGCAAAGGGAAGATTTTGTAGCAATGTTTAAAGTTATGGATGGAAAACCGGTAAATATAAGATTATTAGATCCACCTCTACATGAATTCTTACCTCATGATGATGAATCTATAAATCATCTTGCAAAAGTTATGGGATTACAAGTAAGTGAAATAAAAAGAAGAATAATTGATTTAGATGAATTTAACCCTATGCTAGGACATAGAGGATGTAGACTTGCAATAACTTTCCCTGAAATATATGAAATGCAAGCTAAGGCTATTATACAAGGTGCTATAGAAGCGACTAAAGAGGGAGTTAAAGTTACTCCTGAAATAATGATACCGCTAGTCGGAGAAGTAAAAGAATTGAAAGTTATAAAAGATATGATAAAAGAGACAGTAGATAATATAATAGCTGCTGAGGGTGTTAATATACCTTATACAGTAGGAACTATGATAGAAATACCTAGAGCATGTTTAAGCGCTGATGAGATAGCAGAGGAAGCTGATTTCTTTAGCTTTGGAACTAATGATCTAACTCAAATGACTTTTGGTTATTCAAGAGATGATGCAGGTAAGTTCTTAGGAGAATACGTGAATAAAGAGTTATTAGAAAAAGATCCATTTGAAGTGCTAGACCAAAAGGGTGTAGGTAAACTAGTGAAAATGGGCGTTCAATTAGGAAGATCTAGCAAGCCTAATATAAAATTAGGAATATGCGGAGAACATGGTGGAGAACCATCTTCAATAGAATTTTTCTATAATTTAGGACTTAATTATGTTTCATGCTCACCATTTAGAGTTCCAATAGCAAGACTTGCAGCAGCACAAGCATTTATAAAAAACCCTAGATAATATAAATTAAGTATAAAATTCAATATAAAAAATAAAACCCCCTTAATTAACTAAAAAATTATTAAGGGGGTTTTATAATTATTGCAATCACATATATATAAGTTTTGTCATAACATATATTGATATTTTAAAATTAAAGTGGGGGAGAGTAGCATGACAAAATGTCCAAGATGTGGAAAAGATGTATCGTCAAGACCAGGAACTATATGTCCAAGATGTGGACTTAAAGTATCTGAAGTTAATCAAAAAACAAGATGTCCAGAGGCAAGCTGTAGGGCATTAGTATCTAAAAAATTAGAGTATTGTCCTAAGTGCGGATGTAAACTTAAAAATTATAATTTTTCAGATTTTATAAAAATGGCAAGATGTAAAATAGATGAAACCTTAAATGAAAAAGAATAAAGGTTGCTAATTTAAGCAACCTTTTAATTTATATAGAGTTGAAATTATTTTTCTATTTCTATATCCCATCCAAAATAACCATTTTCTTTTTTATAATATTTTAAAATAGCATCAAATTTATTTCCTTGTTTTGAAGTTAAAGACTTAACTTTACTTTTACCATTTTTTAGAATACCTTTAACCATAGTTTTATTAGGCTTTTTCTTATAATATTCTAAAAATTTATCATTTTTCCAAATTCCGAACTTACACTCTTTATAATTATTACAAATATATCCCTTTTCTATTTCAACAACATCACCTTGACAGACAGGACATTTACCAAGGACCTCATTTTTAGAATTAGATTCATTATTCTTATTTGAAGTAGCTTTAGATGAATCAGGCTTATTGTTACCTTTAGAACCTTCTTTAGTATATTTTTTAGTTTTAGGATTATATATGTAATTTTCTGTGCTAATATTTTTAGGTGAATCTCTTTTTATTAAATGAACATTTTCATAAATAAAATTCATTATATTAGTTAAATATTCTTTTCTAGTAAAAGTCCCTTTTTGAATATCACTTAAACTTTTTTCTAATTTACCTGTATAGTCAACGTCAAATAAATCTTTAACAGGAAATACTTCAACTAGATTTTTACCTAAATCAGATATAAAATATGATTTTCCTTTTTTACCAACATAGCCAACTTGCATTATTTTTTTTAATACATCAGCACGAGTAGCAGAAGTACCTATAGAGTACCCTGATAAAACTGTAGTATCATCATCCGAAACATTTTTACCGCAATTTTTCATAGCTTTAAGCAATGTATCTTCTGTGTATGATTTTGGAGGTGTAGTTTGTTTTGTTAAAGGATTTATGTCTAAAACATCTACAATATCATTATTGTTAACCATAGGTAATAAATCGTCTTTTTCTTCTTTATTATAAACTTCAAGATAACCTTTAGATTTAAGTACTTTACCCTTAGTTAAGAAAATATGACTATCAACATCTGTTTTTATTTCTGTATTTTCATATTCTGCAGGAGGCATAAAGTTAGCTATAAATCTATCTTTTATAGCATTATAAACTATAAGCTCATCACTACTTAAATTGTTAGGGATAATATAAGTTGGTATAATAGCACTATGGCTATCTACTTTAGATGAATCAAATACTCTTTTAGTTTTAGCGAATTTAATCATATTTTCATAAGGTAACCCTAGTTTTAGTTTATCTAAAGTTTGAGATACTTTTGAAGTTAAGCTTTCTTCTAAATAAATAGAATCTGTCCTAGGATAGGTTATACAACCACCTCTACCTTTTCCTTCATAAAGGGATTGACACACGTTTAAAACCTTATCTGAAGTGAAATTTGAGTATTTAGAAGTTATATATCCTTGTAATGAAGTTAAACTAAAAAGCTTTGGTGCGTATTCTTTTGACATACTAACTTTTTTGTCTAATACTTTACCTGTATTAGAACTTATAGTATTTATTACTTTTTCAACTTCTTCTATAGTATCGAATTTACTTTCTTTTCCTTTTGTATACTTTCCTTTATATACTCCGTTAGCACATTTAAAATTACCTTCGATTTCGTAATAAGTTTTAGGTACAAAATTTAAAATTTCCATATCCCTATCATAAACTAATTTTACAGTGGGTAAAATTACACGACCTATGTTAAGCAGTTTACCATTGCCATATTTTAGTGTAGCGGCAGAAGTGAAATTTATCCCAATAAGCCAGTCAGTTATAAGCCTTGTATATCCTGCAGCTTGTAAGTTTCTCATTTCAGAGTCATCTTTTAAATTATTAATACCTCTTGTAATATCCTCTGGGGTCCACTCATTAACTAAAATTCTCTTTACTGGTTTTTTATTTTTAGCTAATAAAAATATAAGGAAGGAAATTAATTCTCCTTCTCTATCATTATCAGTAGCATTTATAATATATTCAATGTCATCTCTATGTAAAAGATTTTTAACTATATCAAATTGTTTTTTCTTAGAGCTATCTACTTTAAATTTGAACTTATCAGTAGGTATAAAAGGAAAATTGTCCATTCTCCAAGAACCTGAATATCTATCCTTATCGTAGTCTTTCATATCGTATAAACCAACTAAATGACCAACTGCATAGGTGATTATATACCCATTGCCTTCAAAATACCCATCGCCTCTAGTTTTAGCACCTAAAAATGATGCTATAGTTTTAGCAACTGATGGCTTTTCGGCTAATATAAGTTTCATAAAGAGCCCCCCTTTCAAAGTGCTTAAATATTTAGTTGTAACCTTAAATATATTATCACAAAAAAAGAATAGACTGCAAGGAAGTCTAGAAATTATAGTTAAAGTTATTGTTATTATTAGTCAAACCCTTTAAATATGTATCAAAATATTTGTTTGCTGTAATATCATCCATTAAATTTATAAATGAAATGTGAGTTATATTATTAGGGTTAGGGCTTTTCATATGATAATTTAATGTAGGCCCAGATATAGTACAAGATGTAGCTGGATTTATACAAATTCTTTGAGTATCGCATAAAGATGTGAAAATTTCATAGCACTTAGAATCATCTATTATATATGCAAAATCAATTAATCCATTAAGTTCAGGAAATTGGATGTATAAATTAGCTATATGATCTAACTCATTATGACTAGTATGATTTTTTAGGTATCCCCCTAATACAATATATATATTTTCTTGAAATAATGATTTAAAAGAAAGTATTAGACTTTTAATAAAAGAGTCCATTTCGATAGGAAGATATAAGTATAAAGCATCATTCTGGCATGGATTAATATTATAATTATCTAATAAATCAAATAAAATTGTAGTTGTAGTATCGGTAAAGTTTTTAAAATTAAGGTCATTATAAATCAAGTATAAATTCCCATATAAGTTTTTTTCATAAATAACTTCTAGTTTTTGTTTCATCCAAGGTATAGGCAGTAAATTCATGTTTTCCTCCTAAAATATTAATTTGGTTAGTAAAATTATAATAACTTTACTTTTAAATGATATATTTGGTATGAATCTATATTCTATATATTACATATATATTCCTTCTAAAGTAGCAGACAAGCGATATTAAACTTATGTTAATTAAATAATAAAATTTAAATATAAATTTATGTATAAATAACACCTACTATTGAAAATAATATATATAGAAACAAAAATCAGATATGAAATATAAGGAGTGCTGTCATGAGCGTAATAACTGATTTTTATCAATTTAAGTATACTAGAAGTGATTATTATATAGATTTATTTGTTAGCAGATTTGCACTAATAAGTATTGAAGAAGCCTTAGATGAAAGATTAAGCAATATGCATATTAGTAAAGATTCTCAGTGTGCATATATGAGATTAAAAGAATTATTTCAATTATCTAGGCTAAGAACAGATTCATTATATGTAGAGGTTAGAATTAATAAATGCTACCTAAAATATATAAGAAATTTAGACTGTTATTTTAATGAAAAGATTGAATATAACTCTCTAAAAATACTAAATGAATACTTGCAAGTATTTTTAGTCAATGATATAGAGGACATATCAAGATTTAGTTGTTTAAATGAGGATATAAAAATAAGGGTTTTATCTAACGTTTAATAGGGTCTGCCTACGTTGTAGGGAGGTTTTATTTTTTTGAAAGTTTAAAAATAAAAAAAACAATTTTGTAATAATTGGCAATTTATATAAATAACTTGCATATATTAAACTAGATATGAAAGTTAGAAAATAAAAAAATCATATTTAACATAATAAAAAATTAGGAGGAACTATATATGGAAAACAATTTAGATTTATTATACCTTGATTATGAAAATGAAATGGAATACGATTATACACCAGACTATGATACAGAGTAAATGAATAAGTAAAAAGAATACATTCATCTAAAATATGGAAATGATAAACCAACTATGGTTATATTGCAAAGGAGAAGAGATGTGCTTAATACAAAAATAAAAAGATGAAAACTCTTACTAAGATATTGTAGTAAGAGTTTTTTATTTTTATTAAATATTTATAAATAATAAAAACCACCTAAATTAATAAAAAGGTGGTTTGAAAATAAATTATTAATATTTCACTAAAAAATACTTTGACCTTCTTCAAAATCATAAACATCCATTAAGGCCTCTCCAAATCGTTGATAATGAACGATTTCTCTTTCTCCTAAAAATCTCAATACGTCTATTATATCAGCATCATCTGTTAAATTAATAAGATGATAATAAGTTGCTAAAGCTTTTTGTTCAGCAGCCATGTCTTCATGTAAATCGGTAACGGCATTACCCATAACTGCAATTGTAGAGGTACTAAAAGGTACACCGTTAGCATCAGATGGGAAAATTCCAAACCCATTTTGAGCATAGTTAGATCCAAGACCAGCAGCTCGAAGTTGTTCAGGTGTAGCATCATAAGTCAATTGATAAACCATAGTAGCAATCATTTCAACATGAGCAAGTTCTTCTGTACCTATATCAGTTAAAAGTGCACGAGACTTTCCTGTAGGCATAGTATATCTTTGACTTAAATATCTTATAGCTGCACCTAATTCTCCATTTGGTCCTCCAAATTGAGTTATTAGGTATTTAGCCATTTGTAAATCCCCATTTTTAAGGTTAATAGGGTGTTGTAATGTTTTTTGATAAATCCACATAAAATTCTAACCCTCCCCAATAATTATCTAATCATTAAATTCTTTGTCCCAAGGCCAAGGATTTGAAACCCACTGCCATGGATATTTACTTGGTGAATAACCAAAATTTGCTAATGGTCCATATTTATTTTCATAAGCACACCTAGCTTGCATAAACTGCGTACTTAAAGAATTGTAAGTATTAATTGCTTTTTTATCATCTGGATGATTATCTAAATATAAATTCATATCCAAGCATGCAAAACTAAGTTCTTGAACACTTCTTAAAAGTTCTTGTCTAGATTCTTTTCTCATTATCTTCTACCTCCATTTCTTTTTTTAGGCGTAGAATATAAATCTTTATTGTACATTAAAGAATCAAGCAAAAATAATTCTGGAAAAATAGTACCATGCTTTAAAGCACTAGATGTATTATACATTTTAGTAAAAGTTTGATCATTTACATATGGTCTAGCTAAATCATTTCTAGAATCTTTTGTAACCCCTTTGTTGTTATTTTGCATTTATTAGCCCTCCTTGTCTAAAACTAGATAATGTCTATCTAATAACATGATATTCGTACAAGTAAAAAGTGTTCATTAAAATAATAAAAAGTTGTACTATTTAAAAAATAATAAATTTATGTATTACTTGAATTATTAACGTTATTTATGATAAAATAATTTGCATGTTTGTATAAAAATGAGGTGAAAGAATGAGCGATTTAGCAGGAAAAGGCTGTGAAATTATAGTACCATTTGATGAAAGACAGCCATTAAGAGATATAGAAAAAAGTATAATAAAAAAATTTAGAAAAAATTTATGGTCAAAATTCATAAAAGCAATAAAAGCTTATAATTTAGTAGAAGATGGGGATAAAATCGCTATTGCTATATCTGGAGGAAAAGATAGCTTACTTATGGCTAAAATGTTTCAGGAATTAAAAAGACATGGTCAAGTTAAATTTGAAATTGAATTTATCGCTATGGATCCAGGTTATCATGAAGATATAAGAAAATTGCTTATAGATAATTGTAATTATTTAGATATACCTATACACTTATTTGATTCAAAAATATTTGAGATAGCAGATGAAATAGCAAAGGATTATCCTTGTTATATGTGTGCAAGAATGAGAAGAGGAGCATTATATTCTAAAGCTCAAGAATTAGGTTGTAACAAATTAGCTCTAGGACATCACTATGATGATGTAATAGAAACTACAATGCTTAATTTATTATGTGCAGGTAACTTTAAAACAATGTTGCCTAAGTTAGATTCTACAAACTTTGATGGAATAAAAATAATAAGACCTCTTTATTATATAAGAGAAGAACATATAATTAAATTTATACAAACTAGTGGAATATGGCCATTAAACTGTGCTTGTATGGTTGCAGCTAAAAAAACTGGTAATAAAAGATATGAAATAAAAGATTTAATAAAAAACCTAGGAACTAATTTTAAGGATGTAGAAAAATCTATTTTCAAAGCAGCTGAAAATGTAAATGTAGATTCAGTGCTAGGATGGCAAATAGATGGAGAAAAACACTCTTTCATGGAAAGACATGAATAAATTATAAAAAAACATACAAAAACCGATGATAAAATTTATCATCGGTTTTTGTATATAAAAATTATCTTAATGTATTAAGTAGATAAAAAATTTAAAATTTTATTAAAATATTTATGAAAAAAGCTATAATAAAATGATAGACTATAAGTAGAGTTATTTAGAAGGGGATGGTTTATATTGAAAAAAATATACATAGACTTTGAAATGAATATGCCAAGTGCTAGAAATAAAAGGGATATGTTAAATGCAGATATAATAGCCATAGGTGCAATACAGTATGATACAAACACAGGGGAAATAGAAGAATTTAAATCTTTAATAAAGCCAGTAAGTAGTCAATATATTTATCCACATATACAAGAACTTACCCAAATAAATCAAGAGGATTTAGAAAAAGCACCTACTTATGAAGAAGTGATGAGAAAATTTAAAAAATGGCTAGGCATATTTTCTCAAATAGAAGGAATTTATACTTTTGGAAATTTAGACTTAACTTGCTTTAATAATACAGATAAAAAAAGTGCTAAAAAATATAATCATCCAAGATTTATAAATAACATTAAAAGTTTATTTGTAGATATAAAAGATAAGTATTTAGATTATGGAATAAAGTGTATGAATTATATATCTTTAAAAAATTTATTAGAATGTGCGAATCTAGAATTTAAAGGCGATGCACACGATCCATTATATGATGCTTATAATCTATATATTTTAGATGATGTTTTGCAAGAAAATGAAGATATTAGAAATCTGTTGATAATTAAAGATTTTGTAAGAGCTCCCTTTAGCGCAATTAATGAAAACTTAGAAGAAAACTTTAAAAAATATGTAAGTAATTTTTATGCAAATGAAAATAAATACAATGAAGAAGATATGTCTATAGAAGTGATAAAAACACTACGACAATATTTACAATCTATACAAGATATAGATATATATAATATAGATGTGTTGAGGGACATAAATAGAAAACTTGATACAATAGATAAAATTAAAGATATAAAATGTGGCTATTTCTACTTAATAGAAAATTTATACTTTGATATAAAAGATTTACTAGAGGACTTGATGCTTTATAAATTAAATAAAGAAGAATATAAAGAAGAACTTAAAAATATAGTTACACTATTTGATGAAGATTTAAGTTGTGAGAATATAGATTGTAGTTGTTTTTTAGAAAAAAGCTGTTGATATTTTAATATGTTGACAGTTTTTTTGTACAAAAAACAATAAATAGTAAAAATTTGAAAAATATATTTAATAAATTTAGAGTAATACTTATACATTTACGAATAAATATGATGAGATATAAATATAAATTAACATAAGTACTATGTAAGTGGGGAGAGATTACTATGGAGCAAATAATGAAGTATTTTATGACGATATTAACAGTCTTTATATGCCTATCATCAATATTAATTTTACTGTTAATAGTAAAGTTTATTATTAGTTCAAGAAAAAGTAAATTTAAAAGAAATAAGTATTCAAGAAGTACATGCGACAAGGTAGATATAAATAACTGTGAAACTAATATTAAAAAGAAAGTAAACCAACAGACTTCTAATTTAAATGGAGAAAAAGTGTTCAAATATGATAATGGCGACATGTATAAAGGTGAAACTATAAATGGAAAGAAACATGGATTTGGTGTATGCATATTTGCAAATAAGGAACGATATGAGGGACTTTGGAAAGATGATAAGATGCATAGCATAGGAAAATATATATATAGTGATGGATCAACTTATAGTGGCGACTTTAAAAATGGTACAATAGAAGGCTTAGGTCTTTATACATATAAAAATAAAGATATGTATAAAGGGTATTTTATAAATAATAAAAAAAGTGGTAAAGGCGTTTTATACTATAAAGACGGAAGTAAATATAGCGGAATATGGGAAGATAACTTACAAAGTGGAGATGGAAAATTAATAAAATCTAATGGAGATATTTATGAAGGCGAATTTAGACGTGGAAAGATTAATGGTAAAGGTGAGTATAAGTTTAGAGATGGAAGCAAGTATATAGGAGAGTTTAAAGACAACACATTTCATGGGCATGGATACTACACAGATGTAGAAGGCAATATATATGATGGCGAATATAAATATGGATGTAGACGGGGAAGCGGCATAATTAAGTATAGAAATAAAGAAATATACGAAGGTGAGTTTAAAGACGATGTATTTGAAGGTGTAGGAAGGTATCTATATCATAATAAGAACATTTATGAAGGTGACTTTAAAAAAGGGCAAAAAGATGGAATAGGAACATATACATGCGAATTATATAAATATATTGGAGAGTGGAAAGAAGACAAAAAAGGAAGGATAGGAACATATTATTTGATCTCTAGTGCAACATTAGATGTAATTATAGAAAATGAAAAAATAGTACAAGGTATATATAGAATAAATGATAAAGATGAAAAATATGTATATGATTTAGATATTAGTGGAGATAAAGAAAATTGTATATTGCAAGACATTACTCGCTATTTAAAAAAGAAAAGTAATCACCAAAATCATTTTGAATTTATATAATTAAATAGAAAGCAAATTTTGGAGTGATATCTATGAAAAATAAACAAAGTGATGCTAATGTGAAATTGTTACCTTTTATATTAAATAGGCAATTTAGGGGTAAAGAATCAAAAACTCCATATGGAATCGAAATGATAAAAGCAAAAGCTATTTGGGGTGGCTCTAATCAAGGCAATGGTATTAAGATTGCAGTAATAGATTCAGGATGTGATGTAAATCATGAGAGCTTAAAAGATAATATTGTTGCAGTTAGAAATTTTACTGATGAAGATGGAAAAAGCCACAATATAGTTGTAGATAGAGTAGGGCATGGAACTCATGTAATAGGGACTATTGCAGCTAATGGCAAAAATAACACTATAATGGGAGTGGCACCTAAAGCAGATATATATGTATTAAAAGCTATAGATAGAACTGGCTCAGGAAAAGTAAGCTGGGTAGTAAATGCTATATATTACGCTATTGAACAACATGTAGATATAATATCTATGTCTTTAGGAATGCCTAAAAGTACAGAAAAATTAGAAAAAGCTGTAAAAGAAGCTGTAAATAAAAATATACTATTAGTTTGTGCAGCAGGCAATGATGGAGATGGAAATGTCAATGATTTTGAATATTCATATCCAGCTGCATATCCAGAGGTAATATCTGTTGGAGCTGTAGATAAAAAAGGGGTTCCAGCAAATTTTAGTAATTCAAATTTAAATATAGATGTAGTGGCACCGGGAGTAGATATACTTTCAACGTATCCAGGAAATCAATTTGCAGTATTAAGTGGAACTAGTATGGCTACACCTCATGTAAGTGGAAGTTTAGCATTATTAAAAAATTGGTCAAAAGAAGAGTTTAAAAGAGATTTGAACGAAACAGAATTATATGCACAGCTAATTAAACATACTAAATTACTACAGTATTCGCGTGCAGTACAAGGTAATGGATTAGTTTATTTGGCACAAACAAAATCTAAAGGAAAATTAAAATATTGAAAAGTCTCTTGTGTATCTAAACTATATAGCTTAGATACACAAGAGATTTTTAATTTTATTTGAATAATTAATTATTTAAGTTACAAAAAGGTTACAAAAAAAGACAAAATTGTGTATAATTAAAAAGAAAGCAAAATTCTTAAATATAACTCAAAGAAAAAGAAAAGTGGAGTGATAAAATTGATTAAATTTACTAATGTAGATAAAATTTATAATGATGGCAACAAATCATTAGATAATATAAATTTAGGTATAAAACAAGGTGAATTTGTATTTTTAGTAGGTCCATCAGGTGCAGGTAAATCTACTTTGTTTAAATTGCTAACTAGAGAAGAAAAAGTTTCAGCAGGTAGGTTATCAGTAGTAGGGCAAGAAATAACAAAAATAAAACCTAATAAAATACATAAATATAGAAGGCACTTAGGAATTGTATTTCAAGATTTTAAGTTGTTAAAAGAAAAAACTGTGTTTGAAAATGTAGAAATTGCTATGAGAGTAGTAGGTGCAAATCCTAAAGATATAAGGCCTAGAGTTTTAGATACTTTAAAAAAGGTAGGGATTGCAGACAAACACAGTAAATATCCATCAGAACTATCAGGTGGAGAATGTCAGAGAGTTTGTATAGCTAGAGCGATAGTAAATAAGCCGGCCATAATTATAGCCGATGAGTGCACAGGAAATTTAGATATAGATAATTCTATAGGAATATTGAATTTATTAAATGATATAAATGCAGAAGGTATAACTGTGATAATGGCAACTCATGATATTGAAATTTTAAAATTATTTCCAAAAAGAGTTATAGAAATTCAAAAAGGAAAAATAGTGAAAGACACGAAGAGGGATTCATATGAAATTAATGTCTAAGTTTTTATATAGTTTAAAGCAAGGAATTAAAGGGGTTTTTCATAATAAAACAATGAGTTTTATATCAATAATCTCAGTTACAGCATCATTAATAATACTTGGAATAGTACTTACTATAGTTTTAAATATAAATCAGTTTATTAAAGTTACAAAAGATGAAATAAATGAAGTCAGGGTGTCTGTAGAATCTAATATAGAGGATGACGCTAGGATTGAATTGAAAAGTAATATAAGTAAACTGAAAGGTGTAAAAAATGTAGAGTATAGAACTAAAGAAACATCTTTTAAAGACCTAAAAAAGAGCTGGGGAGAAGATGCATATCTTTTAGAAGGTGTTAATAACCCATTAGATGATTATTATGTTGTAACAATAGATAGCCCAAATAATATAAAAAATATATCTGATAAAATATTAAAGTTAGATGGAGCAAATGACGTAAAGTATGCTCAAGATGTAATGAAAAACTTTTTGAGTATTTCAGATACTATTACTAAATTTGGAACAGTATTTATAGTGTTGTTATTATTAATATGTTTAGTGATAATCTCTAATACAATAAAAAGTAGGGTATACAGCAAAAAAGAAGAAATTCAAATAATAAAGTATGTAGGAGCAAGCAATGGCTTTGTAATAGCACCATTTATAGTAGAAGGATTTATTATAGGTATTATAGGGTCAGTGTTGGCAATAGGTAGTTGTATAGGAATGTATGGATATATAATAGAAAAAATAACAACTATTATAAGTTCTGTAATGGGAAATATTGTACTTCCTTTAACTAGTGTGTATATGTACATTATAGCTGTGTTATTAGTAACAGGTATAAGTGTCGGTATTTTAGGTAGTGTTGTGTCAGTAAAGAGACATTTAAAAGTATAAAAACAGGGGGAAATATAGTGAAAAAATCAATATCAATAATTACTGCTTGTGCAGTATTAATTAGTACAAATTTTATATATGCAGATGAAAAACAAGAAAGTTTAGATAAAAAATTAATTGAAAATAGAAGTGAACAAACTACATTAGAAGAAAAAATTAAAGCTTTAGATTCTAATATATCTGATATAGAGAAAAATATAGATTCTAGTAACGGTGAGATAGAAAAACTAGGTTTAGAAATAGATAAAACTAAGTCAGAAATCGAAACTCTAGAAAATAACATTAAAAAAAATGAAGAAGCTTTAGGAAAAAGATTAAAAGCTATTAATAATACTTATTCTATGGAATATATTAACGTAATATTAAGTAGTGACTCTTTATCAGACTTTTTTAATAATATTTACATAGTAAAGCAAGTTGTTGAACAAGATAAAAAAATATTAAAAGAACTAGATAAAAACAAAGCTGAAGTTCAAAAAAAAGAAAAAGATTTTAATGATAAAAAGGATATACAAGAAAAGCTTAAAGTGATTTTAGAGCAAAATAAGGAAAAAGTTAAAGCTGATAAAAGTGAATTAGAAGCTCTAAAAAGAGAACTAGAAACTGAGGAAGATAGCTTAGAAAATGAAGTAGAGAAATTGGCGGCAGAAAGTGCGGCTAAGCAAGCACAACTAAATGCAGAAAATAATACTGATGACAGTTTAAATGGAGCAATAATATCTAGTGGATCTTGGCCTGTGCCTGGACATAGTACAATAAGTTCTCCATATGGATATAGATTACATCCAGTTTTAAATATACAAAAAATGCATACAGGAATAGATATACCAGCTCCAACAGGAACACCTGCAGTAGCTATAGACAGTGGGACTGTAACATACTCAGCAGTTCAAGGTACTTATGGCAATACAGTTATGATACAACATGATGATGGGAAAGTATCATTATATGCTCATAATAGTCAACTATTGGTATCAGTAGGGCAAAGAGTACAAAAAGGACAAGTAGTATCAAAGATTGGTACAACAGGAAGATCAACTGGACCTCATTTACATTTTGAGATAAGAATAAATGGAAAGCATACGAATCCAGTTCCATACATATAATATAAAATTATATTCAAAAAACTAAGTGCCTGCTATATAATACTTTATATAGCAGGTACTTAGTTTTGTGTTAAACAAAATAATAAATTATTGAAAAATTAAGGAGAACTTTGATGAAGGAATATGTAGTTGTAGATTTAGAAACAACAGGTCTTGATCCATATAAAGGCTGTGAGATAATAGAAATAGGTATAACTGAAATAATAGACAATAAAATAATGAAAAACTATTCTAGATTTGTAAAACCAAAAGGAATTATACCATACTTTATAACTAATATAACTAATATAACTAATGAAATGGTTGAAAATGAGGAAAGTATTGAAACTGTTCTACCTAGATTTAGGGATTATATAGGTGATAGAACAATAATAGCTCATAATGCAAAATTTGATTTGAAGTTTTTAAATTACTATCTTGAAGAATTAAATTTAGAACCAATAGAGAATCATATATGTACTTTAGAACTATTAAAAAGCAGTAAAACATACAAAGGTAAGAATAAAAAATTAGAAACGGCATGTGAATACTATAGTATAGAAAATAAAAATGCCCATAGAGCTGATAGTGATACATTAGCAACAGCCAAATTATTTTTAAAAATAAAAGATGATAAATAAAATAAGTGTAAATTTTACACTTATTTTATTTTATATAGGGGGAATATAGAATAAAAAATTACTTATATTTAGTATTTAAAATTAATATAATTTCATAATATATAAAAGACGTAAAAATCCTTTTGGGGGGTTGATATTATGATTTTTATAGATATTAATATTTTTATAGATAAATTAGAATTTAATATATTTAAATTAACAAATAATAACAAAAAAGACATATTAAGGGATGAAATAATAATTCCTAAGTCTTTTGACATAGGAAATAAATTGAATTATTTGAGAAAGTTCATGAAAATGCTTATAAACCAATATAATATTAAAAAAGCATATATAAATATAGAAGATGCTATAGGCGTAGATATAGTTGATATTGTTAAAATTGAAGGCATGGTTGAAGAAGTGCTTTCTAATAGGGGGGTGAGTATATGCAAATAAGTCCAAAATTTAATCTTAAAGTAATAGAAAAAATAAATTCAGAAGGGGTAAATTCAGCATTATATCTTGTGGAGGATGCACAGTTATCTTCTAGATTTATTTTAAAGCAAATTGATAAAAAAAATTTTAAAGAAGTAGACAAATATTTTGAAGAATCTAAGAAGGTATATAACTCTAAACACCCTAATATTATAACTATAAATACGGCATCTTATGATGATGAGTATATATATATTACAATGCCATATTTTAAAAATGGATCATTGTATCATTTGCTAGAAAATACAAATCTTACAATAAGAGAAACAATAAAGTATTCTTTAGATTTTTTATCAGCTATTCAATATATTCATAGTAATGGCTTAATACATTGTGACATAAAACCAAATAATATATTAATAAGTGATTCTAGGGAAGCTGTATTAACAGACTTTGGATCTGCACTATATTTGAATTATCTAGGTAATGCTAGGTTAAAAAATGTATATTATAAGCATATAGCCCCTGAACAATGCACAAACTCTATTATAAGCAAAAAAATAGATATATACCAAATAGGAACTACATTATATAGAATGTGTAATGGAAATGAAGAATACAACAAGCAAGCTCGAAAATATAAAGATTTAAATTGTTTAAAGTTAGCATGTGCAAAAGGCAAATTCCCAATTAGAAAAAAATACCTACCTCATATACCTAAATCAATGATAAATGTGATAGAGAGATGTTTAATGATAAATCCTCAAGATAGATATGAAAGTGTTTTAGAGATAATGAATGATATATCTAATATAAGTGAAAATTTAGATTGGCATTATACTAAAAGAGATAAAAATTATTTTACTTGGACATTAGAAAATAATTTTAAAAGTATACAAATAGCGTTATACAAAGAAAATGAAACATGGAATATTATAAACGATGATAAAATAATTCCTTTTATAGAAAGTAAAGCAAAGGGTTATAGAGAAATAAGAGAAATAATAAAAAATTACGAAAAAAAATAGCCTTACTTTAACCGATCAAGTAAGGCCATTAAAAGGGGTAAAATATATTATAAAAAGGGGTTTATTAGGGAATATATTTTATTTGGGGAGTAAATAGTCGGTTATTAGGGGAATAACCTTAAATTAATAATAACAAAATTCGACAAAAAAATCAATGGGAAAAATAAAAAAGTTTTTATTGAAATGAAATTAAATAAAAAATAAATAAAAATTATAAAAAATATTGAAAAATATATAAATATGAATGAAAAATTTTCCTATGCACAAACTAAGAAAAAACGCTTAGGAGGAAATTATGAAAAAAATTAAATTAATAAGTGCGTTTACTATTTTATTTGTAGTACTTATGTGTAAGACCTCACTTTGTATAGATAATGGTGATGGGTATGGAAAAGACGTATGGATAAATAATATGAGTGACAATGATTTAAAAATTAGAGTAACTGATGTAGACATAATAGAAGAAAAAATCAATATAGGTAATACTTATAATGCATCGGCTATAATAACTATGAATGTGGCGAATAATGGTAAGTGTGATGTAGAGTTATCTAATATAGATATTTATCCATACCAAGGGGGTAGGGCAACTAAATATTTTGTGAGTACATCAAACGATAATATAAGCGGGTTTCTAGGTAATATAAAGACTGGAGATAGTAAAAACATTAAAATCGGAGTAGCATTATATAATACAAATGAAAATATAAAACTAGAAATGTCTAATATAGAAGATGTCGCAAATGAAACGGTAATAAAAAGTATAAAGGTAAAATAAAAAAGAAAAGCAATTGCTTTTCTTTTTTTATGTATTATTCTGGTTGTGGAGCGTCAACAGGACAAACAGAATTACATGTTCCACATTCAATACATATAGAAGCATCTATAACATATTTTTCATCTCCAGCAGAAATACAGCTAACTGGACATTCAGGTTCACAAGCACCACAGCTAATACAAGCATCGTGTATAAAATAAGCCATTTCACATACCTCCTTAAATTATCATCTACATTATATAATACCAAAAGCTATATATTTTATCAATTATAATAAAAAAATATTTAATAATTATAATTGATTTTTTAGATAAAAATACATAAAATGCTATAAATTTAAACTTACAAATTTGTTCTTTGATTTATTTTGTATAACAATGTATAATTACCTTATATAATGAGGAGGAGTACATGAGCTATTATAATGATGATCAAAATAAAATAAGGCGAAAGAAAGTAAGTTCTAGCAATTTAAATCCAGAGCCTTTAAAAAATATTAAAAGTAATAATGAAAAAAAAGAAATTAACAATATAAAAAGAGAAAGAAAAACTGTAAATAAATCTAATAAAAATATAAATGAGAAACCAGGTGTAAAACAAAATATTTCTAGAAAAAATAAGAAAAGTTTAAAACGAAAGAAAAAATTATCAAATATGGCTAAAAAAGTTTTAGTAATCGCATTACTTTTTTTAGTTGTATTATCAGTAATAGGATCAGTGATTGTATTTACAGTATTGAAAGATTCACCAAATGTAACAAGTGAATTGCTAAAGCAAAATTATATAAGCAGTGAAGTTTCTGCTGAAGATAAAATACCTAAATATTTGAAAGATGCAGTTGTTTCAATAGAGGATGAACGATTTTATAAACATAATGGAGTAGATGAAATATCTTTAGCAAGATCATTAGTTCATAACTTATTTACAGATACTACCCAAGGGGGAAGTACTATAGAAATGCAGATTTCTAAAAATTTATTGACTAATGATGATAAGACTATAAAAAGAAAAATGAAAGACATTTACAATGCTACGTCCATGAATAAAAATATGAGCAAACAAGATATACTTGCAGTATATTTAAATAATATATATTTAGGAAAATCATCATATGGAGTTTCTAAAGGGTCTAAAGCATATTTTGGAAAAAATGTAAGTAACTTAAACTTAGCAGAGTGTGCTATGTTAGCGGGTATAACTAATAGCCCAGCAAGATATAGCAAACATACGGAAGCTAAGAAAAGACAAGAGACTATACTTTATAAGATGAAAGAATTAGGTTATATAAATGAAAAAGAATACAACGATGCATTAATACAAGATGTACCGTTTAAGTCTGAAATAGAATAACAGTGAGGTGTAGAATGAGTTCATACAAATTTAATTACGAAGAGAAAGAATATTTATTAGCTACAGACAACTGTAGTGATATGATAAATGATGAAGAAAAACCAGTAAAAGGAATAAAAGAAAAACATATATTAGAAATACTAAACTCTGCAAATAGTGTAGATTTTGATATGGAATATTATCAGGAGGCATGCCCTAAGTGTTTATCAGGAGTAAAAGAAAAGCAAAAATTCTTCGGATTTTTAGAGTATCACTTCTATATATTTACTAAAAAAGGAGAATATGTAATAAGTGATATATGTAAAGAATATGAAGGCTTATCTTTTAATAAATTATCAAGAGCGAATAAGGTTGATGATAGTTATATAGTTAGTATAATAGTTTGTGAAAACTGTGAAGGTTATATAATACAAATAGAGAATTGCATAGTATAGAAAAAATAGCCTATTGATATAAAAATCAATAGGCTATTTTTATATTATCTATTAAATTGTATTTATTTTAAAAGTATGAATACATATGTATAAAATTTATTTAAATTTTACTTAGTATGGACATGTAGAAAAAGTAGCCTCAATCTCTGCGGTTACCTTAACTAAACCTGGTGATATTCCTTGTGCATAAGTAATTGAACTAGAGTAATATGTAATAGAATATAGTGGAGAACTAGTTTCAACTATTTTATAAGGTATAGGGTTGTATTTGACTCCGAAATTTTTAGCTAATATATTAGCTTTGTTTAAAGCATCTTGTGTAGCTCTTTTTAGAGTTTTATTATAGTAATGGTTAGGATTAGAAAGAATAAAATCTATGCTAATATCATCATTGGCGCCATTTTCTATAACTAATGAATACACATCATCTATCTTACTAAAGTCATCAATCAATATGGTTATTAGCTGAGTCACTTTATAAGAAGTTAATGTATTAGTGTTATAATCATAATTTCTTGTAACTGATAAATCTTCACTATGAATATTTTCTTTATCAATTCCATAGTCGAATAAACTAGATAGAACCCTTTTAGAGATTTCACTATTTTTATCTTGAGCTTCTTCTAAACTTTTATTTTCGCTAGATACTCGTACATTTAATCGAGATCTATCAGAATTTACTTCTACATAACTTGTGCCATGTACAGATAAAGAGCCTTTATCTGTTGGAACATACATCTTAGAATTTCTATATTGCATATTAAAAACCTCCCTAAAAAATATATCAACTTATAAAATGATATTCAATTAAATATAAAATTATGAAAATAAGGTAGCATAAGAATATAAAGTAATATTTAAATACTTTCATTTGGGAAAAACAGTATATATGATATAATACAGATTAATAATATTAAGTTATTTTATATAAATAAAATAAGCAATATATTTAAGGGAGAGATTGAAGATTGAAAAAAGTTATAGGGATTATAGCATCTGATTATGAACTAAAGGAAAAAATAGAAAAGCTTTATTCTAGAGATATAAAGAGTGGAAATATTATAATAGATATTATAAAAGTAGATTTATTAGAAGAACAGGGGAAAATACTAGAAGAGAAGGGTGCACAAATTATTATCGGTAGAGGTGGAGGATATAAATTAATATTAGATACCGTAAATGTACCGGTAATACCTTTAAATATGAAAGTAATAGACTTATTAAAAGCAATAAAGATAGCAAGTACTTATTCAAAGAAAATAGTACTTGTCTTAGGATATGATGAAGTTGATTTTGACTATTCTAGTTGGAAAAACATAATGAGCGTAGACGTTACTGAAGAATGGTTTAAATCAAAATATGAAATAAGAAACAGAGTTATAAAATACCTAGATCAAAAAGATGATGTAGTTATTGTTGGTAGTGGAATAGCATGCTCTTTTGCGAGACAATACAAAATGAACAATGTATTTATTAATGCAAGTGATGATTCTATAAAAGAAGTAATTGAGTATTGTAAAAAACTATTAGAATCATTAGAAGATGAAAAATTTAATAATGAAGTATTGAGAAATGTATTAGATGGGGTGAAAGATGGAATAATTGCAATTGATAAAAGAGGAAGCATTATATTATGCAATGCGAGTGCAAAAAAAATATTAAAATGTGAGAAAAGGGATGTATCAAATAAGCTAATAACAACTGTATTTAGCAATATGGAGTGGTTATTAGGAGGATTAGATAATAGAATAGATAATAAACGTCAAATAAGGAATATAGATGATTTGGTAATAAATACAAGGTCAGTACCCATAAAAGTAGATTCAGAAATCCATGGAGTACTATGGATTCTTCAAGATATTACAAAATTGCAAAAATTAGAAAGAAACATAAGAATAGATTTAAATGAAAGAGGCTTGTATGCAAAGTATACCTTTTCTGATTTTATATATAAAGATCCTGAAACTAAGGAGTTTATAGAAGAAGCTAAAAAAATTGGTAAAACTGATTATACAACTCTATTATATGGAGAAAGTGGTTCAGGAAAAGAAATATTAGCTCAAAGTATTCATAATATAAGTAAAAGAAAAGACAAGCCTTTTGTTGCTATAAACTGTGCTACTATTTCAGAGAGTTTATTAGAAAGTGAATTATTTGGATACGAAGAAGGCTCTTTCACAGGTGCTAGAAAAGGCGGAAAGCAAGGTCTATTTGAACTAGCACATGGTGGAACTATATTTTTAGATGAAATAAACAGCTTACCACTTCATGTTCAAAATAAACTTTTGAGAGTTATAGAAGAAAGGCAAATAATGAGAATAGGTTCAGACTGTATGATTCCTTTAGATATTAGAATAATAGCTGCAACAAATGAACATTTAATATCTAAAATAAAAGATAAAACTTTTAGAGCCGATTTATTTTATAGACTAAGTAGTTTAGAAATAAATATTCCTCCTTTAAGGAATAGAAAAAATGACATAGCATTTTTGTTTGAACACTTTGTAAGAACTATATTAAATGAAAACCTTTTAGGTAGTTTAAATTCTATAGATGAGCATTTTATATTAAATAAGGATGAATTAATGAAATTAGAAGGTTATGATTGGCCTGGAAATGTTAGAGAATTAAAAAATGTTGCACAAAAATATGTTATAACAGGCAAAATAAAGACATCATCAATTGAAAATGAAGAAATGAAATATTTATGCTTAGATAAAGAAACTGAAGATAAAGTAGATAGTATTGACTATAATGACTTTAACATTGATAT
The DNA here is from genome assembly GCA_000686145.1 of Peptostreptococcaceae bacterium VA2. Taxonomy (GTDB): domain Bacteria; phylum Bacillota; class Clostridia; order Peptostreptococcales; family Peptostreptococcaceae; genus Romboutsia_D. Next base: position 2,557,932 of record JMMB01000007.1, on the reverse strand, counting down.
GAAAGAGATTAATAGCTATGTAGAAATTAAAATTATAGATATGCTATTTAAGCAAGGTCTTTCAAAAACTGAAGTAGCAAATATCCTTGGGATAAGCCGAACAGCTTTATGGAATAAGTATAATAAAAAAAAGTAAAATGTTAATAAATATTAACGTATGTTAATAAAAATGAACACTAAGATAAAAGAAATTGTAAAATAAAAAAACGTATTCAATAGAAAATATAAAAGATAGGTTATGTTTAAAACTAACCTATCTTTTTTTAGTTATACTGATAATATTATTAATTTAATAAAGTTTTTTTAAATATAAATTATTGGCATAACTCTTGCTTTAAATAATAAGTAAAATTATTATTAGGGGTGATGATATGAGTCAAAGTATGGTGGCAAAACATTCTATGTGGCCAAGACAAAAGGACATAATATTTAACTTATCAGAAAGAGCTCAAAGAGCGGAAAAGTCTATAGGAAAAGATAATGTTATTAATGCTACTATAGGTGCTCTTATGGATGATTATGGAACATTAATAACAATGGATACTGTTTATAATGAGTACAAATCATTAGATAATAAAGATATATCAGCATATGCTTCTTTAGAAGGTCAGCCAGACTATCTTGAAGCTGTTAAGAAAGTATGTTTCAAAGAATATATGCCAGATGGGTATATAAAAGCAGTAGCATCTCCAGGTGGAAGTGGAGCAATAAAGTTAGCAACTTGGAATTACACAGAAGAAGGAGACCAAATATTAACATCAGACTGGTTTTGGAGTCCATATGTAAGTATAACGGAAGAAATAGGAAGAAAAGTAAGTACATATCAGTTATTTGATGAAAATAATAATTTCAATTTTAATTCATTTAAAAAAGAATTTTTAAATATAGCATCTAAGCAGGAAAGAATTTTTACAATTTTAAATACACCAGCACACAACCCTACAGGTTATAGTGTATCAGATGATGAATGGGATAAAATAATAGGCTTATCAAAGGAAGTAGCAGCAAATCCAGATAAGAAAATAATATTATTTGTAGATATCGCATATATTGACTTTGCAAGTGATGATAATGCAAGTAGAAAGTTCTTTAAAAAATTCTCCAATCTTCCTGAAAATATACTTGTAATAGTTGGATTTAGTATGTCAAAAGGTTTTACAGCATATGGAATGAGAATGGGAGCTGCAGTGTGTATAACAGCGAGTGAAAACGTTGCTGAAGAATTCTATTATGGATGTGTTCATTCATGTAGAGCAAACTGGTCAAACTGTAATAGAGGGGCAATGAAGCTATTATCTAATATAGTTCAAGATGAAGACAAGTTTGAAAAGTATACACAAGAAAAAACACTTTATAAAGAAATGTTAAAAAGAAGAGCTAAGGTATTTGTTGAAGAGGCAGAAAAAGTAGGTCTTGATATATTACCATATAGGGATGGATTCTTTGTAAGTATACCATGTGATAATCCAAGAGAAGTGTGTGAAGAATTAACAAAGGATAATTTATATCTTGTGCCATTAAAAGCAGGTCTTAGATTTGCAGTATGTGCAGTTAATGAAAATAAGTGTAAGGTATCTCCAAGTATTATAAAAAATGCGCTACAATATATTAAAAATCAAAAAGTAGTTGAGAAAAATTAAAATTTAATACTAAATTTTAAGATTATTATAGAATAGATTTAAACTAATATTATCATGGGGGAATTAAATTATGAAAAAATTAATGACAGGTAATGAGGCTATTGCTCGAGGAGCGTATGAAGCAGGTGTTAAGTTTGCATCTGCTTATCCAGGAACTCCAAGTACCGAAATATTAGAAAATGTAGCTATGTATAAAGGCGACATAGTAGCTGAGTGGGCAACAAATGAAAAAGTTGCACTAGAAGCAGTAATAGGTGGTTCTATAGCGGGGGCTAGAACTATGGCATCTATGAAGCATGTTGGTATAAATGTAGCAGCAGATCCATTATTTACATTTGCTTATACAGGTGTAAATGGTGGAATGGTATTAATAAGTGCTGATGAGCCAGGAATGCACTCTTCACAAAATGAACAAGATAACAGAAACTATGCTAAATTTGCTAAAATAGCTTTGTTTGAGCCAGCAACAAGCCAAGAAGCTAAAGATATGTTAAAAGAAGCATTTGAAGTAAGTGAAAAATATGATACTCCAGTTTTATATAGAGTAACAACAAGACTATGTCATTCAAAAGGAATTGTAGCTTGTACTGATAGAGTAGAAGTTGGTATAAAGGATTATGTAAAAAATCCTCAAAAAACTCTTACAGTTCCAGCACATGCTAGAATATTAAGAAATTCAGTAGAAGAAAGATTACAAAAACTTGCGGATTACTCTAATAATACAGATCTAAATACTTATGAAATAAATGATAAAAAAATAGGTATAGTAGCTTCAGGAATGTGTCATACATATGCAAAAGAAGTATTCGGGGAAAATGCATCTTATATGAAGCTAGGATTTACAAATCCAATGCCAATGGAAAAGATAAAAGAGTTTGCTTCTAAAGTAGACAAAATTTATGTTATAGAAGAAAATGATCCATTTATAGAAGATCAAATGAAATGTGCAGGAATAAACTGTATAGGAAAAGATGTATTACCTATAAGTGGAGAAATGACTCCAGATGTAATAAGAGAAGCTATATTTGGAAAAACAAATGATACTATAGAATACAATAAAGATTTAGTAGTACCAAGACCTCCAGGGTTATGTGCAGGATGCCCACATAGAGGATTCTTCTATGAATTAGGAAAAAGAAAGAATGTAATGGTAACAGGAGATATAGGATGTTATACTCTTGGCTTTGCACCACCTTATAATGCAATGGATACAGTAGTTTGTATGGGTGCAAGTTTAAGTACAGGACATGGAGCACAAAAAGTGTTTAATATGAAAGAAGATAATGAAATGAGAGTTGTAGGAGTACTTGGAGACTCAACATTCTTCCATACAGGAATAAATTCATTATTAGATGTTGTATATAACAATGGAAATTCAATATCAGTAATATTAGACAATAGAATAACTGGTATGACAGGACATCAACAAAATCCAGGAACTGGATATACATTACAAGGTGATGTAACTAACGAAGTAGATATTGAAAGCTTAGTAAAAGCTTGTGGAGTTAAAAACATAAGAAATATAGATCCAAATAATTTAAAAGAAGTAAAAGAAACACTAGACTGGGCATTTGATTTAGATGAGCCTTCAGTAATAATAACTAGATGGCCATGTGTACTTAAAAAATTCTCAAAACAAGATATAACAGAGTTTAATAATCCATTTACATCTAAGTGTGAAGTAGACCATGAAAGTTGTATAGGATGTAAAATATGTATGAAAACAGGATGTCCAGCAATATCATTTGATAAAGAAGAAAAAGTAGTAAATATAGATAAAAATCAATGTGTAGGATGTAGTGTTTGTTCTCAAGTATGTCCTAAAGAAGCTATAACTAATAGTGCTACAAGTAAGGGGGTAAATTAATATGACTAAGAGTATTCTTTTAGTAGGTGTAGGTGGTCAAGGAACTATACTTGCTAGTAAATTATTAACTACAGGACTTATGGAAGCGGGATACGATGTTAAAATGAGTGAGATACACGGTATGAGCCAAAGGGGTGGTTCAGTATCTTCACAAGTTAGATATGGAAATGCAGTATATTCACCAGTTATAGAAGTGGGTGGAGCTGATATATTAGTTTCTTTTGAAAAAATGGAAGCATTAAGATGGTTAAACTATCTAAAACCAGAAGGTAAAATAATATCAAATAATTATAGAATGGATTCTATGCCAGTACTTACTGGAAAAGTTGAGTATAAAGAAAAAGAAATAGAAGAGGAACTAAAAAGATTAGATGCAACAATGTTAAATGCAGCAGATGAGGCTGTAAAACTTGGAAATGCTAAAGTTATGAATATAATATTATTAGGGGCTTTAGTAAAATCTATGAACTTAGAAGATATAAACTGGGCAAAAATAATAAAAGATAATGTAAAAGAAAAATTTGTAGATATAAATATAAAAGCTTTAAAACACGGTATGGAATTAGTATCTAAAGAAGCATTAGCTACAAATTAATTTTTAAAAAGCTATTATGAACTTAATTAAGTTCATAATAGCTTAATTTAAATACATATGGTTTTTAAATTAAGAACATTAAGATGAAATTAAAGTTGAAAAGGGGCATAACTATGAACTATAGAATATTAGCTATAAATCCAGGATCTACGTCTACTAAAATTGCTGTATATGATAATGACAAACAAATATTGGTAAAAGGAATAGACCATAACACAAGAGATTTAGAAAAATACGATAGAGTGCAAGATCAATTTGATATGAGAAAAAGTGAAGTTTTAAAAGTTTTAAAAGAAAATAACATAGAAATAAATACTTTAAGTGCGGTTGTTGGAAGGGGGGGATTACTTCCACCGGTTAAATCAGGAGCATACCTAGTAAATGATGAAATGATAGATAGATTAAAAAACAGACCGGTTATAGAACATGCATCTAATCTAGGGGCAATAATATCTTATGAAATAGCCAGACCATTAGGAATAAACGCATACATATACGACTCAGTAGCAGTAGATGAATTTAAAGATGTTGCTAGATTATCAGGAATCAGTGGAATGGATAGAGAAAGCTTAAGTCATGCACTTAACTCTAGAGCGATGGCTATAAAATATGCAAAAGAAAATAATACTAATTACAGTGATCTAAATCTAATAGTAGCTCACTTAGGTGGTGGAATAACTGTAAGTGTCCATGAAAAAGGAAAAATGGTAGACATAGTTTCTGATGATGAAGGATCATTCTCACCAGAGAGAGCAGGAAGAGTACCTTGTAAAAAATTAATAGATAGATGTTTCTTAGGAAACTATACTCATAAAGAAATGCTTAAGATGATAAGAGGAAAAGGTGGAATAGTTTCATACTTAAACACTGTAGATGTTAGAGCTGTTGAAAAAATGATAAGTGAAGGAAATAAAGAAGCGAAACTTGTACATGAAGCAATGGCTTATCAAGTAGCTAAATCAATAGGGGAATTAGCAACAGTTGTAGAGGGTAGAGTTGATGCAATAATTATAACTGGTGGCATCGCATATTCTAAAATGATGACATCAAATATTAAAAAAAGAGTAGAATTTATATCTAAAGTAGAGGTTATGCCGGGGGAAAATGAACTAGAGTCATTATCATTAGGAACTTTAAGAGTTTTAACTGGTGAAGAGATTGCTAGAGAATATGAAGAAGTTGGTTTAGTAAAGGCATAAATTAATATAAAATAGATTATTAAAAAAGGAGTATCTTTATTAATTTTTAGAACCATTAATAAAGATACTCCTTTTTATAATACTATTTACTTAAAACAAAAGTTTCACAGCTTGCATTTTGTGCATTTATTTGTACATTTGGTGCTTTACAAGAACCACTATAATTATAAGAACAATTAGTAGCTTGACAAGATATATCTCCAGTTTTAACAAGATTATATTCGCCAGTAGAGTTTGCTACACTAGAAGTTGTTCTATCTTGGAATGATACGCAAGCAGTTGAGGATGTAGTAGTAGCCCTAGATCCATCAACATTTATACCACCAGCATAACAGATACTAGCGTTATTATAAGTACAGTTAGTTGCAGAGCAACTTAAATTACTATTTGACATTGTATATACCTCCTAGAAATAATTTCTACTTTATTATGTGATAAATATAAAATTTTATGTAAAGGAAAGTAGATAACTTAAAAATAGAGAGATGTATATAAATATTTATAGTTTAGAAATACAATTATTACAAATTAAAGTTACATCTTCTAAAGTTTCTCTTCCTAAATTTTTATTAAGGTGTACTACATTCAAATCAGTATTACATCCACAAATGCAACATTCATTTTCACTTTGTTTTATAACATAGTCTTTAAATAATTGCCAATGAGTAGAATTTAAATATTCTTTATAATTTATCTTAATGCAAGACTCTAAAAAATTATTATATAAATCATCTAAATCACTACTTTTTATATTTGAATGTTCTGTTTCGAAATAAGTACAAGAATCTTCGAATATTGGCAGTGAATTTGACATTATACACTTTATATTGTACTCATAATTTTCATTAGGTCCCTCTAAAGTAAGATGTTTGCAAAAAGAACAGCACTCTTTAGGTAAATTTTCTTTTAGTTGCTCAATTTTAATATTCATAAATATCCTCCCAAAATCTTATATTCTAAATATTGATTATTTATAATATATATTAAAAAGGGTGTACAAGTATTCTATAAATACAGGATATTAATAAAAAATAGTTAGGATGAGATCATGCAACCTTATGAATTTTTAAAGATAAAAGAAGAAGTTAAATTAAATTTAAGATGTAGAAAAATAGAAAATGAAAAGGACTATATTAATAAAATTGATATATTACAAAATAATTTTTATATAAAGCCAGAAGTAATAAGTGGAAGTTCTAACACAAGTTTTAATGATATTTATAAAATAGAAAATGAAAGTAAGATAAAAGTAAAAAAAATAGAGAACAAAAGTATTGGTGCATTTGATAAATATAATCTGAAAATAGAAAAGTTGAAAAAATTAGAGTTTGAATATAACACATTTAGTAATTGTAAATTCAATAATATAGAATTTTATAATTGTGTGTTTTATGGAAATATATTTTCTAAATGTATTTTTAGAAATGTGAAATTTATTAATTGTAATTTTTATAATGAAAAAGAATGTATATTTATATTAACCAACAACACTATGCTGATTGATTGTGAATTTAAAAATTGTAATATGCAAAAAAGTATATTTGAAAATGTAGATCTGCATAACGTAAAATTTGAACATACAAATTTGAAAGATGCTATATTAAAAAAAATATATATTAAAGATATGTGTATTACAGATTGTGATTGTAGGTCCTTTAAAGTTATAGATTTAGAGGTAGGAAAATTTTTATTTGAAGACAATTATTTAACTAAATTTGATGAATATACTTTTATAGATAAAATTATAGTTGATAAAAAATATAAACAAAGTTACGCAGCAGCATCTAAGGTTTACAAAGGTATCGCTTCAAAATTTGAAGCTAATAACTTATTAAATAATGCTGGCGAATATTATTATATATCAAAATGTATGGAATACAAGTCTTTAAGAGGATTTAATAAAGTTAAATCAGCTATATTCTGGTTACTTTGTGGGTATGGAGAAAGACCTACTTTTGCACTTATAACTTCTTTGGAAATTGTTATGCTATTTGCAATAATATATATGATAACGGGATTGAGTGTGGGGGAGTATATAATAAATTATAAAGTGATTTTATCGCAGGGAATTTTATTTGAAAATTTAAATACATACTTTATGCAGTCACTATATTTTAGTATAGTTACATTTACTACTGTTGGATATGGAGATATAACTCCAATTGAGTATAGTATATTGTTATCTGGAATAGAGATGTTACTTGGAGTAACTATGGTTGGAATTTGGACAGCTACTCTGGCTAGAAAAATAACAAGATAAACAAAACATCCCTTGAGTAAAAATTAATTTACATTAAGGGATGTTTTTATTTATAAGCGTTATTATAATTCTAATCTATATACTATTTTAAATACTTTTTTTATACAATCTTCTAGGCATAGTTTTTCTCTTAACCGTCCGACATATATATCAATAGTCTTTTTATTTTAGAAGTTGTTGAGTAGATTATTTGTTTAATATAAATTTATTTATAACATGAGCAACTCCATGCTCATTATTAGTTTTAGTTATATAATTAGAAATATCTTTTATACTATCTCTAGCATTTCCCATAGCGACTCCAAGCCCTGCTAATTTTATCATGTGTTGATCATTTTCTTCATCACCTACAGCAATAGTGCTTTCTATAGGCATATTTATATTATTACATAAAGCTTGTAGTGCAGTCCCTTTGTTTGCTGCTTTGTTTAAAAATTCTAAGAAGAAAGGAGCTGATCTAACTACTGTGTAATTATCATATATTTCTTTAGGAAGGAAATCCAAGACTTCTTGTAATTTTTCTGGTTCATCTATAATCATTATCTTGCAAAATGTTACGCTATCATCTATTTCATTTTCATTTTTATAAACTACAGGGATTTTATTTATCTCTGCTTCGTATAGAGTATATTTACTAGGTTCAATATGTGGAGTTATCACATTTGTTGGCGTATTTATATGAACTTTAGTATTAAGTTCTTTTACAATACTATATATAGTTTTAAAATCAGCATGACTCATTTCGATATTAGAAATTACCTTTTGACTTTTTACTTCTTGAACAACTGCCCCGTTAAAACATATAACATAATCACCATCATCAACAAGATTTAACTCTTCTAAAAGAGGAGTAACTCCTGGTAAAGGTCTACCTGTTGATAAAACTACTTTTGCACCATTTTTTTTTTGCTTCTTGAATAGAGTTAAAAACAGGCTCTGTTATTTTTTTTTCACTATTTAATAAAGTACCATCGATATCTAAAGCTATTAATTTATACATAAAAACCTCCCGATAATATTAAAATTTAAGACTGATACAATTATATCAATATATCTTAAATTAATAAACTAAAATAAATAAACAAATAGTTAGGCAATTTGTAAACAAAAAATATATTTATGGTAAGTAAATGAGAATGTCAATTAAATAATGAGATTTACTAAGTGTAAAATAACGATTTTAGCTATAAATAATGTCCAAAAAATATGTGGTATAATATGGGTAAAGCTAAAGTATCAAAGATATTGTATAAGAAGAACTATAATTGGTATATATAATAATACAATAAAAATGAAATAATTAAGGAGAATAAAATGAAATTTTCAGAATTTAAATATGAAAGACCAAGTTATGAATTAAATAAAAAACAAATAGCTATTTTAGTTGAAAATATAAAAATAGCATCTACTTACGAAGAGCAAAGAAAAAACATAGATGAACTTAATGAAATACGAAATAATATAGAAACAATGTCTACATTATGCTCAATAAGAAATAGCATAAATACACAAGATGAATTTTATGAAAAAGAAAAAGCTTATTGGGACGAATATTCGCCATTATATGAAGAGATAAATTCAGATTTTTATAAAAGTGTAGTAGACTCTAAATTTAAACAAGATATACAAAGAGACTTTGGAATGCAATTTATAAAAATAGCACAATATTCTCTAAAAGCTTTTGCTAAAGATATAATAAAAGAGCTTCAAGAAGAAAATAAGTTATGCTCAGAATATACTAAGCTATTAGCATCTGCAAAAATAGAATTTGAAGGAGAAGAGAGAAACTTATCTGGACTTGGGAAATTTATGCTGTCTAAAGATAGAGACATGAGAATAGAAGCAAATAAAGCTTATTATAGTTATTTTGAAAAAAATGAAGAAAAGTTTGATGAAATATTTGATAAACTTGTAAAATTAAGAGATAAAATAGCTAAAAAACTTGGCTTTGATAATTTTGTAGAACTTGGTTATATAAGAATGATGAGAACTGATTATAATGCAGATATGGTTAAAAATTTTAGAAAGCAAGTATTACAATATATAGTACCGGTTGCAAGTGATCTTTATGAAAGACAAGCTAAAAGGATAGGTATAAATAAATTAACTTATGTAGACGAAAACTTTGAATTTGAAAGTGGGAATGCAACACCTAAAGGCGATTCAGAATACATAATTGAAAATGGTAAAAAAATGTATGACGAATTATCAAAAGAAACTAAAGAGTTCTTTGAGTTTATGTTAGATAACGAGCTTATGGATTTAGTAACTAAAAAAGGAAAAGGGGCTGGTGGATATTGTACTTATATACCAGATTATCAAGCTCCATTTATATTTTCAAACTTTAATCAAACCGCTGATGATATAGACGTATTAACTCATGAAGCAGGACATGCTTTTCAATTATATATGTCTACATGGATTGATATGCCAGAAATAAATTTCCCGACTTATGAAAGCTGTGAAATTCATTCTATGAGTATGGAATTTATAACTTGGCCATGGATGAATTTGTTCTTTAAAGAAGATACAGATAAATATAAATTCACTCATTTATCTTCAGCTATTAAATTTATTCCATATGGAATAGTTGTAGATGAATTCCAACACAATATATATGAAAATCCTAACATGAGTAAAGATGAAAGAAAAAAAACATGGACAGAATTAGAAAAAAAATATTTACCTCATAAAGATTATGAAGGATGTGAGTTTTTAGAAAATGGTGGATGGTGGTTCAAACAAGGCCACATATTTAAAAATCCATTTTATTATATAGACTATACACTGGCTCAAATATGTGCACTACAATTTTGGAAAAGAATGAGAGAAAATAAAGAAGAGGGGTGGCAAAATTATTTAGATATATGTAAAGTTGGTGGAACTAAATCATTCTTAGAAATTGTAAACATAGGTAAATTAAAATCTCCATTTGAAGATGGATGTGTAGAAAATGTTATAGATGTTATTAAAATGTGGTTAAAAGAAATTGATGACACAAAATTATAAATTCTATTTTAAAAGATAAAATAAACAACTTTATTGATATGTTTTCTAACTAATAATAAGTCGAAAAAAATAATGAAAATTATTAAAAAAGTTGTTGAAAGTTGTATAGAAAGATTATATACTTAACTTAAATAACATAGAAAAAAAATATAACAAAATTAAATATCCGAATGAAGGGCATGGGAGACAGCTTTTAATTATAAAAGCGACCGAAGGGACAAATTTAATTAATTACCTAAATTAAATTAAGTGAAATTCTCAGGTAAAAATACTATGTCTAGACGGACCTCTGAAAATAATATTAACAGAGAGAACAAATTAGGAATTTGTTTTCTCTGTTTTTTAATTCTAAAAATATAAAGTTTTGAAAGTGAGGGGGATAAATGATAATAATCACGAATAATCCAATTGTTAAAATACAACTTACTAACAAAGATATTATACAAAAAGATATTACATACATAGAAATTCTAAAAGAATGCAGAGACCTTATACATAAGGGATATGAACTTTTGTCTCATCCCCTTTATGGAAGTGTAAAGCCTAATGAAACACCATATAGAAGTGTAATCATGAAAAAAGGACATAATCTAGACCACAATTCATTAATACTAATAGAAGAAGCAATAGCAACTGCAACTAAATTCCAAAACAATAAAAAGACTCCAAACTGGACAGATCAAGTTATAGATGACTTTAGAGTTATAGATTTTGATATTCTAAATAATACCCTACAAAGAATTGAATATATAGTTTAGTATAAAAATTAATTTTAATATATTAAATCTATGAATAAATTAAAATGTTAATAAATAAAGTTTAATATATAGACAAGTTTAATAAGGGGGAAAATAATGGAAAATTTATATGATTTAATCATAGTAGGATCAGGGCCAGCAGGGCTTTCAGCAGGACTTTATGGAGCTAGAGCAAAGCTTAAGACTCTTATATTAGAAAAAGGAAAAACTGGTGGACAGATAGTTACTACACATGATGTAGCAAATTATCCAGGATCTGTAGAAGAAGCAAGTGGGCCAAAATTAATAGCTAGAATGGTTGAACAATGCAAAAGTTTTGGAGCAGAGATGATTAAAGATAATATTGTAGAAGTAAATATAGATGGAGAAATAAAAGTACTAAGGGGAGAAAAATCAGAATATAGAGGTAAGGCTGTTGTAATAGCAACAGGAGCAACACCGAGAAAACTAGGGGTACCAGGAGAAAAGGAACTTACAGGAAAAGGGATATCTTATTGTGCAACATGTGATGGAGATTTTTTCACAGACTTAGAAGTATTTGCAGTTGGTGGAGGAAATAGTGCAGTTGAAGAAGGTATGTTTTTAACTAAATTTGCTAGAAAAGTAACCATTGTTAATAGAAGTAAAGAATTAACATGTGCTAAATCAATAGCGCAAAAAGCTATAGACCATAAAGATATAGAAATTATGTACAATACATCTATAAAAGAGTTGCATGGCGATGGAATATTAGAAAAGGTTGTATTTAAAAATAATGTAACTGGTGAATTAAGAGAGTATGAAGCAGACGAAGAAGATGGAACAATGGGAGTGTTTGTCTTTGTTGGCCTTGATCCGCAAACAAACTTATTTAAAGATAAAATAAATATGGACGATAGAGGATACATAATAACAGATGAGGAAATGAGAACTAATATAGAAGGCGTATTTGCAGCTGGAGATTGTAGAGTTAAATCATTAAGACAAGTAGTAACTGCTACAAATGATGGTGCTATAGCTACAATAACTGCTGAAAAATATATTGAAAATAAGCTAGGTCATTTATCAGAAGTAAACGCATAAAAATTATTTTCAAAAAGGGAGTTTAATTAAAATCTAAAGGGGGATTTATAATATGGTAGTTTTAGACAAGAACACTTTTGAAGAAGAAGTTTTAAAGCATGAAGGTATAGTAGTAGTAGATTTTTGGAGTGAAGGATGCGAACCTTGCAAAGCGTTACTTCCAGAAGTTGAAGAATTAGCTAATGAGTACAATGACAATTTTAAGTTTTGTAAATTAGACACTACGAAAGCTAGAAGATTAGCTATAAAAGAAAAAGTGCTAGGTCTTCCAACTATAGCTATATATAAAGATGGTGCTAAAATAGATGAAGTTACAAAAGATGATGCTACAAAAACTAACATAGAACAGATGATTAAAAAGTATATTTAATATTGTTATAAATTTGGGTAAATCTCAAATCTATATATAGCTTACATGACTAGCTTAATTTATAAAATGCTACTAATAAGTAGTAAAAGTTAGATGATTAAGCTAGTTAGAAATTGTTAAAAATTTAATAATTAAAAAATTGGGGGTGCCAGTATGCGTCTTGAGTTAGGAAAAATCTTTATAAAAGATATTCAATTTGCTGATGTTACTGAGGTAAAAGATGGAGTATTATTCATTAATAAAGAAGAAATGCTTGAAGAAATTGGTGGAGATGAGCACATAAAATCTATAGATATAGATTTAGTTCGCCCAGGTGAAAGCGTAAGAATAACACCAGTAAAAGACGTTATAGAACCAAGAGTTAAGGTTGAAGGTAGGGGTGGAATATTCCCAGGAATAATCTCTAAAGTTGATACAGTAGGAGAAGGTAAAACTCATGTACTTTCTGGATGCGCAGTTGTAACTACAGGTAAAATAGTAGGATTCCAAGAAGGTATAATTGATATGACAGGCCCTGGTGCTGATTATTGCCCATTCTCTACACTAAACAATATAGTAGTCATAGCTGAACCAATTGATGGTTTAAAACAACATAATCATGAAAAAGCTGTTAGAATGATAGGATTTAAAGCTGCAGCATATTTAGGCGAAACTGCTAGAAACTTAACTCCTGATGAAGTTAAAACTTATGAAACTAAGCCACTTTTAGAGTCCATAGCAGAATATCCAAACCTTCCAAAAGTAGGATATGTATATATGCTTCAAACTCAAGGATTACTTCATGATACATATGTGTATGGAGTAGATGCAAAGCAAATAGTTCCAACTATGCTTTATCCAACAGAACTTATGGATGGTGCAATTGTAAGTGGTAACTGTGTTTCTGCGTGTGATAAAAATCCATCTTATGTTCATATAAATAATTCTGTAGTAGAGGATTTATATGCACAACATGGAAAAGAAATAAACTTTGTAGGTGTAATTATAACTAATGAAAACGTATACCTTGCAGATAAAGAAAGATCTTCTAACTGGACTGCTAAGTTATGTAAATATTTAGGATTAGATGCAGTTATAGTATCTCAAGAAGGATTTGGAAATCCAGATACAGATTTAATAATGAATTGTAAAAAAATAGAAGGTGAAAATATTAAAACTGTTATAGTAACTGATGAATATGCAGGACGTGATGGAGGTTCTCAATCACTTGCAGATGCAGATGTGCTAGCTAATGCAGTTGTAACAGGTGGAAATGCTAATGAATTAATAGTACTTCCTAAGATGGACAAAATATTAGGTCATATAGAAGTAGTAGATTTTATAGCTGGTGGATTTGCTGGAAGTTTAAGGGAAGATGGAAGCATAGAAGCTGAAATACAAGTTATAACTGGAGCTACTAATGAAACAGGATTTGGAAAATTATCTACAGTAACTTATTAACAAAATATAAGTTAAGTAGTGTATATAAATTAAGGGGGAGAACTATGAGCATACTTGCGAATAAAAAGGTCCTTATAATAGGAGACCGTGATGGTATACCAGGACCTGCGATAGAAGAGTGTATAAAAGGAATAGAAGGAGCAGAAGTAATATTTTCTTCAACAGAATGTTTTGTCTGAACGGCTGCAGGGGCTATGGACTTAGAAAACCAAAAGAGAGTTAAAGAAGCTTGTGAAAAACACGGAGCAGACAATCTTGTGGTTTTATTAGGTGCATCTGAAGCCGAAGCTGCTGGACTTGCAGCTGAGACAGTAACTGCTGGTGATCCAACTTTCGCCGGACCACTTGCTGGAGTTGAATTAGGACTTAGAGTATATCATGTTGTAGAAGAAGAAATGAAAGCAGAATTTGATTCATCTGTTTATGAAGAGCAAATAAGTATGATGGAAATGGTACTTGAAGTTGATGAAATAGTAGAAGAAATGACTAGTGTTAGAGAACAATTCTGTAAGTTTAATGCTTAATTAAACAAAAAAGGGGTGAAAAATATATGGGAAAACTAAGAGTAGTTCATTATATAAATCAGTTCTTCGCTGGTATAGGTGGAGAAGAAAAAGCTGATACTAAGCCACATGTGGCAGAAAACTTACCTCCAATAAGTGTCCAACTTAATAAGTTATTAGGTGATGACATGGAAATAGTTGGAACAGTAGTATGTGGGGATACTTACTTTAATGAGAATTTAGATAGTGCGAGTGCTGAAGTACTAGGAATGATAAAATCATTTAATCCTCAATTTTTCATAGCAGGTCCATCTTTTAATGCTGGTAGATATGGGGTTGCAGCAGGTGCGATAACTAAGGTAGTTCAAGAGAGCTTAAATATACCTGTGCTTACTGGAATGTATATAGAAAACCCAGGTGCAGATATGTTTAAAAAGGATGTTTACATAGTAGAAACATCAGACTCTGCAGCAGGTATGAGAAAAGCACTTCCTAAGATGGTTAAATTTGCAAAAAAATTAGCTAGTGGAGAAAAAATAGGTTCACCTAAAGAAGAAGGATATATAGAAAGAGGTATTAGAGTAAATTTCTTCCACGAAGAAAAAGGATCTAAAAGAGCAGTTGATATGCTAGTTAAAAAAATCAAAGGTGAGGAATTTGTAACTGAATATCCAATGCCTGTGTTTGATAGAGTAGAACCAAGTGCTGCATTAAAAGATTTATCTAATGCAAAAATAGCAGTAGTTACTTCAGGAGGAATAGTTCCAAAAGGAAATCCTGATAGAATAGAATCTTCTTCAGCTTCTAAGTATGGAGAATACTCATTAGTAGGATTTGATGATTTAACTGAAGAAACACATGAAACCGCTCATGGTGGATATGATCCAGTATACGCTAACTTAGATGCAGATAGAGTTTTACCAGTTGATGTATTAAGAGATTTAGTAAGGGAAGGTATAATAAGAGAATTACATGAAACATTCTATACAACTACAGGAAATGGAACTTCAGTTGCAAATGCAAAGAAATATGCAAATGAAATAGGAAATAAATTAAAAGAAGCAAATGTAGATGCTATTATATTAACTTCTACATGAGGCACTTGTACTCGTTGCGGTGCAACGATGGTAAAAGAGATAGAAAGAGTTACTGAAGTACCTGTGGTTCACATGTGCACAGTAGTTCCAATATCATTAACAGTTGGTGCAAATAGAATAGTTCCAACTATAGCAATACCTCATCCACTTGGAAATCCTGCACTTGATCATGCTGAGGAAAAAGCATTAAGAAGAGGATTAGTAGAAAAAGCGTTAGTAGCTTTACTTACAGAAGTAGAGGACCAAACAGTATTTGAAAAAGTAGATACTAGTATATTAAAACCTAAATCTATGGCTTAAATCATACAACATCAATTAAATACATAAAAAAACAAATAGATGGGCTTTTGGTCCATCTATTTGTGAAAATAAGTATGTGAACCAGCACCTCTTTAAGACTATGGTGTTGGATATATCTAAAAAATTATTGGGGGTGCGTTTATGAGTTATCCAGTATTAAAAGGTGCAAGTTATATACTTGTACATACTCCAGATATGATAGTACAAAATGGGAGTACTTGTAATGTTGAAAGAGCTACAAATCCAGATTCGGATTTTTTAAAAGAAATAAGTAATCATATAAGAAGTTATAACGATGTAGTTAATTACATGCCAAATCAAGTATACATAGGGAATAATAGACCAGAAGAATTAAAAAACCTAACTATGCCTTGGTGTAATGAAAAAACAGGAGGAACTAGATTAGGAAAGCTAGGCGAAATAATGCCTCAAGATGAATTTTTAGCTTTAATGCAAATGTGCGATGCTTTTGACTTAGTAAAATTAAGTGAAGAGTTTGTAAGCATAGTAAAAACTAAAATTGAAAATAACTACCCTGAATTATCTTCATTTGTAGGAAAGTTAAAGGGTGATAATATAGAAGACGGTTTAGAATTAATAAATACTCATATAGCGGAAGCGTTATATCATGAAGGTAAGCTTGTTGGGTATATAAAAAGAGCACATGATGTAGATTTAAACTTAAATGCACACACTATGCTTGAAAATTTAGTAGTTAAGGCATCTGGAGTGTTGTCATGTGTACATTTATTAAGAAGTAGCAAAATAAATGCACTAGATATCGACTATGTTATAGAGTGTTCAGAAGAAGCTTGTGGAGATATAAATCAAAGAGGTGGAGGAAATTTTGCTAAATCTATAGCAGAGATAGCAGGTTTTAATAATGCTACAGGTTCAGATACTAGAGGATTTTGTGCAGCTCCAACTCATGCATTAATTCAAGCAGCAGCGCTTGTAAAATCAGGTATATATAAAAATGTAGTAGTAGTTGCAGGTGGTGCTAGTGCAAAACTTGGAATGAATGCAAAGGATCATATTAAAAAGGGTCTTCCAGTTTTAGAAGATGTAGTAGGCGGATTTGCTATACTTGTATCAGAAAATGATGGAGTTAATCCAATAATTAGAACAGATTTAGTAGGAAAACATAATGTTGGAACAGGATCTTCTCCTCAAGCAGTTATGACAGCACTTATAACATCAGGTCTTGATAGAGCAAACTTAAAAATAACAGATGTAGATGTATTCTCTGTTGAAATGCAAAATCCAGATATAACAAAACCAGCAGGAGCTGGAGATGTTCCAGAGGCTAATTACAAAATGATAGGTGCACTTGCTGTTAAATGTGGAGATATGGAAAAGAAAGACTTAAAAGACTTTGTAGCTAATAAAGGATTGCCAGGATGGGCACCAACTCAAGGACATATACCATCAGGTGTTCCATATATAGGATTTGCAATAGATGATTTAAGTACTGGAGATAAAAATAGAGCGATGATAGTTGGAAAAGGAAGTTTATTCTTAGGAAGAATGACTAACCTATTTGATGGGGTATCATTCGTAATAGAAAGAAACAACGGAGTAAGTGAAGAGACTAATACAGTATCTAAGGAAGAAATAAAGAAAATAATAGCACAGTCTCTTAAAAAATTAGCACTAGATATGATAGAGGAATAGGAGGAAAATATTATGGCTAAAAAGATAATAGGTGAAACTCTCCTAGAAATTGCTAATGCAATAGAAAGTGGGCAATTTACAAAGAAAATAAAAATAGGATTAACTATACTTGGAAGCGAACACGGAGTAGATAACTTAGTAAATGGAGCATATTTTGCTAGATCTAACTTATTTGATATAGTTTTAATAGGACCTAAAGTTGAAACTGATCTTGAAATTGTTGAAGTTAATGATGAAAAAGAAATGCATGCAAAAATGGAAGAATTATTAGATAGTGGATATATAGACTCTTGTGTAACTATGCACTATAATTTTCCTATAGGTGTATCTACAGTTGGTAGAGTAATAACACCAGGTAGAGGAAAAGAAATGATACTAGCAACAACAACAGGAACTAGTGCAACTAATAGAATAGAGGCAATGGTTAGAAATGCTATCTATGGAATTGCAACAGCTAAAAGTATAGGAATAAAGATTCCTAAGGTTGGAATTCTTAATGTTGATGGAGCTAGACAAGTTGAAAAATGTTTAAATGAGTTAAAAGATAATGGGTACGATTTAGAGTTTGCAGATTCTATAAGGGCAGATGGTGGATGTGTAATGAGAGGTAATGACTTATTAGTAGGAGCACCAGATGTTATGGTTTGTGATACTTTAAGTGGAAATATATTTATGAAGGTATTTTCTTCATTTACAAGTGGAGGAGATTATGAATCTATTGGATATGGATATGGACCTGGAGTAGGTGAGGATTATAATAGAAAAATACTTATATTATCAAGGGCTTCAGGAAGTCCTGTTGTTGCTAATGCTTTAAAATATGCATATGATGTAGCAAAAGGTAATGTGAGTGAAATTGCTAAAGAAGAATTTATAAATGCTAAAAAATCTAAGCTTGGAACTATAATAGAAAGCATTACTAAAAAAGAAGTGAAAGTTAGTGAAGATGTTAAAATGCCAGATAAACAAGTTGTTACAACTCAAATATCTGGAATAGATATAATGGACTTAGAAGATGCAGTTAAAGAATTATGGAAAAATGGAGTATATGCAGAAAGTGGCATGGGATGCACTGGACCTATAGTTTTAGTAAATGATGCTAAAGGTGAAGTTGCAGTAGAAATGCTATTAAAAGCTGGATATACTGCTAAATAGAGAAAGTATTTGTTGAATAATATATAAGGGTAATATATACTTATAGGAAATAATTAATATAATTACCTGTATATTTTTGATAATATGGATCAAACGTTTCTACCAAGCTGCCGTAAATTGCTTGACTACAGGAGTTTATAAGGTATCGTTTGAATACAGTAATACTATTTAAATATATACTTTTAATTTGACTTACAAACTCCTGTCTAGAAATAGACAGGAGTTTTTTAATACATAAAAAATGGAGGATATTATACATGAAATCATTAAAAGATAAGATATTAAAAGAAGGTCGTGCTCTAGGAAATGATATATTAAAAGTAGATAATTTTTTAAATCATCAATTAGATGTAGCATTTTTAAATGAAATAGGTAAAGAATTTAAAAATAGATTTAAAAATGAAAAAATAGATAAAATACTTACAATAGAGGCATCAGGAATAGCTATAGCATCTATTGCATCACAACATTTTGGAAATGTCCCAGTAGTTTTTGCTAAAAAGGCAGAATCTAAAAATTTAGATAAAGATGTTTATGAAACTAAGGTATATTCTTTTACTAAAGCTAAAGAATATAGCGTTAAGGTATCTAAAAAATATTTAAATGAAGGTGAAAATATATTAGTTTTAGATGATTTTTTAGCTAACGGGAGAGCTGCACTTGGGCTTAAAGACTTAGTAAATCAAGCTAATGCAAATTTAATTGGGGTTGGAATAGTAATAGAAAAAGGATTCCAAGATGGAAGACAGCTTTTAGAAAATCAAGGAGTTAAGTTAGAATCATTAGCAATACTAGATTCAATAGAAAATGGAACGATAAGGTTTAGATAATAAAATACCTATATCTTTAAAGTATAAAGATATAGGTATTTTTATGTATAAATAACCTTAATATAAAGGAATCTTGTATTTTATGTAGAATAAAGTTATAAATAAGGAAATAAAAAAGTTAAATAATAAACTAACATGAAAAAAATTATGTAATATGGTATAGTAATAATCTAAGTTATATAACTTTATTATTAATAATTTAATAAGCATAAGCAAACACTAACCAGTGTTAGACAATAAAATAATTTATAATTACATAAAATAATTAAACTAGAGGAGATTTATAAAATGAGATTTTTTATAGACACAGCAAATATAGAAGAAATAAAAGAAGCAAATGATTTAGGTGTTATATGTGGAGTAACTACAAATCCATCTTTAATAGCTAAAGAAGGAAGAGATTTTATAGAAGTAGTTAAAGAAATAACTGAAATAGTAGATGGACCAATAAGTGCAGAAGTAATAAGTTTAAATCATGAAGGCATGGTAGCTGAAGCTGCTAAGTTGTCAAAAATACATAAAAACATAGTTATAAAATTACCTATGACAGCTGAAGGATTAAAAGCTACTAAAATATTATCAGCAAAAGGTGTAAAAACTAATGTAACTTTAATATTCTCTTCAGGGCAAGCACTTTTAGCTGCAAGAGCTGGAGCAACTTATGTAAGTCCATTTGTAGGAAGACTTGATGATATAGGACAAAATGGATTAGAATTAATAGAAGAAATAGCAGATATATTTAATGTAAATGGTATAGAAACTCAAATAATAGTTGCAAGCGTAAGAAACCCAATACATGTAGCACAAGCTGCTAGAATAGGTGCAGATATAGCTACAGTACCACTTAAAGTTATAAACCAAATGATTAAGCATCCTTTAACAGATAAAGGAATAGAAAACTTCATAAAAGACTGGGAAGGTGCTTCATTAAAGTTATAATGAGCATATAAAGTTTTATATAAAGGTGTAGGCAAAATTGTCTATGCCTTTTTTATGGTAAAATATAGTAAGCTAGGTTAGTGAAGCTTATATTAAATTGATATAATATAAGAATATGTATTAAGTTTTAATAGGGGGAGCAAATTTGAAAAAAATTATAATAATTGAAGACGATGAAAAAATAAGAAAAGAACTAAGGAATTTTTTAGTTAATTATAATTATGAAGTAATAGTATTATCAGACTTTGAAAATATAATAGAAGATACGTTAAGTCAACAAGGACATTTATTACTATTAGATATAAATTTACCTATATATGATGGATATTATATATGTAGAGAAATTAGGAAAAAATCAGATATACCAATAATAGTAGTAACAAGTAGAGATACGGAAATGGACGAGCTTATGAGCATGAATCTAGGTGCTGATGATTTCATAACAAAGCCATATAACACTCAAATACTACTTGCTCATATAAATTCTATATTAAAAAGAATGTATAATAAAGTATCCATAGAAATCCTTAAATATAAAAAATTAGAGCTAGATTTAACAAAAAATAGTATTTGCTTTGATAATAAGGAATTAGATTTAACGAAAAATGAATTTAGAATACTTAATTGTTTAATGAAACATCAAGGCAAAATAGTATCAAGGGGAGACTTAATGGACTATTTATGGGATTTAGACTTGTTTGTAGATGATAATACCTTAACTGTTAACATAAATAGACTTAGAAAAAAATTAGAACTAGTTAATTGTAAAGACTATATACAGACCAAAAGGGGGCTAGGCTATATAATGCCATAACTATGAATTTTAAAAATTATATAAAAGATAAACAGATATCTATAATTTTAAGACTGGTATTTTTAGTATTTATAATTTATATATTAAGTTTACTACGAGTAGAAAATATAACTATAAACTTTATATTAATATTATGGATAGTGCTAACCACTATAGAAATGACGTATGAATATATAAAAAAAGCTAGTTATTATAATAAAGCTATTAATATCTTAAATGAAATGGATAAAAAATATTTATTACCAGTTTTAATAGATGAACCAGATTTTTTAGAAGGTAAAATACTTTATGAAGTATTAAGCATTACAGATAAAAGTATGAATGAAGAAGTAAATACATATATACATTCTCAAGAGGAGTATCAAGAATATATAGATATGTGGGTTCATGAAATAAAAACGCCCATATCATCAAGCAAACTAATAATAGAGAATAATAAAAATGAACAAACCCTAAGTTTGTTAGAAGAGTTAGAGAAAATTGAAGATTTTATAGAACAAGTTTTATACTATTCAAAGGGAAATGAATTAGAAAAAGACTATATTATAAAGAAAATTAATTTGAGAAAATGTGTAAACAACGTAATAAAAAGAAATAAAAAATTAATAAGGCAAAAAAATATAGCAATAGAAATAGTAGATTTTGAAAATGAAATTTACTGTGATAGTAAATGGTTAGAGTTTATATTAAATCAAATAATATCAAATTCTATAAAGTATATAGGAAATACAAATGAAAAACTAGAAAGCGAAAGAAGTAAAATTAAGATATACACTAACCAAAATGAAAATGATATAGAATTATTTATAGAGGACAATGGTATTGGAATAGATGAGAAGGATTTGAAAAAGGTTTTTCAAAAAGGATTTACAGGTATAAATGGTAGGAAATTAAAAAAATCTACTGGAATGGGTCTTTATATTTCTAAAAAATTAAGTAATAAAATGTATCTAGGACTGAGCATAGAATCTACAATAAACGAAAAAACAATAGTTAAAATTAAATTTCCAAAAAATAATATAACAAACATATAGCTAAAACTTACATTATCGTAAGTTTAGTGTAAGGTTTAGTTATTAATTAAAACCTCTAATACCTATAAAATATAAGTATAAAACAAATATGGAGGTAGATTATGAATACAGTTCTTAAAGTAAAGAATATAGAAAAATATTATGGGAATAAAAAAAATCTAACAAAGGCAATAAATAATATATCCTTTGAAGTTGAAAAAGGTGAGTTTGTTGGAATAATGGGGCCTAGTGGAAGTGGAAAGACAACTATTTTAAACTGCATATCAACAATAGATAAAGTAACAACCGGCTCTATCAAAATAGAAGACAAAGATATAACAACTTTATCTAGAAAAAATATAGAAAAATTCAGAAGAGAACATTTGGGATTTATATTTCAAGACTTTAATTTATTAGATACATTAACAGTATATGAAAATATATCATTAGCACTATCTGTAATAGGAGTAAAGGGAAATGAAATAGACCAAAGAGTAAAAATAGTAGCTAATAACCTAGGTATATCAGATATATTAAATAAGTTTCCTTATGAAATATCAGGTGGTCAAAAGCAAAGAGTAGCATCAGCAAGAGCAATAATAACTAATCCATCTTTAATACTTGCAGATGAACCAACTGGATCCCTTGATTCTAAATCAGCAAGAGTGTTACTTGAAAGTTTAGTTAGTTTAAATGAAAGTATGAGTTCTACTATAATGATGGTAACTCATGATGCTTTTACAGCAAGTTATTGCAAAAGGATATTATTTATAAAAGATGGAAAGATTTTCAATGAACTTATAAGAGGAAATGACGATAGAAAAGAATTCTTCAAAAGAATAATAGAAGTAGTTACGCTTCTTGGAGGTGACTCTGAGAATGTTATTTAAGTTATCATATAGAAATGTAAAAAGAAGTATAAAAGACTATAGTATATATTTTTTAACTTTGGCATTAGGGGTTTGTATATTTTACATATTTAACTCATTAGAATCTCAAACAATAATGATGGATTTGTCACAAAGTAAAAAATCATATGTAGAGTTAATATCAAAAACTATATCTGCTGTATCTGTTTTTGTATCTTTCGTTTTAGGATTTTTAGTTATATATGCAAATAACTTTATTATAAAAAGGAGAAATAAAGAATTTGGGATTTATATGACTTTAGGGATTAGCAAAAATAAAATATCATTTATGCTGTTTTATGAAACATTAATAATAGGAATTTTATCATTAGTAGTTGGAATATTTATAGGTACATTTTTATCCCAAGGGCTCGCAAGCGTGACAGCGAATATGTTTGAAGTTAACATGACTAAATATCAATTTATATTTTCAAAAGAGTCTGCTTTAAAAAGTATACTTTACTTTGGAATAACATTTGTTATAGTAATGCTTTTAAATTTTAAAATTCTATCGAAATGTAATTTGATAGAGCTAATAAATAGTGAAAAAAACAATGAAAAACTAAAAGGAAGTAATTTAGTTTTATCTGTATTGTTGTTTGTATTATCAATAATATGTTTAAGTATTGCCTATAAATTGATATTAGAAAACCAATTAATTAACATCTCAAACAATAAATTCAAATGTTCTATAATTTTAGGTATTGTTGGAACTTTGCTATTTTTTAGAGCTTTAGCAGGTTTTTTGATAAAAGCTACTCAGAGTAATAAAAATTATTATTTGAAAAATCTTAATGTATTTACCCTTAGACAGTTAAACAGCAAAATAAATACTCATTATATATCTTTGAGCATTATATGCATAATGTTATTTGTAGCAATAGGCATGTCTTCATCAGCAATTAGTATAAAAAATGCTATTGAAGAGACATCAAAAATTCAAACACCATACGATATGACAATTACAAAGGATACAAATGATGATAATAAAGATGTGAGTGAAAGCTTAAAAGGTTTAGGTATGGATATAAATAAATACAGTGATGAGTTTGTAAACTATAATTTATATGATTCAAAAGTTGAATTTTCAAACATGTTTAAAGACACAAGTGATAATTATTTAAAACAACAAATGAAAATTTTGGAGAAGTTTAATAATCCTATAATGAAATTATCTTCTTATAATAAACTAAGAGAAATGCAGGGAAAAGAAAAAGTACAAATAAAAGAAAAAGAAGTTGTTTTATTAACGGATATGAATCAACTAAAACCTGCAATTGAAGAATATATAAAAGAAAATGACAAAATAAAAATAGGTAAAGAAGATTTTAAAATCTGTAAAAATTATGAATGCATGGCTATAGAAACAGGACCGATGGGTATGAATTTTGTAGTATTTATAATTGATGATAAGTATGTTGAAAATTTTAATGAAATAACAAATTATTTAAGCCTGAATTATAATGGAAATAAAGAAGATATAGAGAATAAGATAGTAAATGAATTTGAAAATTTAGAAAAAAGCTCAAAACAATATTATGAATTAGAGATAAAACCATTTAGTAGAACTATGGCTTTTGAAAATAATATGGCAATATCAAGCGTATTTTTATACGTAGGGATTTATATAGGGATAGTATTTTTAATATCAAGTGCAGCAGTACTAGCTCTTAGTCAATTATCAGGAGCTAATGAAAGTTTAGGTAGATATAAGGTATTAAAAAAAATTGGAGTAAGTACTACTATGATAAATAAATCTATATTTATACAAGTTTTACTATATTTTATTCTTCCTATATCTTTAGCTTTAGTTCATAGTATTTTTGGGATAAAAGTAGCAAATAATGTTGTAGCAGTATTTGGAGTTTATGAAACGTTAGGAAATAATATGTTTGCAATAGGAACTATATTATTAGTTTATACAGTTTATTTTGTAATGACTTACAAAAGTTATAAAAGAATAGTGAATAAGTAAAAAATAAAACATCCAATTGGATGTTTTATTTTTATATATATAATTAAAGTCTAAGAAGCTATTTTAGAAGTTTCTCCATAATACATAGATTTATCTAATTCGCCTTCCATATTACTAACAACTAACGTACAAGCACAATCCCCCATAACATTAACAGTAGTTCTAGCCATATCTAATAGTCTATCAACACCCATTATTAAACCAACTCCCTCTATAGGAAGTCCAACAGACGTTAATACCATAGATAAAGTTATCATACCAACCCCTGGAACACCAGCAGTACCAACAGATGCTAAAGTAGCTGTTAAAATAATTGTAAGTAATTCATTTATACTTAAATCAATACCGTACACTTGAGATATAAATATACAAGCAACGCCTTGCATTATAGCAGTACCATCCATATTAACAGTAGCACCTAATGGAAGTGTAAATGAAGCAACAGAGTTATCAACTCCTAATTCTTCCATAGTCTCAATCGTTAAAGGAAGAGCAGCGTTACTTGAAGCAGTAGAGAATGTTACAGCAGCTACACTTGCAAATTTCTTAAAGAAAGGTTTTAATTTAAGACCAGTAGAAAATTTAACTATACCTGAATAAACTATGAATGCTTGTAAAACTAAAGCAAAAGATACAGAGAACATATACTTAAGTAATGAGAATATAGCATCAAATCCAGTCGTAGCAAAAGTATTTGTTATTAAAGCAAATACCCCATATGGAGCTAATAACATTATTATACTAACCATCTTCATACATATTTCATTAGCTGATTCAAATAAATTTTTTATTGGTTGTGCTTTTTCACCAACGACACTAATAGATACACCAAGCAATAAAGAGAATATAATTATTTGAAGCATATCACCACTTGCTAATGATTGAATCGGGTTTGATGGTATCATTGCAAGAATTATTTCTACAAAGGACTTACTTTCACCTATAGTTGGTGCTTCGGTCATTAAACTAGACATATCAAGTCCGACACCTGGATTTACTAATTTACCAACTATAAGAGCTAGGGTTATTGCAACAGCAGTAGTTATTAGGTAAAAACCTAAAGTTTTAACTCCTATTCTGCTAAGTTTTTTAACATCCCCCATAGAAGAAGAGCCACATACTAATGAAACGAATACTAATGGTACTACTAACATTTTTATAGCATTTATAAAGCCGCTTCCCATGATTTTTAATGCTCCATCTAATAAGATTGCATTTTTGAAGGTACTGTCAGGAAGGCATTTTAATGTTATTCCTAAAATTGCCCCTAGAAGTATTCCTATAAAGATTTTACTAGTTAATCCTAATTTTTTTTTCATATACCCACCTCGAATTTCCATGTTATTATTTAATATTTAAATAATAACATGGAAATAACACAAAATGCAAGAAAAAAAAATAAACTTGCATTTTACCATATAAAACAAATAATGTTGACTTTGTAAAAGTACTGATTTAATATTGATTTTTAAATGGAAATCTTAATAAAATGATGCTTATATATGATTAGTGCTTAATAAAATAAATGAAATTTTTAAAAAATAAAAATCATTTCTTAGTTTAAGTCTTTAAATTAAAGCAAAAGAGTAACATCGCTGTAACTTAGTTTACGAATTTGTAATCTAAAGTAACAGTGGTGTAACTGTTATATATAACCCCTATATGATAATATTAAGTCATAGAAGAGATAAAGCAAAACTAAGCAACATAGTATATAAAAGTAAGTAAATGAAATTATACATAAATATTACTAGTAGAGGATGGGATGAACATGAAAAGAGCAATAAAAACATTATCAGTATTATGTGGAGGATTATTATTTATAAGTCCTATTACAAGCACAATATTTGCACAAGGTACAAATGATAAACCAGAATCAGCGTTAGTTGAAAATATAGATAAAACTACTAACAAACAAACAATGTCAAATAATGAGTTAAAAGTTAATAGAATAAATAAAGAAGAAATAGTAAAACCAAATATAACAAAAGTTGAAGTGAAAAATGAAGTTAATACTCAAGTAAAAAATGAGACAACAAAACCAGAAATAAAAAATGAAGTTGTGAAACCAGAAATAAAAGAAGAAGCAATAAAGAAAGAAGCAATAAAGAAAGAAGAAACACCAGTTATTGAAAATAATAAAAAAGAAGAGACAGTAGAACAAAACACTGTTAAAGTTATAGATGTATTAAGCCAACAACAAGCTAAAGAGTTATTAGAAATGTATAAAAAAGATGCAAATTATGCATACCAAGGTGATGAAAATACATTTGAAGTACTAGCTCAAAAAGGATTAAGTGGATATGTATTTTTACCAGACTATGATACAGACTTAGGATTTTTCGTTGATAAAAATACTGCAAATATCTACTACTTCCATCCAAGCGGATACCTTGAATTAGCTTTATAATATAATTGATATAATATAAAAAATGAACTCTAATAATTAGAGTTCATTTTTTTATTTCTATAAATAAATTAATTTAGAAATTATTATATTTATAAAGTTATAAAATAGTCATCCGTATAATTAAAGTAATAAACTATTAGAGGTGATAAAAAATGATTGATAAAATGCAATTATTAGAAATGACATCTAAACTATCAGCGGGGAGCACAAGTAATTGTGAGTGTAAATCTGATAGTGGTGTTTTTGATATGATAATGATAAGCTTATTAAAAGCAATTGCAGAGAACAATGGAAGAAATACTGTAAATATAAAAATTACAAATCAAGAAAACAAAAAAGATAATGAAGAATTAAGTTTAAAGACGCAAAATAGTATTCAAAATTCAAATAAAATACAGCCAACGTCAAAAAATCCTGACACCAATAAAAGGATAGACGAAGCTGTTAGTATAGCATCTAAAAAATATGGAGTAGATGAAAATTTAATAAAATCTATAATAAAGGTTGAATCAAATTTTAATCCGAATTGCGTATCCTCAGCGGGTGCAAAAGGATTGATGCAACTTATGCCTGAAAACTGTAGAGATTTAAATGTTAAAAATCCACTTAATATAGAACAAAATATAGATGGTGGAACCAGGCATATAAAAGAATATTTAGATAAATATAACGGAGATGTAGAAATGGCACTTATGGCTTATAATGGTGGCCCAACTAGAATGGCAAAAAGAGGGGTTAAATCTATAGAACATATATATAAAATGCCAAGAGAAACACAAAACTATGTTCCAAAGGTAATGAAATATTATAGAACATAAAACAGCTAATAGAATAATATAAAAAAATATTCAATAGAATACTTTTTTTATATTATTTTAAGCATAACTAGTAATTTATTTTTTAATAAATTAAACTTTTTTTTATCTACTGGAATTACTTTAGAATTTATAATAACGGAATCTGTATTTAACTTGCTTATTTTTTTTATGTTAATTAAATAATTATGATGACATCTAAAAAATGTAGAGGAACATAGGCTTTTTTCTAATATATCAATGCTATTAGGAATTTCAACAAAAATATTGCTAGTATAAGCAATACAATTTTTACCTATAGACTCTATAAACAAAATTGATACTGAAGATAATCCGTTTAATACATGAAGCGTATTGTTATTAAATTGTGTTTTTTCAATATGGTTATCTGTAGTCATTAAATAATCAAGACAATCCAAAAGTTCATCTTCAAAAGCTGAATATTTTAAAGGCTTTAGAATACATCTAAAATCTTTTAGATAAAATCCATTAAGAACAAAATCTATTAATT
Source organism: Peptostreptococcaceae bacterium VA2 (assembly GCA_000686145.1). GTDB lineage: Bacteria > Bacillota > Clostridia > Peptostreptococcales > Peptostreptococcaceae > Romboutsia_D. The sequence continues at coordinate 2,528,785 of JMMB01000007.1, read as the reverse complement.
CGGGTATGAAGATTATTTGAATATCATCGTATAAAGATTTAAGTTTTCTATAAATATTAAAGGTATCCTGTTTACTATTTAAATTAATACTGAGTAATAAAATGTCTATATTTAGAGGGGGCTTATTAGTTAAATCATTAAAAGATTTAAACTTAGAAAGCTTATAGTTAAAATCATGAGAGGAAGAAAATTTCATCAAATAACCATCCAAAGTATTTACTTGATTAGGTGTATCACAACATATAGTTAAATTAAGCATAGCATCTCCTTAAAAAAAATCGAATCATAGCAAATATCATTAAAATTTTAAAAATTGAAAATTATAACTAAAATATATAATTCTTCAATAAGTTAAAGAATCCTTCAATAAACATCGCTATATATAAGATTATAGATATATAATTAAAAATATATTCATTAAAAATAAAATGATTTTAATTAAAGAAAAATTATAAGCGTACGTAAAAAATAATTGACCAGAATGATAAAATAAAGTTTAAAAATAAGGAATAGAGAAAAATGTGGGGAGACATATATAAATGCAGTTTAATGAAAGAATATTAAATAAAAGAGAAAAATATAGATTCCTAATATCAAATTTAAAGATTAAAATAAATAAAAGAGATAAATTTACAGGTGTATACAATAGAAATTATTTTTTTTATTCTTTACGTACAAAGAATAATGGTACTTTAATGCAAATTAAGATTATGGGAATTAATTTTGTGAATTTACAATATGGAGTAAAACAAGGAGATGAAGTAATAAAGTATATAGCTAAAAATTTAAAAGGTATGCGTCATGATTTTATTGTAGCAAGGTTATCACCTATGAATTTTGCTGTATACATAGAAAATACTGACATTAATTATATAAAAAAAATAATAAAGGATGTATTTTTAATATCTTCAAGTATAAATCAACAAGAACAAAATATAAGTATCTCAGTTAATGTTGCATCAATAATATATAAAGAGGATGATTTTAATTTGGAAGATTGTATGGACAAATTAGAAATATCTATGTCAGACGCAATTAGAAAAGGTATAAATAGGTATGTGATATATAATGAGAAGTATGAAACTTATATAAATATAGCCGCTATTGAAAAAGCAATTGAAAATGGTGAAATGACTTTATACTATCAACCTAAAGTTGATGCTAAAACTGGTGAAATAAAAGGTGTAGAAGCCTTAATACGATGGTTTAATAAAGAACATGGATATATAACACCTGAAAAATTAATTGGATTTACAGAAAAATGTGGATATATAAATAAGCTAGGTGCCTGGATCATAAAAAAGGCTTGTGAAGATATAAAGCAAATAAATAAAGTATTAAATACGAAAATAGATTTATCTGTAAATATATCACCTTATCAGCTCGAAGATGAAAGGTTCTTAGAAAAACTAGAGAAAATATTGAAACAAGTGGGGTTTGAATATAGCCTGCTGAAACTTGAAATAACAGAAAACGAAAATATGGAAGATATAGATAGAATACAGGACATATTAAAAGAGATAAAGGATACAGGAATAAAAGTATCTATAGATGATTTTGGGAAAGGATTCAATTCTATTGACTATATAAGGAACTATAATGTAGATGAAATAAAAATAGACAAATCATTAGTAGAATACCTAAGTAACAATCCCATGTTTATACAAAGTCTAATTAGTATGATTCATACAACAGATACATCGGTTGTAGCTGAAGGTGTAGAACAGAAATCTGAATATTTAATACTAAAAAATATGGGGTGTGATTTGGTTCAAGGCTATTACTGTTATAAGCCTATGAATTTAGAAAATTTATCAACAATAATAAAAAATGATAATACATAAATTATAACTCAAGTAGTGTAAAATATAGCCGTAGTATTAATAAAAGAGTAAAATAGAAAAAAGATAATATTATAGAGGTTAAATATGAAAGTACAAAATATAGGATTAAGCACAGGACTAAATATAGAAACTAAAAACACAAAAAATAAATTAGATTTTAGTGATAGTTTTAATCAAACTAACAAATCAAAAACAAAAGAAGAATTAGATATATATGTAAATGAAATAAAAGAAACAGGAAAAAAATTAGTAGCAACTCAAAATTATACTGATGTAATAAAGTACAAACAAGTTATAAAGGGATACTTAAAATCAATAGCAGACTATGTTTATACTTTAAACAAAAATGATAGTTTTTGGGATAGAAATTATTTTACTACAGTAAAAACGGTTAACGAAAAATTGGAACAAGTAACAAAAGAACTGATATATGACCAAAAAGAAAATATTAATATAGCAGCTAAGATAGATGAAATAAATGGGCTTTTAATAGATATATATATGTAAGGAGGACTTAAAATGAATTCAGGACAAAGTGTAGATGAAATATATGAAATACAATTGGAACAACTAGTAGAAGGTGAAAAAGAAAATGTAGATGCTATGTCAGATATAATGAATGCACAAATGGATATAACAGTATCTATGGGAGAAACAAAAGCAACGATAGATAAAATAGTGAACTTAAAAATTGGAGATGTAATAACTCTAGATAAAAGTTTAGAAGAAGCTTTGGATATAAATATAAATGGAACTATAATAGCAAGTGGAGAAAGTATAATATTAGACAATAAGTTAGCGATAAGATTGTCAAAAATAAAAAATATAGATGAAGATAACTAAAATCTAATTTATAATACAAAACACTAAGCTTAATATTAAGGAGGTATGTCAATGAATATAACTTCAGTTAACTTTAGAGGAATTGAAAATATGTATAAAAATAATAAAGTACAAGCAAAACCTGTAAACAATAAAATAGTGGATAGCGTTGAAATATCAGAATTAGGAAAGCAATTAAATAAACTAAATACAAATAAAGAAGATATTAATATAGATAAGATAAATGAAATAAAAAATAAAATAGAAAACGGAACATATAAAGTTGATTCAAAATCTTTAGCCAAAAAAATAATAGAACATATAAAGGGGGATAAATAATTGATCCCAGAACTTAAGGTAGTAATATACCAAGAAAAAAATATATTAAAAAAATTACTTGAACTATTAGATGAACAACATGATTTAATTATAAATAAAGACGTTATGAAAATAGACAAGATAGCCCAAAAGTTAGATAGTACAGCGAAGGAACTTGCAACTACAGAAATAAAAAGAAGAAGCATAATGGGAAGTGACAGTAGTATAAAAGAAACTGTAGAAAATTGCAATGATGAAAATATAAAACAAGCATATATAGAAATAAAGAATCATTTAAAAATGATAGAAATACAAAAAGAATCAAATGCTCTACTTATAAAGCAGAGATTGTTTTTTACAAAAAAAATGATAAATTGTATAAAGCCTAGTAAGGGTATTGGAACATATAATGCATATGGTCAAGTAGGAAAATAAACATAGGGAGGAAATATATGGCGGGATTATTAGGAAGTTTACACTCAGCAAAATCAGGAATGACTGTAAGTCAATTATCAATACAAACAACTTCACACAATATAAATAATATGAATACACCTGGGTACTCAAGACAAAGAGTAGAACAAAGTGCAAAAAGTGCATATAGTTACCCTGGATATAACAGTAGTATGGGAGCTGGACAATTAGGAACAGGTGTAGAGGCAACTGATATAATAAGAATAAGAAATACATTTTCTGATTTTCAATATAGAAATGAATCTCATAACTATGGAGAAACTGGTATTAAATATGAACACTATACAAATATGGAAACAATATTTAACGAACCATCAGAAACTGGAATATCAGCATCTATAAATAACTTCTTTACAAGTTGGCATGAATTATCAAAAAAACCAAATGATAATGGATCAAAAGATATAGTAATTCAAAACAGCAAATATTTAGCTAATAATATAAGTCAAATAGCTAAAAAATTAGAAAATTTAGGTGAGCAAGCAACACAAAAATTAGGCGAAGATGTAAGTTATATTAACTCTATGCTTAATCAATTAAGAGATCTTGAGAAACATATTAAAATAGTCGAAGGTAGCGGAAAGAGCCCTAATGATTTATTAGATGAAAAGGATAAGATACTAGACGAGCTTAGCTTTAAAATGAATATACAGAATGAAGATGTAAAAACTTTACTAAAAGATAAAATAGAAAATGGTGGAGATGTTACAGTAGATGAATTAAAAGCTATACCAAATATATCTGGAGAAGTAAAAGGTTCTTTAGATATGATAGATAAAATAAAAGGATATGTAGACGATGTAAAAGAATTAGCTAAAGGAATATCAAATTCAGTAAATGATACATTAGGAATTGATTTATTTGAGTATAATGCTGGTGGAAATCCAATATTAAAATTAAAAGATGATATATTAGATGGAACTACTGACTTAAGAATAACAACAGACGTAGCACGAGAAATGTACAAACTAAAAGATAAAAAAGTTACTATTGGTGGAGAAGATACAACAATAGATAAATTTTATAATAATATAATTCAAAAACTAGGAAATGAAACACAAGAAGTAAGACGAAATGAAAAAAACCAAAGTAAAATATTAAAAGAAATAGATAACGCAAGATCAAATGTATCGGGAGTATCACTAGATGACGAAATGGTTAACTTAATACAATTTCAACATGCATATAATGCAAGTGCTAAGGTTGTATCAACTATAGACTCTCTATTAGATGTAGTAATAAATGGACTAGTAAGATAACGTAGGAGGTAATTATGAGAATAACAAATTCTTCAATGATAAGAAATCATATGTATGATACACAACAAAATTTACAGAGAATGGATACTTTAAATAAGCAACTTGATACAGGTAAACAAATAAATAGAATATCTGACGATCCACACAAAGCAGTTAAAATAATGAATTTAAATAATGAAATAAAATATACTGAAAAATATAACTATAACATAGATGAAACAGTAGGATGGATGAATAACACAGATTCATCATTAGAAGAAGTAGGTAGAGTACTTAGTGATATTCAAGGGTCTATATTAAAGGTTGGGAATGGTACATACCCGGAGAATGCAATGAAAGCTATAAATGCTGAAATGAATGAGAAAATCAAAGAACTAGGAGAAATACTAAATGCTAGTCACGGTGGGAGATATATGTTTGGTGGAGATAATGTTGATGAACCACCTGTTAATATAATAGAAAATGCAGATGGAACAGTGAAGTTAGAATTAAATCCAAATGCTAATCCAAATAATTTAAAAGCTGACATATCAGAAGGTATAAGTATAGATTATAATATTTCAGCTAAAGAAATAATGGAACATAATGGAACAGGCTATATTAGTGCAATAAATAATTTATCAAAGTTGATGAATGATGTGGCCAGCGGAAATAATGTTGAAGATAGTAAAAGAGAATTGCTAGGAACTGTAAAAGAGGATATCGATGGACTATTTAATCATTCTGTGGATATAAGAACAACATTTGGAGTAAGGGTAAGCACAGCTGAAAAGTTGAAAGAACTTAATGATGAAAATATATTGAATATGAAGGGTGTATTATCATTAGATCAAGACGTAGATCATGTTAATAAATTTATAGAATTAAAATCAGCAGAAATGGTTTATCAGGCATCTATTCAGGTTGGAACTAAGTTAATACAACCAACAATACTTGATTACCTAAGATAATTAGGAGGATAATATGGAAATCGTATTTGACAAAGGAATACCTGGATTTGAAGAGTATAAAATATTTACAATAAGTGATGTAGAAGAAAATTCGAAATATAAAATGGTAAATTGTAAAGAAAATATAAATATAGGATTTATAGCTATATCTCCTTTTGAATTGGATAAAGAATATGAAGTGAATTTAAAAGATGAAACAATAAATGAATTAAAGATAGAAAATCCTAAAGATGTATTAATTTTAAACTTGATAACACTAGGAAAAACATTAGAAAAAAGTACAGTTAACTTAAAAGCTCCTATAATAATAAATATAAAAAACAATAAAGGTAAGCAATTAATATTACAAGATGACAAATACAATATAAAAGAACCTTTAACAGGGAGTGAAGAACATGTTAGTAATTACTAGGAAAAAAGGTGAATCTCTATTAATAGGGGATGACATAGAAATAAAAATAAGTAAAATCGAAGATGGAAGTGTAAAGATAGCAATAGACGCACCTAAGGATAAGGTTATACTTAGAAAAGAAGTATATGACAACGTTAAAGATGAAAATTCAAAAGCTATAACAAATAAAGATGATATTTTAAAGTTATTTAAGTAAGCAAGCGAGGGAGAAAAAATGTATACATCAAATCCGTATAATACATATAAGCAAAATTCAGTAAACACAGCATCGCAGGAACAATTATTATTAATGTTAGTAGATGGAGCTGTTAAATATACAAAGATAGCAAAATTAGCGATATTAGAGAAAAATATAGCAAGAGCACATAAAGAATTAGTTAGAGTTCAAGATATATTTTTAGAACTTATGATAACAATGGATAAAGATGCAGGTAGTTATATGCAAGATTTATACGAAGTATATGAATTTATAAAAAATGAACTTATAAAAGCTAATATAAAGAAGGATGTACAAATAATAGACAAAGTACTTCCTTTAATAGAAGATGTCAGAGATATGTGGCATGAAGCTGATAGAAAGATAAAAACTGGTAAGTAAGGGGGAAATATTATGCCTAGCGTAAGTAGTGTAAGAATACCAGGGCTTGCTACTGGTATGGATACAGATACAATGATAAAAGAAATGCTTAAAGGAGAACAAAGCAAAGTAGATAAAGCTAAGCAAAAAGAACAGACTACAAAATGGCAACAAGAGATTTATAGAGAAATTATAAAGGATACTAAAGGATTTGAAGATAAATATTTTTCATTGTCATCAAAAAATTCCTTATTAAGTAGTAGTGCATGGAATACACTAACTGTTGAAAGTTCGAATTCTAATGTTATAACTGCTACAGGAAATGCTGGAGCTAGTAATGTTGAGTATAGCTTTGATGTAAAGAAACTAGCAGAATCTGCAAAAGCAACCTCAAATAGCGCTAAAAAGTCGGATGGAACTACAGTTATGATACAAAAAAATAGTAAATTGAGTGATTTAGGAGCTACATTAGGTAGTGAGTTTAAAATAGCTTTAGGAAAAGATGAAGATGGTAAAGTAATATATTCTGAGCCTAAGATAACTATAGAAGATGGAGATACTATTGATTCTTTGATTTCTAAAATAAATAGTAGTACCAATGGAGAAATTAAAGCATCATATAGTGAAATGACAGGTGGATTTACTATTGAATCAACAAAAACTGGAAGTGACAGTGGATTTGAAATTGTTGATATAAGCGGAAATACATCTACTTCATTAGATTTTTTACAATTAAAGACTAAAAACTATGAATTGAATGCCGATGGAACTCTTAAATCTGAGAATACTATTGAGTTTAAGGGGAGTGCGGTAGGAAGTAACTCTATTATTGAGGTCAAATCTAAGGATAATTCATTTTCTAAGATTATAAATGAAAAAACAAATTCATTTACTATAGATGAGATAACATACAATGTTCATACTATAGGAAGTGCTGATATAACGTCAAAGCAAGAAGTTCAACCAGTTGTAGACAATATGAAAGCTTTTGTTGAAGATTATAATAAGATAATGGACAAGATATATGATCTTCTAACAGAAAAGAAAAAAGCGGATTATCCACCTCTAACAGAAGCTCAAAAAAAAGATATGAGTGAAGAAGAAATAGAGAGATGGGAAAAGAAAGCAAAAGAAGGTATACTTCGAAATGATTCTGAAATGAGAAAATTTATGGATGATATGCAAAAATCTATATTTGGAGATAAAATGTCAGTTTTAAATGAAATGGGATTGACAAGTCATGATGATTATAATAAAAAAGGTCAAATAGCGCTAGATGAGAAAAAATTTATAAAGGCTCTAGAAAATAATTCTGATAAAGTGTACCAAATATTTGCTGAAGATGATTCAAGTATATTAGAACGTATGAAGAGTACTATAAAGGATTATACAGGTGGGTCATCTTCTATTTTTGCTAGAAAAGCTGGATTAGAAAAAACTGCTTCAGCAGTAAATAATTTTTATTCAGAACAATTAAAAAGACAAGAAGAGAGCATAAAAAAGATTCAAAGAAAAATGAGTGAAAGAGAATCTCAATTGTATAAGCAATTTGCAAATTTAGAATCAAGCATGAATAAACTCAACTCTCAGATGAGTTATTTTTCACAAATGTAAGGTTAGGTGAAAATGATGATACAAAAATCTAAACTGTACAAAGGTATATCTATAAAAATAATTGATAACCTTAATAAAGGAGAATTAGATGACATAGAGTCTCTTCTAGATGAAAGACAAGCATTATTGGAAGAAGAAAATAGCCTATTAGAATTAAAAAAAATACTAATAAATGATGGAATATTAGATATAGACAAGAATATTCACAAATTGTTAAGTGAAAATATAGATAAAGTTAAATGTGAAATTAGGGAACATAAAAGATCTGAGCGTGCTAATAATTCATATATAAATTTTAATAAAGAAAAATTAAATATTTTTAATCAAAAAGTATAAAGTTTTTAAAAGCTATGTCGATATATATATTGTAAGCAATACTTGGCCAAGTATTTGTATATAAAAAAGACAAGGATGTCGTTAAAAAACTAAGGAGAGTAAAAAAATGAGAATAAATACTAACATGAATGCTATGATAGCAACTAACCAAATGGCAAAGAATACTGCATTATCAGGAAATTCTATGCAAAAATTATCTTCAGGATTAAGAATAAATAAAGCTGGAGATGATGCAGCAGGTCTTGCTATATCTGAGAAAATGAGATCTCAAATAAAAGGTATGGAACAAGCTGATAGAAACGTACAAGATGGTGTATCTATGATACAAACTCAAGAAGGTGCGTTAGAAGAAGCTGGAAACATAGCTCAAAGAATGAGAGAACTTGCAATACAAGGTGGAAATACTACTTTAAGTTCTACAGATAGATCTAAGATAAGTACAGAATTAGGTGAATTAAATAAAGAAATGGGAAAAATAGCTACAGAAACTAAGTTTAATGGAAGTGCTGTATTAGATGGTACAATAGCAACTGTTACTATACAAGCAGGAGCAAATAGTGAAACAAGAGAAATAACAAATGTAAACTTATCTTCAATACAAGGTACATTAAGTGCTGCTGTATCAGCTGATTCACTTGCAAGTGCTACAGCATTAGTAATAGCCTTAGATGCAGTATTAGAATCAATAAATACTGGAAGATCTAGTTTAGGAGCTATGCAAAATAGATTAGAATATACTTCTTCTAACTTAACTACAGCTACTGAAAATTTAAGTGCAGCAGAATCAAGAATAAGAGATGTAGATGTTGCTAAAGAGATGGTTAACTTATCTAAATTAAATATATTAAATCAAGCCGCTCAAGCTATGGTTGGACAAGCTAAACAACAACCAGAATCTGTAACTCAATTATTAAGATAGTTATTAAATTTAAGACTAAGGGGTAAAGCATATGCTTTACTCTTTATTTTTAAATTTAATGAATTGAAAGGGTTTTTATTATGATGCTTAGTATAGTTATGATGGTTAAAAATGAACAAAAATATTTAGAAAATACATTGAAATCACTTAAACCATTGATGGATAAAATAAATAACGAACTTATTATATTAGATACTGGGTCTACTGACAATACAGTAGATATAGCTAAGCGATACACTAGTAATGTTTATTTAGCAAAATGGAATGATAATTTTGGATATATGAGAAATAAATCTATAAGTTATGCAAATGGTGATTGGATATTAATATTAGATGCTGATGAGAAATTAGTAGAATATGAGAAGTTGATTGAATTTTTCAATACAGATTTATATAAATCATATAATTGTGCATCAATAGAGCTGAAAAGTGTAGTTTCTGAAGATGAAAAAGTTTATAATAGAACGTCTATTTTAAGGCTGTTTAAAAAAGATGGAGATTTTAGATATGAAGGGGCTATACATGAACAACCTATATTTAAAGAACCTATCTATAATGATATAGCTTATTTTAATCACTATGGATATATGTATGAAAATGAAGAAATAAAACAAAAAAAATTAGAAAGAAATGAAAAAATTTTATTATCGGAACTTAAATTAAATCCACAAAATCCATATATACATTATCAGTTAGCTAAAAATTTTTCTGCATATGGAGATAAAGAAGAAGCTCTAGCTTATATGAAGAGTGCATGCAATATTTATAGCAAATTAGGAATGAAATATATAGCTGCAGAATCAGGATTGGCTAAATTATATTTTGAAATGGGAAAATATGAAAAATGTGAAAAATTATGTAAAAAATATATAAAAAAAGATAATAAAAATATTGATATATATTGTTATCTAGCTTTAAGTCAAAAAGGCCTTAGAAAATATAAAGAAAGTTTGGATAGCTATAATAGGTATATATATTTAATAGATAATTATGATATATCTAGCCAATCAAATAATGTTTATTGTACGGGTGATACTATAAGTTTTAGAGAAAATTCAGAAATTGATATAATTAATATATACTATATTTTAGAAATGTATGAAGATATTGAACGAGAATTAGAAGATATTAATTATAATAAATTAAAAAATATATATTTAATTGCGTTTGTAAGTCTATATAAATTAAAAAAAGAAGAAAAAATATTGTATTTATATGAAAAAATTTCACATTCGTTATATGATAAGTTAGAATTTCAAAGAAATTTAGAAAAAATGATATTAAGTATAAAACAGTCAGATAGAAAAAAAATATATAATGTATTAAGTGGAATAAAAAATAATTATGGTATTTTAAATCAAATAAGATTAGGAAAAAGACTATCAGAGAAAGAGTATAATGAAATTATAATTAAAGAAAAAGAAGTATATTATGCAGATTTAATATATTATGGACTTAAGCAAGGTATTGATTTAGTTAATATACTACAAGGAGCTAGTAATGTGTACATACAAAATTACTTCAATTATATAATTAATTATAAAAGAGATTGTATATTAGATATGTATAATTATTTATCAAAAGCCCCTAATACGTTAGATTTAAATAAACTTAGTATATATAGTTCTTTATCTAAATCGTTATTATTAAGTAGCAATTTAAAGGATGAAAAATATGAAAATTTATTCTTAATGTATATAAAATATAGCCATTATTATTTAAAACAAATATATAATCAAAATTTAACAGAAAAAGAACTATTAAATTTAGTAAAAAGTGAAGAGGATAAGTTTATTATAGATATTATAATAATACAAAAACTTAAAGAAATTGACAAAATAAAGTATATAAGACAAATAAAAGAATTACTTATAGATAATCCTCAATACAAAGAAGGAATACAAATATTAATAAATAAATTTGAAAAAGAACTAAATGAAAGTGAAGAATTAAGAGAGCTTAAAACGCAATATAAGTCTATAATTGAGAATAGTATAAATTGTGGAAACTTAAAAGACGCTATAAATATGATAGATGAATATGAATCAATGTACGATGAAGAATATGAAATATTAAATATGAAATCTATAATAGCTTTATTAAATAATAATTTTGATGATGCAGAAATCATATTAAAAAAATCGCTACTTTTAGAGAATAATAATTTTAATACAATGTTTAATGTAGGTTACTTAAAAGAAGTAGCGGGGGAAATTGAAGAAGCTGTAAGATTTTATAAAAAAATCATTTTTTATAGTGAAGATGAAAGTATGGTTTTAGAAGCAAAAGAAAAGATTAATTTAATTGTATGAAATAAAGAATGTATAAAAAAGTATTTATTACTAAATAGACATTGAGATAAATCAGTTTTATGGAAATAATTAGGTTTCGAATCGGAAATAAATAATATAGTATTAAAATTAATAAAGTTATTAAGAAAAATTAAACTACAAGGAGAAGAAGGAGAAGTAATAATGAGTTCATATAAATTTGTATTTGATTTGGATTCAACCTTAACAAAAAAAGAAATTTTACCTGAAATATCAAGATATATTGGAGCTCATGAAAGTATTAGCCGAATAACAGAGGAAACTATGTTAGGAAACTTATCTTTTGAAGAAAGTTTTTCAAAAAGAGTTGATATTTTAAAGACAATACCTATAAATAAAGTTCGTGAAATAATTAAAAATATCGAGTTAAATGAAGAACTTGTTAAATTTATTTTAGATAATATTGATAGGTGTATTATAATAACTGGTAATTTAGATGTTTGGATTTCTGAACTTATGTATAGCTTAAAAATGAAAGATAAATACTATTCATCAACAGCATCTATAGATGGAGGGCATGTTGAATCTATTATTAAGATAATAAAAAAAGAGGATATAGTTAAAAATTTAAAAACTCCTATAATAGCTGTTGGTGATGGAAGTAATGATGCTAAGATGATAGAATACGCTGATATAGGGATAGGATTTGGAGGAGTAAGACCGATAGCTCCAAGTGTACTACAAGTTTGTGACTATGCATTTTATGAGGAGGAAAAGTTATGTCAATTTCTAAAACGATTGTTATAAATTGTGCAGGGATGGGCACAAGACTAGGTTTAAATAAAAATAAGGCATTAATTGATATTGATGGAAAACATTTAATAATAAGACAACTTGAATGCATGGATAAATTTGATGATATACGAATTGTTGTTGGTTACCAAGCTAAAGAAGTAATTGATGTAGTTTGTTCATATCGTAAAGATATTACATTTGTATTTAATCATAAGTATATAGAAACAAAGACTGCTGCAAGCCTTTCGTTGGGAAAAAAACATCCAAATGATATGATAATATCTGTAGATGGAGATTTGTTATTTAAACCAGATGAGTTTGAAAGGTTTGTTTTAGGAGATGATGAAGTAATAGGTGTTTGTTTACCGTATACAAATGAGCCTGTATATGTAAAAACAGAAGTATTTGATAATAAAGAATATGCAATAAGTTTTTCAAGAAACATTGGTAAATATGAGTGGACTGGACTACTTAAAATATTTTCAAATAAACTTGAAAATGGTAATAATCATGTTTATAAACTTATAACACCTAATTTACCTTTGAAAGTTATTCCTATTAATTTAAAAGAAATAGATAATATAAATGAGTATAAAGAAGCTTTGAATTGGTATAGAAATGGTTATAAATAATATATTTGTATCCTAATTAATCTATGGTTCTTGAAGTTACTGATAATAAAGTGAGGATAAATATAATGGGAGATGAAAAAACAAGAGTATATGGCGAAAATATTAATATTAATAAAAATAAAGTGAAATTATTTTGGAATAAAAGAGGAGAAAATTATACAGAAGATAATCCATATAAAGCTGTAAAGTGTAATGACAATAATACTGAATATGCAAAGATGTTAGATGAGTATGAAAAAAATAATATCATTCCTAAATTAAATATAAATAAAAATTCAAAAGTACTAGACATAGGATGTGGAATAGGAAGGCTAGCAGAAATATTGGTCCCAAAAAGTAATTATTATTTAGGAACAGACTTTGCAGAATCATTATTAAATATAGCAAAAAGTAGAATAGTTTCCTTTGGAAATTATGATTTTCAAGTATCTGATTTTATCAATGTTAGTGACAATATAATTGTAAAAAAAAATGCACCATTTAATAAAGTGATTTTAGCAGGTGTAGCTATGTATATTAATGATGAAGAGTTAACTAGTTGTTTTGAAAATTTACTAAAAATACTTGATACAAAATCGATCATATATCTTTCTGGTCCAATTGCTACAAAGGAGAGGCTTACTTTAGAAGAATTTTACTCAAAGGATTTAAAAAGTGAGTATAGTGTAATATATAGAACTATTGATGAATACATGGATGTTTTTAAAACACTTACTGACAATGGCTTTAAAATTATCGAAAATAAAAACTTTTTAAGTGAAATAAAACAGTATTCTGAAACGGAGAGACATTATTTTATTTTAATTAGAGAATAATCGAAAATAAAATTTTATATTTTTATATTGATAATTATAGGTATTGATTTATTTAATTAGATAAAAAATAATACCTATAATGTTAAGGAATAGAAAGCGACGTGATATCATGAAAATAAATAAAAAACAACAGGTAATAGAGCTTTTGGATACTCTGATTGAAGCAATTACATATATAAATAAAAATATAAATTCAGATTATAAATTCATGAGTGAAATATCGTTACAAGCAATAAATTCAGTCATAAGTGTGCTAAAAAATTCCGAAAAATGTGATGTTAAACTTTATGAATTATCAAATATTGTACATAGAAATATTATAAATATAGACAAGAATCTAGTTACAAATATAAGCAATATTTGTGATGAGACTATTACAACTTTAGAAGAAATGAGAAATCTAATTAAGTATCAAGTTAATAAAAAAACTAATATTGTTTTTATGCCTTATAATGCTTCAATGTGGAATAGTCTTGAAAGTATTTGGAAAGTAGCTAATAATGATGAAACGTGTAATTGTTATGTTGTTCCAATACCATATTACAAATTAGTCTCAACAAGTGATGGTGATACAAATGCAATATTTACTTATGAAGGTAATATGTTACCTAAGTATGTTCCAATTGTTGATTATAAAAACTTTGATTTACAAGATTTAAATCCAAATATTATATATGTTCACAATCAATATGATGATTGTAACAATGCAACGAGAGTTGAGAGTAAATTTTTTTCTTACAACTTAAAAAAATATACAGATATGTTGGTATACGTTACTTATGGGATATTAGGAACATATCCAGTTTCTTTTTACAAAAGTTTTTATTCTTTTATAGGAACAAGAGACTTTGATAAAGTGATTGTCCAATCACCAGCATTTGAATTAATTGCAGAATATAGTGGCGTGGATAAAAGTAAATTACTTTCACTTGGGTCGCCAAAATTTGATGCTTTAGTTAATAGTTTGGAAAATCAACAAGTTAGTGAATATTATATTAATAAATTTAAAGATAAAACTGTATTATTATGGACTACAAATTTAATGAAAGTAATTAATGGAAGAGATAATGTATTAGATGAAATTGAAGAAGTTTTTAAGTTGATAGAAAATAATTCGAAATACGGTCTGATTTATAGACCTCATCCACTTGAATTAATATATATAAAATCTAAAGCGCCTGAGTGTTTTGAGAGATATAATAATTTACTGAATTATGCAAAAATCATACCTAATATTGTTATTGATACAACACCTAGTTATTATGAGGCTTTTAAAATTTCTGATGCTTTGATATCCGATAGATCATCGGTTTTAATTGAATATATGGCGACTGGTAAACCTGTTTTAATATACGATATAGGTCTGAAAAGAGAATACTATAATGATAATGTTTTTGATATTTTTGCTAATTATATAGTTGGAGAAGATGATATGACTATTCATAAATTTATTGAATTAGTAATTAATAAAAAAGACAATAATAAACAAAAACGATTAGATGCATTAAAATCCGTTATTGTGAATGCAGATGGAAGTTGTGGTGAAAAAATTCATAATAATATAAAAAAATATACTATTGAAAATTCATTTTAAATTTATTTGAAATGAATAATTTAAAAATGGAATGTAGATATACTTATGTGAAAATAAATTAACCTACATTCTTTTTAGTATTTTAAATTAGTAAGTTGGGATAATGTCCATATAATAAAATAGAGATGTTTTAGAAACAAAATACTTAATTATTTCGTAAATTAATTATTAAGGTAAGACTGAAAATTGTAAGAAAGAGTATTGAATTTTAAGGGACTAAGTTTTGGTTATAAGTGGGATAATAAATACTCTGTTGTTATTGATTTTGCTATGATAACTAGGGTGATTTTTCTACTTGTTTTGATTGTCTAGATCGTATAATACCATATCGGCATTTTTGACAAATAAAAATATTACTGAAATTGATTATCTACAACAATATTGCTTATTAAAAAGTCTATTTACACAAAACTAAGAACATTCTTATTATCTGTTTAATTAAAAACATACTTGAATTATTATCAAATATATGAGAGACTTAAATTATTAATCGGTTTAATACAGGCACATAAATAGCATTGGAAGATAAATTAAAATACACTTAAATTAAACGCTGTTAGGTAGTTTATAGTCTATCTAAATT
The DNA here is from genome assembly GCA_000686145.1 of Peptostreptococcaceae bacterium VA2. Taxonomy (GTDB): domain Bacteria; phylum Bacillota; class Clostridia; order Peptostreptococcales; family Peptostreptococcaceae; genus Romboutsia_D. The sequence goes on along the minus strand of JMMB01000007.1, from coordinate 2,512,571 downwards.
TAATGTAGCATAGTTCTATATTATCAAAGTATCCTACATATAAAGTTGAATCATAAGCAACTATTTCTGTAAAATATACCCCACAAACAAAATGAAAATCACAATATTCATTCATGACATCAAAATAATCCTCAATAACTTTTAACCCTTTTTCTAACTCATTAGTTTTTATAATATTATACAAATAAAGTACTAATCCGTCTTTAGAAAATGCATCTGTGCTATAATTGAAATTTTTATAAAATCTATCAAAATAAGGAGATGCTTCTTTGTACATCTAATTGCAATAATAAGTTTTAGCTGCTTGATATAATAAATAAGAATTATTAGTGTCTCCCTTTAGTTCTTCAAGAATTAATATGATATTTCTATCAAATTTATTAGTATATAAATATCCATCATGATCTAACTCTATATCAACTATTTCACGTGAATAGTCACAATCTAGTTGTTCGTGTATACTACCAGTAAAATAAATACCTTTAGGTGCAAGCCTAGAAATAAATGTACTAGATTCTCTCATTTCACCATCCTGTTTAAATAAATCAATTATTTTAACTCTACCTATAGCCTTGTTGTTAGAATTTATAAATTTATAAATTTATGAATTTCATCTAAATTTATATTAGTTATAAACTCATCTGCATCTAGTATCAAATTCCAATCCACAGTAGAATGGCTAAGTGCATAATTTCTTGTATTTGAAAAATTATTATCCCATTTATAGTCGTAAACTTTTGCACTGAATTCAAGTTCAATATCCTTAGTTTTGTCTGTAGAGCCTGTGTCTACAATCACTATTTCATTAACTATATTTTTTACAGAGTCTAAACATCTTTTTAAATTAGACTCTTCATTTTTGGTAACCATTACTAAACTCAATTTTTTCAATATATTATCCTCCGATTTTAATAGTACAAATACTATTATACGGATAAAATATATTATTATTGAATAATGTAACTTTATTAATTTACAACTATAATTAATAAAGTTAGATATAATATAAAAAATATGAGCTTTTTCTACAACTATAGACCAAATATTGGAAATAAAAATTAAATTCAACAACATGTTAACAACAAAATATGATATAATATTAATAAGAAAATTAATAAAAAATTTAATAGGCAAAACTTGGGAAACCTAGTGACGCAAAACTATAGGGGCTAAAGTCAAATGACTATGCCAGCCAGCTGCCGAAGAGTTAATAAACTTTTTGTTATCATTACTGATATTAAATATTACTCTTTCAAGGGTATTTTTTTATGCATAAAAATAAATATTTCATAAGTGTGTCAGAAAATGTCGTAATTAGTCGAACGAATCTTGTCAGAAAATGGGAATAAATATAGAATAATGTTATAAAACGTGTATAATAATATATAGAGTAAATTAAAATGAAACTTAAGTTTACGAAAAAGAAATTATAAAACGTTTAAGTAATTTTATATATAATTCCGTAGGGAAAGATACCTTATGATTTTGTTTTGAGATTGCATAGAAACAATTAGCAATGATTTATAACATTATGAAAGTAATTTGAACTACTCTTTTAGGGTAGTTTTTTTATTGAAAATAAAGATTGGGGGAAATTATGAATATATACAATTTAATGAAAATGGGATTGGATGCAACAGATTTAAGAGGAAAAGTTATAGCCAATAATGTTGCAAATATAAATACGCCAGATTATAAAAGAAAGTATGTTACTTTTGAAGAAACTTTAAATAATACTAATGATACAAAAAATAAACCTAAAATAGAGGTTAAAACTGATTCTAGTTCAGAAATGAGAGAAGATGGAAATAATGTTGAACTAGAAAATGAAAAAGTTAATCAAGCGGCTACAACACTGGAGTACAATGCTTTAGTAAGTTTGACAAATATAAAATTAGCTATGACAAAGAGTGTGATATCAGGGAGGTAAGTAAATGAGTGTTTTTAATGGTATGAGAATTAGTGCAAGTGGTCTTTCTGCAGAAAGAATGAGAATGGATACTATATCATCAAACGTAGCAAATGCTAAAACTACAAGAACTCAAGATGGTGGAGCATATGTGCGTAAGGTTGCAACTTTTGCTGACAACTATGATGAAAAATTAGGTATGTTAGGAGTGAAGACTGTATCAATAGAAAAAGATAAGTCTCCAATGAGAAAGCTATATGAGCCAAATCATCCGGATGCAGACAAGCAGGGATATGTTGAATATCCAAATGTAGATATGTTAGTTGAGATGTCAGATTTGATAACTGCATCTAGGTCTTATGAATCAAATATTGATACTTTAAATGCACAAAAAAGTATGATATCTAAAGCACTAGAAATAGGAAGATAATATAAAGGGGTGAGTATATGCAACCGGTAACAAACATAGTATCAAAATCTAATATATTTACACAGGGCATAGGAAATATATCATTAGACGAAAAAATAGTAAGTGAAAGTGGCAATGAAGCTGAGAAAGTTGAATTTTCAGATGTTATAAAGGATGCTATTAGTAAAGTTAATGAAAAACAGGTGAATGCAAATGAAAATATAGAGTCTCTGATAAAAGGGGAAAACGTAACGATGCATGATGTTATGTTATCTATGCAAGAGTCGCAAATATCGATGCAATTAATGTTAGAGGTTAGAAACAAGTTATTTGATGCTTACCAAGAGGTAAATAGGGTACAACTGTAACTTATTAACAAGGAGTATATAAATGAATGTAAAAGAAATTATGCAAAAAGCAAAAGATTTTATAGGTGATAAAAAGCAACAATTTAAGGAACTTAAAAAAGAAAAAAAGATAGCAATTATAATTGGTGTAATAGCAATAATACTGGCTATAGTATTTGGGATTATGTATGTACAAAATGATAAGTACAAGGTACTTTTTTCAGGATTAGATTCTAATGACGCAAAAGCTATAACTACAGAACTTGAGAGTAGAAAAATAGAAAGTAAGGTAGAAGGAAATAGCATATACGTACCTAAGGAACAAGTTGATAAACTAAGACTAGAATTATCTAGTAGTATATCAAATGGATCAAAGGGCTTTGAAATTATGGATGAAGGATCATCTTTCGGAATGACTGATGAAGAATTTGAAATAAAAAAACAAAGAATGGTACAAGGTGAAATTGAAAAGACTATAAAAACTTTCCCACAGGTAGAAGATGCAAGAGTACATATTACACAAGGCGAGGAATCGGTATTTGCTAAAGAAAGTGTACCAGGAAAAGCAGCTGTTTATATCAATTTAAAACCTGGATCAAATTTAGAGCCTAGCCAAATAAGATCTGTAATGTCTTTAATTTCGGCAAGTACACCTAATATACCAAAGCAAAATATTGAGGTAATTGATCAAAATATGAATTTATTATCAGAAGGATTATTTGATGAAAAAGGGAAGGTCAATTCTACAAATTCAAGTGCAGTTGATATAGCTAGAAATGCAGAAAAAGGACTTAGTAAAGATTTAGAAAAATCTATAGTAAATCTTTTGGAACCTATATTTGGAAAAGGCAAAGTAAAGGCTACTGTAAATGCAGACTTGAATTTTGATAGTAGTGAAAAAACAGAGTTAATAGTCGATCCAAATAAAGTTATTAAGAATGAATCAAGAATCGATAATAAATCTATAGAAGAAGGCAAAACCGGTGGTCCTGTAGATAATAACATGAACAACGTAGGAAATGCAAAAAAGGGCACAAATGAAACTAAAGAAGAAAAGGTAGAGTATGAAATAGGAAAAGTAGAAACAAAAACTGTAAAGGCTCAAGGGGAGCTAAATAAAATTACAGCGTCAGTTGCGATTGATGGAGAACTAGATTCAGGAACTATAAAAAACGTAAAAGATATGGTATCAAATACTATAGGAATGCAAAAAGATAGAGGCGACGATGTTGCTGTAGTTGGTATGAATTTCGGCATGAACGATAAACCTAGTGGTCTTACAGAAAGCCAAAAAATGTCGAAAATGTTGAAAACAACAGCTTATGTAGTAGGAGGACTTTTATTGCTTATAGCAATAGCGATTATGATTATGTTTATTATAAAAAGAAAGAACAAACATAAAGAAGATTTATTTAATGAAAATTCTGAAATAGACATGATAAATCAAAAACTAGAAGAAATGGAAACTAATAGATTAAACAATATAGAAGAAGATGAAGAAAATATAACGCTAGAAGATGAAGTTAAAATATATGCTTCTGAAAATCCAGATCAAGTCACAGAACTAATTAATAGTTGGTTAAACGAATAGAAGGTGGTTGTTTATTTTGCAAAAGGAAATTACTAAAGCGGGAAATGCATTTGACTTAGGTGATATACCAAAGGTAAGGAAAGTAACTGGTTCAAGAAAAGCAGCTGTGCTTTTAATGACTCTAGGAACAGATGTATCAGCTGGTATAATAAAAAAATTATCAGATAAAAAAATACAAAAAATAGGTGTAGAAATAGCTAACATAAGTACTATAAATGCTAGGGAAAGAAGAGAAATACTTCAAGAATTTATAGAATTAAACAAAGGGAAAGAATTTGTTTTAGAAGGTGGTATAGATTATGCGAAATCTTTACTAAACGGAGCTCTTGGAAATCAAAGAGCGAATAAACTTTTAGAGGGGATTAAGTATGATGCATATACAAAACTTTTTATAGCTGCAAGAAAAGCAGAACCAGAACAAATACTATCATGTATACAAGGTGAGAGTTCTCAGACTATAGCTATAATTCTTTCTCATATTCAACCTGACAAAGCTGCGCTTATTTTAGCGGAATTACCTACTAAAGTAAAACATGAGGTTTCGCTAAAAATAGGAAGCACTTCATCAGTATCTCCAAATGTTATAAAAGCTATAGATAAGGCAGTTGAGCACAAATTATCTAAGTTAGGCCAAAGAGAAATGGAAAGCTCAGGTGGAGTTGACAGCTTAGTAGATATATTAAGTAGTGTAGATAGAAAAACAGAAAAGAGCATAATAGGTTACATAGAAGAAAGAAACAATGAATTAGCCGAAGAAATCAAAGCCAACATGTTCATATTTGATGATATCGTTAGACTTGATAATATGGCAATTCAAAGAATTCTTAAAGAAGTTAATGTCAAAGACATTGCGTTTGCACTTAAAGGATCTTCAAAAGAAGTTGCAAATGCTATCTTTAAAAATCAATCACAAAGAGCATCTCAAGCCCTTAAAGAAGAAATTGAGTTATTAGGAAAAATAAAAATATCTCAAGTAGAAGAGTCTCAACAGACTATAGTTAATATAATTAGAAGGCTTGAAGATATAGGTGAAATAACATTGACTAGAGGATCAGATGATGAGTTTATTGTATAGTAATACTAAAATTATTAAGGCTGAAGATGTGATTTTTAAAGGTAGAAAAACTATAAGAATTGATATAAATAATGCTAAGGTAGAGGCAGAAGCAGAAATGCCTATAAATATACAAGAAGAGCTTATGAAAAAAGAAGAAGAAATAACACTAAAGATAAAAGAAGCAGAAGCTAAGTACGATGAAATCATTAAATCAGCTGAGGAAGAAAGTCTAAGGATAATTGAAGAAAGTAAAAATAATGCTTTAGATATAGAAAAAAAGGCTTATGAACAAGGTCATAGCCAAGGTGTTCAAAATGGATATGAAGATGGATATAAAGAAGCCTATGAAGACAATATTGAAAAAGCAAAGCAAGAAAGTAGTGAAATAGTTCAAAGTGCTAATAATACTTTATTTGAAGCAAAACAACATGTAGTATCTTACATGAAAGAAAATAAAGAGAATATTTTAAAAATAAGCATAAGCATAGCAGAACAAGTATTAAGAGAAAAATTTAATGATGCATCTTCTATGGACAATATAGTTAACGATATAATCAATGAATATGAACTTAAAGAAAATTTTGTTATAAAAGTAAATCCTCTATATAAAGAAAGTCTAGATAAACAAATAATAGAACTTAAAGAAAATTATAAAGCAAATGCAGATGTGTTTGTTTTAGCAGATGAAACTGTAGAACACGGAAATGCAGTAATTGATACTTTAAAGGGTCGATTAATAGTTGGAATTGATTGTGTACTAGATAAGGTAAAAGAGGAGTTATTATGATCAATATAGATTTTGAAAAATTAGTAAATAGAGTTAATGATATCCCATCTGCTATTTGTGAAGGTAAGGTTAAAAAAATAATTGGTCTTACAGTTGAAGTAGAAGGAATAAAATGTTTTGTTGGAGAGTTGTGCACTATATATAATCAATCAAATAGTCCGATTGATTGTGAAGTTGTCGGTTTTAAAGATGGTGATGTAATATTGATGCCACTTGGGGAATTAACAGGTATAGGAGCTGGATGTAAAGTTATAGCAAGAGGAATTCCTTTGAGTGTTAGGTGCAGTGATGAACTTTTAGGAAAGGTACTAGATGGAATAGGAAACCCTATAGATGAAAGTAAAATATTATCAGGTGAGAGGTATAGTTTATCTAATCAACCACCAGACCCTATGAAAAGAAAGCGAATTACTGAGATTATGCCAACCGGAATAAGGGCAATTGATGGTTTTTTAACTTGCGGAGAAGGTCAAAGAATTGGTATTTTTGCAGGTAGTGGAGTTGGTAAAAGTACTACTTTAGGTATGATAGCAAGAACAGCACAAGCTGACGTTAATGTAATTGCTCTTATTGGTGAGAGAGGAAGAGAAGTTCTAGATTTTATAGAAAGAGATTTAGGAGAAGAAGGAATGAAAAAGTCAGTAGTAGTTTGTGCTACTTCTGACAAATCACCATTAGTTAGACTAAAAGGAGCATTGACTGCTACTTCAATTGCTGAGTACTTCAGAGACCAAGGAAAAAAAGTTATTTTAATGATGGATTCAGTAACTAGATTTGCGATGGCACAAAGAGAAGTTGGACTAGCCATAGGAGAACCACCAGCTCAAAAGGGATATACGCCATCCGTTTTTGCAATGCTTCCAAAACTTATGGAAAGAAGTGGATTATCAGATAAAGGATCTATAACAGCTTTTTATACTGTATTAGTTGACGGAGATGACTTTAATGAACCTATAGCAGATACAGTAAGAGGTATACTAGATGGTCATATAGTTTTATCTAGGCACTTAGCTCATAAAAATCACTATCCAGCGATAGATATATTAAATAGTGTAAGTAGACTTATGAATGAAATTTGTGATGATGAACATAAAAATAAAGCATCCTTCGCAAGAGATATACTAGCTACTTATAAAGATGCTGAGGATTTAATTAATATTGGTGCTTATGAAGATGGTTCAAATAAAAATATAGATATGTCTATTAAATATATAGATAAAGTTAATGAATTTTTAAAGCAAAGGGTAAATGAAAATATACCTTTTGAAAGTAGCAAGCAGATGCTAAGTGACATATTTGACTAAAGGAGATTGACGTGAATGCATAAATTTAAGCTTCAAAAACTATTGGATATAAAAATAAAAGATGAAGATGAAAGTAAGCTGAAATATACTCAAGCCCAAAATAACAAAAATATAGTCGAAGAAAATTTGAAAAATTTAGAGCAGAGTTATAAAAAATACTCAGATATAAGTAAAGTTTTAGATACAGTTACACAAAAGATAACAATTAACTACTTATCATCGCTTAATCATTCTATAAAGGCTACAAATGAAGAACTTGCAATACAAGAAGTGAAATTAGATAAGGCTAAAATTGATTTGGTAGAAAAGCAAATTAAAAGAAAATCATTAGAGACACTTAAAGAAAATATGTTAGAAAAATTAAGAAAAGAAGAACAAAGGGTAGAACAAATAACGAATGATGAATTTGCACTATATGCATATATGAGAAATAGGGCAAGTTTATCGTAAAAGGGTGAGTAAATATGAACTTAAATATTTCAACACAATCTATCAATAATTTCCCAGGAAATAACAATATTAAAGATAGTACGTCAAATAAAAGTGAATTTGATGACGTTTTTGAGAACATAGGAGTTGCAGAAGAAGATAATAATCTTGAGTTGCTTCAAAATATATTAAATAATATTAACATTATAGACTTTAGACAACCTGAGGATGAAAATAAGTCTTTAGATTTACAAAGTGAAAATGTAGAGACTCAGTTAGATTTATTAAGTCAAATAGGCGAAGTATTAAAAGAAAGTGAAAATTATAAACAAATTTTAAATAATAATAACGTTAAAGCAGAAGATACTGAACCGAATCAAGCCACAAATAATAATGTTAAGTTAGAAAATACTGAACTTTATAAATTTATAAAAGAAGGCATACAAACAAAAAATATAGATATGCCCGCATTGATTAAATTAAAAGAAATATTAAATCAGAAAGCTATGGTACAAGCTAATTCTAAATTAGAGATAAAAGATACTTCTAACTTTGTGGTAAAAGATGGGAAAATTAAAATTGAAAACTTAGAAACTAAAATCAATAATGAAGTAAATAAATTGTTTGGATATAAGCAGTTAGAAGTTAGTAGCTTATCTAATAAAGCTAATATAGTAGAAAATAATTCATCAAACTTAGATAAAAAAGATAAGGACTTAAGTACATTAGAAAGTATTTTAGATGGGAATGATGAAAATAAATTTATGTTTTCAAATAATAACTTAAATGTAGGTACTTCACAAATTTCACAACAAAGCACTTCAAAAGAAGTTCCTATAAGCAATATAAGGCAAGAATTTATAGGTGATGACGTTGTAAAGACTATAAAATACCTAAAGTCAAATGGGATTGAAGAAATAAAAATAAAGATAAGCCCAAGAGAATTAGGCGATATGACTATAAAACTTATAAAAAATAATGAAGAAACTAAGGTGTTAATAACACTAAGCAAAGAAGATTCATTTGATATGGTCAATAAAAATATAGGCGATATAACTAAGCATCTAGGTGATATGAATATAAAAATCAAAGAAGTATCTGTTGAGGTAAAGACAGATAATCAAAAGCTTTTTTCTGATAATTTAAATCAAGAATTTGATAAAAAAAACAAAGAAAATAAAAAGAAAAGAAGCAAGTATGGAAATATAGGAATTGAAAACATAGAAGAATTAAAAGAAAAAGATAGGCTAGATGAAAATATAAATATATTGATTTAGAGGGGCAAAAATGAATAATTTGAAGACTGTTAGTAATGAAGTTAAGACTCAAAGTACTAGAGCCAATGATAAAACTGAAAATGGAACTCCAATAATTATGCCAGGTAAGGAAACTGATAAAGATTTATTCTTGAAGATGTTAGTTGCTCAAATGAGCAATCAAGATCCATTTAATCCGCAGGATCCAACTCAGTATGTAACTCAATTAGCTCAATTTAATACTTTAGAGCAGATGATGAATCTTAATGATGGAATGGAATATCTTATGGGCATGACAAATGGGCTACTTGTAAATTCAGCTATGAGCACAGCAACATCTTTAATAGGTAAAAATGTAGAGGTGTATGCCCCAATTGAAAAACTAGATGAAAAACCAGATGGAGAACCTAGTAAAGACAACAATAGTGATGAATCACAAAAAAAAACCTTAACAGGTGTAGTTGAAGGTGTACATATGAAAGATGGAATTGTATATATGGATATTAGAGTAGATGAAACTAAAGAGTTGAAATCTATTGAATATGCAGCGCTTTTAAAGGTGAATGGTACAAATACAAATAAAGAAAAATAGGGGAGATTAAACTTATGTTAAGATCGATGTATGCAGGAATAAGTGGTATGAAAGCAAATCAAGTTAAGATGGACGTTGTTGGTAATAATGTTGCTAATGTTGGAACGACGGCTTATAAAAAAACAGCTACAAGATTTTCAGATGCACTATACCAAAATACTATATATGCAAGTGCTCCTGGTGGTGGAATAGGTGGAGTTAACCCAGGGCAAGTTGGTATAGGGAGTAAGGTTAGTGGAATATTTAAAAATATGGTACAAGGTGCTATACAACCTACAGGAAGACCTACAGATTTAGCGATAGATGGTGATGGTTTATTTAAAGTTAAACTATCAGAAAATAACTATGCATATACAAGAGATGGTTCATTTAACTTAGATGCAAATGGAAATTTAGTAACAGCAGAAGGATATTATGTTGTAGGAGAGGATAATAACCCTATAAAAATACCTAAGGCAGTAGATGCAAATGGAAACCCTGTTGATGTTGGGACTGCGAATTCAAAAAGAGTATTATCTTTTAATATATCAAAAGAAGGTAAGATATCATATCTTTTAGAAGATGGTACTAAAATGCCTGTATTAGATGATAAAGGAGTAATAGTAAAAGGAACTCAACAAACATTAAATATAGCTGTATTTAAAAATCCAGAAGGATTAGAAGCACTTGGGGGAAATCTTTACAAGGCATCTGCTAACTCAGGAGATCCTATAAAAACTCAAGTTATGGGGAAAATAAATCAAGGTGCTATAGAGATGTCAAACGTTGATTTATCAGAAGAATTCACAGAGATGATAGTTACAACTAGAGCATTCCAAGCTGCAAGCAAGGTAATAACAACTAGTGATGAATTATTACAAGAGATAATAAATCTTAAGAGATAGTAAGAGGGGGAAAATATGAAAAAACAAGATATCCTAACACCAATAGGATTAGTTCTAGCAGTAGGGCTAATCTTGTTTGGGGCAGCACAAGGTGATACAAATCTTTCTATATTCTTTGATCCTGCATCAATAGCTATAACAATAGGTGGATCTTTTGCAGCAGTACTTATAACTTTTTCAAGTGAAGATCTAAAAAAACTATTTAAAATAATTAAGCTTAGTTTTACATCTAGCAATATATACAAAATGGATTTAGTGGATCAATTTAAAGAATTATCAAGAAAAGTAAGAAAAGATGGTGTATTAACAATAGAAAATGAAGTTTCTGAAATAGAAGATGATTTTTTAAGAAGAGGCTTAGAATTAGTTATAGATGGTATGGATGTAGAAACTATAAATGAAATATTAGAATTAGAAATGTTAGAAGTGGAAAATAGTTATGATAAAGGATCAAGAATCTTTAAAGTGTGGGGAACTTATGCCCCTGCATTTGGTATGATAGGAACTTTAATAGGACTTATACAAATGCTAGCTGGTGGTATGGAGTCACCAGACGGTATAGCATCTGGTATGTCAAAAGCACTTATAACTACTTTCTATGGAGCGTTATTATCTAATATTGTATTAAATCCAATAGGATTTAATATACAAAATAAAGGTCAAAAAGAAATTGATTATAGAGAAATGATGCTATGTGGAATTACGAGTATACAAAATGGAGAGAGCACAAGGATAATAGAAGAAAAATTAGTTACATTTTTAAATGTAGAAGAAAAACTTAAGTATTATGATAGAGTAGTTAACGATAAGGACGTGGATCAAGATGCAGCGTAGAAAAAAAAGAAAAAAAGCAGAAGATGATATAAATCCGGATAGTTGGCTTGCAACTTATGCAGATACTATAACTTTGCTTCTTACATTTTTTATCTTGCTTTATTCAATGTCTGCGGTAGATAGTAAAAAACTAAAAGAGTTATCAGAATCTCTTAAGCATTCATTAACAGGGAATACAGATATTGCAGAAGTTGAAGATATTACAGACTTGAAATTTAAAGCAGGAAATTCTGATTATGAAGATTTATCAAAAAAATTAGATAATACAATAAAAAGTAATGGACTAACAGATGTAATAAAAATTAGAGAAGAAGATAGAGGAATAGTACTTCAATTAGATGAGAGTATATTATTTGATCCTGGAACGGCCGAATTAAAGGCAAATAGTAGAGAAGTTTTAGAGACTATAACTACTATAGTAAACGATACCGATAATGATGTATTAGTTGAAGGCAATACAGATAATATACCGATGAATAATGAGGTATTTCAATCTAACTGGGAACTATCAACAGCAAGGGCAGTAAGTGTTGTAAGATATTTTGTTGAAAATCAAAGCCTTAAACCGACTAGATTTGCAGTTAAGGGTTATGGTGAATATAAACCATTAGTAGATAACTCAACACCTGAAAATAGAGCTACCAATAGAAGAGTAGATATCTTAATGGTAGAACAAAAGGAGAAAAAATAAGAAATATAATGGATAACATATTGCAGTATATAATCAATTTAATAGTATTTGTACCTTTTATTATAATTCTAATAGTTGTATCTATAAAATTTAGCAAAATAAATTTATCAAATATGACTATGAATAAATATACTCAAATAATAGAAAGAACAAATTTAAACAAGGATACAGAAGTATTTGTTTTAAAAATAGGTGATGAAGGTTGCGTTTTAGTGTCATCACCTTCTAAAATTGAAAAGATAAAAGAATTAGATAGATATGAAATATTAGAAATAGAAAGCAATAAAAAAGAAGTTAGAAAAAGAAAGCTACCTAAATTTAATAAAAGTGAATTAGGATTAAAAAAGCTAGAATTAAGTGAATTACAATTAAAAAAATTGGAATTAAAAAAATTACAATTAAAAAAGGTAGAGTTAAATAAGTTACAATTAAAAAAAATTGTATTTAGGGAGAATGAACATGGAGACAGTAACTAGTTTTATATCAAATAATAAAGAACTTACTCCTTTAATAAAAACTTTTATAATGTTAACTTTTTTGATGCTTTTACCTACAGCCATTTTTATGATGACAAGTTTTGTAAGGATAATAATTACATTTTCATTTATAAAATCAGCATTAGGTGCACAGCAGTCTATACCAAATCAAATATTGATTGGGGTGGCAATGGCCTTAACTTTATTTATAATGGCTCCAACCATAAAGGATATAAATGAAAATGCAATAAAACCTTATGTAGATAAAGAAATTAAATTTGAACAAGCAATAAAAGAAGGAGAAATACCGATAAAGAAATTTTTATTAAAGCAAACTAGAGAAGAAGACATAAATCTATTTGTAGAGAATTCAGATATAGACAAAAAAGAGCTAACAAGAGAAGATATGCCTTTATATATTTTAGTTCCAGCTTTTGCTATTAGTGAATTGAAGACAGCTTTTCAAATAGGATTTTTAATATACTTGCCATTTCTATTAATAGACTTAGTGGTAGCGAGTACCCTTATGTCTATGGGGATGTTTATGCTTTCTCCAGTTATGATTTCTCTACCTTTTAAGCTTTTACTATTCATAATGGTAGATGGATGGAATTTATTAATTAAATCTTTACTTTTAAGTTTTAAATAATGAGGAGAACATATTATGACTGAAAATATGGTGATGAGCGTAGTAAAAGAAGCATTATTTACAGGGATGTTAGTAGGAGGACCTATACTTATTTTATCTTTGGTGGTGGGATTGTTAGTAAGTATATTTCAAGCAACAACACAGATACAAGAACAAACATTAACTTTTGTACCGAAGTTGATAATAATAGCAATAACTTTAGCAGTCGGTGGAAGTTGGATGCTAAATGAAATAGTTAAGTTTACAACTAAGATTATGAATATGATTGCTGTTATAAAAGGATAAGTATGATATTTGTATTTATTAGATTAATAACATTTTTTGCATGTATAAATGTTATATTTCCATCAGGTACACCTAAGATGTTTAAAGTTGCTTTTTCATTATTTATGTCTGTAATAATAACCTTTACTATAAATATAGATGTAAATATAGTCACCACATTAGATTTAATTAATTATACAATAATGGAAACTACGACAGGCCTAGTTTTAGGCTATATAACTAGCTTATGTTTTAATAGTCTAAAAATAGCAGGAGCTCTTATTGACCAACAATTAGGTTTGTCTATGATAAATATATATGACCCGACTACTAAGGAACAAAATACTCTTATACAAAATCTAATTTACTGGATGGGGATAATAATATTTTTTAGTATGAATGGTCATCACAAATTAATTGAAGGAATACAACAAAGTTTCAAATTGATTCCAATTGGACAATCAATCATTAGCAATAATTTTACATATATAATAAATGTTTTTGTAGATTGTTTTGTAATCGGGTTTAAAATAGCTGTGCCTATAGTATTGGCACTTATCATAACTGATTTAGTAATAGGTCTTATATCAAGAAGTGTTCCTCAATTGAATGTAATGATTATTGGTATGCCACTAAAAGTGTTAGTAGGAATAGCATTTTTTATAATAGCACTTCCGTTTGTAATAAATGAAGTACATAACTTGATTAATAATATACCAGATATATTAGATGGAACCTTGAGTATGAATAGTAGCATGCTAGGTCCATTAGGTATGATGTTGTCTACAGGAGATAAAACCGAACAACCTACAGGAAAGAAAAAGAAAGATGCTAGGAAAAAGGGTAATATAGCAAAAAGTAAAGAGGTAACTACTGCATTAACATTACTTGGAATTTTATTAATACTTTATACAATGTCAGACTATATAATTCTAGAAATTAAAAATTCTATAATAGCATTTTTGAGTAGTGATTTTAAGACAGGTATAGATATTAATACTCTACAATCGTTAATTATGAGCCTGATGATATCTTTTATGAAGATATTCTTACCTATAGGAGGAGTAATAATATTATTTGGAGTTATAGGTAATATTATGCAATCTGGACTATTACTTACAGGTGATGGTTTAAAACCACAGATGTCAAAGATGAATCCAATAAGTGGATTTAAAAATATGTTTTCTTTAAAAGCTTTAGGAAATTTACTGAAAAGTTTAGCGATAATAGGTGTACTTTCCACAATAGGATATTCATTTATTAAAAAAAACTTCGAAGGTATAATTAAGATAGGGGATATTTATTTTCCATATCTTATATATACTGTAATAGATCTTATAAAAAGCTTATTAGGGGAAATATGTATAGCGGCAGTTGTTATCGCTGTTATTGACTTTGTATATCAAAAGTATACACACAATAAAGGTTTAAAGATGACAAAGCAAGAGGTTAAAGAAGAATATAAACAAATGGAGGGTGACCCTCATATAAAAGGAAAAATAAAACAAAAGCAAAGGGAAATGTCATCTCAAAGAATGATGCAAGCAGTACCTTCATCTACTGTTATTGTAACCAATCCAACTCATATATCTATTGCTATAAAATATGAAAAAGGAAAGGATGCTACTCCTAAAGTAGTTGCAAAGGGTGCGGATGTATTAGCTTTTAAAATAAGAGAAATAGCAAAAGAATATGATATACCAATTATAGAAAACAAACCATTAGCAAGGCTTATATATAAAGAAGTAGAAATAGATCAAGAAATTCCACAAGAGATGTATCAAGCAGTGGCTGAAGTATTAGTAGCTGTTTATAAAATAAATAATAGATATAAAAAGTTGTAAAAAGAGCTTTTAGAAGGAGAAATTAACTTGAAGAAAAAGTTTGACGTATTAGTTGGATTTGGGATTATTGGAATTGTATTAATGATAATAATTCCGCTTCCACCATTTTTATTAGATATAATGCTAGCTATTAATATAGCTTTTTCGGTACTCATATTATTACTAACTCTTTTATCTACTAACATATTAGAACTAACTATATTTCCGACCATACTACTTGTAACTACTTTATTTAGATTAGGTTTAAATATATCATCAACAAGACTTATATTAGGTCAAGGATATGCAGGAGAGATAATACAGTCCTTTGGTAACTTTGTTGTTGGAGGGAATTATGTAGTAGGTGTAATTATATTTTTAATTATAATTATAGTTCAATTTGTTGTTATAACAAATGGTTCTAGTAGGGTATCTGAAGTATCGGCAAGGTTTACATTGGACGCAATGCCAGGTAAACAAATGAGTATAGATGCAGATTTAAATGCAGGTGTAATAGATGAGAAAACTGCTAGAAAGAGAAGAAGAGATCTTCAACAAGAAACAGATTTTTATGGGGCAATGGATGGAGCCTCTAAATTTGTTAAGGGTGATGCGATAGCAGGAATAATAGTAACAACTATAAATGTACTTGGAGGAATTATAATAGGTATAGTAATGCTTGATATGAGTTTTCAAGAGTCAGTACAAACTTATATAAGTCTTACAATAGGAGATGGTTTAGTAAGTCAAATACCAGCACTATTAATATCTACTTCAGCAGGTATATTAGTAACAAAAGCAGATGGTGATGAAAGTTTTGGTAATTTATTAGGTAAGCAATTAGTATCTATTCCAAAGGCTATAGCTATGACTGGAGTAGTTTTGATTATATTAGGATTTATACCAGGGTTACCAAAATTATCATTTTTCACACTAGGATTAGCTGCTATTATTATAGCTTATATGTTAAATAAAGGCGAAAAGGATACTAAGGAACAATTAGAAGAAATAAATCAAAGACAAGAAGAGGAATCATCAGCTAGTATAGAGACTGCTGAGGACGTTTCAACTCTTATAAATGTAGAGCCAATAGAGGTTGAAATAGGATACGGATTGATTCCTTTAGCCGATGAAAGTAGCGGAGGTGATTTATTACAAAGAATAGTTTCCGTTAGAAGGCAATGTGCAATAGATATGGGCATTATTGTTCAGCCGATAAGAATAAGAGACAACCTACAATTAAACCCTAACCAATACAGTATAAAAATAAAAGGAACAACAGTAGTAACTTATGATCTTATGCCAACTATGTTACTTTGTATGAACCCTATGGGAATGAGTGTAGATATTGAAGGAATCCAAACAAAGGAACCTACTTTTGGGCTTGATGCATTATGGATAAATAAAGATAAGGTAGAAGAAGCTGAATTACATGGATTTACAGTAGTAGATCCTACCACTATTTTAGTAACTCATTTACTTGAAATAATAAAATCAAAGTCGCATGAGCTTGTTGGAAGACAAGAAGTTAAGGCTATAATTGATGCAACTAAAGAAAGATATAGTGCAGTTGTAGAAGAGTTAATACCTGACTTAATGACATTAGGCGAAGTTCAAAAAGTATTCCAAAATTTATTAAGGGAAAAAATTGCTATAAAGGATAGAGTTACAATTCTTGAAACTTTAGCAGATCACTCAAAGAATACTAAGGATATAGAATTGCTTACTGAATATGTAAGAATGGCTATGAGTAGAGGCATTTGTTCTGATTTAGTAGATGAAAAAAATGCAATAACCGTAGCAACTTTATCTATGGATTTAGAAAACTTAATAGGCAATAACCTTCAAAGATCTATAAATGGAACATATCCAGCAGTAGATCCAGATAGCACTAACAAAATATTTAATAGTATACAAAGTATAACTGAAGATATTAATTTCTATAACAATAGAGCTATATTATTAGTATCACCAAAAATAAGAGCTCCATTTAGAAAATTAGTTGAGATGGTATTCCCAAATGTGACAATATTATCACTTAATGAAATACCAAGTGATATTCAAATAAAGGCACAGGGTGTAGTTAATATATAGTAAGGGGAGGTTGAAATGTTGACTGTATATGAACAAGAAGAATTTATAATTAGCCATATGCCCCTTGTTAAGTATATGGCATCCAAATACTATACAAGTAAGATGGGCATGGAATACGAAGACTTGGTAAGCTATGGAGTTATGGGGTTGATAGATGCGGCTAATAAATTTGATGTTAATAGAGGCGTTAAATTCTCAACATATGCATCTATAAGAATATCATCTTACATAATTGATGAAATAAGAAAGCAATCACCGATATCTAGATTATCTGTAAATAAAATAAAAGAATATAATAAATGTCTTGAAGTTTTGCAAAATAAATTTTTAAGAGAACCTAGCATAGATGAGATATCCAAATATATGGGTATTTCAAAAATAGAAGTAAATGATATAAAAATGAAGGTATTTAATTTAAGTACATCATCTCTTGATAATATAATATTTGAAGAAGAAAGCGAAGTTAAGCTTATAGATACAATAAAAGATAAAGATATAATTTCTCCAAGTGACATAGTAGAAAAGCAAGAATTAATAGATGTAATGGCAAAAGCACTTGATATGTTAAATGAAAAAGATAGATTAGTTTTATCATTATACTATTATGAAGAACTTACACTAAAGGAAATAGGAATGACGCTTGGAGTTTCTGAATCTCGAGTTTCACAGCTTAATAGTAGAGCAATCGTCAATTTAAAAAATAGTATGAAAAAACTAAAGTACATAGATTAAAGGAGGTAGATTATGCTAAGAGGAATGTATTCATCAGTATCATCAATGTTAAATTTACAAGCTAGACAAAGTGTAATAACTAACAATTTAGCTAATATCAATACGCATGGATATAAAGAAGAAACATTAGTATCTAAGAGTTTTGATGAGGTGGTCTTATCTAATAAGGACGATTATTCAAATGGTATAGCCAGAAACCATACATTAGGGTCTTTAAGTTTTGGAGTAAGTATTGATGACACAGTAACAAGCTACAATCAAGCTACTCATATTTTAACTGAAAATAATTCAGATTTTGCCCTAGATGGAAAGGGGTTTTTCCAGGTGCAAGATGCAAGTGGAAATAATTTTTTTACAAGAGATGGATCTTTTAAGGTTAATAGCCAGGGTTACTTAGTTAGTAATGCAGGGCATAAGGTTATGGGATTAAATAAAGTTACTGGAGCTACTGAACCTATAAATATAGGTACTGATAAAATTTCAGTTACAGCAAATAATAATATAGTTGTAAATGGAGTAAGCAAGTATAGTTTTAATATTGTTGATTTTAATGATTATAATAGTTTAACAAAAGTTGGTGATAACTTATACTCTGGACAAAATCCAATTAAGGCTAATAATTTTTATGTTAAACAAGGATATGTTGAAGGGTCTAATGTTGATTATATAAATACAACAGCCTTATTAATGGAAACTGTCAAAGAATTTGAGGCAAATCAAAAGGTTATACAAACTATTGATTCAACTCTTAGCAAAATTGCTAATGAAATAGGAACAGTAAGATAAGGGGAAATAAGAATGTACAATATAATGCACAATAGTAAAAGTGGAATGGCTGCGAGTCAAGGTAAAATAGATATAATAGCTAATAATATGACAAATGCTCAAACTACAGGATATAAAAAATTAGAGACAAGTTTTTTAGATTTATATACAGAGACACTAGATAGACCTTCGTATCCTAATAATTCAGATAATGCCATAACAGGCACAGGTGTAAAGGTATCACAAGCAACTAGAAATTTTGAGCAAGGTTCTTTAAAAAATACAGGTATAAAAACTAATATGGCTATAGATGGAGATGGTTTTTTCCGTGTATTAAAACCAGATGGAAGTCAAAATTATACACGTAATGGAGAGTTCAATTTAGATAGTAGTGGAAAGCTAGTAGATGATAACGGAAATATATTAGACATTCAATTTAATAATGGTAGAAACTATAATAACACAGACTTATCAAATGGAGAATTAAGTATAAATAAATCTGGACAGGTATTTATTGATAAGCAAAATATTGGTAAAATAGAGCTGTATGAGGCAACCGGAGATAATGATTTTATATCAATAGGGGATAGTTTGTTTGCTCCAAGAGCTGGAGCTAGAGTTACAGTTGTAAAAGATTCAAAGACAATGCAAGGATATGTTGAAATGTCTAATATAAGTATGGAAAGTGAAATGACAGATTTAATAATGACTCAAAGGGCATTTCAATTTAATAGTAAAGGTATTAAAGCCGTAGATGAAATGTGGTCAATGATAAATAATCTTCAAGCAAGATAATATTTAGAAAGGTAACAGTGATTTATGAATCAAGAAGTAAAAGAGTATAACTTTAAAAAGCCACAAAGATATTCTATGGACAATATGAGATTCTTATCTGTAATAGCAGAAGATTTTTGTAAGGTCATCAATTTGTTTGTAGCTTATGAATTAAAAAAACAAGATATTGTATGTAAATTAGAAAAAATAGAACAAACAAACTATGAAGAGTTTATGGAGATGATTCCCAATGATTCAGTAATTGTTGAGCATGCAATACAACCATTAGTTAAAGATCTTATATATCAACTTGATAAAAGTGTTGTACTTACCCTTATAGATTTAATGTTAGGTGGAGATGGTGAAGTTGATAATCATAAAAGAGAGCTTACTGAAATTGATAAAGAATTAGTCATGCACAGTTGTGATCAGTTTTTGACAAAATTACATATAGTTGAGAGTTGTGAGTATAGAGAAGTTTCTAGGGTACATACAAATATAGGTGCTAGTAAAAAATATCCTGTTAGTGAATCTGTTCTTATTGCGCATATGAAAATGATGAATGGAGATGAAGAAATTGGAAAAATGCGTTTTTGTGAACCTTATAGTTGTATGGAGCCGATATTAGAACATTTAGAAACTAAAAAACTTTTTAAAAGCAAAAATAATGAATATGATTTTGAGTTTACAAATGCAATATATAATAATGTTTGTGGCGCAAATACTGAGATAGTTGCAAGGCTAGGGCGTACAGAAATAAGTGTAGAAGATCTTTTAAAACTACAACTAGGTGATGTTTTAACTCTAGACACTAAGATAAATGGAGATATAGACCTTCATATAGGTGGTTCAAAGTCATTTAAGTGTAAACTTGGACTTATAAAGAATAAAAAGGGTGTTATTATAACAGATTGTATAAAAAAGGAAGTGTAGGAAGATGAGAGAAAATATTGATAGAGTATTAGAGATAGAACTGAAAGTTAGTGCAATTCTTGGAAGAGCAAAGATGCCTTTAAAAGAAATTTTTGAATTAGCAAAAGGATCTTTAATAGAATTGGATACTTTTGAAGATCAAGAGGTAGAGTTATTTGTAAATGGACAAAAAATAGCATATGGACAGGTTGTAATAGTAGATCAAAACTTTGGAGTAAGAATAACAAATATCTTAGGTGAAGACGAGTTGGTAAAAACACTAGCTTAAAACATCTATATAGCAAGTGAGGTAAATTGATTTATGGCTAAAATATTAAGGAGTAAATATAATAGCACAGGAGAACGATGTGTAGATGCTTGTTTGAATTATGGTGAGTTACGATATGTAAACGAAGATGGATCGCCTATAAGCATAGAAATCCCTTGTGATAAATATGAAGAAGCATCCAGTGATTTTGAAGACCGAGTGAGGGAAGGGGTAACTCAAAGCACTATAGAGCCAAAGGAGATATTAAAAAGGGGAAGCTTAACTTACATTCAAGCTAAAAATTTAGCAAATGAAGGTAGAATAAAAGGATTAGATTTTTTTGAAATTGATGGAAGTGTAGAATGTGATCATATATTAGGAATTTCAGGAAGTGTAGAGTACGCATTATCTGTATGGAATGGAGAGTCTAAAAATGAGGCATTAGTTAAAGGATTAGTAAGGGCTATAAAAGTTTATGGCGAAGAATTTATAAAAGGCTTGAATTTAGATAATACCGTGGATTTAACTTCGTATATGAGGTTTGCTAAAAACTTATCTACTATAGAATCTATGGTAGATGTCACTTTGTATAAGGTTAAAAATTATACAATAGATAATACTATCCAAATTGATGGGATAGATTTAAATGAGAAAACTATTAAAAATATTGACTTACCTTTAGGTATAGCAGGTGCTTTTTTAGGCTTTATAATAATTCAAGTTTGCACTAGTTATGGTGAAATTATAAATAATAAAACAATATCTATTTTATTAAATTGTGTAGTTATGGCAATATTTGGATTTATAATTATTAAAGGTAGTAGATATATAACTGACAAATATGTTAAAAATAATACCCATATAATTATGGATATGTTCAATGAAGAATTAGAAAAAGCAAGTTATGATAATTTATTAACAGACAAAGAAGCTTGTATAATATTAAAAAATATAACTAAGGGAGAGGTTTCAAGATTACTTCTTGATATGAAAGGTAGCGTAAATAAAAAAGTATCGAGTAGCAATATTGTAACTAAAGAGACTAAGTTTATATTAGATGCAAGAAGAAATATTATATTACCTAGTGAGTATGAGGTAAAAGAAGCCCTAAATAGATTAGTGGAAAAATATCAAGATAAATTGTCCAATGAGTACGATGTAAACAATATATAATTAAATTATATATAAAACTATAACACCCTATAAAGGGAACTACAAAAAGTTCATCTATAGGGTGTTTTTATGTATTTATAGATACATAACATAATAAAATACTTTATATAAAACCTAAAGTATATAAATGTTTAGCCGTATAAGCAAAATGAGACAAATTATAACAAATTAAAGAGCGGAGGAAAATATATGAATAATTTAAAAATAGGTAAAAAGCTGGGAATATCCTTTATAATTTTATTAGCACTTGCAGTGTTTGGAAATTTTTATGCTCTATCTAATTTAAAAAAAGCAGGGGAATTAAGTAAAAAATTATTTGAGGGGCCTTATCAGGGAACAAGTGAATCTATGGGAATTCGTAGAGATGTAGTTTACTCTGATCAGAATCTTATGAATGCAATTTTCACACCTAATAGTACTAAAGATTTTAAAGGGTTAGCTATGAAAAACTTTGATAGTATTATTAATGAAAGGATTAAAATACTTCGTGAGGATCCTTTATCAGATCAAGTAAAAATTAAGAATCTTGAAAGTTCGATAGTTAACTTAAGACAAGAATATGAAAAAATTTATGAGTTTATAGAGAAAGGAGATTATAAGACAGCACAAGAAGTAGGAACAAGTCCGGATAGTCAATATTATAAAGCGTATATGCAGGCTGAAGAAAATGCAACAGCTATGTATGAAGATGCAGAAGCTAGTGGTATTAAATTTAATAAACAAGTTGAAGATACAGTATTAAAAGCAAGGATGATCTCTACAGCGGTAAGTATGGTTACTATAGTAGCAGGAATAATTATATGTCTTTATGTTACAAAAAAAATAACAAAACCAATCGAAGAAATAGAAGTAGCTGCAAATAAAATGGCTGAGGGTAACTTTGATATTGATATTAATTATGAATCAGAAGATGAATTAGGAGTTTTATCAAATAGTATGCGTAAAGTTAGCAACCATACTAAGGAAGTTATAAATGATACAGTTCATGTTTTAGGAGAAGTGGCATCAGGTAATTTTGATGTAGAACCTAAAGTAGAATATATCGGGGTATTTGAAGATATTGAAAAATCAGTTATTAGAATCACTAATGATTTAAGTGAAACAATGTGTCAAATAAATTTAGCTTCAGAGGAAGTTGGAGCAGCATCCAATCAAGTTTCAAGTGGATCACAAATGTTAGCACAAGGTGCTACTGAACAAGCAAGTGCAATTCAAGAATTATCGGCAACTATTATAGATATATCTGAGAAGATTAAAGATACTGCAAATAATGCTAAAGAAGCTAATACTTTAACATTAAGTGCTGGTAGTGAAGTTAAAATAGGTAATGAGCAAATGAAGGAAATGGTTAAGGCTATGGATGAGATTTCCTTTACTTCTAATGAAATTGGTAGAATTATAAAGACAATAGATGATATTGCATTCCAAACTAACATATTAGCATTAAATGCTGCAGTTGAAGCTGCTAGAGCAGGTTCTGCTGGTAAAGGATTTGCAGTTGTTGCAGATGAGGTAAGAAATCTTGCTGCAAAATCAGCAGAAGCTGCAAAAAATACAGCTATACTTATTGAAAATTCAATAAACGCAGTTGGTAATGGAAGTAAGATTGTAGATAATACGGCACAGTCACTACAAAAAATAATTGACACAACTAATCAAACTATTAAATTGGTTTATGAAATAGCTAAAGCATCAGAGGAACAATCTAGTGCAATTGGGCAAGTTACATTAGGTGTAGATCAAATATCAGAAGTAGTGCAAACTAACTCTGCAACATCAGAAGAAAGTGCTGCTGCTAGTGAAGAATTAAGTGGACAAGCACAAATGTTAAAATCTCTTATTGAGAACTTTAAATTAAAAAATGCACAAAACTCTAATAAACATATAAATTTTAATAATGATGAAGTTAACTATTTTGCTACGAATGAATTTGAATAATAAACTCTAGTATGTTATTTGAAAAATGGGAGCTTAGATGATTCTATTTTTCAAATTTCAAGTAAAAAAATATATGATTATAGTTAATAAAGATGGAGGACATGTTATGAAAAGAGTGTTAATAGTTGATGATGCAGCGTTTATGCGTATGTCTATTCGAAATATGCTTTCAAACTATGAATTTGAAATAGTTGGTGAGGCAGAAAATGGTTTGATGGCAATTGAGAAATATAAAGAATTGCAGCCAGACATTGTAACATTAGATATAACTATGCCAGAAATGGATGGACTACAAGCATTAAGAGTAATTAAAAAACTTGACCCATCGGCATCAGTTGTAATGGTGTCAGCATTAGGACAAGAAGCAAGAATGAAAGAAGCAATTATTTATGGAGCAAAAGGATTTATTGTAAAGCCATTTAAAGAAGAGATTATTGTATCGGCTTTATCTAAATTATAATTTTAAAAATAGATAATTATATTAAAAAATAACACAAATATTAAGTAGTACAAAAGGAAGATGTATATGCATCTTCCTTTTATATTTTATATGAAATTAAATGATTATAAAGCAATTTAGAACGCAATAAAATATTTTATATAAAATCTAAAGTATACATCAGCTTATCCGTATAAACAAAATAAGACAAATTATTCGAAATGACACTAATAGTATTAATTCACTCATAATTTATAAACATTTAAGTATAGATAAAATATTAAAGCTAATTTAGATAGAAATAATATTAGAGGATGTAGCAAAAATTATAGGGAGGCAAGTACATGAAAAATCTAAAAATAGGTAAAAAGATAAGTATATGTTTTGTTGTTTTGATTATGTTTACAACATTTGCAAATGGTAAGGCACTATATAATTTGAAACAATCAGGAGAATTAAATGATAAGTTGTTTAAGGGGCCTTATCAGTCGACAACTCAAACGATGGGGATTCGTAGAGATTTAGTTGCTGTAGGAAGATATCTTGGTAATGCAATTATGGAAAAAAATATTACGGAATACAAACCTATGACTATGAATGAATTTGATAGTATTTATAAAAGAATCGAAGAAATTCAAAAGTCTTTTAATGGAGAAATAAAAAAAATTGATGACCTTAAAATATCGATAGATAAGCTAAAGCAAGAATGTGAAAAAGTTTTTGGATTTATAGAACAAGGTAAATATGATTATGCAATACAAATCACAGAAAGAAATACTCCATATTTTAATGCGTATAATGAGTGTGTAGCAGGTGCAGACATTATTTACGCAGATGCAGAAACTATTGGAATTACATTTGCAGAGAATGTAAAAGAAACTGTATCAAAAGCATGGATTATTTGTCTAGGGATGAATATATTTAGTATAGTAGCAGGAATAGCTATATGTATTTATATTACAAGAAACTTAAAGAAACCAATTGAGGAAATAGAAATAGCTGCAAATAAAATGGCTGGTGGAGACTTTGATATTAATATTAATTATGAATCAAAGGATGAATTAGGAACTTTATCAAATAGTATGCGTGAAATGAGTAATAAGACTAATGAAATTATAAATGATACAGTTTGTGTTTTAGGAGAAATTGCATCAGGTAATTTTAATGCGCAGCCTGAAGTAGAATACATAGGTGTATTTGAAAATATAGAGAAATCGATGACTAGAATTACTAACGATTTAAGTGAAACAATGTCACAAATAAATGTAGCTTCAGAAGAAGTTGGGGCTGCATCAGATCAAGTATCAAGTGGATCACAAATGTTAGCACAAGGTGCTACTGAACAAGCAAGTGCAATTGAGGAGTTATCTGCAACTATTATAGATATATCTGATAAAATTAAAGGCACTGCAAGTAATGCTCAAGAAGCTAATGTTTTAACATTGAGTGCAGGTCGTGAAGTTGAAGTTGGTAATGATCAAATGAAAGAAATGGTTAAAGCTATGGATGAAATTTCATTTACTTCTAATGAAATTGGTAGAATTATAAAAACAATAGATGATATTGCATTCCAAACAAACATATTAGCATTAAATGCTGCCGTGGAGGCTGCTAGAGCTGGTTCTGCTGGTAAAGGATTTGCAGTAGTTGCAGATGAAGTAAGAAATCTTGCTGCTAAATCAGCAGAAGCTGCAAAAAATACCGCTACACTTATTGAAAATTCAATAAAAGCAGTTGGTAATGGAACTAAAATTGTAGATAATACGGCTGAATCACTTCAAAAAATAATTGATACTATGTATAAAACTATTGTATTAGTAGAGGACATAGCCAAAGCGTCTGATGAAGAGGCAGGTGCTATTGCTCAAGTTACATTAGGTGTAGAACAAATTTCAGATGTAGTACAAACTAACTCTGCGACATCAGAGGAAAGTGCTGCAGCTAGTGAAGAATTAAGTGGACAAGCACAAATGTTAAAATCACTTATTGAAAAATTCAAGTTAAAAGAGACACAGCGATCTAATAAAAATATGAATTTTAATAATAATGATGAAGTTAATTATTTTGCAATGAATGAGTTTGAATAAGCTAACTGTAATATATTAGAATTTATGATTTTTAAAAATGGAAGCTTATATGCTTCCATTTTTAAAAATTTAGTATAAGTATGAAATAAATTGAAATCTATTATGTTTAATTGATAAAGGAGAAAAAATATGAGCGAAATAGATTCTTTAAATGAGTTTTATGTGCAAGAAAATATGCAGTTGTTAGAGCAATTAGAAGAAATTTTACTTGTAGAACAATCAGGTGACGGTAAGCTAGGAAAAGAAGCAATCGAAGAAATATTTCGTGTAATGCATACAATAAAAGGCTCTTCAGCAATGATGGGATATGACAGTTTAACAAAACTTACTCACAGTGTAGAAGATGTTTTTGATGAAATACGTAATGGGCTAGAACTTTCTCATGACAAGTGGGAAGAAGTTGTAGATGTTGCATTAGCCAGTGTTGATTTTCTTAAAGAAGAAGTTTTAAATGTACAAGATGGTCTACTTCCAGAGGCTAGCATAGATGAATTACATGAAAGAGTTTTAAGATTATTAAATAGTAACGATGAAAATAGTAACGAAGATAATGACGATGATAAATTGTTAGAGATAAAGTTACCAAAAGACTGTGAGAATGAAAAAAAGACACAGACAACACAGGTAATCGGAGAAAAATACCTTTATATAAAAGTTTTATTTGAAAATGGATGTGGAATGGAAGGAATCCGAGCACTTGGTGTAGTTACGATGATTGATGGCTTATGTTCAGTAATGAAAACTATACCTGAAGACTTAAATATAGAATGTGATGATGAAATAATCAAAGATGGTTTCATTATGTATGTAAAGACAATGAAAGAACAATGTGAACTTGAAAAGTGTGTTGAAGAAACTATGCTTTTAAAAAGTTATGAAATCATTGATGTTACAGATGAAGCACAATTAGAAAGTATTTTTGGAATTGTTACTTCAGTTGATGTCAAAGACTATGAAAATGATATTCAAGACATTATAAATAATATCGATGAAAATATAAAAAATGAAATAGAAAAAGAAGAAACTGAAAATAATGAAACTGAAAAAGATGAAATAGAAAAGATTAATGAAGCATTAAAAAAAGAAATTCATAATGAACCAGATAAAAAAGAAGTTAATCAACAAGCTGCTTCGCCACATGCACATAATAAAAATAATTATCTAACTGTAAATATTGATAAGGTTGATACGCTAATGAACTTAGTTGGAGAGATTGTTACTACTGAATCTATGGTAGAGAAACAATCACAGTTAGAAAATTTTGATTCAGATAATTTTGAAAAACAAGCAAGAAGGCTACATCAATTAACAAATGAACTACAAGATGTAGTTATGTCAATTCGTATGGTTCCAATTTCTTCGACTTTTACTAAAATGCAAAGAGTTGTAAGAGATATGAGTAAAAAAACTGGGAAAATAGTAGATTTAGTATTAATTGGTGAGCAAACTGAAGTAGATAAAAATATTTTAGAAAATATCTCAGATCCTTTAATGCATATGATAAGAAACAGTATGGACCATGGTGTAGAGATGCCCAACGATCGTAGGGAAAGTTCAAAACCAGAGAAAGCGACTATAACATTAGAAGCAAAAAATACTGGTGGAGATGTTGTCATAATAATTAAGGATGACGGTAAAGGATTAGACAAGGATGTTATTGTCAAAAAAGCAATTGAAAAAGGCATAACAAGTAAAAGTATTGGAGAAATCAGTGATAAAGAGGCATACAACTTTATATTAGCACCTGGATTTTCTACAAATACTGCTGTAACTGAGTATTCAGGACGAGGAGTAGGTATGGATGTTGTTCATACAAACATTCGTAAGTTAAGAGGTTCTATTAGTATAGACAGTGAAAAAGGAAAAGGTACTATGATTGTACTTAGAATCCCATTAACATTGGCAATAGTAGATGGGATGAAAGTAGAAATAGGAAATGAAATATATATTATCCCATCTCTTAATATAAAAGAAGTATTTAGACAAGGGGTATATGATATTGTTGAAAATCCAAATGGAGAAGAACACAGTATTATAAGAGGTAATTGTTATGAAATTCGTAGATTATCAAATATACTAGGAATAAATACAGAAAGATCTGATGATGGAATTATGATTTTAGTGGAGTCAGAAATGGGAAGTGCTTGTATTATTGTAGATGGAATTATTGGTCAACAGCAAGTTGTAATTAAGCCAATACCAACGTTATTGACACAGTTTGAAAAAGTTCAATCATCTATGGCAGGCTGTTCTATTTTAGAAGATGGATCTATTAGTTTGATATTTGATGTAAATTCCATTATAAATAAATTGTATTAGCATTATAAACATGTATTTAAAATAAAAGAGTTAATAGCAGAATCTAAAGATTAGATAGAAAGTAGGCAGATATGAAATTTGAGTGTGATAAATTGAATGTACTTCGTGAAATTAGTAATATAGGTTCAGGTAATGCATCATCTTCATTAGCTATAATGTTAAATGAGATAGTTGATATAGGAATTCCTAAAAGTGATATGATTAAATTTTCAGATATAACTAATAGTTATAGCTCTCCAGAAGAATTAGTTGTAGGAACTGTTTTACAACTTTCAGGGGATATGGAAGGCTTTATTATGGTTATTATGGAAGTTGATTCGGCACTTAACTTATTATCTAAACTTTCAGGAAAGGAAACAACATGTGATAGAAATGACTATAATTCAATTTGTGAAGAATTAAGTTCAATAGGGGAAATATGCAATATACTTTGTGGAACATATTTAACTGCAATATCTGATATGACAAATTTAACTATAGACCCATCAATTCCTTATTTTAGTGTAGACATGGTTATGGCAATTATGAACTTACCTATGTCATTATATGGTCCGGTTGCTGATTCGATTTTATGTATTGAAACAGACTTTTTCACAACAGATTTAAAAGTTGAGGGGAAATATTATTTTATACCTAAAGTAGAGTCATGTAACAAACTATTGGCATCATTAGGAATTGTTGATTCGGAGAATAAGTAATGGAAAATGTAACAGTAGGCATAGCAGATTTTAACATTGTAAAGGCACCTAATCAAATTATGACAATTGGATTGGGGTCTTGCTGTGGGGTAGTACTTTATGATGAGATAAATAAAATAGCAGGATTAGTTCATATTTTACTTCCGGATTCAATTAATGAAAAAAATATAGTAAATAAGGCAAAGTATGCAGATACAGGTATTGTTTTACTATATGAAGAAATGAAAAAAGTTGGAGCAAATCCTAGATTTATAAGAGCAAAGCTAGCAGGTGGAGCACATATGTTTAATTTTAAAAATACAGGAAATAGTATATTTACTATTGGAGAAAAAAATGTAAAAGCATGTAAGCAAACATTAGCTAAGTTAAATATATCTATTGTCTGTGAAGATGTATTAGGGTCTTGTGGAAGGACTATTATATTTGATACTCTTACAAGTAAATTACGTATTAAAAGTACTGGGAAAAATGAAAAAATTATATAAAAGGAGGGTGTATTATTTGTGGATATAGATGAGGAAATAATCGAAAATAAAATAGATGATTTATACATGGTATTTGTTATAAACAATCAAAAATATGCATTATCATCAAAATACATTATAGAAATTATTGAAATGTTACCTATAACAAAAGTTCCATTCATTTCTAAGTATATGAAAGGAATTATAAACTTAAGAAGCACGATTATCCCTGTAATGGACGGGAGAATGAGATTTGATATGGATCCAATTGATTATAATGAAAGAACGTGTATTATTATAATTGAAAATAATATGGACAAAATTGGATTAATAGTTGATGCTGTGAATGAAGTTATACATATTGCACCTAATCAAAATATGAAAATAAATTCAAACAAAGAAGAATATAAGCAAAACTTCATAAATGGTATAAGTGAAATAAATAATGAGATCCAGTTGATATTAGATTGTGATTCATTAATAGAAATTGTAGAGGATATAAATAATGGAACTAACGAATAAGGACTTTATACGATTAAAAAATTTCATGTATAATAATTATGGAATAAATCTTGAAAACAAAAGAACACTGATTGAAACACGATTAGTTATGATGGTAAAACGATTAGGATTTACTGATTTTAATAGTTATATAGACAGCTTAATGCAAGATAAAAGTGGAGAACAAGTATCTGTCTTAGTAGAAAAGCTAACAACAAATTTCACTTATTTTATGCGTGAAGATATGCATTATGAATTTTTAAAAGATGAGGTATTAGTACCTAATTTAAGAAAACCACCAATTGGAGGTATTAAAATTTGGTCTGCAGCTTCGTCTACAGGAGAAGAAGCATATTGTATTGCTATGTTAGCATCATCTATTTTTGGCAAAACATCAAAATTAAAAGTATCTATAACAGCATCAGATATTTCTAATAATGTATTAAAGCAAGCAAAGTCAGGAATTTATACAGAAGATAAAATAGCTAAGTTACCACCAGTATGGGCAAAAAATTTCTTTCAAAAGGCAAATGGGAAAAATTATGAAATTATTGAAAGTGTCAAGAATTTAGTTGAATTTAAATATTTTAATTTAAATAATAATATAGGCTGGGAGAAATCAAAATATCATGTTATTTTTTGTAGAAATGTTATGATTTATTTTGATAATCCTACAAATCAAAGATTAGCTAAAAGGTTACACGATTCACTTAAGCCAGGAGGCTATTTAATAATTGGAATGTCTGAAAGTTTATCTAATTTACAAACAGATTTTGAACGTGTAAAACCATCGGTGTACAGGAAAAGATTATAATTGATAAAATGGAGGAAGTATTATGAAAAGAGTATTAATAGTTGATGATGCAGCATTTATGCGTATGTCTATTAGAAATATGCTTTCAAACTATGAATTTGAAATAGTTGGTGAGGCAGAAAATGGTTTGATGGCAATTGAGAAATACAAAGAGCTACAACCAGATATTGTAACTCTAGATATTACGATGCCTGAAATGGATGGATTACAAGCACTAAGAGTGATTAAGAAACTTGACCCATCAGCGTCAGTTGTTATGGTATCAGCATTAGGGCAAGAAGCAAGAATGAAAGAAGCAATTATTTATGGAGCAAAAGGATTTATTGTAAAGCCTTTTAAAGAGGAAATAATTGTCTCAGCTTTATCTAAGTTATAATTTGATCTAAAAATAAATAATTGAAATTAAAGGAAGATGCTAGGCATCTTCCTTTAATTTTATAATGAAATATAGTATATAAAATCTAAAGTATCTATTTATTCATCCGTATAAACAAAATGAGACAAATTGTTTGAAATAATAAAATAGTTTATAAAATATAATTGTTTTAAATAACATAAACAATATAAACATGGATACAGAAAATTTAGCATTAGTTTTGTATATGTTATTAAAAAACATAAACCTTTAGAAATAGTAAAGATATATATAATTTAAATGGATTTTTATCTAGGGTTTATAAAGTAAGTGAAAATACAATATTGGTTATTTAAATAAAAAAAGCATTGTATTATACATCAAAAATTACAACAAATTAAATGATAGGGAGAATGTGTATGAAAAATTTAAAAATAGGTAAAAAGCTAAGTATATCTTTTATTGTTTTGTTAATGCTTACAGCATTTGCAAATGTTTATACAATAGCTAAATTAAAACAATCAGAAGGATTAACTCATGAACTATTTAATAGACCTTACAAACAAACAAATGAAACTATGGGTATTCGTAGAGACTTAGTTTCTGTTGGAAGGAATATTGCTAATTCAATGCTTAGGGAGAATCCCGTAGAGTATAGAACTAAAATTTTGAGTGATTTTGATAGCATAGATAAAAGGATAGAAATAATTCAGAGCTCTTTTAAAGGAGATACGAAGTTAATAAATGATATTGAAAGCTCAGTAGGTAACCTAAAACAAGAATATGAAAAAGTGTATGCAGTTATGCAGCAAGGTGATTACAAGACAGCAAAAGAAATGACAGAACAGAATACTCAATATTGGAAAATATACGATAAATCAGTAGAAGATGCGATAGCTATTAATGAACATGCAGATGCTTTAGGTGTTGAATTTAATAAAGAAGTAAGTATTACAGCATCGAAGGCAATATTTGCTTGTATATCACTTAGTACAGTTAATATATTATCAGGTATAGCTATATGTCTATATATTACAAAGAGTTTAAAAAAGCCGATTGAAGAAATAGAAATAGCTGCAAATAAAATGTCTGAAGGTGACTTTGATATTAATATTGATTACGAGTCAAAGGATGAATTAGGCGCGTTGTCAAATAGTATGCGTCAAATGAGTAGTAAAACTAGGGCGATTATAAATGATACAGTACATGTTTTAGAGGAAGTATCATCTGGAAACTTTGATATATCACCTGAAGCAGAATATATAGGGGTATTTGAGAATATTGAAAAATCAGTGATTAGAATCACTAATAACTTAAGTGAAACTATGTCACAGATAAATATGGCATCAGAAGAAGTTGGAGCAGCATCGGATCAAGTTTCAAGTGGAGCACAAATGCTAGCACAAGGTGCTACTGAACAGGCAAGTGCAATTGAAGAACTGTCTGCAACAATTATAGATATATCTGAGAAAATCAAAGGTACTGCAAGTAATGCTAAAGACGCGAATGCCTTAACATTAAGTGCCGGCCGTGAAGTTAAAGCTGGCAATGAGCAAATGACACAAATGGTTAAGGCTATGGATGAAATTTCATTTACTTCTAATGAAATTGGAAGAATTATAAAGACAATAGATGATATTGCATTCCAAACAAACATATTAGCATTAAACGCTGCCGTTGAAGCTGCTAGAGCAGGTTCAGCTGGGAAAGGATTTGCAGTTGTAGCAGATGAGGTAAGAAACCTTGCTGCTAAATCAGCAGAAGCTGCAAAAAATACTGCTACACTTATTGAAAATTCAATAAAAGCAGTTGGTAATGGAAGTGAAATTGTAGATAATACAGCTGAATCACTTCAAAAGATAATTGACACAACTAATCAAACTATTATATTAGTTCATGAAATAGCTAAAGCATCAGAGGAACAATCTAGCGCGATTGGTCAAGTTACATTGGGTGTAGATCAAATATCAGATGTAGTACAAACTAATTCAGCAACATCAGAGGAAAGTGCTGCTGCTAGTGAAGAGTTAAGTGGACAAGCACAAATGTTGAAATCACTTATTGAGAACTTTAAATTAAAAAATACATATAATTCTAATAAAAAAATGAACTTTAGTAGCGATGAATCTAATTATTTTGCAATGAATGAATTTGAATAATTCAATAGCGATATGTTAAAGTTTATGGTGTGAGAAAAATGGAAGCTTTTATGCTTCCATTTTTTTGAATTTAAATAAAGATAAAACCCATTATATTTGATTACTAAATTAGGAAACTAAAGTATTTATATAGTTATCCGTATAAATAGTAATAGAAATTAATTGACGAAATAAAAAATAAATATTAAATATATATATAAGTGATTGACTTATAATTCACAAAGAATATAAAATTATGGTGAATAAGTTGGAATATAAAAATAATGTAGTTTTATAGACTATTTAAATATAGCCTCATATATATTTTATAAAGTAAAGCAAAAGATAAAGTTGATTATTTAAATTTATTATTTAAATATAAAAATATTGTATTATGTAGAAGAAATTACAATAAATCAAATTATGGGAGAGGTACATATATGAAAAATTTAAAAATGGGTAAAAAATTAGGAATATCTTTTATTGTTTTACTGATGATTACAGTATTTGCAAATGGAAACACATTATACAATTTGAAAAAAGCAGGCAAATTAAGCCATGATTTATTTGAGGGACCTTATGAATTAACAAATCAATCTATGGGGATTCGTAGAGATTTAGCTTCAATTGATCAGAATGTTGCTTATGAACTTCTTGCAGAAAATCCTGCAGATTTAAGTTACAAAACTGCGATTTTAGAAAACTTTGATAGCATTAATGGAAGAATTAAAATACTTAAAGAGGATCCTTCTAAAGATGAAAAATTAATTGATGATATTGAAAGTTCAATAACTCAACTAAAACAACAATATGAAAAAGCTGATGCATTTATAGAGAAAGGAGACTATAAAGGAGCAAAAGAGATTGTAATAAAAGAGGATCTTGAATATTACAAAACATATGATAAATGTATAAAAAATGCAACTAAGTTATATGAAAATGCAGAGAATACTGGTGTTGAATTTGATGATGGGGTAAAAAGTGCAGTATCAAAATCATGGGTTATTTCTTTAACAATGAATGCGTTTAGTATACTAGCAGGAATAGCTATATGTATATATATAACAAAGAGCTTAAAGAAACCAATTGAAGAAATAGAAATTGCTGCAAATAAAATGGCAGAGGGTGACTTTGATATCACTATTAATTATAATTCAAAGGACGAATTAGGAAACTTATCAAATAGCATGCGTGAAATGAGTGATAAAATAAATGAAATTATAAACGATACGGTTTGTGTCTTAGGGGAAGTTGCAGCTGGAAATTTTGACGTAGAGCCAGAAGTAGAATATATAGGGGTATTTGAAAATATTGAAAAATCAGTAATTAGAATTACTAATGACTTAAGTGAGACTATGTCACAAATAAATTTGGCATCAGAAGAAGTTGGAGCAGCATCAGACCAAGTTTCAGGTGGATCACAAATGTTAGCACAAGGTGCTACGGAACAAGCCAGTGCAATTGAGGAGTTATCTGCAACTATTATAGATATATCTGATAAAATTAAAGATACTGCAAAAAATGCTAAAGAGGCTAATGTCTTAACATTGAGTGCAGGGCGCGAAGTTGAAGATGGTAATGAACAAATGAAACAAATGGTTAAAGCTATGGATGAAATCTCATTTACGTCTAATGAAATCGGTAGAATTATAAAGACAATAGATGATATTGCATTCCAAACAAACATATTAGCATTAAATGCTGCAGTTGAAGCTGCTAGAGCTGGTTCAGCTGGTAAGGGGTTTGCAGTTGTTGCAGACGAAGTAAGAAATCTTTCTGCAAAATCAGCAGAAGCTGCAAAAAATACATCTACTCTAATTGAAAATTCAATAAAAGCAGTTGATAATGGAACTAAGATTGTAGACAATACAGCTCAATCACTTAAAAAAATAATTGAAACAACTAATCAAACAATTTTATTAGTAGATGAAATAGCAAAAGCATCTGATGAAGAATCTAATGCAATTGCTCAAGTTACATTAGGGGTAGAACAAATTTCAGAAGTAATACAAACTAATTCTGCGACATCAGAAGAAAGTGCTGCTGCAAGTGAAGAATTAAGTGGACAAGCACAAATGCTAAAATCACTTATTGAGAACTTTAAATTAAAAAATAGTAAAGATGAAGTTAGCTACTTTGCTACAAATGAATTTGAATAATACAATAAAATATGTAATAGGTTATGATTTAAAAAATGGAAGTTTTATACTTCCATTTTTATATTGAATCTTATTCCGAAATAAATTCAATATAATATCTTTAACTTCCAAAATGAAAAATATTATTTAATCTTAAACTATATAAAATCTAAAGTATATATTTATCTATCCGTATAAAAAAATAAGAGAAACTATTGGAAATTACATTAATATCTTGACACTATAAGAACATATCACACCAAGTAAAATTGAATTTCTGAAAATAGCAATTGAATTACAATTTATAAAACATTTCTGAATATATCATAATATAGATTTATAGATACTACTTAAATAATCGATGTTTTTAAATGAAGCAGAAATTATAACAAATTAAATTGTAGGGGGTAAGGGTATGAAAAATTTAAAGATAGGTAAAAAGCTAATTATATCTTTTATTGTTGTATTAATGCTTGCAGGGGTTGCGAATTTTTATGCACTATCTAATTTAAGAAAAGCAGAAAAACTAAGTGATGGTTTGTTTACGGGTCCTTATGTAGTAACAAGTCAAACTTGGGCAATTCGTAGAGACTTAGCTAATATTGCAAGACATATTAACAATACATTTCTTGAAAATAATCAAGAAAAATATAGAGCAACAATTCTAAGTGATTTTGATGATATGGATAAAAAAATCAAGAAACTTCGTGATGCTTCTCCAAAAGACAAAACGATTATAGATGAGATGGGAAGTTTAGCGACGGTTCTAAGGGAAGAATATGAAAAAATATACCAAATTGCACAGCAAGAAAATTTTAGTGGTAAGATAACTGATATAGATACTAGTGCATGGAGTAATGCACTTACTAAGATTGAGAAAACTATAATGCCGTTTAGTGATGCTGCAGAAGCCAACGGTATTGAATTTAATAAAAAAGTACACGATACAGTATCAAAGGCATGGTTTATATCTATAAGTTTAAGTGCATTTACTGGAGTAGCAGGATTAGTCATAGCTGTGTATATTACAAAAAAATTAAACGATCCAATTAAAGAGATAGAAGTAGCTGCAAATAAAATGGCTGATGGAGACTTTGATATTAATATCGATTATGAATCAAAGGATGAATTAGGTGTTTTATCAGATAGTATTCGTAAAGTCAGCAATAAAACTAAAGAAGTTGTAAATGATGCAGTGCGTGTTTTAGGTGAAGTTGCATCTGGAAATTTTGATGTAGAGCCAGAAGTAGAATATATAGGGGTATTTAAAAATGTTGAAAACTCAGTGACTAGAATTACGACTGACTTAAGTGAAACAATGTCACAGATAAATTTAGCGTCAGAAGAAGTTGGTGCTGCATCAAATCAAGTTTCAAGTGGATCACAAATGCTAGCTCAAGGCGCTACTGAACAAGCAAGTGCAATTGAAGAATTATCAGCAACTATTATAGATATATCTAAGAAAATTAAAGATACTGCAAAAAATGCTAAAGAGGCTAATACTTTAACATTAATCGCAGGGCGAGAAGTTAAAGATGGTAATGATCAAATGAAACAAATGGTTAAAGCTATGGGTGAAATTTCATTTACTTCAAATGAAATAGGTAGAATTATAAAAACGATAGATGATATTGCATTCCAAACAAACATATTAGCACTAAATGCTGCCGTAGAAGCTGCTAGAGCAGGTTCAGCCGGTAAGGGATTTGCAGTCGTAGCCGATGAGGTAAGAAATCTTGCTGCAAAATCAGCAGAAGCTGCAAAAAACACAGCTGCTCTAATTGAAAATTCAATAAAAGCAGTTGATAATGGAACTAAGATTGTGGATAACACAGCTCAATCACTTAAAAAAATAATTGAAACAACTAATCAAACGATTTTATTAGTAGATGAAATAGCTAAAGCATCTGATGAAGAATCAAGTGCAATCGCTCAGGTTACGTTAGGAGTAGATCAAATATCAGAAGTAGTACAAACGAATTCTGCAACATCAGAGGAAAGTGCTGCTGCTAGTGAAGAATTAAGTGGACAAGCAGAGATGTTAAAATCACTTATTGAGAATTTCAAACTGAAAAATAGACATAGTTCTAAAAAACATATAAACTTTAATAAAGATGAAGTTAACTATTTTGCAATGAATGAATTTGAATAACACAATGTAATAAATCTATATTATGGCTTATGATTAAAAAGATGGAGGCTTTTATGCTTCCATTTTTTTATTGAACTTAAATATGAAACAGTTTGTCGTATAGGATTAATGAAAAGCATAACTTTATAATAAAATACTTTATATAAAATCTAAAGTATCTGTATATTTATCCGTATAAAAAATAAGAGAAACTATTTGAAGCTATGAAATATAGTTTGTTATAAACTACATCGTAAGCCTTACAATTATGAAAGAACAGATGAAATTAAACAAACTTAAATATTTGAAAATAGCAATTTAATTATAAATTATATAATATGCCCAAAAATAATATAATATAGATTTACATATATTATTTAAATAGTTAATGCTGTGTGAGGCGGCAAAAATCAGAATAATTTAATGTTCGGGGAGGCATACATATGAAAAATTTAAAAATAGGGAAAAAGCTAAGTATCTGTTTTATTGTTTTATTAATGTTCACCATATTTGCAAATGGGAGCGCAATGTATAATTTGAGAAAGTCAAGAAAGTTAAGTCATGATTTATTCGAGGGACCTTATCAATTAACAAATCAAGCTATGGGAATTCGTAGATATATAGTTTCTATTTTAAGGCGACTTAATGGTGCATTTGTTGATAAGGAGCATGTGGAAATTTTGATGTTGAGGATTCAGTTGTTAGAATTACTAATGATTTAAGTGAGACAATGTCACAAATAAACTTAGCTTCAGAGGAAGTTGAGGCTGCATCAGATCAAGTGTCAAGTGGATCACAAATGTTAGCACAAGGTGCTACAGAACAAGCAAGTGCAATTGAAGAATTATCTGCAACTATTATAGATATATCTGAAAAAATTAAAGATACTGCAAATAATGCTAAAGAGGCAAATGTTTTAACATTGAGTGCAGGGCTTGAAGTTAAAGACGGTAACAATCAAATGAGACAAATGGTTAAGGCTATGGATGAAATTTCATTTACTTCTAACGAAATAGGCAGAATTATAAAGACAATAGATGATATTGCATTCCAAACAAACATTAGCATTAAATGCTGCTGTAGAAGCTGCTAGAGTAGGTTCAGCTGGTAAAGGATTTGATGTTGTAGCAGATGAGGTAAGAAATCTTGCTGCAACATCAGAAGAAAGTGCTGCTAGTGAAGAACTAAGTGGACAAGCACAAATGCTAAAATCTCTTATTGAAAGCTTTAAATTAAAAGACAAAAATAGTTATTATAAACCTATAAATTTTAATGAAAATGAAGTTAATTATTGCAGTGAATAAACGATATTAATATATTTAATTGATAAAGGAGAAAAAATATGAGCGAAATAGATTCTTTAAATGAATTTTATGTGCAAGAAAATATACAGTTGTTAGAACAATTAGAAGAAATTTTACTTGTAGAACAATCAGGTGACGGTAAGCTAGGAAAAGAAGCAATCGAAGAAATATTTCGTGTAATGCATACAATAAAAGGCTCTTCAGCAATGATGGGATATGACAGTTTAACAAAACTTACTCACAGTGTAGAAGATGTTTTTGATGAAATACGTAATGGGCTAGAACTTTCTCATGACAAGTGGGAAGAAGTTGTAGATGTTGCATTAGCCAGTGTTGATTTTCTTAAAGAAGAAGTTTTAAATGTACAAGATGGTCTACTTCCAGAGGCTAGCATAGATGAATTACATGAAAGAGTTTTAAGATTATTAAATAGTAACGATGAAAATAGTAACGAAGATAATGACGATGATAAATTGTTAGAGATAAAGTTACCAAAAGACTGTGAGAATGAAAAAAAGACACAGACAACACAGGTAATCGGAGAAAAATGCCTTTATATAAAAGTTTTATTTGAAAATGGATGTGGCATGGAAGGAATCAGAGCACTTGGTGTAGTTACGATGATTGATGGCTTATGTTCAGTGATGAAAACTATACCTGAAGACTTAAATGTAGAATGTGATGATGAAATAATTAAAGATGGTTTCATTATGTATGTAAAGACAATGAAAGAACAATGTGAACTTGAAAAGTGTGTTGAAGAAACTATGCTTTTAAAAAGTTATGAAATTACTAAAGTTACAGACAAAATAGAATTAGAAAATATTTTTGGAATCGTTAATTCAATTGATATTCAAGAGGATATAAATGATATCGAAGATGTTATAAACATTGAAGATGAAATTATAAAAGATGAAAATATAAATGTTGAGATAGAAAAAATTAATGAAGAATTAAAAAAAGAAATTCATAATGAACCAGATAAAAAAGAAGTTAATCAACAAGCTGCTCAGCCACATGCACATAATAAAAATAATTATCTAACTGTAAATATTGATAAGGTTGATACGCTAATGAACTTAGTTGGAGAGATTGTTACTACTGAATCTATGGTAGAGAAACAATCACAGTTAGAAAATTTTGATTCAGATAATTTTGAAAAACAAGCAAGAAGGCTACATCAATTAACAAATGAACTACAAGATGTAGTTATGTCAATTCGTATGGTTCCAATTTCTTCGACTTTTACTAAAATGCAAAGAGTTGTAAGAGATATGAGTAAAAAAACTGGTAAAATAGTAGATTTAGTATTAATTGGTGAGCAAACTGAAGTAGATAAAAATATTTTAGAAAATATCTCAGATCCTTTAATGCATATGATAAGAAACAGTATGGACCATGGTATAGAGATGCCCAACGATCGTAGGGAAAGTTCAAAACCAGAGAAAGCGACTATAACATTAGAAGCAAAAAATACTGGTGGAGATGTTGTCATAATAATTAAGGATGACGGTAAAGGATTAGACAAGGATGTTATTGTCAAAAAAGCAATTGAAAAAGGAATAACAAGTAAAAGTATTGAAGAAATCAGTGATAAAGAGGCATACAACTTTATATTAGCACCTGGATTTTCTACAAATACTGCTGTAACTGAGTATTCAGGACGAGGAGTAGGTATGGATGTTGTTCATACAAACATTCGTAAGTTAAGAGGTTCTATTAGTATAGACAGTGAAAAAGGAAAAGGTACTATGATTGTACTTAGAATCCCATTAACATTGGCAATAGTAGATGGGATGAAAGTAGAAATAGGAAATGAAATATATATTATACCATCTCTTAATATAAAAGAAGTATTTAGACAAGGTGTATATGATATTGTTGAAAATCCAAATGGAGAAGAACACAGTATTATTAGAGGTAATTGTTATGAAATTCGTAGATTATCAAATATACTAGGAATAAATACAGAAAAATTTGATGATGGAATTATGATTTTAGTGGAGTCAGAAATGGGAAGTGCTTGTATTATTGTAGATGGAATTATTGGTCAACAGCAAGTTGTAATTAAGCCAATACCAACGTTATTGACACAGTTTGAAAAAGTTCAATCATCTATGGCAGGCTGTTCTATTTTAGAAGATGGATCTATTAGTTTGATATTTGATGTAAATTCCATTATAAATAAATGATGTTAGCATAATATCATAGACATAATTACTATAGACAAGTTGTCCCAATTGCTGAAAAAATTAGGCGGAAATCGTGTAGTAAGACAGTAGATATATTCAAAAGGAGAGAAAGTCTATGGAAAATAATAAAAAGATAAAAGTATTAGTAATTGATGACTCTAGTATGTTTAGACGTATTATAGCAAAACAGCTTCAAGAGCATACAGATTTAGAAGTTGTAGGTACAGCTAAAGATACCTATGAGGCTAGAGATAAGATATTACAATTTAGACCAGATGTATTAACACTAGATATTGAGATGCCAGGAATGAATGGAATTGAATTTTTGAAAATTTTAATGGATCAACACCCTATTCCTACAATTGTAATTAGTGGTGCGGATGGGAGATGTTTTGAGGCCATAAGCGCAGGAGCTGTTGGATTTGTTGATAAACCAAATGCAAATACAATGAATGATTTTTCTAATGATTTAGCATCTAAAATCAAAGAAGCTTCGGTTGCTAAACTAGATAAAACAAAATATTCTAAAACAAATTCAGTACAAGTTAATAATCCTGTGCAAAAAAGAAACACATTAGGTAATCAAAATATAAGAAGACAAAGTTATAAAGATATAATTGCTATTGGAGCATCTATGGGCGGCGTAGAGGCTGTTGGTAAATTATTGAGACAATTGCCTTTAGGGTTACCTGGAATTGTAATCACACAGCATATGCCACCAGTGTTTACTAAAAAATATGCAGAACGTTTAAATAAAGAATGTTTGATAAATGTATTAGAAGGTAAAGATGGAGACGAAGTATTAAGTGGATACGCATATATAGCACCTGGAGCTTTACAAATGGGTATCGTAAAGAAAAATAATAAATACATATTAGAAGTAAAAGAAGGAGAAAAAATCAGTGGTCATTGTCCTTCAGTAGATTACTTATTTGAATCTGTAGCCAAAGAAGCTAAAGAAAATGCTATAGGTGTTATTTTAACGGGTATGGGTTCTGATGGCGCGAAAGGATTACTTGATATAAAGAAAGCTAGAGGCTATACTATTGGTCAGAATAGACAATCTTGTGTTGTTTATGGAATGCCAATGGCGGCGATGAATATTGGAGCTGTTTTAAAAGAAACTTCTTTAGAAATGATTCCAAATGCAATATTAAATCAATTAAAGAGAAGAGAATTAACATCAAAATCTAAAGATTAGATAGAAAGTAGGCAGATATGAAATTCGAGTGTGATAGATTAAATGTACTTCGTGAAATTAGTAATATAGGTTCAGGCAATGCATCAAATTCATTAGCTACAATGTTAAATGAGATAGTAGATATAGGGCTTCCGAAAAGTGATATTATTAAATTTGCAGACATAACTAACAGTTATAATTCTCCAGAAGAATTAGTTATAGGAACTGTTTTACAACTTTCGGGAGATATGGAAGGCTTTATTATGGTTATTATGAAAGTTGATTCGGCACTTAACTTATTATCTAAACTTTGTGGAAAAGAAATAACATGTGATAGAAATGATTATAATTTGGTTTGCGAAGAATTAAGCTCAATGGGAGAAATTTGTAATATACTTTGTGGAACATATTTAACTGCAATATCAGATATGACAAATTTAACTATAGACCCATCAATTCCTTATTTTAGTGTAGATATGGTTATGGCAATTATGAACTTACCTATTTCACTATACGGTCCGGATGCTGATTCAATTTTATGTATTGAAACAGATTTTTTCACTACAGATTTAAAAATTGAGGGGAAATATTATTTTATACCTAAAGTAGAGTCATGTAACAAACTATTAGCATCATTAGGAATTATTGACCCACAGAAAAACTAATTAAGTACGTTGAAAAGTTATTCAAAAGGAGAGTGTATTATTTGTGAGTACAGATGATGAGATAGTAGAAAACAGAATAGATGATTTATATATGGTGTTTGTTATAAATAACCAAAAATATGCATTATCATCAAAATATATTATAGAAATTATTGAAATGCTACCTATAACAAAAGTTCCGTTCCTTCCTAAATATATGAACGGAATTATAAATTTAAGAAGTATAATTATTCCTGTAATGGATGCTAGAATGAGATTTGATATGGATCCAATTGATTATAATGAGAGGACATGTATTATTATAATTGAAAATAATACGGATAAGATTGGGTTAATAGTTGATGCTGTAAATGAAGTTATCCATATTTCATCTAATCAAAATATGAAAATAAACTCAGATAAAGGTGAAATTAAACAAAACTTCATAAATGGTATTAGTGAAATAAATGATGAAATTCAGTTAATATTAGACTGTGATTCATTAATGAAAATTGTAGAGGATAAAAATTATGTAAATCAAGAGGCTGTTTTATAACTTTAAAATAGCTTTTGAACATTAAAAAAATATATGATTATAGTTAATAAAAATGGAGGAAATGTTATGAAAAGAGTACTAATAGTGGATGATGCAGCATTTATGCGTATGTCTATTCGAAATATGCTTTCAAACTATGAATTTGAGATAGTTGGTGAGGCAGAAAATGGTTTAATGGCAATTGAAAAATATAAAGAGTTGCAACCTGATATTGTAACATTAGACATAACTATGCCAGAAATGGATGGGCTACAAGCATTAAGAGTAATTAAGAAACTTGATCCATCGGCATCAGTTGTAATGGTATCAGCATTAGGACAAGAAGCAAGAATGAAAGAAGCAATTATTTATGGAGCAAAAGGATTTATTGTAAAGCCATTTAAAGAAGAGATTATTGTATCGGCACTATCTAAATTATAATTTTGAAATAG
Organism: Peptostreptococcaceae bacterium VA2; assembly: GCA_000686145.1. GTDB lineage: Bacteria > Bacillota > Clostridia > Peptostreptococcales > Peptostreptococcaceae > Romboutsia_D. The sequence goes on along the minus strand of JMMB01000007.1, from coordinate 2,468,222 downwards.
ATAATTATAGTTAAAAAATAGCACAAATATTCAGTACTAGAAAAGGAAGATGTATATACATCTTCCTTTTCTAGTACTAGATTATGAGGTTACAATAGTAAATAATGTTAATGTGTTAGATGTTTAGATTGATAGCCTTAAAGAATACAATAATAAATAGTTACTAAATATAGAATTAAGTGTAAATAAATTTGAGGAAGTATTTATTTATAAGTGAAATATTGGTAAAATAGAATTATATATGTTAACAGATAACATCTTATTAAAAAACTCAACTATGTGGTAATATTTGTAATATAAATATAAAAAGTGAAACAATAAATATATTAGGTGAAGATGAACAAGTAAAATGATCATTTAACAAGATCCTATACAGCAAGTGAGGGAAAGTGTGTATGACAAAAGTATTAATAAGTAAATACAATAGCACAGGAGAGCGATGTGTGGATGCTTGCTTGAACTACGGTGAGCTAAGATATGTAGACGAAGATGGAGAGCCCATGAATATAGAAATTCCTTGTGATAAATACGAGGAAGCAACCAGTGATTTTGAAGATAGGGTAAGAGAAGGTGTAACTCAAAAGATTATAGAGCCTAAGACAATATTAAAAAGGGGAAGCTTAACGTATATTCAAGCTAAAAAATTAGCTAATGAAGGTCGAATAAAAGGATTGGACTTTTTTGAAATTGATGGCAGCGTAGAATGTAGTCATGTACTAGGGGTTTCAGGTAGCGTAGAATATGCGCTGTCGATATGGAACGGTGAATCAAAAAACGAAGCATTATTAAAATCAGTAGTAAGGTCCATAACAGTATATGGGGAATCATTTATAAAGGGATTAAGTTTGGATAATACAGTAGATTCCACCTCATATAACAGATTTGCTCAAAATCTATATAGTATAGATTCTATGGTAGACGTAAATTTATATAAAAGTAGAGACTATCATATAGACAATGAAATAAGTATTGATGGATTAGATGTAAAAAAGAAAAATATTAAAAATATTGATTTGTTATTAGGTATATTAGGTGCTTTTTTAGGATATATAATAGTACAAATTTGTACCAACTATGGTGAAATTATAAAAAATGATATAATTTCTATCCTATTAAATAGTATATCTATGTTAGTATTTGGCTTAATAGTTATGAAAGGTAGTAGATTTATAATTGATAAATATGTTAAAAATAATACTCACCTAATTATGGAAATGTTTAATGAAGAATTAGAAAAATTAAATTATGACAACTTATTAACTGAAAAGGAAGCTTGTACAATATTAAATAATATAACTAAGGGCGAAGTTTCAAGGTTACTTATTGATATGAAAGGTAGTGTAAACAAGAAAGTATCTAGTAGTAATATTGTAACGAAAGAAACTAAGTTTATATTAGATGCTAGAAGAAGTGTTATATTACCAAGTGAGTATGAAATAAAAGAAGCTTTATCTAAATTAGTGGGTACATATAAAGATAAATTATATAGTGAGTATAATGTTAACAGCTTATAAAGATAAAATACATATTACTTGAATTAGAAAAGGAACTTTAAATTAAGGTTTCTTTTTTGTGGAAAATAAAATTATTTGAGTACAAAATTATATGAAAAAATATATATTATTACATTATAACTTTATTTTAAAAAATATAAAAAAAGTTTTCAAAAAAAATGTATTGAAATTTTTGTATACCGTTTGTTTTTATGAAAGTTAATAAAGTATTAAATTCAAAAATTAAATTTACTTGATGTTATTACATGAAATTATAGACGAAACTTAAATAAATTTTTAATCACATTCAATTGACAGAAAATTCAATGAAATACCTTATATTTCCAAATAAATATAGGAAATAGCAAGTATTGACAACGATTCCAAAAAATATATAATAGACAAAGTAATCGTTTTTATTAAAATAACTGGAGGAAAAATTTAATGCCAGATCAAAACAGAAATTTAAAATGGCAAAACATAGCCTTAATGGGATTTGTCATGGTATGGGGATTTGGGAACGTAGTTAATAACTTTGCCAACCAAGGACTTACTGTAGTATTTTCATGGATATTCATGATAGCACTATATTTTGTTCCATATACTTTAATGGTAGGGGAATTAGGTTCTGCATTTAAAGACTCACAAGGTGGAGTATCAGCGTGGATAAGATCAACAACAACACCAATGCTTGCTTTTATGGCAGGATGGACATATTGGGTTGTACATGTGCCTTATTTAGCTCAAAAGCCACAAACTTTATTAATAGCATTATCTTGGGCAATAAGTCCATCGGGAGAGTTAGCGACAGTATTAAAGGAATTAGATCCTATGATACTTCAAGGAATGGTATTATTAATATTTTTAGTGTTTTTATATGTATCAACAAAAGGAGTTAAAGTACTAAAAGTTATAGGAAATATAGCTGGTATGTCAATGTTTGTTATGTCACTATTATTTATAGCTTTAGGATTAGCAGCACCGGCTATAACTGGACATGTAGCAACGCCTGATATAACTCTACATTCATTTATACCTAAATTTGACTTTGCATACTTAACAACTTTATCAATGTTAGTATTTGCAGTTGGAGGATGTGAAAAAATTGCACCTTATGTAAATAATACTAAAAATCCATCTAAAAACTTCCCTAAAGGTATGCTAGTATTAGCAGGGATGGTAGCAGTATGTGCTCTTTTAGGATCTATAGCAATGGGTATGATATTTAATGCTAATGCTATACCAGAAGACTTAATGATGAATGGTCAATATTATGCATTCCAATTACTTGGAGAACATTACGGCGTTGGAAGTGTATTTGTTATAATTTATGCTTTAGCTAATACAGCAGCTCAGCTATCAGCATTAGTATTCTCAATAGACGCTCCACTTAGAGTTTTATTAGGAGAAGCCGATGATAACTTTATACCAAAAGGATTATCTAAGACTAATAAAAATGGTGTTTTAGTTAATGGATATATAATGACAGCAGTACTAGTTTCAATTTTAATAATAGTTCCTGCATTAGGAATTGGTAATACAAATGAATTATTTAATTGGTTATTGAAGTTAAACGCAGTAGTAATGCCGATGAGATACTTATGGGTATTCTTAGCCTATATGGGACTTAAGAAAGCTATAGGTAAATTTGATACTGAATATAAATTTATAAAGAATCCTAAACTTGGATTCTTGGTAGGACTTTGGTGTTTTGGGTTCACAGCATTTGCATGTATAATGGGGATGTTCCCAACAGATGTGCCTGCATTTAGTTCAGAGTGGATATTTAGAGTTGGATTAAACGTTACGACCCCTATTGTATTAATGGGAATCGGTTTAATATTGCCGTTTATAGCTAAAAAAACTAATAAAAATCAATCTATATCTAAATAGATTAGTAAATATATAAACAAAAAACGAGTGAAAGACATTCACTCGTTTTTTTATTTGTACAGCATTTTTATTAGTTAAGATAGAGCTAAATACAATATATATTGTTAAGTACATATTCGTAAGAAAATCTTAAGAATTAAGTTAAGAATTTCTTAAGATTTTTAGATTATTATGTAAGTATAGTTAAATCTTAAGAAAATTTACATAATTAACTTAATAGGAAAAAGGATGTGACTTTATTGTATAATAAGAATGTGAACTATAAAATAGGAAGGTATTTGATAAATGTACAATATATTAGTGGTGGATGATGATAAGGATATAGTTGAATCTATAAATATATATTTAAAAAATGAAGGATATAAAATATATAAAGCATATGACGGAATACAGGCTTTAGAGATTATACAAAACAAAGAAATACACCTTATACTTATGGATATAATGATGCCAAATTTAGATGGAATAAAAACTACCATAAAAATTAGAGAAGATAAAAATATACCAATAATATTAGTTTCAGCTAAAAGTGAAGATACTGATAAAATAATTGGTCTTAATATTGGGGCAGATGATTATATTACTAAACCTTTTAATTTACTAGAACTTATAGCTAGGGTTAAATCAAATTTAAGAAGGTATGTTAGTTTAGGGAATTATAATAATACAAGCAGCGAAGTTTTAAAAAGTGGACAACTTACAATGAATTTATCTACTACAGAGGTACATGTAGATGGAGATTTAGTTAGACTAACTCCTATTGAATCTAAAATATTAAAGCTTCTTTTATGTAACAAAGGAGTAGTTTTTTCAATAGATGACATATATGAAAAAGTATGGAAAGAAGACAGCTACAATGCTGAAAATACAGTAGCAGTACATATTAGAAGAATAAGAGAAAAAATTGAAATAAATCCGAAAGAACCAAAATATTTAAAGGTGGTGTGGGGAGTTGGCTACAAAGTTGAAAAATTATAGTGGAAAGCTCATAAAGGAAAAAAGTCTGATTTTTAATTTGGTGTTAATTTTAGCTATATTTATGGTATCTCAAGTTGCTGGAGTTTTATTATGTTTTAAGTTTTTTGCTCATAATTTATTGTTGACATTAGTAAGTATATTCATAATAAATTTTGTCATGTATAAAATAATGAGAAAATTACTTATATTATAAGTGATTTATAAAGAGAAGAGGGAGTTGTATGAATAGTAATAAAATAAAAAATATACTTTTAACATTGTCTATGGCTTCATTAGCTGTTTTGTTAGTAGTAATTCCTGCTACATTAACACTATATGGAGAACACCAAGGGCTATGGACAAGTTATATGCACGAAGATAAAAAAATATTAGAAAAAGACTTTTATAAAAGTAATGAATTTGAATTTAGTATGCTTAGGCCAATATCTTATTTATTATCTGATAGTGTAAGTAATAGAGGTGAATCTAAAAAAGAAATTGAAGATATTAAAAAACAATCAAAGAATGAAATAAATAATTCTTATAAAAATATGAAATTTTTAGCAATCAATTCTGAAGATAATAGCTATTATAGCAATACAAAATATAAAACAGTAGAAGAATATAAGAAAAATATAGATGAATATCTTGATATAGAAATACATAAAACACCAATGGATAAATCATATAGTAAAGATATAAATGGAAAAGTAGTAAAAAATAAATCTGACATAGAATATAAGTTATTAAATGCTATAGATATAGAAAATATGGAAATATATATATCATTACCTAATCCTAACGAATTTAAATACAATGATAATATATATAATTTTTATAATTCTTACACACAAGCAACAAAAGTTGTAGAAAGTCTTATAGCGATAGTTATTACAAGTTTAGCAGTATTTTTAATATCAATATTTTCTTATAAACTTTGTAAGAAAAACACTCCGAATAAAGAGGGAATAATACTTAAAATTTCAAAGAAAATACCACTAGAATTATGGTTGATGGGTATATTTGTTGGAGGCATTTATTATATGCTTGTTTCATTCTCGGGGTATTATAATGAATACGGTAATATGTATGCTTATGTAGGTATGATGTCACTTGCTATTATTGGCAATTTAATATTTATATTTATTATACATCTATTTGTAAAAGTATTATTTAGTTTTGATAGTAAATTAGATTTGTTAAAAAATACTATACTATATAAAATATATAAATTATTAAATAAAATATATAAGGTAATTAAAAAGAATGTGGAAACGGTGTTAATTTCATCTAAGAAAATACCATTAATAAAAAGGGTAATAGTATTATCTGTATTGTTTAGTGTTTGCAGTATAATTTTAGGATTATTTATAGATTCGATTTTATACGCGGGAGGAATTATTTTTGTAATAACTCCATTTATAGCTATGGGAATATTTACATGGTACATAGTTAAACAATTAACTTACTTATCTAAAATAATGGATGGAACAGAAAAAATAAAAAATGGGGAATTAAATTATAAGATCGATACAAATGGCTATGATAATTTTACAGTTCTTGCAGAAAATATAAACAATATCGGAGATGGACTAGAAAAATCAATAGATAGCCAATTAAGAAGTGAAAGAATGAAATCAGAACTTATAACTAATGTAAGTCATGATTTAAAAACACCTTTAACTTCTATAATAAATTATGTAGAACTTATTAAAAAAGAAGAAAATATCCAACCACAATATATAAATGAATATGTAAATGTATTAGAAGCTAAAGGTAAGAGACTAAAAGCTTTAATAGAAGATTTATTTGAAGCTAGTAAAGCTAGTAGTGGTAATATTGAATTAAATATGGAAAAATTAGACATAAAGCAACTATTAAGACAAAGCATAGGCGAAATGGAAGAAAAATTAGGCAAGGCAAATTTAGATTTAAAATTAAATATGCTAGATGATAAAGTGTATATATATGCTGATGGAAGAAGAATGTATAGAGTATTTGAAAATCTTTTATCTAATATAGCAAAATATTCTCTACACAACACTAGGGTATATATAGATTTAGTTGAAAATAATGAAAATATAAAAATTACTATGAAAAACATATCATCTTATGAACTTAATTTTGACGTAGACGAAATAACTGAAAGGTTTAAAAGGTCTGATGAATCTAGAAATACGGAAGGTAGTGGATTAGGCCTTGCTATTGCGAAGGACTTAGTTAAAATCCAAGGTGGTAGGTTTGACGTTGAGATTGATGGAGATTTATTTAAGGCAACGTTAGAATTTAAAAGGATAACAAAATAAACAGAGAAAAACTTAATTTATTAATTACCGATAAGATATATATTAATATATATCTTATCGGTAATTTTTTTTGATAGTAAGATTAACAGATGTTATAATAGCATTAATGATAATTGAAAACATAGAAAATAACAGCTATGGGAGGAAACATGGATATGAGCAAAAGAGAAGATTATATAAGCTGGGATGATTACTTTATGGGTATTGCTTTATTAGCTGGTAAAAGAAGTAAAGATCCGAGTACCCAAGTTGGAGCTTGCATAGTAAGCGCAAAGTGCACAGATGGATCAAACAGCAACACTATTTTAAGTGTTGGTTACAATGGACTTCCTATTGGTTGTTCTGATGATGAATTTCCATGGGATAATAAAGGAGACTTATTAGAAACTAAGTATCCATTTGTAGTTCATGCAGAATTAAATGCAATTTTAAATGCTAGGGGGAAATCACTACACGGGTCTAAGTTATATGTTGCTTTATTCCCATGTAATGAATGCTGTAAAGCTATTATTCAATCTGGAATAAGAGAAGTTATTTTTTTATCAGATAAATATTCACAGACAGATGCAGTTAAAGCATCTAAGAGAATGTTCAGTGCAGCTGGGGTTAAATTAACTCAGCTAAATCCACAAGTTAAAAAAATAGAATTATCTTTAGACATAAATACTATATAGTGAAAAATACAACTATGGGGGATACTTAGATGATAAAATTTATAGCAACAGATATGGATGGGACTCTTTTAAATAAACACAATGAAATACATGAGGAATTTTTTGAAATATTTGAAAAGCTAGAAAACAAAAATATAACATTTGCAGCAGCGAGTGGAAGACAATATTTTAACCTCGCTAAGAGGTTTGAAGCTATAAAAGATAGAATGATGTTTATAGCAGAAAACGGAACATTTGTAGTTTATAAAGGAGAAGAGTTATTTATAAATGCGCTAGATAAAAACGTAGCAATTGAACTTATTGAAATTGGAAGAAAGATAGATAATGCCAATGTTATCTTATGTGGTAAAAAAGCTGCATATATAGAAAATGATAATGTTGATTTTGTAAAAGAAGTACAAAAATATTATGAAAGATATGAAATAGTTGAAGATATTAATGAAGTTGAAGATGATATACTAAAAGTTACTATATGCGATTTCTCTGGTTCACAAAATAATAGTAATTCTTATTATAATGACTATAGAGAAACGTTACAAGTTACTGTGTCTGGTGAGATTTGGCTAGATATTACAGCAAAAGGTGCTAACAAAGGTGTAGCAATTAAAGCATTGCAAGAAAAACTTGGTATAACTTTTGATGAGACTATGGTGTTTGGAGATTATTTAAATGATTTAGAAATGATGGAAGTAGCATATCACAGTTATGCTATGGAAAATGCTCATGAGGATTTGAAAAAAGTAGCACGATTTACAGCTAAGAGTAATGATGAAAATGGAGTAGTTGAAGCTATAAAAAGTCATTTATTTTAAATAAATATTAAACCTAAAAAACTACTTAATTACTATAAATTAAAACATAGTATTGAGTAGTTTTTATATTATTTATAAATAAATTAATGTGATGAGTAAAGTCAGACAAGAAAATATTATTTAAATTTGACTAAAAACTATGTATAATTAAAGGGTAAACGTTGTTATTATATGTTGGGGGACATTATCATGGAAAAAATATTTAATAAATTTAATAAATATATTTTAATTGTAGATAAACAAGGGAATATAAAATTATGTAATGATAAACTAATGTCAAAATTGGGATATAGTCAGTTTGAATTATATAATTCAAATATAAATAAAGTTATATATAATCAAGATGAAATTATAAAACAAATATTAAATATTACAGAAGATATTGATATTATAGTAAACCTAAATTCAAAGTATAAAAATATATTATCTTTAACATGTGAAGTAGCAATGAGCGAGTACAAGGGAGAAGAAGCATTATTCATAATAGGTGAAGAGATAAATCAAAATCTATATAATGTAGAGGATTTAGAAACATTACTAGATAGTATTCAAATGAATGCATGGATTAAAGATATAAATGGAAAATATTTATATGCCAATAAAAGTCTTGCTAATTTACTTCAAAAAGATAAAGAAAATATAATAGGAAGTTATGATAAAGATATTTGGATAGAAGATGAGCATAAAACTTATGTAAAAACAGATAAAGACATAATAGAACGTAAAGAAGGTAGGCTATTTCAAGATAAAAACAGCCAGGATGGTCATAGAAGGCTATTTGAAACATATAAAGCACCAGTACTAGATGAAAAACAAGAGGTTAAGTATATCATAGGAATAAACAGAGATATTACATTAAAAAAGAAAATTGAAAAAGAACTACAAAATAATTATGATAAGTTAAATAACATGAATGATATAATAAGTACCAAAAATGATTATAAAAATATACAAGAATTGTTAAATAGTATATGTGATGATTTCTTGAGACACTTAAATGCAGACAGTCTATGTATTATAAGTTATAATCCAATAAAAAAAGAACTTAAGCGATATTTAGAAATTGGTTGCTCTGAAGATAGCTTTAAAGATTTATACTGTGTGAAAATAAACAATGAAGAAGAAAAAAAGCTTTTTAAAAAGGAAAGTGAAGGAATAAGAGCAATAAATGAAGTAGAGCAAATGAAAAATTATACAGGTACAGTAGATAAAGATATAAAATATTTAGGAACCTATAATATAAAATTTAAAGATGAATTTTTAGGTTTACTATGTATATCATATAAAAGCGTAAATAAACCAAAATTTAATCAAGATGATTTTATAAAGTCATCTTGCAGCCAGATAGCTGTATTAATAAAAAATCATAGACTTTGTGAGCAAGTGAAGATAGAAAACAAAAAAAGAAGTAATACAGAAAACACACTAGAATTATTTTTAAGTACAGCAGCTGATATTATGGGTATAGTAAATTTGGATGGATATCTTAAAAAAGTAAATCCAAAATGGACTGAAGTTTTAGGATGGAGTGAAGTAGAGTTATTATCTATGCATTGCAGTAAAATAATACATAAAGATGACATGTTAATTGTTTTAAATATCATTTTTAAGGATGAAATTCCAAAATGTAAACAAAATATAAAAATGAGATGTTTATGTAAAAATAACAACTATGTATGGATAGATTGGACTAGTAAATATATAAGAGAGCATAATCATTTTATTATTACAGGTAAGGATATTACCGAAGAGAAAAAGATGGAAGAACAAAAAAATGAATTAGAAAAAGCTATTCATCTAGAAAGTATAAAAAATGAATTTTTTGCAAATATTTCTCATGAATTTAAAACACCTTTAAATATTATACTTGGATCTATGCAATTATTAAATCAGAATATACAAAATGATAATATAACAATAGAGAAACTTAAAAGATGCTCAGGTACCATAAAACAAAATTCATATAGATTGCTAAGACTTGTAAATAACTTAATTGACATGAGTAGAATTGATACTGGATATTATAAACTACAACTTTCAAATAATAATATAGTTAGTATAATTGAGGATATAACTCTTTCAGTAGTAAATTATGTAGAGGATAAAAATATAAATCTTATTTTTGATACTGACATAGAAGAAGAATTTATAGCTTGTGATCCAGACAAGATAGAAAGAATTATGCTAAATCTTTTATCAAATGCTATAAAATATACAGATGAAGATGGAATAATAAGTGTTGACTTAAAATCAGACAACAAAAATATAATAGTATCTGTAAAAGATAATGGGGCTGGAATGCCTAATAATAAGCTTGATATAATCTTTGATAGATTTGGACAAGTTAATAGCACATTAACTAAAAGATGTGAGGGTAGCGGAATTGGTTTGTCTTTAGTAAAATCACTTATAGAGATGCATGGTGGTAGTATAGATGTAAAAAGTGAAGTTGGAAAAGGGTCAGAATTTATATTTAAACTTCCTATTTTACGAATACAAAATGACGAAAATATTGTTGAACAGAGGGAACCAAAGCATACTCAAATAGAAAAATGTAATGTGGAATTTGCAGACATATATAACTTATAAAAAATAAATTTACAATAATTATAAAGGAGCTAAACATGAAAAAATTACTGGCATCAGATATAGATGGAACTCTGTATATAAATGATAGCATCCATGAAAAAAGCATAGAATATATAAAAACTTTTAGAGAAAATGGTCACGCTTTTTTATTATGCACAGGGCGAAACTTTGGGGGAATAAAGCATTTATTCCAAGAGTACGATATAGAGGTAGATGGTTATATACTTTGCAATGGTGCAGTAGTATTAGATAAAGACCTTAATGTAATATATAATAAGTTAATAAATGATGAAGTTATAAAGCAAGTTTTTGAATGCTCAAAAGATAACACACAATATAATTTTTATTTTGCAGACAGTGAAAATTTATATATAATAGATGGATATAATAATCACCCTATGCTTAGTGCTGCTAGTATTGATGAAAAAATGAGTATAATAAGGATAAAAGAAGAAGACTTTTATAAAAATAAATATAGTGCTAATATTATAGGAATAGATATAAAAGACCAAAGTATAGAAAAAACAAAAATAAAAATTGATGAAATAGAAAATAAATTTTCAGATGTGGTAAGTGTATATAGAAATAAATATTTTATAGACATCGTTCCTAAAAACGCATCTAAAGCAGATGGAATTTCAAAAGTACTGAATACTTATGGTGTTAAAGAAGAAGATGTATTTGTTATAGGCGATTCATGGAATGATTTAAGTATGTTTGAGAAATATAAAAACTCATATACGTTTAGTTCTGTAGAAGAAGAACTAAAGCCACATGTTAATAACATAGTAGATGAGTTTCATAATTGTCTAGAAATAATTTTGAAATAATATATTTTTAAATAGCCAGTCTAATTTATAAAAAATTAGACTGGCTATTTTTTATTGAAATAAAAAGTAAAAAAATGTAAATATATAATAATAATTTGCATATTTTGCAGTATAGAGGCTAAACTCTAAAAAGGATTATAAAAAATGTGATTGTTATATAGAAAAGACTTACGACCTTATAGAAGAACTTGAACACAAGAATGAAAAATTAGAGGATACTTTAAATTAATCAAGGACTAGCTAATAAAAATATAGGTACTCAATTAGCAAAATTAGCTAATGATTTACTAGCTGCTCAAAGTGACTTAGCAGATGCAATAGAAAAAGTAAATGAAGCTATAACCGATTACTTCAGACTGTGATGAATGCTGTGAGAAAGGACAGGATTGTTAATTATTATAAATAAAGTGAAAATAAATATACTTTAATAAATTATAAAATATCGTGTAATATACAAGATGGGATTCTTAAGATGCAATTTTTATATATTATGAAGAACTTTAATTAACATATACAAGAAAACGTGTTAAACTAAAGGTGAATTTTAAAATATAGAAAATCGAGGTAATAAAATATGGATGGAACTAAAAGAAATGATATTAAAATAGGATCTAAGGTTTTAGTAGTTCAAAAACAAGACCAACGTAGTGGTAAATTAACTGAAGGTATAGTATCAAGAATACTTACAAATTCTCCTAACCACCATCACGGTATAAAAGTAATGCTTGAAAGTGGAATTGTCGGAAGAGTTAAGGAGATAAAGTAGATTAAAATGAATTTGAAAAAAATTGAGTTAATAGGAGTTATCTTTTTTAGTATATTTGTACTAAGTATAAATGGAATTAGCTTTAGTGATTTATTTATAGTATCTACATTATGGATAATATACATAGATATAAGCTTAAATAAAATTGCTTATAGAAAAAATGAAAGATGGCTTAATATATTATGTAAAATATATAGAAATTTAGTAATTGTATTTGTAATATCATTTTTTTTAATTGAAGGAATTATTATATTTAACATCAATCAATTTAAAGAAGTAAAATACATAGAAAAATTAGATTATATGATTGTTTTAGGTGCAGGAATTGATGGATATAAAGTAGGTGAAACTTTAAAATCTAGATTAGATGAAGCGCTTAAATACTATGAATTAAATAAAAGTGTAGATATTATAGTATCAGGTGGTCAAGGAAAAGATGAAATTACATCTGAAGCTGAGGCAATGTATAGATACCTTGTAGAAAAAGGTGTAAATCCAAATCAAATTATTAAAGAAGATAAAGCTACAACAACTTTAGAAAATATAATATTTAGTAAAGAAATTTTGAAAAATAGAAATGATGAAGATAAAAAAGTTTTAATAGTAACCAGTGAATTTCATCTTTATAGGTCGATGCTCATAGCGAATATTTTAGATGTTAAAAATGAAGGACTATCATCATATACTCCTTTTAAAATTAGGGTTAATTATATTTTAAGAGAATATCCAACTATAGTCATAGACGTTATAAAATCAAATTTATATAAAGTGAAAACACACTAAAAAGCGTAGAAATTTACGCTTTTTTTAGTGTGTTTTTACTTTGTTAAGATATAAATTAAACGATATATGCAAGTTTAATAATCGGATATTTCAATGTTGAACTGTTTTTAAAAATTAAAAATATTCTTATAATATTTTTAACATAAATTTTACACACAAGTCACATGAAAAAGTAATACAATTCAAAGTAAATATAAATTTAGGGAGTGAAATATATGTATATCATAATAGCTGGATGTGGAAGAATTGGTTCAACTCTAGCACAAGAACTTATAGATGAGGGGAATGACTTAGTAATAATAGACAGGGATAAAGATAAACTAGATTCTCTTGGAAGTGGGTTAAACGCGACAAGGATATTAGGCATTGAATATGATATAGACATATTAAAAGAAGCGGGTATAGAACACGCAGATATGTTTTTAGCACTAACTCAAAATGATAGTGTAAATATAACCTCGTGTCAGGTAGCTAAAAATGTATTTAAAGTTAAAAAAGTTATAGCAAAAGTAGTTGATATAAATAAAGAGAGGATATATATATCACTAAATTTGGACTATATAAATCCGATTAAATTAAGTATAGAAGATTTAAAGTCTAGAATTTAAAAAATTATGATGTTAAAGAGGAGAAAGTTATGAAGGTTATAATAATTGGTGGAGGAAAAGTAGGTTTTTATCTTATAAAAACATTAAAAAATAAAAAACATGATATAACGTTGATAGAAAAAGATAAAAAATTATGTGAAAAGATATCAGATGAAATTAATATAGAAATAATAAATGGGGATGGTACGGATATAGAGGTATTAAAAGATGCAGATATAGATGTAGCGGATGTAGTAGCTGCAGTTACGGGTAAAGATGAAGAAAATTTAATAATATGTCAGGTTAGCAAAAATAATTTTGATATACAACATACAATAGCGAGAGTAAATAATCCTAAAAATCAAAAACTTTTTAGACTTTTAGGTGTAGATAGCACAGTATGTAGTACACAAGTAATAACAAACTTAATAGAATGGGAATGTGAAAGTGATAAGATAAAGATAATACAGACTTTTGAAAGAGGAGAAATGGTACTTGTAGAGGTTGAAATAGATAAAAAGATTGTATGGTGTAATAAAGCTATAAAAAATCTTAAAATGCCAATTGATAGTGTTATAGTTTCTATATTTAGAGAAGGTCATGTAATATATCCAAAGGGAGACACAATCATAAAAGAACATGACAAAGTAGTACTAGTAACAGATAGTAAAAATATGGTAAATGAAAATAAGAAAGCATACTCAGTACTAGAAAAATATTTATTTAAAAATTAATAAATTAAACATAGAGTTGTTTATTTTAATATAGTCAGCAATTTAAATTTAGCGGACTTTAAAATTAGGAGGACAAGATGTTAAAATTTAAAAACATAGTTAATGGTATATTTAAAGAAATATCATATATGAGCATATTAGTAGTAATTTTGTTATTTATGACAAATGTTATATAGGTGGGGTAAATTATGAAAACAGCTAAAAGAAATATAGATGATTTAAAAGTAATAAGCTATTATACTGGATACATTGTTATAGGTACAGCGTTGCTTATGTTAATACCTATAGTAATAGCTTTATTTACAAAAGAATATGAACCATTATTAGATTTTCTCATAAGTATGAATATATCTTTAATAATAGGATTTACATTAATGATACTAGGTAATGTAAATAAAGATAAATTGTATATGGAGTGGAAGCATGGATTAATTATAGCATCGTTATCATGGATTTTACTTATGATTTTATGTGCGATACCATATTATTTAAGTGGCCATATGATGTCATTTGTAGATGCTTGCTTTGATGTAATGAGTGGATTTACAACTACAGGTGTGTTCTTATTACAAGACTTAGACCATGTAAGTAGAAGTTTAAATATATGGAGACATATCTTAACATTTGTTGGTGGGCAAGGAATGGTTGTACTAGCATTAACATTTTTATCAGCAAAAACTCAAGGTGCATATAAGATGTACGTTGGAGAAGGAAAAGATGTTGAACTCGTTCCAAATGTAAAACACACAACAAGATTAATTTGGCAAATAAGTTTGCTATATTTTTCATTAGGAACTTTTATATTTTGGTTAAACGGAATGTATATAGGATTAAAGCCATTAAGTTCCATATATCACGCTGTTTGTGTATTTGCATCAGCATGGAGTACGGGAGGATTTTCTCCAATGAGTCAAAATATGCTTTATTATCATAGTTTTTCATATGAAATAGTTACAATAATATTTTGTATATTAGGAGCATTAAACTTTGGATTCCATTATTCTGTATGGAAAGGAAATAAAAAAGAGATTTATAAGAATATAGAAATACAAAGCTTTTTTGTAACAATAATGATTACATCATTTTTTATAATAAAAGGATTAACAAAACTTAGTGTATATCCAGATGCGTTATCAATTTTTAGAAAAGGTGTTTACGGGTTGATATCTGCACATACGACAACTGGATTTATGAATCTCTATGCAAGACAATTTTCATTAGAATGGGGGAATTTTGCCAATTTAATAATGATAATAGCGATGTTGCTTGGAGGTTGCGCTTGTTCAACAGCAGGTGGATTTAAAGCTCTTAGAATAGGTATTGTATTTAAAGGGTTTATAGCAGAGATTAAAAAGTCATTGATATCTGAGCGAAGAGTAAAGGTTTTTAAATTTCATAATCTAAAAGATCATGTGTTAGATAGTGATACAGTAAAATCTAGTGCATTAATAATACTTTTATATATTATATTATTTGTAATAGGTACAATGATAGGGTGTTATTATGATTATCCAATTTTGGACTCAGCATTTGAATCAGCATCTGTAACTGGAAATGTTGGATTATCAATAGGGATAACATCTGTAACAATGCCACAAGTACTTAAGGTATTTTATATAATAGCAATGTATTTAGGTAGATTAGAATTTATATCAGTATTTGCTTTAGTAGGATTTACTATTGGGGGTATAAAAAAAGTATGTATGAGAAAATAAGAAGGAATTTATTAATAGCAACTATCTTTGCATTTTTAATATTACCTGTAAAAATTAATGCACAAGAATCTAGTTTAAATGATTTAATTGAAAATGGGAAAAATTTTGATAAAAAACAAATAGTTGTAAAAGGTGAAGCTATAGGGGAACCATTAGGCAGAGATAATTATACCTGGATAAACATAAATGATAAAACTAGCGCAATGGGAATTTACATGAATAATGAAGATGCAAAAAAAGTTGAAGCTTATGGAGGCTACAATAAGAAGGGTGATAGTATAAAAGTAATGGGGCAATTTAATAGGGCTTGTAAAGAACATGGCGGAGATATGGATATACATTCAAATAAAGTTGAGATAATTAAAAAGGGTGAAGCTTTGAATAATATATTTCCAAAATATAAAATTTTCATATCGACAATATCATCAATAATGGTATTGAGTATGGGATATATAATATACAAAAAGAAAAGAAAATAAGTATTCTAATATAGAAATAAAAGCACTTTAAGATACTTTACACCTATATAAATATGTGTTATATTTGGGACAATTGGGTATTATACCTAGTAAAAATATAAAAGTTAAATAATTACATAGGAGAAAATTATGGATATACTTATAACACAAAGCGCAAAACCAGAACTTGAAAAATTAATGCAAAATAGTGAGCACAAAAACATAAGAGTACGTACAAGATGTATAACTATGCATGATGATGCAAAACTTGATATTGAATTAGATGAAATAACAGAAAATGATGAAGTATATGAAGTTGATGGATATAAAGTAGTAATAAGCAGAAATTTAGCAGATCAACTGTATAGTTTAGTAATATCATATGGAGGATTATTAAGCAGAGATAAGTTTTCAGTAGATGCAGATTTTGGATTTTATCAGTATTAAAAATTGTAAATTAAATTAATATAAAAAATTATATAAATTATGAATTAAAAGAATAAAAATGGTTAATATATTATTACAAAGTTAATTAATATTAATTTTGTATCTAAACTCACTAGATAAAAGCTAGGCTATAACCTATCCTTTTACTAGTATCTATTGGGTGTTTAGGTGATTAGATATCTATTGATATCGTATTAGATAACTTATCTAAATTAAGATAACCTCATTTTAATTTATGTCTGCTAGCTTATAAGGTTAATTGCCAATGGGTAACTAAATGCTAGGTAGTAAATGTTATTTAATAAATCGAATAAGAGGTAAAAGCTAATTATTTAAGATGCTTTGGTAAAAGACATTAGATTTAATAGTTATAACTATTAAATTTATTGTCTTTTATTTTGGCGTTTTTTAGTTGACAATGGAGATTAAAGTATTATAATGAAAGTATAAAATAAAATAAAAATAAGCTAGGGGAGCCAATTGGCTGAGAGGATAGACTGACCCTTATACTTGACCTGGATAATGCCAGCGTAGGAAAGCTTTTATATAAACTTAGAATATGAATATAACAATATTTGAATTTTAGCTATGTAAATAGAAAGCTATACCTAATTAGGTATAGCTTTTTTTATATAAATAAAAGATTACTAGGGGGAATAGACGATGTTTAAATTAATAAAAAAGGTAAAAGAATTAAATCCATTGGTACTTCATTATACAAATAATGTAACAATAAGTGACTGTGCAAATATTACATTAGCTGTAGGTGCTAGTCCTTTAATGAGTTTTTCGTATGAGGAAGTTGATGATATTGTTAGTGTTGCAAGTTCTGTTGTCATAAATATAGGGACTATGAATTCAGAACTATTAAATTTATATTTAATAGCAGGTAAATCTGCAAATAAATATAAGAAACCTGTAATACTAGATCCAGTAGGAGTATTTGCAACTAAAGCAAGAACCGAACTTACAAATAAACTTTTAAATGAAGTTAAATTTGATGTAGTAAAAGGAAATATAGCAGAGATTAAGTTTATTGGTGGATTTGATGTAAAAGGAAAAGGTGTAGATTCTTTTGATGACGATGAAGATGCAAGTGAAATAATAAAAAAAGTTGCTAAGAAGCTAGAATGTGTAGTAGTCGCTACTGGAAAAACTGATATAGTAACTGACGGAGATATAGTTTATAAAATAAATAATGGGACTTCAAAACTAAAAAGTATAACGGGAACAGGTTGTATGAGCGCTAGTTTAATAGGGAGTTATATAGCTTGTAGTGAAAAAACGATAGAAGGTGCAACTATGGGGATACTTACAATGTCTTTGAGTGGAGAATTAGCAGATCTTAATAATCCTAAAATTGGAACATTTAAAGTTAATTTAATGGATGAGTTATATAGCTTAGATGAGGACAAGTTAAATAAATATGCAAAATTAGAAATGGTAAAGGAATTATCAATTGTATAAAGTAGTTAAGTTTTACTTAAATAACTTTACTACTAAAATATTAAAATTTTATTTAATGAGGAGATTTGGAATATGAAATTTACAGATTATTTATTTGAGGCAAGTAAAGATATATGGCAAGGATATTTAAAACATCCATTTATAGTTGAAATAGGGGAAGGAACTTTACCTAAGGATAAATTCAAAGATTATTTAGTGCAAGATTATTTATACTTAAAGGAATTTGCAAAGGTATTTTCTATGGGAGTTGTAAAAGCAGAAACTATGGATGAAATGAAATTTTTCTATAATGCTATAAAAGGTACTATGGAAAATGAAACAGCTATACATCTACAATATATGGAAAAATTAGGCGTTTTGGTAAAGGATGCAGAAAAGCTTGATTATCATCTTGTAACAAATAGCTACACAAGTTACATGCAGGCAATATCTTTAACAGGAAGTTTAAATGAGATAGCAATGTGTACTCTTCCATGTACATGGAGTTATTACTATATAGGTAAACATTTAAAAGAACAATATAATGATATATTGGAAAATAATTATTATAAAGAGTGGATTGAAATGTATTGTGATGAAGAGTTTTATAAATTTACAGAAGAATGGATAGAGTATGTTGATATAGCATGTGAAAATATATCTGAAAAAGAAAAAAATAAATTAACAGAAATATTTGTAAAAGCAAGTTTATATGAAATGGAATTTTGGCATATGGCTTACAAAACTATATAAATAGGAGTAAAAATATGATTATATCAATATCAATAATAAGTGTTATATTGTTAGGGCTTTACGCTTTAGAAATGAAAAAGACTAAGCTTACAACTAAAGTTATGATTACAATATCTGTAATGGTTGCAATAGCTTATGTATTATATATGATTAAGTTTATAAGGTATCCTCAAGGTGGAGGAATTACATTATTCTCTACACTACCAATTATGATGGTAGCATTAATATATGGAAGAGGTCCAGGTCTTACAGCTGGGTTAATATTTGGAGTACTAAAGCTTTTAACTGATGGTGTTATAATGCACCCGATACAATTTATACTTGATTATATGTTGGCTCAGATGGCTTTAGGTTTGGCTGGAAGTTTTGGAAATGATAAAAAAAGTAAAATTATATTAGGCTGTTTATTTGCAGGTATAATGGGAACTATTGTAAGTACTATATCTGGATATGTATTCTTTGGAATGTATGCACCACCAGGCATGAACCCTTTACTATACTCAATTGTATATAATTTCTCAAGTGCAGGTGTAGAATCTGTATTAACTGCAATTCTTATGGCGTTAATACCTATGGAAAAATTTATAAAAGTTGCTAACTTGGGACACAATTAAATTAAAAGAAGATGTAGACAGATTATTTTATCTACATCTTCTTTTAATTTAATATGTTATTTCTAATATTAAAAAATTCTAATATATATTATCTTTCTTCTACATTAAAATATGTATAACTTATTATGACTAACTCTTTATGATTATGTTTCTACATGAACTACATTTGATTATAAGTTAATTGTAATGAGTTTTTGTGTTGCATTTAATTATACAATCTGAGTTCAAAATAAATATTGAGTTATTGATATGGATAGTTACATATTAAGTATTGACATTACACATAACTATTATAGAGCATATATTTTTAGTTAAAAAATAAAAATATATGCTCTATAAAAGATCATTAAAAAGACTATAAAAAACGTTTCGTATAGAAACATTAAGAAAATGTAAGAAACTAAATAAATAATATATGATAAAATAAGAATATGTTGCTAAAAAAGCGAAATATAATGACACAAAAGAGGGAGAATAAGATTATGAAACTAAATAAAGATAAAATTAAAAAGACATGTAAAATTGTATTTGCATTATTTATATTTTTTATAGTAGTAAAAGAATCAATAGGAGTAGTTAGTTCTTTTGATATTAAAACATTTAAAACTTATGCAGATAAATTAACTATAATGAATATTTGTATAATAATACTTTTAGGGATTATATCGTACTTGCCACTTAGTATGTATGATTTTGTATTAAAAAAGAGAGTGGGAATAGATTTAGATAACAAAAAATTATTTAAATTTTCATGGATAGCGAGCTCAATAGCAAGTGTAGCTGGATTTGGAGGAAGTACTGCTATTGGACTAAAAAATAATTTTTATAAAGACCATGTAAAAGATAATAAATTATTAATCAAAGAAATATCTAAAATTGTAGCTTTAAACTTCACCGGATTTTCAATAGTTTGTTTTGGCTATGTATTAAATAACTTTAGTGATTTGAAATTTGATAGCCTTATAAATGTAGTAACAATTTTAATAAGTTTATATATACCTGTTTTAACAGTATATTTAATATATAAATACATAAAAGGTGATGAAACAGAAAAAGCATCTGTCAAAGATGCTGCTAAAATAATAGTTATATCAACTATAGAATGGATAAGTACATTAGTCTTAGTTTATAGTATATTAATTATATTAGATATAAAAATAGAAATTTTTGAATTTGTACCTATATTCATTATGGCTATTCTTGTAGCTATCGTAAGTATGTCTCCAGGTGGTATTGGTTCATTTGACTTGACATTGATATTAGGTCTTGAGGCATTTAATGTACCTTCAGAAAAAGTATTGTTAGCTATATTTTTATATAGAGCATCATATTACTTAATACCACTTATAATAGGTCTTTTATTGTATGCACATGAAATGTGGATGAAAATAGATGAAGATATTGCAGATATAATAACAACTGCTTTATCAAAGGCAGCACATATAGGAATAATAATTTTAGTGTTTTCATCAGGAGTTATATTATTAATAAATGAAGCAATTCCGGATGTAGTAGACAAAATAGCAATTGTTAGAAAAGCATATTACTTGTCTATAATGCATCCAGTGAACAAAGTAGGAATAATAGTAGGATTTTTATTGATTGCTATATCTAGATTATTAATCTATAAATCTAAAAAAATATATAAATTAACACTAGGTTTAGTTGCATTGGCAATCTCAGTCACAGTTATAGGGGATGTAGATTATAATAGAACAATATATCTAATAGGTGTAGCTATTTTACTTTGGATTAGTAAAAAACAATATTATAGAGAAAATTTTGTAATGAGATGGGGAATATTCTTACAAGATATTTTAATATTATTTTCTTTCCAAATATTATATTTATATACAGTATATATAAATTTACATGGAACAATAGGAAAAATACCATTAACTAACTATAAAATACAACACATTAAAAATTATGGAAATAGTATGCTTATAATTAGTGCAGCAGGATTTATAGTATCATTATTATTTTTAGGCATTTTATATTATAAAAATAATAAAAATGATTTCCCTAGAATTAAATTAAGTGATTGTGAAGAAGATGTAAATTCAATTTTAGAAAAATTTGAAGGTAACTCTGTTATACATTTTGTATATTTAAATGATAAATTTGTTTATTTTAATAAAGATAAAGATGTTTTTATGCAATACCAAATTTACGCTAATAAGATTGTTATATTAGGAAATCCGGTAGGAAATAAAGATAATATATTTAATTCAATACAAGAACTATATGATTTAGGGGATAAGTATGGATATACTCCAGTGTTTTGTTCAATAGATAAAACATTAATTCCATATCTTCATGAAACTGGATATGAACTTATGAAGCTAGGAGAAGAAGCAGCTGTTAATTTAAATGAATTTACATTGCAAGGAAGAAAGATGAAAAGTGTAAGAAATGCACTTTCAAGAGTAGAAAAAGAAGAATATACTTTTGAAATTGTTAAACCTCCATTTGATGATAAATTTATTATAGATATAAAAAATGTATCAGATGAATGGCTAGGGGGTAGGAAAGAAAAAGGATTTTCAATAGGATTCTTTGATATAGATTACTTAAGCCGTGAGCCTATTGCGGTAGTGAAAAATAATAGTGGCGAAATAAAAGGATTTACAAATATAATGCCTATGTATGATAATAATAAAACTTTATCAATAGATCTAATGAGATTTTCACATAGTGCATGCAATGGAATAATGGACTTTATGTTTGTGAATCTATTTGAATGGGGAGGAGAAAATGGATACTCTAGATTTAATATGGGTCTTGCACCTTTATCTAATGTAGGTAGATCAAAATACTCATTCTTAAGAGAAAAAATAGCATTCCAAGTATATTTACATGGGCAAAATTTCTATTCATTTAAAGGATTAAAGAAATTTAAAGAAAAGTACTGTGAATCTTGGGACGGAAGATATATGGCATATAGAAAAAGAACATCTTTAGTAATGACAATGATACAAGTAATATTATTACTTTCAAAAGAAAATATATAAAGATTTGTTGACTAGCATATATAGTTTTTAAATAAGACGTGTTAGGAGATAATAATAAAAAGGATTTATCAGAAATTATAAGATAAATCCTTTTTATACATTAAAGAATATAGTTTACTAAATAGCTTCTTTAGAAACACTAGAATCCTTATTAGATTTTAAATAGTCTATATAAATATTAGTTTCACTAACAACTACTGGCATAAGAAGTATTAAAGCTATTAGATTAGGTATTGCCATAAGAGCATTTACAATATCTGCAATTATCCAAATCATCTCTAATTTTAAGAATGAACCAAGAAGTACCATTAATACAAAGACCACTCTATATCCATTTATTCCTTTAGTTCCAAACAAGAATTCAAAACATCTTTCACCGTAGTAACTCCAACCAAGTATAGTAGTAAAAGCAAATAAGCTTAAAATAAGAGTTAAAAATAAAGGTCCAACTATAGGGAGCACACTTGCAAAAGCAGATTGAGCCATAAGAGCGCCATTTGCATCTCCTTGCCAAACTCCAGATAATATAAGTGAAAAACCAGTAATAGAACAAATTATTAAACTATCTATAAAAGTACCTGTCATAGAAACAAGACCTTGTTCAGCAGGCCACTTAGTTTTAGCTGCAGCTGCAGCAATAGGTGCACTACCAAGTCCGGATTCATTTGAAAATACACCACGAGAAATACCATTTCTAATAGCCATAGAGACACTAGCACCTAAAAAACCGCCAACTGCAGAAGTTGGATTAAAAGCACTATTAAATATTAATGCAAAAGTGGCAGGTATTTTATCTGCAAAACTTACAAGAATTAATAGGCATATTAATATATAAGTAAAAGACATAAAAGGCACAATAGTTGTAGCAACTTTTGAGATATTTTTAATACCTCCGAAGATAACTAAGGCAACTAATAAAGTTAAAGCTATTCCAGTTAATCTAGGATCAATACCAAAACTACCATTAATAGAATCCGTTATAGAATTAACCTGAGTAAATGTACCAATTCCAAGTAAAGCTACTAATATACCACTTACAGCAAAGAATATTGCTAAAGGTTTATATTTTTTACCCAAACCATTTAATATGTAGTACATAGGTCCACCTGAAACTTGTCCATTTTCATCTTTAGTTCTATATTTTATAGCAAGTACACCCTCTGCATATTTTGTAGCCATGCCGAAAAATGCAGCAATCCACATCCAAAATAGTGCTCCAGGACCTCCTATTTTTATAGCAGTAGCAACACCAACAATATTCCCAGTACCCACAGTGGCAGCTAAAGCTGTACATAAAGCTGAAAAACTAGAAATATCTCCATTACAGTTATTATTAGATTTAAATATTAATTTTACTGCTAGAGGAAGCTTGGTAATTTGTAAGAATCCAAGTTTAAAAGAAAATAAAATACCAGTACCAACTAGTAATGCTAGTAATGGTGGTCCCCATATAAATGAGTTAGCTTGATTTAAGATATCAATTAAATTCATAAAACACCCCTTAATTGTCGTATATATTAACGACTAAATTTTAGAGCTAAATAAATCCATGGAGTAAAATGAATTAATTGACAGGAATGAATGTAGATTTTGAAAGTTTATCCAAACTTTAAAATATAAAATAATAAAATAATAAAAGCTAAATCTAATTTAGATTTAGCTCTGGATAAACGACACACTATAAATAAGTACTCAAAAAAGCACTAAGTAAATAGTATATAATCCCTGTCCTTTTGCCTGAGAGATTGAGCGAAATTGCCTTGCCCCTTCGGCGCCTATAATAGGTCTCTCCAGAGTTCCCTAAACTTTACAGTCCTACTTATAAAAAAGTACCTGAGAGTGCGACTCCTTCGGTGTGTCATATTTGACAGCTCTTCTATAAAGCTTCAATCGGGTATTGATTTGTATTAGCGTTATTTACAATAATATTATATATATTTTGAAAACTTGTCAACTAAATATTATCAAAACATATAAATAAAAATATATTTTAAACATTACCCCCTAGTTACTTTTAAAATATATGGTAATATTAACTTATAATATTTATTGAATTTATAATAAATTAAGATTAATGTACTTAATAGTATGTAATAAAATTTTAAAATGGTTAGATTTAGTTTAAAATATACTTATAGTATTTATTGTATTAAAAAATATAATATTAAAAATTAAAATAGATGGATTGAGAGAAAGGAAATAATATGAAGAAGATATTAGTATTAGCAGAAAAACCTTCAGTAGGAAGAGATATAGCTAAAGTATTAGGATGTAATAACGTAAAAAATGGATACATAGAAGGGCCAAAATATATAGTAACATGGGCACTAGGACACTTAGTAACACTAGCAGACCCAGAGAGTTATGGAGAAAAATATAAATCTTGGAATATAGATGATTTGCCAATATTGCCAAAATATTTAAAAACAGTAGTAATTAAAAAAAGTAGTAAACAGTTTAATGCAGTAAAATCACAAATGAATAGAGAAGACGTATCTGAAATAGTAATAGCAACAGATGCAGGACGTGAAGGGGAGCTTGTAGCAAGATGGATAATAGAAAAAGCACAAGTTAAAAAGCCACTAAAACGTTTATGGATATCATCAAGCACAGATAAAGCCATAAAAGAAGGATTTTCTAAACTTAAAGATGGAAGAGAATACGAAAATTTATATCACTCAGCGATAGCAAGAGCAGAAGCTGACTGGATAGTTGGAATAAACGCAACACGTGCACTTACAACAAAGCATAATGCACAACTTTCTTGCGGTAGAGTTCAAACACCAACTATAGCTATGATACTTAAAAGAGAAAAAGAAATAATGGAATTTAAACCTAAGAATTACTATGGTATAAATTTAGTAGCTAGTAAAGGAAATGATCAACTTAAATTTATATGGCAAGATAAATTTAATTCAAGCAATAGTTTTAATGAAGAAAAAATAGATAATACAATGAATAAAGTAAAAAATAATGATATAGAAATAAATAAAGTTAATAAGTCACATAAGAAAAAATATTCACCAGCATTATATGACTTAACAGAATTACAAAGAGATGCAAATAAAATATTTGGATACTCAGCAAAAGAAACACTTTCGATAATGCAAAAATTATATGAATATCATAAAGTGCTTACTTATCCAAGAACAGATTCAAGATACTTAACTAGTGATATAGTAGAAACTTTATCAGACAGAGTAAAAGCAGTTAATGTAAGTGATTATTCTAGAGTTTGCAATAAGTTATTAAAATCAAAAATAAATGGAAATAAATCATTCGTAGATGATTCAAAAGTAAGTGATCATCATGCTATTATACCAACTGAAGAAAAAGTATTTTTAGGAGAGCTAAGCGATAAAGAAAGAAAAATTTACGACCTTGTTGTAAAAAGATTCTTAGCAGTCCTTTGTCCACCATTTGAATATGAACAAACTTCAATAACTGGTGAAATAAATGGAGAGAACTTTAGTGCAAAAGGAAATAAAGTAATAAGCTTGGGATGGAGAGAAACCTACAAAGATAGCGAAGATGATGAAAGTTATGACAGTATACCTTCAGTTAAAGAAGGAGAAATTTTAAACGTGGTTAAGTTAAATAAAACTACTGGAAAAACTAATCCTCCAGGATACTTAAATGAAGGAACATTGCTTACAGCTATGGAGAAAAACGGATTAGGAACAGTTGCTACAAGAGCAGATATAATAGAAAAGTTATTTAACTCATTCTTATTAGAAAAAAAAGGAAAAGATATTTATATAACTTCAAAAGGAAAACAATTATTAGAATTAGTTCCAAGTGAATTAAAAACACCAGAATTAACATCATCTTGGGAATCTAAATTATTAGATATATCAAAAGGAAAATTAAATAAAAATAATTTTATAAATGATATGAAAAATTACTCACAAGATGTAGTTAAAGAAATTAAAAATAGTGATTCTAAATTTAAACATGATAATTTAACTAAAAATAGATGTCCAGAGTGTGGAAAATTTATGCTTGAAGTAAACGGGAAAAAAGGTAAAATGCTAGTTTGTGAAGATAGAGAATGTAATACAAGAAAAACTGTTTCACAAGTAACAAATTCAAGATGTCCGATATGTCATAAAAAGCTAGAACTTCGTGGTGAAGGTGAAGGAAAAACATTTGTATGTAGTTGTGGACATAGAGAAAAGTTAAGTACTTTTAATAAAAGAAAAGCAGAAGAAAAAAACAAAGGATCTAAAAAAGATATAAATAAATACTTAAAAAATCAAAATAAAGATGAGGAAGTATTTAATAATCCATTTGCAGCGGCTCTAGCAAAGCTTAAAAAATAATTATTCTAAATAAGGATGATTTTAGTGAAAATAAGTATAACCTCAAGATAATTAAATATAATAAAAACACTCGTAAGTAGTAGTGATGCAGTAAGCAGTATAGCTTTAAGTCAAGAAATAGGATGTTCTACAAAGACCATTCAAAGTGAAGTAAAAGATATAAACAAAGAACTTAAAAATAGTAGAATAATTTCTATAAGAGGTGTTGGGTATAAGATAGAAGGATGTTTAGATGAAATAGAAAATGCAGATTGTATAATAGTAGCTGCTGATAAAAAGGTTATCATAACTAAGGTTGCAAATGGAATACACAAAGCAGAAGAATTAATAGAGCGAGCTTCAAAAGGAGATGCACCAGTTTATCATCACTCTGGAGGAAGTATTTCTAGTGAAGAAAGTAACGAAGATGAAACAGCTTTTAGAAAAATATATAAGCATTTAATGAATGGTGTATCAAACATGCTACTGTTTGTTGTAAGTGGAGGTATACTTATAGCACTAGCATTAAGTATGGTATTTGGGGCAGCACTTAGAGCTCCTCATGGAGGAATCTTCGTAGTACCAGTAGTTTCAAATCCTCTAGAATATTTAGCTACAATAATAATAGGTTCTGTAGTAGGAATGGTACTTTTAGCAGTATTAAAGAAACCTTTAGAAAAAGAAGCTTAATATATTATAAATGTTAAGAGAATGTAAAATTTTAAGAAACTGTTGCTAAACAAAAAATATAAACGTATAATGAGTGTATAAATAAATAATATTCCCTTGAAGGGGAGTAGCTTTCACGAAAGTGATAATCAGTCGTCAGTTCGGATTATATATCCCGGTTGATTAGCGAGTATATTAACTTGTTAGCAAGACCTTCAAAGTAAACTCTAATTAGAGTCTACTTTGAAGGTCTTTTTTATTTTATAAAAATCAAATTATTATTAAAGCATATAGAATTTTAGGTAATTACATAACAAAGACAGACATCAAAAAATTCTAAAGACGTGAATTGATAGTAGGTTTAACTTTAAGTAAGAGATTTAAATAATTTAAAGTGGAGGTAAGTATGTTTTATAAAAAAAGTGTAGAAGACGTAACCAAAAAGCTAAACACTAGTTTAAACGGTATAGCTAAGGAAGAAGTACAAGAGAGATTAGAAAAATACGGATATAATGAATTACAAGAAAAAGAAAAAACACCAACATGGAAATTATTTGTTGATAGTTTTAAAGATCCATTAGTTATAATTCTTTTAATAGCAGCTCTTGTTCAAGTATTTTTAGGGGAAGTAGTAGAATCTAGTATAATATTTGCAGTGTTAATATTAAATTCAATACTTGGAGTAGTTCAAACTAAAAAGGCAGAAGGTTCATTATCAAGTTTGAAGAAAATGTCAGTACCAAATGCAAAAGTAATAAGAGATAATATTAAAGTTACTGTACCATCAAGGGAGCTAGTTCAAGGAGATATTGTAATATTAGAAGCAGGGGATTATGTACCAGCAGATGGTAGAATAATAGAAGCTCAAACTCTTAAGGTTGTAGAAGGAATGTTAACAGGAGAATCAGAACCTGTACTAAAACATCAAGAAGTAATACTTGATGAATGTGCATTAGGTGACCAAAAGAATATGGTATTTAGTGGTTCTATGGTTGTTTATGGTAGAGCAACTTATGTAGTTACAGAATGTGGTATGAATACAGAAGTAGGTAAAATAGCAGATTTGTTAGATAATGCAGAAAATAAAGAAACACCTCTTCAGAAAAAATTAGATGACTTTGGTAAAAAATTAGGTGTGGGTATAGTAGCATTATCAGCTATAATATTTGCAGTTCAAGTTTTTAGAGGCGATAATGTAGTTGATTCATTCATGTTTGCAATAGCAATAGCAGTTGCAGCAATACCTGAAGCTCTATCTTCAATAGTTACGATAGTTTTAGCAGTTGGAACAAATACAATGGCTAAAAAACAAGCTATAATAAGAAAATTACCAGCAGTTGAAACGCTAGGCTCTACAAGTGTAATATGTACAGATAAAACGGGTACATTAACTCAAAATAAGATGACTGTAGTAGACACTTATATGTATGGGGTTAAAGAAGTAAACTTAGATAATAATAGTGGTGGATGTGAAGCGGCTTTAACTAAGTATGGTTCTATCCAAGAAGAATATTTAACATTAGCATCTGTACTTTGCAATGACTCTGATATAACTAATGAAGGTATAGAAATAGGAGACCCTACAGAAGTAGCACTTATAAATTATGCAGATAAAAATAGTTTGAATTATAAAGAAATAAGAGAAAAATACAATAGAATAAGCGAATTACCATTTGATAGTGATAGAAAACTTATGTCAACTGTAAATAAGATAAATGATAAATCTATAATGCTTACAAAAGGTGCACCAGATATAGTATTTAATAGATGTAAATACGCATTAGAAGATGGAGAATTAGTTTCTATCAATGAAGAAATAATAAATGAATACAAAAAAAATAATGAAGAATTTTCAAATAAAGCACTAAGAGTTTTAGCATTTGCAACTAAAAATATAGAAAGTAAAAACTCTAATATAGGTATAGATGATGAAAAAGACTTAACACTTGTTGGTATTATGGCCATGATAGATCCTCCAAGGGAAGAAGTATATGAAGCTGTTAAAGATGCTAAAAAATCTGGAATAAAAACAGTAATGATAACAGGAGACCATAAAACAACTGCAAGAGCTATAGCAAAAGATATAGGAATAATGGTTGATGGTGACTTAGCACTTACAGGTCAAGAATTAGACGAATTAAGTGATAAACAATTAGATGAAAATCTAGAAAAAATATCAGTTTATGCAAGAGTTTCACCAGAAAATAAAATAAGAATAGTAAAAGCTTGGCAAAGCAAAGGTAAGGTATGTGCTATGACGGGGGATGGTGTAAATGACGCGCCAGCTTTAAAACAAGCAGATATAGGAATAGGTATGGGAAGTGGTACTGAAGTTGCTAAGGATGCATCTTCTATGGTATTACTTGATGATAACTTTGCAACAATAGTTAAAGCTGTTGAAGTAGGTAGAACAGTTTATGATAATATTAAAAAATCTATAACTTATTTATTTGCAGGAAACTTAGGTGGAATAATAGCAATATTATTTGCAGTATTTGCAGATTGGGCTAATCCATTTACAACTATACAACTACTATTTATAAACTTAGTAACAGATTCGCTTCCAGCAATAGCACTAGGTCTTGAAAAGCCTGAAAAAACTGTAATGAATAACCCTCCAAGAAATCCTAATGAAGGAATACTTGCAGGAGGAACTTTAAGAGCTGTAGCGGTTAGAGGAACTATAATAGGGATTGTCACTATAACAGCTCAATATATAGGAACACAATATTCACCAGAATTAGGAACTGCAATGGCATTTGCTACACTTACATTATCTAGAATAATACAAACATTTGCATCAAGATCTAATACTGAAACAATATTTAAATTAGGTTTTGCTAGTAATAAATATGTTTTAGGTGCAGTTGTTATATGTTTAGCTATGTTTGGTATAACATTAGTTCCATTTATGAGAGAGATATTTGCAATACCAGAAAACTTTAACTTACAAAACCTTGGAACTTGTTTTACTTTAGCTATAGTTGCTAGTTTAGCAATGGAAGGTAGCAAGTTCATAAATAAAAACTAATAATAAGTATAAAAAAACATTATAGATAAAATAGGACCTTATATAGATAGATACAAATTTATATATCCACGATATAGATATGACCCTGTCAAGTAGACACTCATAAAAAAGTACCTTAGGCGGCAAGTTTTCTGTATTCAACAGGACTCATGCCGCTTTTTATTTGTATACGCTCATTATTATAAAAATAAGTATATTCATCTATAAGTTTAGTAATTTCATTAGGATTTTTAGTATCAACTAAGTATAGAAGTTCAGATTTCATATGACTAAAAAACTCTCAATAGGAGCGTTATACCAATATTTTTCTTTTCTAGACATAGATTGCTTTATACTATTCTCTCTCAGTTGAGTTGAGTACTGTTTACGAGTATATTGAAGTCCTTGGTCAGTATGCAAAATACAACTATCACTTAAGTTCATCTTAGTAAGTTTATCTATCGTATTTTTAACTAGTATAGTATCATTTCTAGAGCTAACATCATATGCTATAATTTCTCCATTAAACAAATCTTTAGCAACATTTATATATAAAAATCTTTGAGAAGAGTTGCTAATTGGTATATATGTAATATCCATGCAGATTTTTTCTAATGGTTTACTAGTAGAAAAATCTCTATTCAGTACGTTATCAGCGACGTTAGATGGTTTATATTTATGCTTATAAACCTTTTTTCTAATAACAGACTGAATACCCAACTCCTTCATTAGTCTATAAATTATCTTATGATTTACTGCAAATAGTAATATTTTATTTAAATAAATACAAATTCTTTTTCTACCGTAGGTACCTCTATATTTTTATGAAGATCCAATATATGTTGTTTAATTATTTTATTTTGATTATCCCTATCGGTAAATTTTTTACATCTACTTAACCATTTATAATAAACGCTTCGCGAAACACCAACTAGTTTACAAGGACTAGAAATATTATATTTATTTATTATAGATTTGATGATGGTATATATATTACCTATTTTTTCTTTACCGATAGGGAATGTAGCTTTTTAAAATATTCATCCTCCATGCGTAAGTAGTTTAATTCCTCTTCTAAAGATTTAAATTTAGTTTTAGGTCTGCCTTTTCTAGAGCCAGTAGCTTTACCTCGAGTTTCTTCATCAAATGCAGTAATACCTTTTGCATTATATGATTTTGTCCAATCTTGAACTTGTTTCTTATTTTTAATACCCAAGGTTTGTGCAACACGAACAGCACTAATACCTTCATTTAAATACATATCTACAGCTTTAAATTTCAATTCTTTATCATATTTATTATATTTTTTATTCATAGACCCCCCCTTATCTTATTCACAATCAGCATCATTATACGATGCTTTTTTTTATGTGTCTACTATGAGGGGATTATACTAGATGCAACAGTACTTTTTATATCAACAATATCTCATAAGATGGTAGATACAGCTTTAAAAGATGCTAGAAAAAATATTCCTATTATAAAGGTTAAAAATAGTAGCAAACAAGCTTTTATAGAATGTCTAGATAAAATAGATTCTTGTAATAAAGATTGTAAAAGTTGTAAATATAAAAATAATAATAGTCTAAATGTTGAAAAATACACAAATAAGGAGTATTTTAAATAATCAATTTAAAAAAAGTAATTGACAATGATAAATTTTATCAATAGAATAAGGTTGAAGAGTTTGAGAATTGATATCAATAGATATTAATTCTCAAACAACTAAAAAAATAGGAGGCGTTATGAAGAAGAGGTACTTAATAATTTTATTGATAGTATTATCATTAATCTCTATTTTCATAGGAGTACATGATATTAAAATAGTAGATATATTGAAACTAAATAATGAGAAGTTAAATATATTACTTATAAGTCGAATACCAAGGTTAATAAGTATATTAGTTGCAGGTATTGGAATGAGTATATGTGGTCTTATAATGCAACAGATAAGTAAAAATAAATTTGTATCACCAACAACAGGAGCAACAATAGATGCAGCTCAATTAGGGTTAGTATTTTCAATGCTTTTACTTCCTAAAGCTGGAATGAGTGGAAAGATGATAGTTTCATTTATATTTTCTCTTATAGGGACATTCTTATTTATGAATATATTAAAGAGATTACAGTTTAAAAATGCAGTTTTTGTACCATTAGTTGGAATAATGTTTGGTAATATAATTGGTTCAATGACTACATTTATAGCTTATAAAAATAACTTAATGCAAGACATATCATCATGGATGCAAGGAAATTTTGCTATGATACTTAAAGGGAATTATGAAATGTTATACATAACAATACCACTTATAGTAATAGCATATTTATACGCTAATAAATTTACTATAGCAGGTATGGGAGAAGACTTTGCAACAAACCTAGGACTTAATTACAATAAAATAGTTAATATTGGTTTAACTATAGTAGCAGTAGTAACATCGAGTGTAGTTATAACAGTTGGAAGTATACCGTTTATAGGTTTAATAGTTCCTAATATAGTATCTATGTATAAAGGGGATAATATAAAAGATAGCATCTGGCACACCGGGCTATTTGGAGCAATATTTGTTTTAAGTTGTGATATATTCTCAAGAATTATAATATATCCATACGAAATACCAATAGGTCTTACAGTAGGGGTTATCGGAAGTGGAATGTTCTTATACATGATATTAAGGAGGAATTCATATGCAAATTAGTTCTACAAATAAATTACCTAGCAAAAGTAATTTATATATAAATAAAGAAAACAAGCAAAAAAGAATACTTTACATATTAGGTGCATTGATATTAGTATTTTCAGTATTGTTTTTAACATCAGGTGTAAACCCTAGCCACTTCGACTATGCAATGAGTCAAAGAATACCAAAATTAATAGCAATAATTTTAACTGGAGGATGTATAGCTTTCTCATCTACGATTTTCCAAACAATAACTAATAACAATATATTAACACCGAGCGTATTAGGTTTAGATTCATTATATGTGTTAGTTCAAACTATAATAGTATTTTTCGTAGGAGTAGAAAGTAATTTTGTAACCAATAAAAGTAGTAACTTTCTATTATCAGTAACAGTAATGGTTATAGCTAGTTTTATTCTTTATAAAAAGTTATTTGAAAAAAGTAATAATAATATATTTTTTTTATTACTAATAGGTATGATATTTGGAACATTATTTAAAAGTATGTCAATATTTATGCAAGTTATAATAGATCCAAATGAATATGCAGCACTTCAAAATAGCTTATATGCAAGCTTTGGGAATGTGAATACACAAATTCTATTGATAGGATCTGTAATTATAATAGCTATGATTCCATTTATCTATGATGATTTAAAGTATCTAGATGTTATAAGTTTAGGTAAAGATCATGCTATAAACTTAGGTGTAGATTATGATAAAATTGTAAAGAAAATGATAATAGTAGTATCTATTTTAGTTTCAGTTTCTACAGCTTTAGTAGGTCCTATAACTTTCTTAGGATTAATAGTAGTAAATGTTACAAAACAGATATTAAATACTTATAAGCATACTTATTTATTAACTGTATCTGTATTAGTAAGTGTATTAACATTAGTAAGTGGTCAATTTTTAGTAGAAAGAGTATTTAGTTTCAACACAACTTTAAGTGTAATTATAAACTTTATAGGTGGAATATACTTTATATACTTATTATTAAAGGAGAGTAAGGCATAATGATAGTAGTAAAAGATATAATAAAAAAATATTCTAACAAAACTGTTGTAGATAAATTTTCAGTTAATATAGACAAAGGTAAAATAACTTCTTTCATAGGCCCAAATGGAGCTGGAAAAAGTACTGCTTTATCAATGATAACTAGGCTTATGAAAAAAGATGGTGGAAGCATAATAATAGATGGAAAAAATTTAGATGCATGGGATAACAAAGATTTATCCAAAAAAATAGCTATACTTAAGCAATCTAACAATGTGAATTTAAAACTTACAATAAGAGAGTTAGTTAGCTTTGGTAGATTTCCGCATAGTCAAGGAAGACTTACAAGTGAAGATAATAAGTATATAGATGAAGCTATTGAGTATATGAAACTTAAAGAAATAGAAGATAAATACTTAGATGAACTAAGTGGAGGTCAAAGACAAAGAGCTTACATTGCAATGGTTATAGCACAAAATACGGAATATGTATTTTTAGATGAACCACTTAATAATTTAGATATGAAGCACTCAGTAGAAATGATGAAAGTACTTAGAAATTTATGTGATGAATTAGGTAAAACAGTTGTTTTAGTTATGCATGATATAAACTATACATCTTGTTATTCAGATTACATAGTCGCGCTTAAAGATGGTAAAATAGCTAGTCATGGAACTCGTGATGAAATAATTAATAAAAAAACTCTAGAATCTATTTATGAAATGGAATTTGAGATAAGAGAAATAAATGGAGAAAAAATCTGTATTTACTTCTAAAAAATTTTACAAAAATATTGATAATGATAATCGTTATAAAAATGGAATATGAAATCGATAAAATATAATAAAAGCAAGAGAGGATGAATAAAATGAATAAAAAAGTAGCATTAATATCAGGATTAGTAATAGTAGGTATAATTGGAGGTATGTTAGTATTTTCAAACAAAGTAAAAGAAGAAGCAAAAGATAATACAAAAGAAGCAATAAAGGTAGAACATGCATTAGGTAGTACAGAAGTTACTGAAAATCCCAAAAAAATAGTAGTATTTGATTATGCAGCACTAGATGCAATGGAAGTTTTAGACATAGATGGAGTTGTAGGGGTCGCAAAAGGATCTACTATACCTAAATATTTAAATAAGTATGAAGGCGATGAATATGCAAATGTAGGTGGATTAAAGGAGCCAGATTTAGAAAAAATAAATGAACTTAACCCAGATTTGATAATAATAAATGGAAGACAACATAGCTTTTATAATAAATTAAATAAAATAGCACCAACAATATCAATGTCTAAAGAAGATGGAAAGTATATGGAAAGCTTTACTCATAATATGGAAGTTTTAGGTGATATATTTAATAAAGAAGAAAAAGTAGATCAAGAATTAGCTAATATAAATGATAAGATAGAAAAGTTAAACAAAGAAGTAACTGATAAAGGATATAAAGCAACTACTTTAATGGTTAGTAATGGAAGTTTAAGTGTATTTGGGCAAGATTCAAGATTTGGATTAATATACAAAAACTTAGGATTTAAAAATACTGATGAAGATGTTAGATCAGCAGACCACGGACAAGATGTTTCATTTGAATATGTAGCAAGTCAAGATTCTGATTATGTATTTGTAATAGATAAATCAGTTATATCAAATGATAAAGAGCAAAAACCTGCACAAGAAATATTAAACAATGAATTAATAAGTAATACTAAAGCAGCCAAAGAAGATAAAATAATTTACTTAGATACTCAATCTTGGTACTTAAGTGATGGTGGGTTTATGTCTACAAATACAATGATAGACGAAATAAATGATGCAGTAGATAATAAATAATAATTAATTTTAAAATTTGTATGATAATTATTAATAATTATCATACAAATTTATTTTTTTGTAACGATAAAATAATAGATGCATTTAAATTATACTTAAATAAAATTTGCATATACTTACTTTAGAAGATAAAATTAAGATAGTAATTTATACCATATAATTCATGCAAACGTGAAATTAATATATATGTTTATGTCACGTTTGAGGGACAATAAATTTATATATTATAGTTTACTAAGAGTGATAAAAGTGTATATATATAAAGGATGAATGGAGGTAGGATATGATAAAAGAATTTATAAAGTATTACAAACCGTACAAAAAACTATTTTTACTTGATTTACTAGCGGCATTTACAGTTGCATTATGTGACTTAGTATATCCAATGATAACTAGAAGTATAATGGATGATGTTGTACCTAGCAAAGATTCAAGGATGTTAATAGTATTTGCGATAACATTATTAATAATATTTATTGTAAAAGCTGCTTTAAATTATTTCATGCAGTATTGGGGTCATGTAGTTGGTGTAAGGATGCAAGCAGATATGAGAAGTGATGTATTTACTCATTTACAGAAACTTCCTAATTCATATTTTAATGATAATAAATCTGGAGTTATAATGTCTAGGATAATAAATGATCTTATGGAAATTTCAGAATTAGCACATCATGGTCCAGAGGATTTATTCGTATCCTTAGTAATGTTAGTTGGTTCTTTCTTTATATTACTTGGAATAAATGTAGAACTTACTTTGATAGTATTTGCAATATTACCAATTATACTTTTCTATGCAATAAGCCAAAGAAAAAGAATGAGTAGAGCATTTAAAGAAACTAGAGTAAAAACTGGTGATGTAAATGCAACTTTAGAAAACAGTATAGCAGGTATGAAAGTTACAAAATCGTTTGGAACACAAAATGAAGAATTAGAAAAATTTAATAAATCTAATAATATATTTAAACATGCAAGAGAAAGTGCTTACAAAGTTATGGCACAGTATTTTTCTGGAATGTTTTTATTAATAGATATACTAGAATTAATAGTATTAATAATAGCAGGATATTTTACTTATATGAACACTATAACTTTAGGAGATTTTGCAGCGTATCTTCTTTATGTAAAGATGTTTATACAACCAATTAGAAAATTGATAAACTTTACAGAACAATACCAAAATGGTATGACTGGGTTTGAAAGATTTAGTGAAATAATAAATGAGGAAATTGAAAAAGAAAAAGAAAATCCAATAGAAATTAAAGATGTAAAAGGTAATATAGAAATAGAAAATATATCGTTTACTTACGAAGATAATAATCAAATTTTAAATAATTTAAGTTTATCAGTAGAAGCAGGTAAGAGTGTAGCATTAGTTGGACCATCTGGTGGTGGAAAAACTACATTATGTAATCTTATACCGAGGTTCTTTGATTTTAATGAAGGTGATATAAAGATAGATGGCATAAGTATAAAGGATGTAACACTAGATTCACTTAGAAGAAATATAGGTGTAGTGGCACAAGATGTTTTCTTATTTACAGGAACTGTAAAAGACAATATAGTTATAGGAAAATCAGATGCAAGTTATACAGAAATAATAGACGCTTGTAAAAAAGCTAGAATACATGATTTCATAATGACTCTGCCAGAAAAATATGATACATATATTGGTGAACGAGGAGTTAAATTATCAGGAGGACAAAAGCAAAGAGTATCAATAGCAAGGATATTTTTAAAAAATCCTCCAATAATGATATTAGATGAAGCTACTTCAGCACTTGATAATGTTACAGAATATGAAATACAAAAATCGCTAGAAGAATTAAGTAACGATAGAACAAGTTTAGTTGTAGCACACAGATTATCAACAATTAAAAATGCAGATGAAATAATAGTTTTAACTGATAAAGGAATAGAAGAAAGAGGTACTCACGAAGA
This sequence comes from Peptostreptococcaceae bacterium VA2, assembly GCA_000686145.1. Taxonomy (GTDB): domain Bacteria; phylum Bacillota; class Clostridia; order Peptostreptococcales; family Peptostreptococcaceae; genus Romboutsia_D. The sequence goes on along the minus strand of JMMB01000007.1, from coordinate 2,429,924 downwards.
ACTTATCAAAAAAGGCGGGGTATATAGTAAACTTCATAGAAAGTAATATAATTAAGACAGGAGTATTAAAAAATACTCCTGTCTTAATTTATTATATTTATCAAATCTCCTCCATACTCAACACCTGTGCTATTACCTATTCCTTTGTATATTATTTTTTTTGTTTTTGTATTTTCTAAAGTCATTTCAACAATACCATTAAGTGTTTCATTAACTAGTGGAATCATTTCGCCATTTTTAGGCCCCATACATAAAACAAAATCACTTTTTTTAGTTTTAGTTTTAAGTTTTAATTTCAAATTATCTTTTGATACTGTCAATTCAATATCCTTACCAATACTTTTTAAATTTAACTTACTATTATTTATAGTAGTAAAGCTAATAAATTTATTTTTTAATGTAACACCTATTAAAAAACCTTTGAAATCTTTAATAGGAAATGGAATAGTAGCTAAAGAACAAGTAACACTCACATTGTACTCTTTAAAGCTATTACTTTGAATCCATACCCAAGATTTAGGGAAACTTTTGCCCCAATTTTTTTCGATATATACCTTTCCACCAGTAAAGTCTATTAACTTTCCATTAATATTTAACTTTCCTACAATGTCACCATTTACAGCGCATACTTGACTATAGCATTCCATAAAATTTAAATAATTATAAAACCCCATACTTCCAGGATTAATAAATGAATCTTTCCATTTAACGATGTTTTTAAACTTTAGGCTTCCAATTATAGTGTTATCATCGTACTTTAAATTTAAGTTAATATTATTCAATGAAAAAGAATTAGATTTTATGTTTATTTTAAAATCATTGTTGTTATTAAAATCAAAATCACTTTTATCAAATTTTAAATAATTGTATTTAATATTTAATCCATCTAATACTTGTATAAAACTATGATGTTCATTAACTGATTGTCCTAGGGAAACTCCAGGGATAAATGCAAATTTATTTAAATTGTTTTTATCAACAATCTTGAAATACCATCCTTCAAAAAAATTCTTTTCTTTCTTACTTCCATGATATAAATCAGGATTAAGCATAATTTTCATTACTTTTCCTCCAATATGTAGTTATATTATAATAATTACTTATTTTGGTGGGAAGTATACTATATATAAAGAAATTTTACAATAAGGAGAAATAAGAATATGAATGAGTCATATTGGATTTCAAGTTCAAAACATAATAATTTTAATAATTTAAAAATGAATATAGAAACTAATACAGTAGTAGTAGGAGGAGGAATTGTAGGATTAACGTGTGCTTATTTATTAGCTAAAGGAGGAGTCGAAGTAACTTTAGTTGATGCAGATAAAATAGGCCATGGAGGCTCTGGAAGAAATACAGGTAAAATAACTTCACAACATGAAATTATTTACAGTAAAATAGATAAAAAATATGGAATAGAAAATGCAAAATTATACTATGAAGCAAATGATAAAGCTTTAGATTTAATAGAAGAAATAATAATAAATAATAATATAAATTGTAACTTTGAAAGAGTGTCATCATACATTTTTACAGAAAATGAAAATTATTTAGAAGACTTAAAAGATGAGTATGAAGTATGTGAAAAAATAGGAATAGACTGTGATTACCATGAAAATTTAGATTTACCATTAGATATAAAGGGAGCTATTAGCTTTAAAAACCAAGCACAGTTTAACCCTAAAAAATATTTAGACAGTTTAGTTAAAATCTGTACAAAATTGGGTGTTAAAGTATATGAAAATACTCCAATAGTCGATTTTGAAAAGGGCAAAATATGCGAGCTAACAACTAAAGATAATAAAAAAATAGAAGCTACTAATGTAGTAATAGCATCTCATGTACCTTGGTATGATGGACTTAATTTTTACTTTGCAAAGCAAAAAGCAGATAGATCTTATTTATTAGGTGCAGTATTAGATAAAGATATATTGCCAGGCATGTTTTTAGGAGTTGAAGAATCTGGAATAACGTTTAGAGTACATGATGATGAAGGAAGTAAACTACTAATTATAGGTGGTGGAGACCATAAAGTAGGTCAATGTAAAAATGAAGAAGAAATATATGAAAAATTAAAAGAATATGCAACACAAAAATTTGGAGTGACAAATTTTAAATATCAATGGTCAGCGCAGGATTATATGAGTTTTGATAATGTACCTTATATAGGACATATAAATAAAAATATAGAAAATATATATGTTGCAACAGGATTTTCTAAGTGGGGAATGAGCAATGGTACAGCATCAGCAATGTTAATAAGTGATTTATTAATTAAAAATGATTCTAAGTATAAAGAACTTTTTAATCCATCTAGAAAAGGAAGCTATTTATCTGGTGACTTTATAAAAGAAAATATAAATGTTGGCATAAATTATATTTCTGGTAAACTTAAAATAGGAAGTGATGAATTCCCAATAAATAGAGGCGAAGGTAAAAAAGTAAACATTGAAGGTAAAAGATATGGTGCATATAGACATTATAATGATAAACTATATATTGTAGATATTAGTTGCAGACACCTTGGATGTGAGCTTAACTTTAATTCAGCTGAAAAAACTTGGGACTGTCCATGTCATGCTTCAAGATTTGATTATGAAGGTAACATATTGGAAGGACCAGCAATTAAGCCTTTAAATAAATATGGAAAAGAAAAAAATCATATTGATATAAAATTAGTTTAAATAAATTACTGGGGGTAGTAATTATGGTTAAAATAGGTTATGACATATACGAGTCTATTATAGGAAAACTATATGTAGTAGTTAGTAATAAAGGTGTAGAAAGAGTACTTTTAGATAAAGATGAATTTGATAGTTATATACAAAGAAATAGTATAAAGGAAGATAAGGATATATGTAGAGAAACTATAAAGCAATTAAGTGAATATTTTAACCAAAGCAGAAAAGACTTTGACTTGAAAATTAATGTAGATACTACTGAATTTAGAAAAAGCGTATATAATGAGGTTATAAAAATACCTTATGCTCAAACAAGAAGTTATACTGATATAGCAAAAGCTATACAAAATGAAAAAGCTGTAAGAGCTGTAGGACAAGCAAATAGAGTTAATAACATAATAATAATAATACCTTGTCATAGGGTAATCGGGAAAAGTGGAAAAATGGTAGGTTATGCAGGCAATAAAATAGATATAAAAGAAAAATTACTTAAATTAGAAGAGCGATTTTAGAATACTTATAAATTGTTGAAAATTATGAAAAATACAACTTTAGGAAAACGTATTTACAAAATAAAAATGGAGTGATATTCTTTAAATACACATAAGGAAAACATTTTCAAGTGTGTAGGGGTTAAATTAAATTATATCACATCTAAGGGGGAATTAAAATGAAAAATTTAGAAACTATGAGCTTTGCAACTAGAGCAATACACGGGGGGCATCACAAGGATCCAGTATCAGGTGCATTAACAACACCTATATTCCAAACATCAACATTTGTATTTGATAGTGCAGAACAAGGTGGAAGAAGATTTGCTTTAGAAGAAGGTGGATATATATATTCAAGATTAGGAAATCCTACTAACAGTCAATTAGAAGAAAAAGTAGCTATATTAGAAGGGGCAGAGGCTTGTATGTCTACAGCTTCAGGAATAGGAGCAATAAGTTCAGCTTTATGGACAGCTTTAAAAGCAGGGGACCATGTAGTATCTAGTAAAACTTTATACGGATGTACTTTCGCATTATTAAATCATGGATTAACAAGATTTGGGATAGAAGTAGACTTTGTTGATGCATCAAACATAGAAGAAGTAAAAGCAGCTATGAAAGAAAACACTAGAGTAGTTTACTTAGAAACACCTGCAAACCCAGACTTAAAATTAATAGATATAAAAGCTATATGTGATGTAGCTCATCAAAATGAAAATTGTTTAGTATTTGTTGATAATACTTTCTGTACGCCATTTATACAAAGACCACTAGAATTTGGTGCTGACGTAGTACTTCACTCAGCTACTAAATATTTAAATGGACATGGAGATGTTATAGCAGGATTTGCTGTTGGTAAATTAGATTTCATAAATCAAGTAAGATTATTTGGAGTAAAAGATATGACAGGGGCTGTATTAAGTCCATTTGATTCATATTTAATACTAAGAGGTATGAAAACTTTACAAATAAGAATGGAAAGACATACTAAGAATGCTATGGAAGTAGCTAAATTCTTAGAAGGGCATAAAAATGTTACAATGGTTAGTTATCCAGGGCTTGAAAGCTTCCCTCAATATGAGTTAGCTAAAAGACAAATGGATATGCCAGGAGGTATGATAGCATTTGAAGTTAAAGGAGGACTTGAAGCTGGTAAGAAGTTATTAAATTCATTAAATTTATGTACTCTTGCAGTTAGTTTAGGAGATTGTGAAACATTAATACAACATCCTGCATCAATGACTCATTCACCATATACTCCAGAAGAAAGAGCTGAAGCTGGAATAACTGAAGGATTAATAAGAATTTCTGTTGGGCTAGAAGATGCTCAAGATATAATAAACGATTTAAATGAAGGATTAAATAATTTATAAAAATAAAAAGTAAACCCTAATTAATAGGGTTTATTTTTTTGTTTGAAATTATTAATTTATTAGCAATAGTTTGCGTATTATAATATTGACCTATATCCCAAAAATAGATACAATTAGTGAAATAGAAATGTAGAAATAAAAATTGAAAAGGGGTACGAGTATATGGATGAAAATAAACTTACAAAGTACACAACTTTGTTATTGTACATTATGTATGCTTTCTCAGCAGTAATATTTATAAAAGAAAAAGAATTTATAAATATTGTTATAATAGTATTTTGCGTAGCTGCAACGATTACATTAGTTATTATAAATAAGAAAAATAAAAAATTATTAAGTGATAATTTATATATAGTGAGTGCTTTATTTATAATGATTTCATCTTTACTAGGGTCTTGTTATAACTTTTATGATATAAGCCATTATGATGATTTTTTACACGTATGGTCAGGTTTAATAAGTTGTACTGTAGCTTTTTCATTAATAACATTTTTTTATAATGAAAATCAGATAAAAGATTTAAATAAAGTGTTTTTAATAATATTTTTATTTATGTTCAGTATGGGAGTAGCGAGTCTATGGGAGATATCAGAGTTTTTCCTAGATACTTATTTTGGTATGAATATGCAAGTCGGTGGTTTAAAAGATACTATTATAGATATGATAGATGCTTTAGTAGGAACGATAATAATGTTACTATTTATAATTAAAAAGAAAAAATAATAATTAAAAAACACTACTCAATTGGATTTCAAATTGAGTAGTGTTTTTGTATCTAATTAGATGTTATAAATTGTTGTAAATATGCATCCATAGAATCACATACTTTCTTAGCATCGACAACGGCTTGAATTACAGTTCTAGCACCATTAGTAACATCACCACAAGCATACACACCTTCTCTAGTAGTAAGACCTGCTTCATCAGTTAATATAAGGCCACCTTTTTTTACATCAAGCCCTTTATTATTTATAACTATAGTATTTTTAGGAACTTGGCTTATAGCAATCAAAATACTATCACATTCGTATAATTTTTTACTGTTAGGTATTGTAACTAAAGATGTAGAGCCATCTTCATTAACAATTTTTTTAGTATCTTCAAATATTATACCTTCATCAACTATTTCAACTGGAGATTTAAATGTTTTAAATAAAACTCCTTCTTCTTTTGCTTCAGAAATCTCATGCTTAGTAGCAGACATATCTTCAAAATCACGTCTATAATATACAGAAGCATCACTACAATTGTAGTATTTAGCACTTCTAGCAGCATCCATAGCTACATTTCCAGCACCTATAACAACAACTTTATTACCTAAATCAAAACTGTTAGGATTTCTTAGATAGTCTATTGCATAATGAACGTGTCCAAAAGTTTCACCTTTTATATTTAATCTTTTAGGATTCCAAACTCCAGTACCTATAAATATAGATTTATATCCATCTTCAAACAATTTACTTAAAGTTACAACAGGTCCTATTAAAGCATTAATTTTAATTTTAACTCCTAATTCTTTTAATCTTTTTTCTAATAGTGAAATATTAAATCTTGGTAATCTGAAAGCTGGAATACCATAAGTTAATATACCACCTATTTTTTCATTTTTTTCAAATATAGTAACGTCATATCCACGGCTAGCTAAGTTTAAAGCTACAGTTATACCAGCAGGTCCAGAACCTACTACGGCAACCTTAACTCCATTTTTCTTAGTTTTTTGTAGTTTTATATTTTCTAAATACTTAGTAGATATCTCATATTCTATATCATGGAAATGCACAGGTTCACCTTTAATTCCCTTTATACAATTTCCACTACATTGATCCTCATGAGGGCAAACTACTGCACATATAGATGATAGAGGATTATTATCAAATAGTATTTTACCAGCTTCTTCGAATTTTCCTTCTTTATATAAACTTATTATTTGTGGGATTGGAGTATCTATAGGGCAATTCTTTTGACACCTAGCATTTTTACAAATAATACATTTATTAGCTTCAATTAAATTAGTAACCATAACCTTACCACCTTTACGACTATTTTTTACAAAAAAAAACAACTTTTTTATATTATAGCAAAAAAATAAATATATATGTAACTATTATTACCATATGCCAAATATTATTTTTATAATAAGTATAAATTTAAAAAATAAATAAATAAAAATTTCAATTAGTTTACTAATGTGTTAAATTTTAGTAATATAATATAAGGAATAATACATAAAAAACTTTAATATTGACCAGATTTAGGGAGGAAAAAATAATTGATAAAAAATTTTATTAATCGTGTGAAAAATTTAGTAGAACAAAATAAAGAAAGTAAGGGACATGTTGAAATAATAGATAAAAACAAAGAAATTATACAACGAACTAATGTACCAGATATATGTGAAGAAAAAACAATCAAAGATAAAGTTGAAGATACTAAAAAATGTAACCAAGACGAAGTCAAATCTATAAAAGAAAAAATACAAGAACCTTTGACAGAAGAAGACAAAGAATACATAAAAGATATAAAAATTAAAAGAGGAAAAAGTATAAAGGCTACAGATGTATACACTAAAGAGCCGCAAATTTTTGAAACACATAAAGAATGTAGTAAAAAACTTAAAATTCCTGCACAATATATACAAGAAAACCTAAAATATGGATATACAGATTATTTAGGAGAGGCTATCAATTATTTAAGTAAAGAACTAAAGTTATCAGAAATAGACGAAATAAATTATTTAGAAAATACTAAAACACCATCTCAAATTTTAAGTTTATTAAATAATAAAATATTTACAATTAAGATGTCGGAGTCTAAAAGAGACGAAATTTTATGTAACGAAAAAATCGAACCAATAAAAATGCATTATACATTTGAATGTATAGATGAAGAATATGATGATTATTTTAAAAAATATAAGTCTATAATTAAAAGGGGTGGGAAGAAAAAGATAGAACTAGTAGATAAAAAGGGGGAAGTTATAGAGATATTTAAATCATTAGATGAATGTGCAACATTTATTAATAAAGAAAAAAGCGAAATAGTATATATGCTAAAACATAATGATACTAAAGTTGGAAGAAATGAAATAAGATATAGTTTAAGAAATATTTAAATTCATATTAAATTCATTATACTTTCATTTCATATTCACACATTCAAAGTAAATATAATATAAAATAGAATTATAATGTAAATAATAAATTAAATATTAGGGAGGACATAAATGTCTGAAGAAAAAAAATCAAATCAAACAAATGAAGATGATTTAGTAAATCAGCTTATAGATCAAGAAAATGAAGTTAAACAAGAAACACAGCAAAATGAAGAAGAGGGTATAAAACCAAATAAAAAATCAAAATACAATATAAAGGCGATAGTTATAACAGCGGTTGCTGGGGCATTATGTTTAGGAATTGGGTTTAGCGTAGGAAAAGATGCAGGAAGGAAGTTACCTGCAACATCTAAAAACTATAGCAATAAGGTAATAGCAACAGTAGGGGATACTAAAATAACGGAAAAAGACCTTGAGAAAAAAATGGAACCTTTATTTTATATGAATGGAAAAAAAGAATTAACAGCTGAAGAAATAAAGACGTATGAAGAAAGTATGACAAATTATATGACTACTACAGAAGTGTTATATCTTGAAGGTAAAAAAGACAAGCTTGATGCAACTAAAGAAGAAATAGAAGCTGAGTATAAAAATTTAATGGCGAGTATATCTCAAAATTTCGCAATTACAGAGGAAGAATACTTAAAAGAATTTAAGATGTCTAAAGAAGATATACAAAAAGATTTAAGAAAAGAATTAATAGCATCAAAATATATGGAGCAATCTACTCAAGTAAGCGACAAAGAAGTTAAAAATTACTATGATAAAAATAAAGATGAGTTCTTGAAAGTAAGAGCATCTCATATATTAATTTCAAACAAAGATGATAAAGGAAATGCAGTAAGTGCTGAACAAAAGAAAAAGAATAAAGAAAAAGCACAAGAGATATTAAAGAAAGCTCAATCGGGAGAAGATTTCGCGAGTTTAGCAAAAGAGTATTCTCAAGATGGTAGTGCTTCAAACGGTGGAGATTTGAATTTCTTTGCAAGAGGACAGATGGTAGAGCCATTTGAAAAAGCTGCGTTTGCTTTAAAATCTGGAGAAGTAAGTAAAGATATAGTAGAAAGTGAATTTGGATATCATATAATCAAAAAAACAGATGAAAAACAAGATGATTTTGATACAGTAAAAGAAGAATTAAAAACTAAATTATCTTACAGTAAACAAAGTAATTTATTAGATAATTTATCAGAAAAATATAATGTGAATATAAAAAATAAATAAATATGTGAAGGATGTTCTAAGATTTTTTAGAGCATCTTTTTTCATAAGTATAAACTCTGCTATAATAAATATAATGATTAAATTTTAGAACAATTGATTATAATTAAAAAGAGAATTTATAAAAATTAAAAATCATAATAATTAATAAGTCTAAATTATATTTGATTTATTAATTAGATGATATAAAATGAATAGTTTTATTTAGGAAGTGGTGAAATGAGAATTATAAAAGATAAAAAATATATAAAACTCCTAATATTAATATCTATACCTATACTAATCATTGCCCAATATTACTTTTTTAAAGTTGGAATTTTAAGGCCGATGGTAAAAGGAGCAGAAATTAAGATAGTAGAAGGTGACTATATATTAGATATAGATCAATTTGTAATGAAATTAAATGATAAAGTAACTTTATCAAGTGGAGAGTACATAACTATACCATCATATGCTAAGGATCCAAATATTTGGTTTAATGTTTTAGATAATAGTGGAGTATTAAAAATAGAAAATAAAAATGAATTAGTAGCAATGAAAGAAGGTACATCAGCAGTTGCTATTATGAAGAACTCTAGGGTGTTGAGAAAAGCTAATGTGAAGGTTGTAGACCCAAAGGTTGAAGACATAATTGTAAAGTCTGATAATGACTTGAAATACGTTGGAGATATGGCGAATATAAATACAACACTTAAAGTAGATTATGATAAATTTGAGAAAAAAGAAAAAGTTACTTATAAAAGTAGCGATGAAAGTGTTATAAAAATTGTAGATAATAAAGTAGAAGCTGTAGGAGTAGGAAGTGCCAAAGTTTACATAAAGGCAAAAAATAAAGAAGAAGTTTTAGAATATAATAATATAAAAGCTAAGGTAGCTAAAATAAATATAGCAGATAAAGTAAAAATAGAAGTTGACGAAAGTAAAAAATTAAATCCTGAGATAACTACAAGTCCAGAAGGATTAAAACATCCTAAAGTGAAATATGAATTAGTTGAAAAGAAACTATCAATACAAAGGGCAATAAGACTAGACCCTGATGGAACTATAGTAGGTATTAGAAATGGAAGTGAAAAAGTAAGAGTTATATGTGATAATAAAAGTAAAATAATCACAGTTGAAGTGGTAGAAAAATCTTTAACTAATAATAAAATACAAAATTTAAATGTAGATTATAATGTTATTAATAATAAGCTACAAGTATCACTTACATGGGATTATATAGAAGGTATATTTGACTATGATGTTTACTTAAGAAATAATTCATTACAAGAATCTAAATTTAAAGTAGTCAAGTCTTTAACTGTAAAAGAAGAGGATGTTAAATCTTCTAAAAAAGTAAAAACTACAATAGAAGTAGATTTGATTGATGGAAAGATTCCAAGCTTGAGTATGTATGTAGTAGGAAAAACTCAATCAGGATTGAATACTGATTCAAGCAATATTGTAAATATAGGCCAACCTAAAGAAGATATAGGTGATATATCAGTTGAAAACTTACAGGCTTATATAAATGAAGAAAGTAATACTGCTAAGCTTAAATGGAATGTTATATCTATGAAAGATATTCAATATAGCATATATGTAAAAAACAATTTAGCGCAAGAAAGTGGATTTACTTTACTTGAAAGTTCAGTTTCTGCAAATGAATATACAATCAACCTTGAAGCTGGAGATGTAGACTTAGACGTATATGTAAAAGCAAATCAAGGAGATAAATATTCTAAAGATAGTAATATAATAAAAATAAAAAGAGAAAAAGTAACCGAAGAAAATAATCCAGAAACTTAGTAATAAACAATCCTAAAAACACATATAAGTAGATATACTGTACTTTAGGGGAGAGATTACTTTGAAAAGAAGATATGAACAAATAAATGAATCGTCCAAAGCATTAGCTTCAGAGGCATTTAAGGCTTATACAGGAAAAAAAGACTATAAAAGAGCTATAGAGATTTACAGTATGTTAGCAACTTATACATGTATTCCTGAGGATATATCAAATTTTTCTAAAAATATGGTAGGAAGACTTAGCAAAAAAATAGAAGAAAATGCTTAGCATTAAAAAGATTATCTCGACAAAGAGATAATCTTTTTTTTAATACATGAAGTTATTAAATTTTAAATTGACATAACTTGAAAGTGATAAATATATATGATAAAATTAAAGTTAAAATAAATTAATTTGCAAGTTAAAATGCAGATAAGCAAAAAAAAATTCTAAATTGGGAATTTACAGACTATTAGAAAATTAAGCACATAACTAAAGGAGGTAATATTAAGGTAATAAAGCCTTAGTATACAACTTATGAATGAACAAACTAAAATTTCGCTAGAGAGAGCAAAAGAGCTTAAGTCAAGAATAAAAGATTATATTGATATAAAAGATTCTATTCCAAAGGGAATTGAAAATGAAAATGAAATAAATAAAAGAAAAGAACATATATTAAATACATTAGGTGCAACACAAGAAAATTGGAATGATTACAAATGGCAATTATCTAATCGAATAAGCGATGTAGATACTTTAGCTAAATTATTAAAATTAACAAACAAAGAAATAAGTCAAATAAAACAAGTACAAAGTCAATTCAGATGGGCTATATCACCGTATTATTTAAGTTTAATAAATCCTGATGATATATATGATCCTATAAAGTTAATGTCAATACCATCATATATAGAATTAGAGCATTCACAAGAAGATTTAGATCCAATGGGTGAGGAATTTACAAATCCAGCAGGCAGTATAACAAGAAGATATCCAGATAGATTAATAATAAATGTAACAAATGAATGTGCAATGTATTGTAGACATTGTCAAAGAAGAAGAAATATAGGACAAGAAGATTGCCATAGAAGTAAAAAGGCTATACAAGAGTCTATAGACTATATTAGAGACAATGAAGAAATAAGAGATGTGCTTATAACTGGTGGAGACCCATTAGCATTAAATGATGAAATGTTAGAGTGGATAATAAGTGAAATCAGGAGTATAGAACATGTTGATTATATAAGACTAGGTAGTAGGACATTAGTTACAATGCCACAGAGAATTACAGATGAGTTTTGTAATATGATAAAAAAATACCATCCGATATATATAAATACACATTTTAACCATCCGATGGAAATAACTAAAGAAACTAAAGAAGCTTGTACAAAACTTGCTAATAGTGGAGTTCCATTAGGAAATCAAGCAGTGCTTTTAAATGGTGTTAATAATGATAAATATGTAATGAGATGTTTAAATCATGAACTGCTTAAAATAAGGGTAAAGCCATATTATATATTCCATAGTAAGCATGTAAGAGGAACTGCTCATTTTAATACATCAGTAGATGCAGGCCTAGAAATTATGGAGTATTTAAGAGGATACACTTCTGGAATGGCAATACCAACATATATAATAAATGCACCAAAGGGAAAAGGAAAAACACCTTTATTGCCACAATATCTAATATCAAAAGGAACGGATTATATAATGATAAGAACTTGGGAAGGTGAAGTTGTAAAAGTAGAGGACAAGCCAGCTGTTGATATAAAAAGTATGATAGAAAACAGTATTAAATAATTTTAAATAAAAAGAGTTGTCTTTAATTAAAGACAACTCTTTTGTAATATGTATAAAATTTTATTATATTTTAAGAATTAGTAATTAATTCAAGGTATCCACTTGGATGGAAGAAGTAAATATTACAATTAGTTTTATCAACGAAATAACCAATATCAGTTTCAACATCTGGTAAAAAAACATATCCTTGAAGTTTTTTATTTTTTAATGACTCAAATTGACTAGAGTCTCCTTGATATATATAGTCTACTTTGTTGTTATATTTTAAAAGAAGTTGTTTTGCTTCTTTTTGTGTCAGTTGTTTATGCTTAATTGAAACGCCTTTTGGATTAGTTTGAGCAAAGCTTAATTGATTTAGGGGTTGTACTAAAAGGAAGCTACAACATAAAATACATAAAACTATAATTCCTTTTTTCATAATGCACCATCTTTCATAATTATATTAAAATATTATTTTAATGTAATTATTAGCATAAATTTAAATATTTATAAGTATTAGGACTTATTATTTATAAATGTATAAATTTATGCATAAAAAAATATTATTTAGAATAAAAAAGATAAAGAGAATATAAGTATATACTTATATTCTCTTTATCTTTAAAAAGCTTAATATTAAACAATATTTTTATGTTTGTATTCGATAAATTCACTTAAGTATATTTTTATAACTCCCATTATAGGAACTGATAAAATCATACCAGGGATACCGAAAAACCCTCCACCTACAGTAACTGCAAGTATAGTTAAAAATGGACTAAGTCCTAATTGACCACCAACTATTTTAGGCTCAATAACGGCTACTTCAACTTGTTGAACTAACATTAAATAAAGTAATGAAAATAAAGCTATACGAGGCTCATAAAACAAGTTTATTAAGACAACAGGGGCCATACCTATTACAGGTCCGAAATATGGAATTAAATTCATAATACCAATTAAAGTACCGAATAATAATGAATATTTTGAACCTATAAAATAAAGTCCAATAGCAGACAATAATCCAACTATAAATGAATCAAGTATTTTACTTGTAAAATACTTTCCTATATTAGTATTTAAAGTACATCCAACGTCTAATGTTAACTTTGCGTATTTTTTACCTAAAATAATGTTTAGTGATTTTTTATAAAAAGAAAAGAAGCTTTCTTTTTCAAGTAAAATATAAAAACAAATTATAAACGCTAAAACAAACTGTACTATAAATTTAGAGATAGAAAAAGTAGTGCTGAAAATTTGTCCTAAATACCCAATAAATAAATTACTAATTTCAGGCATTGCAGCCATTGCTTTATCGGCTATGCCCTTTAAAGTATTTGGGTCGATGTTTTTCAAACTATCACCAATGTCAAAAATAAAAGCTTGTGTTTTTTGAGCATATAATGGGAATTGATTCACCATATCAGCCAAACTGCTTATTATTATAGGAGCTGTAAATAATACAAAAGAAGCTAATAAAAGTATTAAAAGTCCATATGTAATAAGAAGCGCAAAGATTCTTTTGAATTTTAGCTTAACCTCTAAAAAATTAACAAGAGGGCTAAAAATATAAGCTAAAACAAATGCAATGACAAAAGGCGTAAGTAGTGATAATAATAATCTAAGCACATCAAAGAAGTATTGATAGCTATCTATAAATTTAATACAAACATAAGATAATACTATCGTAATCACTATACTTAGATGGAATTTTTTATCTTTCAAAATAACACATCCTTTTCAAAATTAAATTAAATCAATATATGTATTATACAATAAAAGCATTATTAATACATATATATATAGTGAAAATATTTAATATAATAATACTTAGTTAAAAAGGGGTGATTTAAATAGATTATGAAGTAGTAGTTAAATACAATGGAGATATATTAAAACTTGAAAGTTTATTAGGTGTATCTGTAGAAGTTCTAGGATATAACTATGCAATAATAACAGCAGATTCGCCAGAGCAAATAAAGAGGCTTTTAGATTATCCAGAAATAGAGTATATAGAAAAACCATTTATACTAGAGACGCAAGACACTCAAAGTTTTTCAAGTACAGGGATAATAAAGTTCAAACAAAATAATAATTTAACTGGAAAAGGAGTAATACTTGGAATTATAGACTCGGGTATAGATTATAATTTGCCGGTATTTAAAGATGAAGATGGAAATTCTAAAATACTTTATTATTGGGATCAATCCATACCAGGAAATCCTCCAGATGGGTTTAAAGAAGGGTCTCTATATACAAATAAAGATATAAATAAGGCTATAAGTGGAGAACTTAAAATACCAATACCAATAACTAGTAGCCATGGAACTCATATAAGTGGCATTTGTGCAGAAATAGCAAATGATGCAAGTATAATATTTGTAAGGGTTGGGAGTAGAGTTACTGATTCATTTTCAAAGAGTACAGAGTTTATGAGAGCTATAAAATTTGTATTAGATAAATCCTTAGAATTAAAAATGCCAGTAGCTATAAATATAAGCTATGGAAGTAATGAAGGTTCTCATAGTGGACTATCATTATTTGAACAATATATAGATGATATGTGTGATTTTTGGAAAAATAATATAGTAATAGCAGCAGGAAACAATGGGGATAAAGGTGGACACAAAAATATAAATATTAAAAATAATAATAAAGAGGTAGACGTTGAATTTGTTGTGGGGCCAAGTGAAAAATTATTAAATATAAATATATGGCCAGATTTTACAGATGATTTTAGCGTACATTTAGTAAGTCCATCTAATTTACAAACTCAGCCAATATCAAGAGACTCTGGAGAAGTTAAAAATATTATAGGTAGTACAAAAATCAAGGGATATTTTTATCCGATAACACCTTACTCTTTAATAAGATGGGTAACAATTCAGATGAGCTCAAATACCAGCATTACCCCTGGAATATGGAAAATTGTATTTATACCTATAAATGTGATAACAGGAAATATTGATATATATCTACCAACATCAGAAAGCATTAGTAGAGATACTCGATTTCTAATACCAGACAGAGTAAGAACTGTTACTGTTCCAGGAACTGCTACAAAAGCTATAACTGTTGGAAGTTACAATTCAAGGACAGATAATGTATCTATATTTTCTGGATCAGGGGATATAGATAATGGTATATATAAGCCAGATATATTAGCACCAGGAGAGGATATAGTATCGGTATTGCCAGGAGGGAATATCGGAGCATTAACAGGAACGAGTATGGCAACACCTCACGTGACAGGGTCGATAGCACTTTTAATGGAATGGGGAATAGTTAAAAGAAATGATTTATATTTATATTCTCAAAAAATGAAAGCATTGCTTATACAATATGCAAGGAGAAATCCTAATTATACGTATCCAAGCAACTTAAGAGGATATGGCTTTTTAGATTTATCAAATATAAATTTAAACACTGTATTTGAAGAAATTCCAGAAGATCTTCTTTTGAGAAAAAGTAAAAAAAAAACACACAGAATAGAAGATGAGTTAGAAGGTTTAGTACCAACACTTAATGTACTTCATGAACCTAACTTTGAAGAAGAATTTAAAAAATTAAATACCCCATATAAATATTATAAAATTGCTGATAATTTTGGTATTATATATACAAAAAATCACAATATAAAAAGCTTAGAGAGCGTTTTAAATTTAAGTTCAGTAATAAGAGCACAAAGAAATGTATGGGTAGCCCCATTAGGAGAAGTCAGTCAAGGAACATCAGGAGGAGTAGTAGCAAATGAAGAAATAGGAGCAAATTTTTTTAAAAATAACCCCAATATATCTGTAACTGGAAAAGGTGTAATAATTGGAATAGTAGACTCTGGAATAGATTATTTACACGAAGATTTTATATATCCAGATGGAACGTCTAAGATAGTGTACTTATGGGATCAAACAAAAGATGGCAATCCACCAAAGGGGTATGCTATAGGAACTGAATATACTCGCGAAGATATAAATAAAGCTATAGCAGCTAAAGATGATAGCTTATCAAAAGATGAAGAAGGAACTGGAACAATGATAAGTGGAATATGTGCTGGACTTGGAAATATAAATAAAGAATATGCAGGTATAGCAGAAGAAGCAGAACTAATAGTAATTAAATTAAAAAAATTAAATGGTTTTTATAATAATGCCTTATTATATGCAGCAACAAGTTATATACAAGATAAAACATATAGGTCTAATATAGCAGGTGTAGTCAATTTATCGGTAGGAAGTAACTCAATGTTAGGAGTAAGCTCTAGGGTTCTTTCAGAAAAATATTTTTTCAAAAGGGGAGTATGTACAGTAACTGGTGTTGGAAATGAAGGTAATACACAAACACATGCAATAGGAAATATTAACTTTAAGAATGAGAAAAAACTTATAGAATTAGAGTTAGCAGAAGATGAAAAAGAGATATACATAGAATTATGGGTTGATAGACCTGATGCAATAAATATTGCAGTTATAACTCCTACAGGAGAGGTAAGTAAAGAAATTAATGTATCAAATCTTGGTTCAGTAGATGGTTTATTTGATTTAGAAAGAACTAGATACTCAATACAATATATGTATCCAACTTCAGACTCGGGGCAACAACTAACAATTATAAGACTAACAGATGTCAAAAAAGGAATATGGAAAATACAATTAACTGGAAAATATATAACTAATGGAAGGTATAATGCATATTTACAAAATAGAGTATTCTTAAAGCCAGGAACTAAATTTACACAAACTGACCCATCATATACTGTAAATTATACAGGGGTATATGAAGATGTAATTGCTGTAGGTGCATATGATACTATGAATAGTAGTATATGGCCGACGTCATCAAGAGGACCGAGCATAGGTGAGTTAATTAAACCTGATTTAGTCGCTCCAGGCGTGAATATAATAGCTCCATATCCAGGGAATAAATATGCAAAAATAACAGGAACAGCAGCAGCAGGAGCATATGTATCTGGAGCTGTTGCACTTTTTCTTCAATATATTTTAGTTGATAATAATTATCCAGATAAGGCATTTGTTCAAAAGATAAGAACGTATATAAATGCTGGGGCAAAGAGAAATCCACAAATTGTATATCCAAATCAAAGTTATGGATATGGAGAATTAGATATAAGAGGAATGTTTGATCAACTAAAGTAAGTGATAGTATGTATTAATATTTGAAAGTAATAATGATTTTATGCCTTTTTAAGCCTTGAAATAAATATACTCATGACACAGAACTTAGTTAAAGAGGGGTGATTTAAATAAATTATGAAGTAGTAGTTAAATACAATGGAGATATATTAAAACTTGAAAGTTTATTAGGTGTATCTGTAGAAGTTCTAGGATATAACTATGCAATAATAACAGCAGATTCACCACAGCAAATAAAGAGACTTCTAGATTATCCAGAGATAGAGTATATAGAAAAACCATTTATACTAGAGACGCAAGACACTCAAAGTTTTTCAAGTACAGGGATAATAAAGTTCAAACAAAATAATAATTTAACTGGAAAAGGAGTAATACTTGGAATTATAGACTCAGGTATAGATTATAATTTACCGGTATTTAAAGATGAAGATGGAAATTCTAAAATACTTTATTATTGGGATCAATCCATACCAGGAAATCCTCCAGATGGGTTTAAAGAAGGGTCTCTATATACAAATAAAGATATAAATAAGGCTATAAGTGGAGAACTTAAAATACCAATACCAATAACTAGTAGCCATGGAACTCATATAAGTGGCATTTGTGCAGAAATAGCAAATGATGCAAGTATAATATTTGTAAGGGTTGGGAGTAGAGTTACTGATTCATTTTCAAAGAGTACAGAGTTTATGAGAGCTATAAAATTTATATTAGATAAATCCTTAGAATTAAAAATGCCAGTAGCTATAAATATAAGCTATGGAAGTAATGAAGGTTCTCATAGTGGACTATCATTATTTGAACAATATATAGATGAGATGTGTGATTTTTGGAAAAATAACATAGTAATAGCAGCAGGAAATAATGGTGATAAAGGTGGACATAAAAATATAAATATTAAAAGTGATGATAAAGAGGTAGAAGTTGAATTTGTTGTGGGGCCAAGTGAAAAATTATTAAATATAAATATATGGCCAGATTTTACAGATGATTTTAGTTTACATTTAGTAAGTCCATCTAATTTACAAACTCAGCCAATATCAAGAGACTCTGGAGAAGTTAAAAATATTATAGGTAGTACAAAAATCAAGGGATACCTTTACCCGATAACACCTTACTCTTTAATAAGACGGGTAACTATTCAGATGAGCTCAAATACCAGCATTACCCCTGGAATATGGAAAATTGTATTTATACCTATAAATGTGATAACCGGAAATATTGATATATATCTACCAACATCAGAAGGCCTTAGTAGAGATACTAGATTTTTAATACCAGATAGCGTAAAAACTGTTACTGTCCCAGGAACGGCTACAAAAGCTATAACTGTTGGAAGTTACAATTCAAGGACAGATAATGTGTCTATATTTTCTGGATCGGGTGATATAGATAATGGTATATATAAGCCAGATATATTAGCACCAGGAGAGGATATAGTATCGGTATTGCCAGAAGGGAATATCGGAGCATTAACAGGAACGAGTATGGCAACACCTCACGTGACAGGGTCGATAGCACTTTTAATGGAATGGGGAATAGTTAAGAGAAATGATTTATATTTATATTCTCAAAAAATGAAAGCATTGCTTATACAATACGCAAGACGAAATCCTAATTACACATACCCAAATAACTCGAGAGGATATGGTTTTTTAGATTTATCAAATATAAATTTAAACACTGTATTTGAAGAAATTCCAGAAGATATTCTTTTGAGAAAAAAGAAAAAAAAAATATACAGAGCAGAAGATGACTTAGAAGGTTTAGTACCCACAATTAATGTAGTTCATGGGCCTGATTTTGAAGAAGAATTTAAACAATTAAATACCCCATATAAATATTATAAAATTGCTGATGATTTTGGTGTTATATATACAAAAACTCAAAATTTAAAGGACTTAGACAGCATTTTAAAATTAAATTCAGTAATAAGAGCACAAAGAAATGTATTTCTAGCACCACTAGGAGAAGTCAGTCAGGGAACATCAGGAGGAGTAGTAGCAAATGAAGAAATAGGAGCAAATTTTTTTAAAAATAATCCAAATATATCTATAACTGGAAAAGGGGTTATAATTGGTATAGCAGACTCTGGAATAGATTATTTACACGAAGATTTTATATATCCAGATGGAACGTCTAAGATAGTGTACTTATGGGATCAAACAAAAGATGGCAATCCACCAAAGGGGTATGCTATAGGAACTGAATATACTCGTGAAGATATAAATAAAGCTATAGCAGCTAAAGATGATAGCTTATCAAAAGATGAAGAAGGAACTGGAACAATGCTAAGTGGGATATGTACTGGACTTGGAAATATAAATAAAGAATATGCAGGTGTAGCAGAAGAAGCAGAACTAATAGTAATTAAATTGAAAAAATTAAATGGTTTTTACAATAATGGACCGTTATTTGCAGCAGTAAATTATATAGAAAAGAAAACATACAGGTCTAATATAGCAGGTGTAGTCAATTTATCAATAGGAAGTAACTCAATGTTAGGATTAAGTGCTAGGGTTCTTGCAGAAAAATATTTTTTTAAAAGAGGAGTATGTACAGTAACTGGTGTTGGGAATGAAGGTAATACACAAACACATGCAATAGGCAATATTAACTTTAAGGGTGAAAAAAAAATTATAGAATTAGAGTTAGCAGAAGATGAAAAAGAGATACAAGTAGAGTTATGGGTTGATAGGCCTGATAAAATAAATATTGCAGTTATAACTCCTACAGGAGAACCAAGCAAAGAAATTGATGTATCAAATTTTGGTTTAGTAGAGGGCTTATTTGATTTAGAGGGAACTAGATATTCAATAGCATATAGGTATCCAACTTCAGATTCTGGGCAACAAGTAACACTTATAAAATTAACAAATGTTAAAAAAGGAATATGGAAAATACAATTAACTGGAAACTATATAACTAATGGAAGGTATAATGCATATTTACCAAATAGAGTGTTTTTAAAACCAGGAACTAAATTCACACAAACTGATCCCTCATACACTGTGAATTTTACAGCTGTATATGAGGATGTAATTGCGGTAGGTGCATATGACACTATAAATAGTAGTATATGGCCGACTTCATCAAGAGGGCCGAGTATAAGTAGTTTAAGTAAACCAGATTTAGTCGCTCCTGGAGTTAATATAATAGCTCCATATCCAGGGAATAAGTATGCAAAAATAACAGGAACAGCAGCAGCAGGAGCATATGTGTCTGGAGCTGTTGCACTTTTTCTTCAATACATTTTAGTTGATGGTAATTATCCAGATAAGGCATTTGTTCAAAAGATAAGAACGTATCTAAGTGCTGGAGCAAGAAGAGAGTCACAAATTGTGTATCCAAATCAAAACTATGGATATGGAGAATTAGATATAAGAGGAATGTTTGATCAACTAAAGTAAGTACCAAGGGGGTTAAAATTAAAATATGGAACAATCTTATATTATAATATATCAAGGTAACATTAGTGATTTAGAAGATAACTTAAGAAACAATGGTATAGAAGTATTTATTATTTTAAATGATCAACTAGCTAGTATATATCCTCCTTTAGGTTTTCAAGAAAGTAAATTAAATGATATAAAAGGGATATCATGGTGGGAAAGATCGTCTCCAATGAGCTCACTAATAAAAATAACAGATAATTTAAAACAAGGAGAAAGTGTTAGAACAGCAGCAGGGACAGATTATATATATAAAAACCCAAATATCAATGCATCAGGTAGAAGAGGAATAATTGTAATTATAGATTCAGGAATAGAATATTTACATCCTGATTTTATTAATAAAGATGGAACTAGTAAAATTATGTCTATATGGAATCAGGAAAGTAATAAAGGAACTCCTCCAAAAGGGTGTGCATTTGGCACTGAGTTTACTAGAGATGATATTAACAATGCAATTAAAGAAAATGACCCAAGTTTATGTGAAGATAGAACTGGAACAGGTACTATGGCAGCAGGTATAGCATGTGGTAGGGGGAATTTAAATTCAGCTTATGAGGGTGTAGCAATAGATAGTGAACTTTTAATAATAAAATTAAGAGAATATAAAGATACTTATAAAACAGGTAAAATAAATTATGAAATGTCAGATTTTTTAGCAGCTATTAAATATGTTGTAGATATTTATGAAGCAACAGAGGGCTTTATGGTAGTAAATTTAACTGTAGGTGCAAACCCAAGAGCTACAATAGTAGCAACACTGCTAGATTCTTTTAATAGACTTAGCGATTGGGGAATAGTTTTAGTAGGTGGAGCAGGGGATGAAGGAAATACTGACATTCATTATGAAGGAAGAATAACTGATATAAATGAAACTCAAGATATACTAATTCAAGTGGGGGACCAAAAAAATCTTGAGATAGATTTATGTTTAAGTGGTCCGGGGAAAATAGGTGCAGGGCTAATATCTCCATCAGGAGAGGTGAGTTACACTATTAAATATGCCCCAGATTATTATTTGTATAAAGGTAAATTTAATTTAGAAGATACCACATATGAGATGAGAGTTATATATCCTTGGTTGCAATCTGCAACCCAAGAATTAAAAATAAACCTTAGAAATATAAAACCAGGGATTTGGACATTAAGACTGTATCCAGAGTTTATTATAAGTGGAATTTATGATATTTATCTTCCTAATAAAACTCTTATCTCTGAAGATACTAGATTTATAAACCCAGTTTCAACAGCTACAATAACATTGCTTGCAACAGTTGATAATGTAATAACAATAGGTGGGTATAATGATAAAACTGATAGTATTTGGATAGGATCATCTAGGGGAAGTGTAAGAACAAGGGCGGGCATGAATGTAGTAGCTCCTGCAATTGATATCGTAGCTCCTGCGGTTGATATTATAGGTACTTATAAAGAAAATTCTTATAATACAGCAACCGGAACTGGTGTAAGTAGCTCCCTTACAAGTGGAGTACTCGCTCTAATAATGGATTATATATATGTACAAACAGATTTTAGTATAACTTCATTATTTACTCAGCCCTTAAAAACATATTTAATGTTAGGAGCTACAAGAAGTGATATATATAATTATCCAAACATATCTGAAGGATATGGGAGGTTGAATTTACCGCAAACATTAATTCAAATTGCAAATAATCTAGAATAAATAGTATTTTATAAAATAAATAGTTAAAACTAAAGAAGAGGTGATAAATTTGAAAAGTAAAAAAGCAAAAGCTTTAAGTGGAGCTAATAATAACAGGTTAACAAAGCACAGGCCAACCAATAGTGAACAAACTGCTGCTTGGGCTGATATTGATAAACTAAAAGCGCATAGTAAAGTATCAGTACCTTCATTAAGCAGCGTTGAGGAAGCCAAAGAATGGGTTGATGATGGAAGTAGACTATAAGTAAAAATATGCCCTATAGTAACTTTTAAGTTATTATAAGGCATATTTTTTATTTGAATTATTAGCGTGTAACAACTGGAGTTGTAAATGCTGCACCATCTAGAGATTGAAATACTTGGAAATTAGCAAAATTTCCTAAAATATAAAGTGTATAAATTCTATTTCTATTTACAGCAAGTCTGTTGCTTCTAAGTAGTCTATTATTTACAGAAAGCTCTATATCTATTTGGTAAAATTGTGGTAGCATTTCTATATAATCCGTAACTTCTCTAAAACTAACATCTGAAAACAAAATTTTATTATTGGCAAGAATATTTAAATCTAAAACGTTTGGAGATAAATGAACAACTCTAAGTTTTGAAATGTTTTCAGATTCTAATTCTGTATCCTCAGGTATAAGCAATAGTTCAAGGTCATTATAATAACCGGTCATAGCAAGTGTGCAAAGTTCACCATCTTTGACCTGTATACTTTGACGAAGAAGTGGATTTTCTTTAGTCATAGTAGGAAAAACACTTACATCATAAGTTCCCTCAGGTACATAGATGTATGGGCTAAAATGTGTAAATAATATTCTGTTAAAGAATAAGCTACCATTTAAATAAACATCTACAGGAACACCTCTAGGAACCGCATGTAAAAACCTAATTAATGAATACTTGTCGCTAAATTTTTTCAATATTAATCTCTCCCATATTTATAAAAATTTTATAGTGCATGTAAAATTATATTCATTTTTAAATTATGTATAAATATAATTTTTGTATATATGTTTTGAAAAATATTACTTTGAATTATTAAATAAATTTTTTTATATTAATATAATATTTATAATTTTCTTTTTTGCTACTAATTTATAAATTTAAAAATACAGTATTGATATAAATATGTAGTTTTTATATATTCATGTAAAATTGAAGTTTATTTTCACGCAAACGAGACATTAAAAATATTATTTAATGTCTCGTTTGCGTGAATAAAATAATTAGAAATTGAAATTCTATTCACTAGGAACAGTTAAATATTCTCCTGATTGTACTTGATATTCATCAGATATAACTTGTGGATTTTCTTTATAAACAACTTTTCTAAAGCTTTCTATATCATCAATGTTAGTATTATAACTTTTTATAATATCATCTAAAGTTTCACCTGAGGATACTAAATGCTTTACAAAATATCTGTTTTTCATTACTTTGTTATAAGACTTTTCATAAGTGATTTTTGATAACTTAGAAAAAGCTGGAACATTTTTGACTAAATAATTTTTAGAATCATCTAAACAAGTTATATAATTATAAAATCCATCTTTAAAAACTTCAGAGACTGATTTATCATCTTGTACAGATGGAGCTATAAATGACAAGACTATAAGCAACACTATTAAAAACTTCAAAATAAAACACCTCCTAATTAGGATTATTAATAAATTTCAAGATATTAAACAATATTAATAAAAATCAGTAACAAAATAAGATATTTGCATCTATAACGTATAAGGAAAAATAAATAATTATTGACTTAAATTTTATAAGTTGGTATAATTTTGTTAAATAATCGAAATAATATAAAAATAAAGACAGTGAAGAGAATAGTAGATATAAAAGGTAGTTTTAGCGAGTTGAGGACGGTGAAAGCTCAATACGAAATTTATATTGAATAACATCTTGGAGTTTCTAACCGAAATCTATTAAGAGTGTAGGCTTAGACGGAAAGTCCCGTTACAGACTATAAGCACTAAGCTTAACTAAGAGGTCAATTTTGACAATTAGGGTGGTACCGCGATAGCAATAGTCTTTCGTCCCTTTTCACAGGGATGAAGGGCTTTTTTTAATTGAAATAAATAATATATAAAATAAATAGGGAGGAATAAAAATGCAAAAACAATTTATAACAGTAAAAGAATTATACAAAAGTAAAGAAGAATACATAGGAAAAAAGGTAGCAGTTGCTGGATGGATAAGAACATCTAGAGCATCTAAAAACTTTGGGTTCGTAGAATTAAATGATGGAAGTTTCTTTAAAAATATGCAAATAGTATTAAGTGAAGAAAACTTAGAAAACTTCAAGGAAATAACAAAGCTTCCAATAAGTTCATCAATAATAGTAGAAGGTGAGTTAGTTTCTACAGAAGGTGCTAAGCAACCTGTTGAAATACATGCAACTAACATAGTAGTAGAAGGTGAATCAGATAGTTCATATCCACTACAAAAGAAAAGACATACTCTAGAATACTTAAGAACGATCGCTCACTTAAGACCAAGAAGTAATACTTTCTCAGCAGTATTTAGAGTAAGAAGTTTAGCAGCATTTGCTGTACACAAGTTCTTCCAAGAAAGAAACTTTGTATATGCTCATTCTCCAATCATAACAGGAAGTGACTGTGAAGGTGCTGGAGAAATGTTTAGAATAACTACTATGGATTTAGCAGATATTCCTAAAACTGAAGAAGGAAAAATAGATTACTCTAAAGATTTCTTTGGAAAAGAAGCTAACTTAACAGTAAGTGGACAATTAAATGCAGAAATAATGGCTCTTGCATTTAGAAATGTTTATACATTTGGACCAACTTTCAGAGCTGAAAATTCATTCACACAAAGACATGCATCAGAGTTTTGGATGATAGAGCCAGAAATATGTTTTGCTGACTTAGAAGACAATATGGAATTAGCTGAAGATATGATAAAATACGTTATAAACTACGTAATGGAAAATGCACCAGAAGAAATGGAATTCTTTAATAGTTTCGTAGACAAAGGATTATTAGAAAGATTAAACAATGTAGTAAGTTCTGAATTTACAAGACTTTCATATACTAAAGCAGTTGAAATGTTAATAGAAAGTGGACACAAGTTTGAATATCCAGTTAAATGGGGAGACGATCTTCAAACAGAGCATGAAAGATATCTAACGGAAGAAATATTTAAAGCTCCAGTATTTGTTACTGATTATCCAAAAGATATAAAGGCATTCTATATGAGAATGAACGAAGATGGAAAAACTGTTAGAGCTATGGACTTATTAGTTCCAGGAGTTGGAGAAATCGTTGGAGGTTCTCAAAGAGAAGAAAGAGAAGATAAATTATTAGAAAGAATAGCAGAAATGGGATTAAACAAAGAAGATTACTGGTGGTACTTAGAACTTAGAAAGTTCGGAACAGCTACTCACTCAGGATTTGGTTTAGGATTTGAAAGAATCATAATGTATATGACAGGAATGTCAAACATTAGAGACGTAATACCATTCCCAAGAACTCCAAAGAACGCAGAATTCTAAGAAAATTTAAATATATGAAAAATACAGTGAGAAAAGTCTTGCTGTATTTTTTTTGATGAATATAGTATTTTAATATAATAAGGTTATTTTTTTACAAGTTATAATTTTACATAATTATAGCTTGTAGTATACTATTAAATAAGGATAAACTAAAAACATAATTAAGGATGTGTTTATATGAATGTACAAAAATATGACTCTGAAAAACCAATGTTAGTTAACTCAATAGTGTGCGCTATAGACATATTAGGATTTTCACAAATGATATCACAGTCATGCAAAATTGGAGATGGAAATAGACTACTAAGGGAAATCAACTACCTGATAAATAAAAATAAAAAGTGTATAATGCCAAATAAGTATAGTCATGGAAAAATAAAAATATTTACAGATAATATGGTAGTTGCATATCCTATAAAAGGAGATGCAGAACAAGAACTAGAGGAAATTCTAGATAATGTATCAGAATATCAATTTAATTTATCACTAGAAGGATTATTTGTAAGAGGTGGAATCAGTATAGGTGATTTTTACATAAATGAAGATATAGTGTTTGGATCGGCTTTACTTGAAGCTCATCACATAGAAAGTGAGATAGCTTGTTATCCTAGAATTATAATGGATCAAAACACAATAAGTACCCTTCAAAAACATATAAAGTACTATGAAGTAGCACCACAAACTACAAAAGTACTAATTGATAGTGATGGACAATGGTTTTTAAATTATTTAAATACAATATTTAAATATTACATACAATGCAACAATGAGTATGAATTTGAAAGAATTCAACATGAACTTTTATTTAGACATAAAAACAAGATAGAAGAATTGCTGTTTCTTTATAAAGAGGATATAAGAGTTTGGGATAAATATGTTTGGAGTGCTAACTATCATAATTATTTCTGTGATTTATATTTCCCTCATGTAAAAGAATTACAAATTTGTAAAAAATCATTATTATCTTGGCCTAGAGAAATTAAGTCAGGAGATTTATAAAAAAATAAATAATAATAATTAAAAAAATGTTTCATATATACTCTTTTTGGATAAATATAGAATATACTACAAAAGTAGTTTAATAAAGATAAAAATCAGGAGGATTTAAAAATGAAAGCATTTGTAGATAAAGACGTTTGTATAGGTTGTGGAGCATGTACAGGAATATGCCCAAAAATATTTGAAATAGATAATGATGGACTAGCAATAGCTATTGATTCTCAAATAAGCCCAGAACTAGAAGAATTAACAGTTGAAGCATGTGAAGGCTGTCCAGTAGATGCAATAACAGTAGAATAATTTATAAATAATTACTATTATAAAAAAGTGAAAGTTTGGGAGACTAATTCCTAAAGCTTTCACTTTTTTTATTGAATGGATTGTAATTTTACAAACAAAATAAAACACAATTTATGTTATAATTATACATTATAAAGTAATAGGAGGAAGTATGACAAAAAATATAGAAATAATCATGATAGTAATAGACTTAATATTAATTATGTATTTCTTTAATTACGCAGTAACTACTACTGATATGCTTACAAGATTAATCAGTTGTGCTGCGATAACTATGGAAGTATTCTTTATAAGAAGACAATTTAAAATGATAAAAAAATCAAAAGGAATGAAACAGTAATAAATCAAAAAATTTCTAAATATGATTTTATATATGCTATATAGGGTATAAACTCTAAAAACATATAGAGGTGAAATAAATGAATTATATAAATATAAATAATGAAAACTTAAAAGAATTAATCAAAGACGACATATTATTATTAGATATAAGAACTAAAGAAGAATATGAAGAAAAAAACATACCAAATTCAATCAATATTCAACTAAATGATTTATTATATAACATAGATGAGATAGAAGAATATAAAAATAAAAAGATAGTAGTATATTGTAGAAGTGGCCATAGAAGCATAACGGCTTGTAATTTACTTTCTATGGAGGGATTTACTAATCTATATAACTTAGAAAAAGGAATAATAAACTACAAACTCTAGCTAAGTGCTAGAGTTTGTATTGTATTTTCTTATA
Source organism: Peptostreptococcaceae bacterium VA2 (assembly GCA_000686145.1). Lineage (GTDB taxonomy): Bacteria > Bacillota > Clostridia > Peptostreptococcales > Peptostreptococcaceae > Romboutsia_D. The sequence goes on along the minus strand of JMMB01000007.1, from coordinate 2,401,638 downwards.
TAAAAGACAACAAATAAGGAAGGAGAAATATGGATAACAACAAATATAAGTATAAAAATTACGTTAAAGAAGATGGAACTAGTGTACAAAAAATAGAAAATAATAAATATACACTAAAAAAATTAGAAAACTCAACTTGTGTAATTTGCAATAAAGGAAATAATAAACAAAGTAATTATTGTAAACATTGTGGAAATAATTTGAGTGAGGTAAAAGAAAATAATTTATTGAAAAACGAAATTAAAGATTCAAAAAGTTTAAAGAACATATTACAAAATATAAATTTTAAAAAAGCATCAGTTACTTCACTTTGCTCAATTTTAATTTTATTTATAGTAGCAGTAATGTTTAAATTACTAATGGGATTACAAATTAGAGAAATAAGCATGTTAATAAACCCAATACATATAGTTATGGGACTTAATTTAGGTCATATAGATATAAGTTCATCTAGTATGTTAGGTGCAGGGGCAATTAGTTGCCATTTAGGCGTTTTAGTACTGCTTATAGCACCTATTTTAGCTCTTACAATTTCTAATTTATTGTTTATGAAAAAAGAAAATACAGATGCTAAAAGCACATTATTAAACTCAATAGGAGTAGGGCTTACATATGGATTTATATTATTTGTTCTAAGTATATTCAATAAAATAAAAGCTAGTCCATTTGATATGGTGCAGTATCAAATGAGTTTTGAGGTTAGTTATAGATCATTGAATATGTTTTTTAATGGATTTATAATAGCATTTTTATGTACTTACCTAATAGGATTTAAGAAAAGTTATGAAAAAGATAATATACACTTAGGAATTATGAGAAAAGCAATAAGTACAGTATTTTTAGGATATATAGTTGTAATATTAATATTAAGTGTAATAACTTTATCTGATAAAAGTTATTTATATGAATTTGGTATGTATGGTTATACAGAAAATATAAGTACAAGTTTAGTACTAACACAGTTAGCTGCTTATATGTGGGGATTTGCAAATTTTATACCTTTAACAATATCTAGCTATACAATTTCAATATTTAATTTATTAGGATCTGATTTGTTTTTAAATACAAAGCTTATATTTATAGCTATGGTAGTTTTATCATCACTTATTATTTTAGTAATAGGATGTAATTTAAAACGTAAGTATAAAGATGATAAAAAAAATGTAGTGTTAATTTTTAGCTTATATTATGCTTTGTTTATGGGAATTGGAGCTTTATTTAGTAGCATATTAATAGGTGGAAATATATCTTCAATACAAATTAGTAATTATCAGGGAGCTATATCATTAGGATTACCTGCAATATCAACTATAATAAGATCATTTTTATATAGCTATGTAATAGCAGGTATAGGGTATAAGTTATACGTATTTGAATAAGCGTAGGATGGAGTGAAACTATGAAAAATATACAAGAAAAAATGGGAACTAGATTTTCAAGAGTTCAAGATGGTATAGATAAAGGTAGAGGAAAAGTTGAAGAAATTAAAGAAAAATCAAAGATTAATAAAGAAATAAGTGGCTATCAAGTAGAAAAGAGTAATATATTATTAAATATGGGAATGTTATTATATGAAAAAATAAGAAAAGAAGAAATTCAAGATAATGATTTTAATGAACTTTCTTTAAAAATAATAGA